>NZ_MHZG01000019.1 GCF_001830325.1 Polynucleobacter sp. GWA2_45_21 | reverse complement strand
TGCTGTATTTGGACATGAGACTGACCCTTTTGAGTTGGATTGGGTGTCCAACTTTTGTGGGTCAGTTCAGTAACACTAGGGGCTTTTTTAATACCTTTGCTACAAGCTACTAAAGCGCATGCTTAGTGCTTCATTGCTCCGCCATGGCCGCCAGCAGGATTGCCCATCGCATTGACAGGCATCTTCACTTCCACTTCACCTGCTTTAGCAAACTTGAGTTTGACTGGAACAGTTTCACCAGCAGTTAATGGAGCTTTAATGTTCATGAACATTAAATGCAAGCCGCCTGGCTTTAATTCCACTGCACCACCCGCTGGCACAGGGATATCTTTCACTTGACGCATTTTCATGACATTGCCATCCATCGCCATTTCATGTAATTGGACTTCACCAGCAACTGGTGAGCTTGCAGAAATAAGTTGGTCTGCAGCGCCTTTATTTTCAATCTTCATAAAGCCGCCAGCTACTTGCTGACCAGGAACTGTAGCACGCGTATAGGCGTTTTCAATTTGCACACTACCGACTTTAGCGTTTTGCGCCTGTGCAGTAGCAGCCAAACCTAAGCCCACTACAGTAGCCAATAATGCATTTAATAAAGTATTACTTTTCATTCGTACATCCTCCTAGTTAATCTTAAATCCCGAGATATCTCTCGAGCTCTTTTCCAAACTGCTCTCGCTTATTAGCGTCAACAAAAAAACCAATTGGAACTTCTTTAGTAGAAGTCTTTAACACCAGATCTTTACCTGTTGACTCGTTATAAACCAACTTAGTCCAAATGGTATTGAACTCATGATGTTGAATCTTGCCACCCCAACTTCTTTCAAACAATAACTGCTTTCCTGAAATCGTAATCTTTTCATAGTCCAATGCATGACGTGTATAGACATATAACGCAATAGTGACCGCCAGAATCTCAATTGAGGTAAAGATGAGAATCATCCAAGCCCCAATCAAATAAAAATATCCAGCCACCAAAAGAGAAAATCCCACAATAGATAGGTAGAAAACTCCCACCTGCTTGGGGGAAAAGGAACAATTTCTCTTCATTAGCCAGACTTTCATTTTTCAGCCTCACCATCAATCGTTCTTTTTTAATTAATTCAATATTTAACAACTAAAACTTCATATTTGCAGAGACATAGAAAGTTCTTCCCATGCCCGCAACTGCAGTACCCCAAGCCACACCATTCATAGACATCGTGTTGCCTTGCCCTAAATAAGCTCCGCCTTGTGGCAACGCATAGAGCTTATTCAGCAAGTTCTCAATGCCAAAGTTCACACGATATTTTTTATCGTCATATGAGGCGCGTAAGTTATAGAGTGAATATCCGCCAGTAGCAATCTCATTTCGTACCGCGTTGAGATTATTCTTCGCAGCAACAAACTGCCCTTCAATCGTATTGGTCCAATTTGCTCCCAAATACTGGACAAGGCCAAGCTTTCCATTCAGCGGCATGATGTTGTAAAGATTGTCACCAGTGGTAACGTTTTGTCCACGTGTGTAAGAAGCCATACCAGTCATTTGGAAACGACCCAACTGCGGCAACTTACCCAGTATTACGTTGCCGGAAAGATCCAATCCATAGAGTTGCGCATCTTGATTGACATACTTAAGAACATTAAATTTATCAACAGTGCAAGTTGTATTACATGCTGCATCGATATAGTTACTTACATAGGTGTAGTAAGGGTTGGTCTTAAATCCCCAAGACTCTTTATTAGCATCATGCCAATCGCTCGCAAAACTTACTGTGTTTGCAACCTCAGGGGCAAGCGTCACTTGACCAACATAACCGTTACCATCTCCGACGAAGTTATTCATGATGGCTGCCATTGGTGTTGTTGACCAAGAGTAGCGCTCATACAGATTTGGAGACCTTGTTTTACGAGAATAACCAGCCTCATAATTTTGAGTGTTATCTGGCTTATATCTTGTCAAAGCTGTTAAGTCCCAGTTGTAATCAGTTTGTTTGTGCTGCTGAGCATTAAATGCAGTGGAATCTCGCAAGTAGTTTGTGGACATACTCATCATCCCCATTCCTACTGTATTTGCATTGTTATATCCCTGAACATTTCCTGCATTAGAAGCTACTTGCTCGACTCGAACTCCAGCTAAACCCATCCACTCCTTAGACCACTGCTGTTCTAACTCACTAAATAAAGCCAGCCTCTCTCTTGTACCGTTATTAATATTTTCAAATGTATTGGGGCCCATCATTTGATTTCCAGATCCAGTGCTAGATGCTGGCCACCAATCATTTAACTTGTAACCCTGCCATTCTGTTCCAACTCTAGCCAACTGAGTCTCAGAAATTGGTAATGTTCCCTTAATGATGGCTCCATTGGTAGAGCTTGTTGCCAACATTGGCATTGCTGGCGATGTTCGTGCGCCAGTGTTGTCATCCATCTGGTGATTGACCATCTGGTTATAGGCTTGAGCTTCCAAAGTACCCCAATCATATTTACCGGTGTACTTGAGATTAAATTGCTCACTTTGATTTTTAGTCATATCCATACGTTGGTTTGCATAACCTTCGAAAGGAATAAATTGATAGCCCGCCTTAAATTCAACCAGATGGTTATCTTTTTGCCACGCTAAAGCAAGTTGTTGATTGGTAGCAATATATCTTGAGGCGCCAACCGTACTAGGTGAGATACCATTTCCAGCCGGTTTGAAATTGCCACCAGCTGTGTAATTACCTGCCTTTACAGAGTCAACCGTGTAGTTAGCACTAAATTCATCGGTTGCCGCCGTGACATTCAGATTTCCACCAATGGCTGATGCATTACTGCTGTAAGAAGCACCCACCTCACCTTGTGTGAGCGTCTCACCTTTGTTGGCAAATACTGGCGGCAATGATTGCACAGAAACTATGCCACCTAAACTATCTCCGCCGGCGCTTACAGGCGATAGACCAGTAATCACTTTGACGCTACCCACATTGGATGGACTGATATATGACAGCGGTGAGTTCATATGGTTTGGGCAGGAAGATAAAAGTGGCATGCCGTCCATATTGGTGGATACTCGATCGTCTGCCAAACCATGGATTGCCGGCAAGCCAGATACGCCGCCACCGGAATACATGCTTACACCGGGGATATTCAAAAGCATTGCTGCAGTATTGGGGGTGTTGACACGCGACTGATTCAACTCTTTACCAGTAAGGATAGTTTGAGTAAGTGGCGCCTCCTGAATGCCTGTTACTGTTAACGAATCAATACTAGTACTAACTTGTGCATATGCGCCCGAACACATTAAAGAGGCCACCAAGGCCATAGGTGTAACTTTTACTAATTTCATTTTCATCACCAAAACAATGACCAGGATGGTCAATTACAAAACCCAAAAATGGGAAGAATGTAGTGTTAGGCGATTGCTGGAGGCGCTGCTGAGGGAGGTGTTACCCAAACAGCGAGAGGTTTGGGTGATTGATAGAAAAGCTGTGGCAACAAAGCAAGTGTTTGCGGTGCCTGAAATGTGAGATTGGTGTTAAATGCTGGCGTGATAGCTGTGTGTGCTATGCAATATGTACAAGGCTGAACATCTGCAAGATCTGCTTGATCTTCGCTCTGAATATTGATCTGCGCTTTCGTACCATCTGCCGCACAAATCTCCATCGCAAAACCTTGACCATATTTAGCAAGCGATACCGCTTGTGAAACTGCTGGCGCAAGCGCACTCATTGCAATGGCTGCAGCTGCAATCCAATGAATAAGGTGGTTTTTGCGGAAATTCATGATGGTGGAATTTTATCGGAATTTTCTCTTGGGTATGAAAAAAGGGGCTTGCGCCCCTTTTCCCTTATGAAATCGCTATTTCTAGCTTATTTCAGTCTTATGCTGCAGCAACTTTTTTCTTGCCGATTACTTTGCTGATTAAAGGCCATACCAACAAGAGCAACGCCAAGCCACTGATACCGCCTACTAGGTAGTTTGAGAAGAAGATATCTAAACCGCCGCCAGACATGAGCATGGACTGACGGAAAGAGTCTTCTGCACGGTCACCCAATACTAAGGCGAGAACCATCGGAGCCATTGGGTAGTCTAGTTTCTTAAAGACATAACCAACCACACCGAATATCAGCATGAGCCATACGTCAAATGAAGCATTTCCTACCGTATACGCACCCACTGCACAGACCACCAAAATAACTGGCGCAATGATTGAGAAAGGAATTCTCAAAATCGATGCAAAGACAGGGACACAAGTTAACACCACGATCAGACCAGCGATGTTTCCAAGGTACATACTTGCAATCAATCCCCATACGAAGTCAGACTGCTCAACGAACAGCAATGGGCCAGGCTGGAGACCCCAGATCAGCAAGCCACCAAGCAACACAGCTGCTGTTGGAGATCCAGGAATACCTAAGGACAACATAGGTAATAAGGCAGCAGTACCAGCAGCATGAGCTGCCGTCTCAGGAGCAATCACCCCTTCGATTTCGCCCTTACCAAACTTGTCGCCATTTTTAGATACACGTTTTGCAACACCGTAGGCCATGAAGGAAGCTGGTGTAGCGCCACCTGGAGTAATACCCATCCAGCAACCGATTAAGCAACTGCGCAATGAAGTCGCCCAATACTTTGGCAATGTAGCCCAAGTTTCCAATACAACCTGACGGCGAATTTTTGCTGCAGCGCCTTTAAATTGCAGACCTTCTTCCATGGAGTCCAAAATCTCGCCGATACCAAACAAGCCGATAACCGCAATCAAGAAGTCGAAACCACGCATGAGTTCCTGGCTTCCGTAAGTTAAACGGAGTTGTCCAGTTACGGTGTCCATACCTACAGTAGCCAGCGCAAAACCAAGCATCATTGATGCAATCGTTTTGAATGGCGAGCCCTTACTCATGCCCACGAAACTACAGAAGGTCAGTAAGTAAACCGAGAAGAACTCTGGAGGTCCAAATTCCAACGCAAACTTAGCAATTAACGGGGCCAAGAAGGTAATCATCACGATAGCAAAGAATGCGCCAACAAATGATGAAGTAAACGCAGCAGTTAAAGCCTGTCCAGCCTTACCCTCACGAGCCATTGGATAACCATCAAAGGTTGTCGCAACAGACCACGGCTCCCCCGGAATATTGAAGAGAATCGATGTAATCGCCCCACCAAATAATGCACCCCAGTAAATACAGGACAGCATAATAATTGCGGAGGTAGGCGGCATAGTAAATGTTAAAGGCAGCAAAATTGCGATACCGTTAGCACCACCTAAACCTGGCAATACGCCAATAATTACGCCAAGTGTTACGCCAACAAACATTAGTAATAAGTTGAATGGCGTCAAGGCTACAGCAAAGCCTTGAAATAGAGCGCTAATTTCTTCCAACTTGATCTCCTTCTTATTTAATTTTTGTAATTGTTATTTTTATTGCACACCAACAATCGCTAATGGATTGAAGAGTGCGCCATGCGGGAGCGGAACTTGGAACCAAATCTCAAAGACCATAAAGAGCGCAACAGATACACCCAAACCAACCACAATCGATTTCCAAAGCGCGTATTTTCCTAGCCATCTCATAAATACCGCAATATAAATAAATGCAGAAACATAGATACCAATTAACTGCATTCCGAGAACGAAAACAGCTGCTGGCAATAAAACAGAGAGGACCTGTTTAAACGGGCCCTTATCCACAAAAGATTCCTCTTCTTCACTCTTATCGGCGTAGGCCTTGTAGAGAGTAACTGCACTAGCTGCTGACATGATCAAGCTAATGTAGAAAGGGAAATAACCCGCCTCAGGGCCATCTGAACCCCAGCCATTGCCTAATTTGATAGAGCCATACATAAAAATGGCGCCCAAGACAATAAACAAGGCTGCAGTAATCATATCCATTGTCCGGACGCTAACGAGCGACTCGTGACTATTATTATTTGAATTTTCAGACATTACTTCGATCACCAATATGAAGGTTAATTAAAAAAACAATATTGAATTACTTCTAGATACCACCAAAAGTAAAGTTACCTACTCAGGGATAGGGCCCCGGAATCGGGGCCCTATTTAGAGATTACTTCTTGGCCAAGAAGCCAGCTTCAGTCATCAACTGCAAGTGAAGCGCTTCGTTCAAGGTCAACCAGTTTTTGAATTCTTTACCGGTCATAAAGGTTTGATTAAACGCACCTTTTTCCATGAAGTCTTTCCACTCAGGAGTAGCACGAACCTTCTTGAAAAGCTCTACATAGTAATCAACTTGCTCTTGAGTTACACCAGGAGCCATGAAGATACCGCGCAACATCACGTAATCAGTATCCACACCAACTTCTTTACAAGTTGGAACGTCATTCCATGAGAGGGTATCAGTCATTTTTTGCTTGTATGGCATACGAGTGTCATCAAATACACACTGCGCACGCAACTTACCAGCACGCCATTGAGCAACAGCCTCAATTGGGTTGTTTACAGATGAATCAATGTGGTTACCAACGAGCTGAACTGCTACAGCGCCACCCCCTTTGAAAGGCAAGTAGGTGAACTTTGCACCAGTTGCTTTCTCAAGCGCTACGGTAATGATTTGATCTTCCTGCTTGGAACCTGTACCGCCCATGCGGAACTTACCAGGACCTGCTGCTTTTGCTGCAGCAATATATTCAGGAGCGGTTTTGTAAGGTTTATCAGCATTTGTCCACAGAACAAACTGGTCAAGAGCCAACATCGCTACTGGAGTAATTTCTTTCCAGTTGAATGGAACGCCTGTTGCCATCGGTGTAGTGAACAAGTTTGACAGCGTAATGATGATCTTGTTTGGATCGCCCTTAGCTTCCTTAATTGCCAAGAAACCTTCTGCACCTGCACCAGCAGACTTATTAATCGGAATGATCGATTGCTTCATCAAGTTATGCTTGGTGACAATCCCTTGGATCACACGAGCCATTTGGTCAGCACCACCACCAGGACCGGCAGGAATAATGAACTCAACTGGCTTGGTTGGTTCCCAAGCAGCAAAAGCAGGTGAAACAGCAACAGCACCGAGGGCTAATGCGGTGGAAATCAATGCCCCTTTTAACTTCATCTTCATGAACGCTCCTCCAAAAAATTTTGAATACCAATATTACTTTGGCTTTTCTTTGTTGTGTGATGATTTTTGATCGATCCGAACATAGATCTCTTGATTGGCATCAACATTATTTAAATCGATACCTAGGGCTTTCACTAATCGAATTAGTATTAACCCTAATAAGATTTTTTCAGAAAAATTCTTACCTAAACCGGTCTAAAAGCTTCTTGCTGATTTTGTCGAGCTTGGTGGAATCTGGTATCAAGAACTGCAGGCCATTGGAGTCAGCAATGAGCAATGTATTTCCAGCAATACGGCGAATATCTTCCTCGCCTTTAAGACGAATTCTGGTGGGACCTCGGTCGGTTTCAATATCCCAAAGACTCGGAGTTGCAAAAGTGGATACCTTGGTGATCTTTTTAATCACGGGCATGAACTCACGAGCAGCCAGCTCTTCTTTGATGAGAGTTAACTCACCCTCAGGAATAGTTTTGACTTCATCAAACCAGCACAACTCTTTACCAGATTGGTCCATGATGGAGATTCCGACCTCTGGCTGTGTAATCGGGAACGCTCTGACTGGATAGACGCCAATATGCTCGATTCCATCAGCATCGGTTAATACGAGACGTCCAAGGGCATCACGCTCTAAGGTATGTAACTTTTGATGATGGCTCATACACCACCCCCAGTTTCCTTGGCAATAATCTGAAGACGTTCTTCGTCTCTTTCATTCTCATCAATACTCTCGCCAATCGCGCCACCCTCAACAAATTCGGCAGCATGGCGAAGTTGCGCTTGATACAAGGCGTAATACGCGCCCTGTGCATCCATCAACTGATCATGTGAACCAATCTCCACAATCTCCCCCTTATCAAGCACAACCAAGCGGTCAGCCTTTCGAAGAGTAGAGAGGCGGTGCGCAATCGCAATCGTTGTACGACCTTTAACCAGATTATCCAAAGCGCGCTGAATTTCTTTTTCAGTTGTAGTGTCTACCGATGAAGTCGCTTCATCCAAAATCAAAATACTTGGATTAATCAAGAGCGCACGCGCAATCGAGATACGTTGACGCTCTCCACCGGAAAGAGATTGGCCGCGCTCACCTACCAAAGAGTCGTAACCCAACGGTAAGCGCAAAATAAATTCGTGAGCATGTGCAGCGCGCGCTGCTTCAATAATTTCTTCGCGCGTAGCATCCGGTTTTCCGTAGGCAATATTTTCTGCAATCGTGCCAAAGAATAAAAACGGCTCTTGCAGCACCAAACCAATACGCTTGCGATAGTCAGCGATTCCGATGCTTCGAATGTCACGCCCGTCTAATGTAATGGCACCTGAACTCACATCATAGAAACGACAGATCAAATTCACTAGCGTGCTCTTACCTGAACCGCTATGCCCTACTAAGCCAATCATTTCTCCAGGGGCAATATCCAGATCAATCCCTTTGGAGACGGCTCGGTTTCCATAGCGGAAACCCACGCCCCGTAAGGAGATTTGGCCTTTAACTTCACCCAATGGCGCTGGATTAATTGGCTCGGGCACACTAGAAACATGGTCCAAGATATCAAAAATACGCTTTGCTCCAGCAGCAGCTTTTTGGGTATGCGAAACAATGCGACTCATGGAATCTAAGCGAATGTAGAAGCGCCCAATGTAGGCTAAGAAGGCAATCAACACACCTACCGTAACCTTTTGATGTGCCACCTGCCAGATACCAAAACCCCATACCACTAAGAGGCCAGTTTCAGTTAATAACGTGACTGTTGGAGAGAACAAACCCCATACTCGATTAACGCGATCATTAATTTGTAAATTGTGTTTATTGGAATCTACAAAACGTTTGAGCTCGCGATCTTCTTGAGCAAAAGCCTTGACAACCCGAATACCTGGAATCGTATCCGCCAAAATATTAGTCACCTCAGACCAGATACGATCAATCTTTTCAAAACCAAAACGCAGCTTATCTCGTACTACATGAATCATCCACACGATAAATGGCAATGGCGCGAGAGTTACGAGTGCCAGCAAGGGATCAATCGAAACTAGAATTGCTGCTGTCATCGTAATCATGATCACATCAGTCGCAAAGTCCAAGGCATACAAAGATAAAAATACGCAGATGCGATCTGTCTCAGCGCCAATACGCGCAATCAAGTCACCGGTTCTTTTGCCGCCGAAATACTCCAAGGACAATTTCAGTAAATGTTCAAAAGTGGTATTGCGCAAATCTGCGCCAATACGCTCGCTCACCAATGCAAGAAGGTAGGTTTTCCACCAGCCTAAGCCCCAGGCAACGATCGCTGCCGCAAATAAAGCGAAGAGATATTTGCTGGCTAAATTGAAGTCAATCGGATTACCTTTTTCATAGGGAATCAATACGTGATCCATTAAAGGCATCGTCAAATATGGCGGGATCAAAGTGGCGCCGGTTGATAGCAAAGTCAGAATAAAGCCTAGTAACAGCTGCTTCTTATAAGGGCGCGCAAAACGCCACAACTTAAATAAGGTCAAGGTGGATGGTGGGGCATCATCCTCTGGATCGCAAGATGGGCAAGCTTCAGAATTGGCAGGCTTGGGGCTCAAGCAGACTGGGCAAACCTGTTTATCGTATTCAGAGGCCTCAGACCCCTTAACCGTCTGCGCACCACTGGCTAATTGCTTATAAGCACCCTGAAGACGCAATATTTGAGGATTAACCGCCAACGTAAAGCGCCAAAGCCTGAGCAAACTGACCTCGGACTCCAATTTCAGATAGCCGACCCCAGCATGATCTCCCTGAAAAAGATGGGCTCCAGAGCTAATAGGCCAGAATTCTGAGTGGGTACCATCTGTCCAAAATAGCCCTGACGGGATTACGCAAAGCAGGCTTTTTTCAAAGCGCATAGCATCATCAAGATCCAGCTCAACCCATGCCAGTATGGAATCCAGCCCATTTACAGGGGACTGATCGGCCTCTAATGCAGCAACCCATTGAATGGGTACAGAGGGCACGGATGGGGAAATATCGAGCTTCATTAGTCCTAAAAGTATAGTGGAGCCAGGTTTTGAAGATTTAATGATGCTGTCAACTTTCAGGGGCAGAAAGCCGTTAAATTATCGAAATAGTCTTTTTTATGTATTTTTGCTAATTTTGTGGATTTTGAATAATTACTAGAACCAGAGAGATAGTCTGAGACATCCCCGCCCTCGCCTTCTGATGCGGCGCTGAGATTCCCCATTCCACACATGCCCCAATTACTAGATAAAACCATTGAAATCCTGAGCCACCGACATCTGCGTGGCCCCAATATGTGGAGCTACAACCCCGCACTGGAGGTTTTGATCGACATTGGGGACTTGGAAGACTATCCATCTGACTTAATTCCCGGCTTCTACGACCGACTTTGCAAATGTCTTCCAAGCCTGCATGAGCATCGCTGCAGTTATGGAGAGCCTGGTGGATTTTTAAAACGGGTTGAAGAAGGCACCTGGCCTGGACACATTCTCGAGCACCTCACCATTGAGCTGCAAAATTTAGCCGGCATTGCAGGCGGTTTTGGCAGAGCTCGTGACGGTGGTCGCCGGGGTGTTTACAAAGTCATTGTGAGCGCTACTGAAGAAGCTGTGACATTGCAAGCGTTTAAGTTTGCGCGTGACCTTCTCCTCACCCTAATTCAAGATAATGGCGATGCCATTGCTCAACGAGAGCAGATCATTGAAGAACTTCGTGATTTAAGTGATGATCTTTGTCTAGGTCCCAGCACAGCCTGCATTGTCAACGCAGCTACCGTCCGAGAAATTCCTTACATCAGACTATCTAGTGGCAACTTAGTTCAACTCGGATATGGCGCCAAGCAACGACGTATTTGGACGGCTGAAACCGATCAAACTAGCGCCATCGCAGAAACTATCTCGCGTGATAAAGATCTGACTAAAAGCTTGCTAGCTAGCGCAGGCGTTCCAATCCCAGAGGGTAGAGTCGTTACAAGTCCTGATGATGCTTGGGAAGCCGCACAAGATATTGGCTTACCAGTGGTTGTGAAACCGATTGATGGCAACCATGGTCGTGGCGTATTTATTAACCTCTATACCCAACAAGAAATTGAAGCTGCCTACGCTGTAGCAATCAATGAAGGTAGTGAGGTTTTGGTAGAGCGCCACATTATTGGCGATGAACATCGTTTGTTAGTCGTCGGCAATAAAGTAGTAGCAGCTGCGAAAGGTGAAACAGTTTGGATCACCGGTGATGGCAAGCACACCGTGCTTGAACTCATTCAAATTCAGATTAATTCTGATCCACGTCGTGGCACGACTGAAGAATGCCCTCTTAATCCAGTTCGGATCGATTCTGCAGTTGAGTTAGAGCTGGCTCGCCAAAAGCTGACTGGTGAGAGCATTCCAGGGGTGGATCAAAAAGTATTGATTCAAAGTAATGGCAATGTGGCATTTGATGTGACCGACTTAGTTCACCCTGAAGTAGCCCACCAAGTAGCATTAGCTGCACGCGTTGTTGGGCTTGAAATTGCGGGAATTGACCTCGTAGCTCAAGATATCAGCAAGCCACTAGAGTCGCAAAACGCGGCGATTGTTGAAGTGAATGCAGGTCCTGGCTTACTGATGCACTTAAAACCTGCTAGCGGTACTCCACAACCTGTTGGCGAAGAAATTGCAAATCATCTTTTCCCTTCAGGCTACGATTTCAGAATTCCAATTGTTGGCGTTAGCGGGAATTCCGGAAGAACTATCGTCGCCGAAATGATTGCCCACTTCACTAGATTGACGAACGTGCATGTTGGACTCTCCACCAGCAATGGCCTCTATTTTGGCAATCGCACCATCAAACAAACCTCTTCTTCCCACTGGGAAAACGCACGACGCACACTTCAAAATAGAGCGATTGAGGTTGCCGTTCTTGAGAATGACAATGCATCACTCTTGCTAGAGGGTCTGGCATACGATCAATGTCAAGTTGGTGTCGTACTCAATATTGACCCACTCAAACTCTTTCCTGAGCACAACATCAGCGAAGAAGATCAATTATTTAACGTAGTGCGTACTCAGGTTGATGTTGTATTGCCTACCGGCACCAGCGTATTAAATGCAGACGATCCCATGATTGTCAAAATGGCGGAACTCAGCAAGGGTGAGGTGATGTACTTCTCTCAAGAGCCGGACTCTCCTGTAGTGACTGCCCATCAAGAAAAAGATGGTCGATCAATTATTGTGAGTCCATCTGTCATTACGCTCAAGCAAGGTAAGGTAGACAAGTTAGTGATTCCAACTCCTTCAGCAGTGAAGGAGGCATCCCTTGAATGGGTGCCACACTTAAGTCTTGCAGCAGCTATTGGTGCAGCCTGGGCTTTGGATATTCCGTTCAACGTTATCGAAGCTGGAGTTGAAACATTTGTTTCTAGCTCCAATATTCCACCAGAGGCTTAATTGGAAATCACCCGTATTCGCATGTTGCGCGGCCCAAATTTATGGAGCCGCCATACCGCACTAGAAGCCATTGTTTCTTGCGATGAAACAGAACGATCAATCGATTCAATTCCCCGCTTTGAAATCAAGATTCGTGAACGCTTTCCTCAATTAGGTAGCATGCGCCGTGGCGGTCATAATGAAATGCTCTCTCTGGCACACGCCTTAGAGCATGCTGCTTTAGGTCTTCAATCTCAAGCAGGCTGCCCAGTTACCTTTAGCCGCACAGTACAAACGGTTGACGTCGGCGTCTATCAAGTCGTTGTGGAATATACCGAAGAAGTTGTTGGACGTATGGCATTTGACTTTGCTTTTGGACTTATTCAAGCAACCCTGAGTGATGTGCCATTTGATTTAGCTGCGGCCCTCTCAGAATTAGAGGCTTTATATGAGGATGTTCGCCTAGGACCCAGCACTGGCTCTATCGTCGATGCTGCTGTACAAAGAAATATTCCCTACCGCCGCATGACTGAAGGCAGCATGGTGCAGTTTGGCTGGGGTAGTAAGCAAAAACGTATTCAGGCAGCAGAAACTAGCGATACCAGCGCAATTGCAGAGGCGATTGCACAAGATAAAGAACTCACCAAAAACTTATTGGCAGCTGCAGGAGTTCCTGTTCCCACTGGTGAAGTGGTTACTACTGCAGATGATGCATGGCGCGCTGCCCAAAAGATTGGTGGCCCCATCGTTCTGAAGCCCAAAGATGGTAACCAAGGCAAAGGTGTTGTTGCCAATATTCAAACTGAAGCAGAGGTGCGCGCTGGCTTTGAAGTTACCCAAGCTTTTGGACGCCAAACCATTGTCGAGCGCTATCTCCCTGGTGCTGACTACCGCTTGCTGGTGGTGGGTAATCGCCTCTCTGCTGCAGCACGCCGAGAACCGGCTCAAGTGGTTGGCGATGGTAAACATACCGTTTCTGAGTTGGTTGAATTAGAAAACAAAAATCCATTGCGTGGCGATGGTCATGCAACTGCTTTAACCAAGATTCGTTTTGATGACATCGCGCTTGCACATTTAGCTAGCAATGGCTTAAGCCCACAATATGTTCCCAAAACTGGTGAGCGCGTTTTACTTCGCAATAATGCCAACCTCAGTACCGGTGGCACCGCCACTGATGTGACTGATGATGTACATCCAAATGTAGCTGCGAGTGCAATTGCAGCTGCCCAAATGATTGGATTGGATATTGCTGGCGTCGACGTCTTATGCGAGGCGATCTACAAGCCCCTAGAGCCTCAGGGTGGCGGCATTGTTGAAGTCAATGCAGCACCCGGTTTACGGATGCACCTCAAGCCTTCTTATGGCAAGGGCCGTCCTGTTGGCGAGGACATTATTAATATGATGTACCCACTGGGTGAAGATGGACGCATTCCAGTGGTAGCCGTTACAGGCACTAATGGTAAAACCACCACCGTTCGCCTCATCTCCCATTTGCTCAATGAGACCGGTTTACGAGTTGGCATGACCACAACGGATGGTGTGTACATCAATCATCGCTTAATTGATTCTGGCGACTGCAGTGGCCCCAAGAGTGCTCGTAATGTCCTCATGCATCCCGATGTGGATGCTGCCGTATTAGAAACTGCTCGCGGTGGGATGTTGCGAGAAGGTCTTGGCTTTGATCGTTGTGAGGTTGCTGTTGTAACTAATATCGGTGAAGGTGATCACCTGGGTCTGAACTACATCACCAGCGTAGAGGATCTAGCAATTCTGAAGCGGGTCATTGTTCAGAACGTTGCCCCTACTGGTGCTGCAGTTCTCAATGCAACAGATCCTATTGTGGCTAGGATGGGTGATTTCTGCACCGGTCGAGTGATCTTCTTTTCTCAGAACCAACATCACCCCGTCATTGCAGCCCATCGCGCCAAAAACAAAAAAGTGATTTATTTTGATGGCACCCACATCATCTGCTCCAAAGGGGAGCGCGTACTTTTCCGCTACCCAGTAAGCGAAATTCCACTGACTCAAAATGGTGTACTGGGCTTCCAGATAGAAAATGCAATGGCATCGATTGGTGCAGCCTGGGCCCTTGGATTGGACGCAGAAGCAGTGGCTCGCGCCCTCCATTCTTTTGAGAGCTCAGCGAATGCAGTGCCCGGACGCTTTAATCAATTCCAACATAAAGGTGCCACGGTGATTGCTGACTATGGTCACAATCCAGATGCCATGCGCGCTTTAGCCAGTGCCATCGAAGCGATGAAGCCTAAAAAGAGTCATGTCGTGATCAGTGGTGCCGGTGATCGTCGGGATGAAGATATTCGTGACCTGACCCGTATTCTTGGTAATAGCTTTGACAATGTCATTCTTTATCAAGATCAGTGTCAACGCGGTCGCGAAGATGGTGAAGTCTTAAAGTTGCTACAAGAAGGTTTAGTAGGCACCAAGAAAGCCAAACAAGTTAAAGAAATTACCGGCGAATTCCTCGCCATTGATACTGCACTTGATGATTTATCTGCTGGTGATATTTGCCTGATCCTCATTGACCAGGTGGAAGAATCGCTTGCCTACCTAAAAGAAAAGGTTCAGCCTTAATCAAGGCTTGCTTTTGTAGCCGCCAACAAAAAGCCCAATCAGTGATTGGGCTTTTTTAATTGATCACCTAAGTGATCAACTTCAGGGTTTTGGTAGTTGCTTATACCTGAGAGTGATAGTGCTGTAAACGCTCAATCTCTTCTTTAGATCCCAACATGACAGAGACGCGCTCATGCAGTTCAGTAGGCACCATATCCATAATAAGTTGCTCGCCATTGGTCGATGCACCACCAGCCTGCTCCACTAAGAAGCTCATCGGATTTGCTTCATACATCAGGCGCAGCTTTCCTGGCTTGTGCGGTTCACGTTGATCCCACGGGTACATAAAGATGCCCCCACGTGATAAGACACGATGCACATCCGCAACCATAGATGCGATCCAGCGCATATTGAAGTCTTTGTCACGCTCACCACTGACGCCAGCCAAGCACTCATCAACGTAACGACGCACAGGCTCAGCCCAGTGGCGCATATTAGACATATTGATCGCAAACTCTTTAGTGGAATGCGCAATCTCCACCGCATGTTTAATTAAGACAAACTCTCCGGTCACCTTATTCAAGGTAAACATCACTACGCCATCACCCAAAGTTAATGCCATCGTGGTTTGTGGTCCGTAGACAACGTAACCCGCAGCAACTTGGTGACGGCCTGACAATAAAAAATCTTCTGTCTGCAATGGCGCTGCAGGATCTTGCTTTTTCAGCACAGAGAAAATAGTTCCGATAGAGACATTGACATCAATATTGGAAGAGCCATCTAGCGGATCAAACAACAATAAGTAGTCGCCAGTACCTTGAACTGGAAGCGGCAACTCCATTTCCTCAGAAGCGAGACCGGCTAAAGATTTGCAGCCCTGTACGCCGTCAATCAATAAGTCGTTAGCAATGACATCGAGCTTTTGCTGAACTTCACCCTGGACATTGCCAGTACCCGCAGATCCCAATAAGCCAATCAAAGCGCCTTGAGCAACTTCATGACTCAAGGTTGAGCAAGTATCGGCAACGGCCAATAACAGCTCTTGAAGACCCGCAGGTATTTCTGCACCCTTTACCTTGGCGAACGATAGATATTGCTTGAAATTGGTATTAAAAGTACTTGAAGCGCTCAAAAGGAGTTTCTCCGTAATGGGGTTTATTTCTGTATGGGCTCTATTTTGCCTTGTTCCAAGCTGCCTAATTGCCCAAAGCCTTAGAAACCACCTCTTTCACATCTGGAGAGAGGGTTTCGCAAGCATCGACCTTCTTCAGGGCTGCCAGCATATGGTCTTGGTAAGGCTTGGCAAAATGGCGCCAACGATCAAGGCCCCTTGCCAAACGAGCGGCAACCTGCGGGTTGATTGGATCCAGGGCAAGAACAGATTCCGCCCAAAATGCATAACCACTACCATCGGTTTGATGAAAGCTGGCGGGATTATTCATACAAAATGCATGAATCACGCTGCGTACTCGATTGGGGTTATTCATCTTGAAAACTTCGTGCTCACGCAGACGCTTGACCACATCCAAGGTAGATTCAGCATGAACTAGTGGCGGCCTACTGGATTGCAATGCAAACCACTTATCGATTACTAAAGCATCGTCAGCAAACCGGCTATAAAAATCTTCTAGGCAAGCTGCTGCGGATTTACTTCCATGAATCACTAAACCAGCCAGAGCTGCATATCGGTCAGTCATGTTGTCAGCATTTTGATATTGATTGACTGCCATGGGTGCCCAGATTAATGGATCCGCTTCGAGCAACATGCTGAGTGCAAGATTCTTTAATGCGCGCTTACCAGCACTTGCTGCATCAGGGTTAAATGGCCCTGGAGCCTGCATCTGTTGGTAGAGAGCAGCCCATTCAATTCTCAGTTCACTGGCAATAGCATGGCGGAAAGCACGACGGGCAGCATAAATCTGCTGAGGATCAACGCTTGCACACTGCTCATATAAATAGGTCTCAGCGGGTAAAGTCAGCGCCAACTCTTTGAACGCAGGATCCAACTCTGGATCGGTCAAGAGTGTGCGATAAGCCTCAATCAGGGCTTTATCAGGCAAACGATTGCCTAGGATCATTTGCATGGCGAGCTTCTGACCAGCCTCCCAACGATTAAAGGCATCGTCATCACTTGAGAACATCGTTAGTAAATCAGCTTCACTCTGATCAAAATCTAAATGAATCGGTGCCGAAAAATTGCGGTTAATCGATAGCACCGGACGACTTTCTATTTGATCAAAAGTCCAAGTCTGCCGATCTTGAGTTAGCTCTAACAAAGTCTCTACCTGATCATCTGCTGGCGTGAGCAGGCGCATCTTCAATGGAATATGAAATGGCTTGCTATCTTTGTGCTCAATATTGGCTGATGGACTTTGCGTCAAGGTAATTTGATATTGCTTTTTATCCTCATCATAGGATTCTTCTACTTTGACTTTAGGGGTGCCTGCTTGGCTGTACCAGTTTTTAAACTGGGAGAGGTCTCGCCCATTGGCATCTGCCATAGCAGCCAAGAAATCATCACAAGTCACCGCTTGTCCATCATGACGCTTGAAGTAAAGATCCATACCCTTGCGGAAACCCTCAACACCTAACAAGGTTTGATACATACGCACAACTTCAGCACCCTTCTCATACACAGTCACGGTATAGAAGTTATTAATTTCTTGATACTCATCTGGACGAATTGGGTGCGCCATCGGACCAGCATCCTCCGGGAACTGCAGTTGACGCAATAAACGCACGTCTTCAATACGCTTCACTGCCCTGCCAGACTCACTACCCATTTGATCAGCAGAGAATTCTTGATCGCGGAATACGGTCAAGCCTTCTTTAAGAGAAAGTTGAAACCAATCTCGACAGGTAACTCGATTACCAGTCCAGTTATGAAAGTACTCATGAGCTACTACGCTTTCAATATTGGCGAAGTCAGCATCTGTTGCTGTCTCTGGCTGGGCAAGCACGAATTTGGTATTGAAGACATTGAGGCCCTTGTTCTCCATTGCACCCATATTGAAATCGCTTACTGCCACAATCATGAAGCGCTCAAGATCAAGTTCCAGGCCGTAACGTTTTTCATCCCAATGAATCGAAGCAATTAAAGAATCCATTGCATGACGAGTCTTTTTCAGGTCATGTGGCTCAACCCAAATTTGCAGTAGCTTCTGAGCACCACTACCGGTGGTGATAGTTTCCTCAATGCATTCCAACTTGCCAGCAACTAAAGCAAACAAGTAGGATGGCTTTGGAAATGGATCCTCCCAAACAGCGCTATGCCATCCATTCGGTAATTTTTCTGTGCTAATGAGATTGCCATTTGACAGCAGTACTGGGCAGTCTGCTTCACGCGCACGCAGTGTGACACGATAGCGTGCCATGACGTCTGGTCTATCAAGAAAATAAGTAATTTTTCTGAAGCCCTCTGCTTCGCACTGGGTAAAGAAATTCCCATTAGAGACATACAGACCCATCAGCGTAGTATTTTTCTCAGGCACGCAAACACAAATGATTTCAACAATGAAGGTTTGTTTGCCTTCATTGGGCAATGCATGAATGGTTAGTGTTTCTGGTGTCAGTTCAAATTGACGATGGGCTTCACCATTAATACGCAAACTCACAAACTCCAGCTCATGGCCCTGCAATACCAACGGCGTTCCAGCCTCATGACCAGCGCCTGGCAAGACCTCTAGGCGACTCTTCACAATGGTCCTAGCAGGATCTAGGGCAATATCTAACTCAACCTGTGAAAAGGTGTAATTGGGAGCGCGGTATTCGAGCCTGCGAAAGCTCTGTGGCAGATCAGTTTTCATGGGGCAATTTTAAGCCCCGCAGACCAATTTCGCCCTAACCCCAGATGAGGGTAGCGACACCAATGGCAATGAAGGTCACGGCAGCTACCGCATGTACCCATTTAATCGGCATGCGTTTAGTGAACTTCTGACCAATCCAAACAGCTGGAGCGTTGGCCAACATCATCCCCAAAGTGGTGCCAATGGTGACCGAAACAACGTCGGAATATTTAGCGCCCAGAGCGATGGTGGCAATTTGAGTCTTATCCCCCATCTCGGCCAAGAAAAATAGTCCAACCGTGAGCATGAACACCTGAAGGGCTCTATCAGCCACTTTAGATCCAGCCGCATCATCAATGTGATCAGGTACCAAGAGCCAAAGACCAATTCCCAAAAAGCTTAAACCTAAAATCCATTTAAGGATGTCTGGACTCATAAAGGTAGTGAGCCAATGCCCTAGCAACGCTGCGCAAGCATGGTTCGCAATTGTGGCAATCAATATCCCACCAATAATGGCAAGAGCCTGTTTTGGGTAGCGGGCAGCCAACATCAAGGAAAGCAGTTGAGTTTTGTCGCCCATCTCAGCCAGAGCGACCACGCCAGTAGAAAGAGTTAATGCAGATAAGTCCATGTATTGAATGATAGAGGAAAGCTTGAGAGCCTAAGCCCCCAAGCCATTCCACACCTACGACTTCGGTGAAACTGCTACGCAGCCAACAACTCTTCTGCTGATACAAAATCGACCTTCTGGGCTTTGGCAACCGGCTCAGAAGTAAGACTACCTCGATGCACACTCAAGCCATTGCGCAAATGGTGATCGTGAGAGAGTGCCTTCACCATACCTCGATTAGCTAAAGCTTCAATAAACGGATAAGTCGCATTGGTCAGTGCAAAGGTAGAGGTTCTCGCAACTGCTCCAGGCATATTTGCTACACAGTAATGCAGAACGCCATCTACGATAAAGGTAGGATCAGCATGCGTAGTTGGCTTGGATGTTTCAAAACAGCCGCCTTGATCGATTGCGACATCCACTACTACTGCACCCGCCTTCATTTTTCGCACCATTTCTCTTGTAACCAGCTTTGGTGCTGCAGCACCAGGCAGCAAGACGGCGCCGATCACCACATCCGCCTCACAAACCTCCAACTCAACCAAGAGTGGGTCAGCGTAGAAGGTTCTCACGCGGTTGCCGTAGAGCATGTCAATCTGTCTCAAGCAATCGATATTGCGATCGAAAATACAAACATCGGCACCCATACCCACTGCCATTTGCAAAGCATTACGCCCCACTACACCTGCACCCAATATCACGACTTTTGCTGGTGCAACTCCTGGTACACCTGCCATCAAGATACCCAAGCCTCCATTTGTTTTCTCAAGATGAATGGCTGCTGCTTGGATAGACATCCTGCCCGCAACTTCACTCATAGGGGCTAACAGAGGCAGCGCACCATTACATGAGGTAACAGTTTCATAAGCAATACAGCTTGCACCTGAAGCTAGCAATGCTTTGGTCTGCTGTGGGTCTGGAGCGAGGTGTAAATAGGTAAAGAGGATTTGATCTTCACGCAACATGGCGCATTCTTGCGGCTGAGGCTCCTTAACCTTAACGATCATCTCTGCTTTTGCAAAGACCTCAGCAGCACTGTTGATCAAGGTGGCACCAGATAGGCGATAGGACTCATCGCTCAAGCCAATTTGCTCACCAGCTCCACGCTGCACCAGGACAGAATGACCCTGCTTACATAAACCCCTGACATTACCTGGAGTTAAGCCAACACGAAATTCATTATTTTTTACTTCTTGAGGTACGCCAACAATCATTTCAATCTCCTTATTTGAATTCACGACTCAGTTTTGTTTTGCGATGTAAGCCAACGATGTAGAACATGGCGAGATACACACCCAATAGGCACGGACCCAATACCAAAGCAATCCGTGCATCCTCATGAAAGCCCATCAACACCACGACCAAGGTAATAAATGCCAATGCAAACCATGAGGAATAGGGCCACCAAGGCGTGCGATATGCCAATTCGGCAGCCTGGGCTTTAGTGAGTGAGCGGCGAAATTGAATTTGGGTGAGCAAGATTGCAATCCACACCATCAATCCAACAAAGGTAACTGCAGCCATAACGTACTGAAACGCTTTATCTGGAACAAAGTAGTTCAACACCACCCCGGTCATACAAACCGCCACCGTTGCCATCACCGCTCGATGTGGAACCCCATACTTCGATAGCTTGGCAAATGGGGAAGGCGCATAGCCATTCACTGAGAGCGCGTATAAGAGTCGCCCACCGCTAAATATGCCAGCATTGCAGGATGACAAAGCAGCAGTAATGACTACGAAATTAATGATGCCAGCAGCTTCGCGTAAACCAATCCGCTCAAACATCACCACGAATGGACTTCCTTGCTGCCCAACCTCATTCCAAGGGAAGATGGCCAAGATGACCAGGATCGCACCCATATAAAAAATCAAGATGCGCCATGCCAATGAATCAATTGCCATCGGTATGGTTTTGCGTGGATTCTCAGCCTCACCAGCAGACAACCCAATCATCTCAATACCAACATATGCAAATAAGACCATCTGCAGAGAAAGTAACATGCCGCCAACACCATTAGGGAAGAAGCCGCCGTGCTGCCAAAGATTACTGAAGCCAATCGGATTCCAGTCATTGGTAAAACCAAAGAAGATGACTGAGCTTCCCAAGGCAATCATGGCCACAATAGCAACCACTTTGATGAGAGCAAACCAAAACTCAAACTCACCAAAAACTTTTACGGCAATGAGATTGATTAAGCCCATCATCAAGATGGAGGACAAAGCCCAAATCCACTGGGGGACATCTGGAAACCAAATACCCATATAAATACCAACAGCAGTGACTTCGGCTATTCCAACAACGATCCAGTAAGTCCAGTAGCCCCACCCGACCATATAACCCGCCAGCGGTCCTACATAGGTATTGGCATATGCAGCAAACGAGCCTGCAACAGGTTCATGTACTGCCATCTCACCCAAGGCGCGAAGCACGATGAAGGCAACGATGCCGGCAAGCAAATATCCCAGCAAGATGGAAGGTCCTGCGATTTGAATTGCACTTGCCGAGCCCAGAAATAATCCAACGCCGATAGTGGAACCCAAAGCCATCAGGCGAATGTGCCTGACTTTGAGGTGGCGCTGTAAACCAGTTTGTTCAGTCTGCAAAAGAGACCCCCTTTCGATTTGTCGTTGGTAAATCACCAACGAGGCAAAGTCTAGGGAGGACCAAGCATCTGCACTAGAGGCTAAAAGTGCGTAAAGTGCTTAAACAATTAAATATGGTGTGAAAAAAATCACTAGGCAAAGAGGATGCAGGCTTGCTGAGGAAATAATAAATTTTGGATGACATCAGAATCCGTAATTTCCTACAGGGATTCCCCTTAAGGATTTATGGATAGATTTGAAAAAATCTATTGAGCAGCAATGAGATTTAAGACTTCAGCAGCCCCGGCTAAACCACATGCCGCCGTCACCATCACTGTTGACCCATAGCCAGAGCATGCAAGACCTCCGCTAGCAACACCTGCACGAGGCTCGTGAGAATAGATCGCTCGAATACCAATTTTTCTTTTCAGATTTCTAGAAAATCCATGGTCCTGTCTGAGACCCTGACGCACCTTTGCCAATAAAGCATCTTGCTCGGTTCTAGATAGGTCATCACAGCGTACAGAAGTAGGGTCTGATTTTCCGCCAGCTGCACCACACATGACTAGAGCGCGCTGGTGTTTGTTAGCCCAAACCGCTAAAGCAATTTTAGTTTGCACTGAATCGGTTGCATCCAAAACAATCGCACCTTCCGGAATCAAGGTATCCAGATTTTCTGGTTCCAAAAATGCATCGTGGCTAGTGAGCCTGATTTCAGGATTAATTTGGCGAATGCGATCGGTCATCGCTTGTACCTTAGCTTTGCCATACTCACCCTCAAGAGCGTGTAGCTGACGATTGGTATTGCTTTCGGCAATGTGATCAAAATCGATCAAGACTAGATGTCCAATAGCAGTGCGTGCCAAAGCTTCAGCAGCCCATGAACCGACTCCACCCAATCCAGCTACAACAACAGTGGCATGATGAAAACGCTCACGCAGCTCTGGGCCGTATAGCCGAGCTACACCACCAAAGCGTCGATCTCCCACACCGTCTTCTAACTTGTCTTCTGCCATAGCTTCTCTTTATACTGAAAAAATGGACTCCATCGCTCAACTCCGCAAAAACTATACCTTCGGTCAACTTTCAGAGACTGAAGTTCCGTCCAATCCACTGAGCTTATTTCAGCTTTGGTTTGATCAGGCCGTCAAAGCAGAATGCCCAGAACCCAACTCCATGACTTTGGCAACTGCAGATGCAATAGGCAATCCATCAGCCCGTATTGTCTTACTAAAAGGCGCGGATGGGGCTGGCTTTACCTTCTTTACCAATTACGAGAGTCAAAAAGGTAAGGACTTAGCCATTCGGCCACAAGCTGCTTTGCTTTTTCATTGGCATGAGCTAGAGCGTCAAGTTCGGATTAAAGGGATAGTTGAGCGGGTCAGCCCTACCGAGAGCGATGAATACTTTCACTCCCGCCCAGCAGCCTCCCGAATTGGGGCATGGGCATCACCTCAAAGCGCTGAAATTCCGAATCGAGAATTTCTTGAAGAAGCTGAAAAGCGATTCGCGGCCGACTTTAGAGATAAACCACCTAGACCCGATCATTGGGGCGGATATCGTCTACACCCCACTGAAATTGAATTCTGGCAAGGTCGACCCTCACGACTACATGACCGCATTCACTATCAACTGGATGGGGACCACTGGCGCATTTCTCGCCTGGCACCCTAATCGACTCTAGCGAAACTCTGGCGCAATTAGAGATTGAAACTTTGCTCTGAATTTTGCTAACTTAGGAGCAACGACTGCCATGCAGTAACCCTGTCCTGGATGCTGACGGAAATAATCCTGGTGATAGTCCTCGGCTGGATAAATAACCGGGGCTAAATCAATCTGGGTTACCACTGGACTGGAATAAATCTTCGCATCCTCCAGCTCTTTGACCACCTCATGCGCAGTGACATTTTGACTCTCACTGTGAGTGAAGATCACTGAACGATATTGGGTGCCGTGATCGTTGCCTTGATAGTTCAAGGTAGTGGGATCATGAATGACAAAAAAGATTTCTAATAAATCACGATAAGACACTAGTGTCGGATCGAAATACACATCCACAATTTCAGCGTGGCCAGTTTGGCCCGAGCAAACGGATTCATAGTCGGGATTGGCCATTGCCCCTCCTGCGTACCCAGAAACAACCGCACTTACGCCTAAGATTTGCTGGTAAACCGCTTCCAAGCACCAGAAACAGCCGCCCCCCAAGGTGGCACGCTCAAGACTAGGATGGTTTTTAAGGATAGTGTTGTTCATACCTTTATCCTAATGCCTTATTCAATCGTTTGCTTGCCCTATATAAACCTCATGTCCATAAATCGCTTCACACTCCAATTAGATGAAATCAAGGCAGCATATGCTGCAGAACCAAACCCTACATTGGAGGTTCGGCTTGAACGTATCGGTCGCATTGAGAAAATGATTGCCGCCAATGAAGAAAAAATCTGCAAAGTCTTAGCCGCAGACTTTGGTACTCGTCACTCGATTGAGAGTCGACTCCTAGAGTTTCAGATGATCTATCAGGCTTGCAAACATGTTCGCAAACATCTCAAAGAGTGGATGAAACCGCAACTAGTCTCAACGCCAGGATTCCTAGGCTCATCTCACGCTTGGACACAAATGCAATCTATGGGCGTCGTCGGAATCATGAGCCCTTGGAATTACCCAGTTCAGCTGGCACTGGTTCCAGCTATTGCTGCCTTTGCGGCAGGTAATCGTGTTTGGCTCAAACCCTCAGAAAGAAGTTCACGCACCTCTGGATTCTTAGCAACATTGATTCAAGAATATTTTCACCCAAGTGAATTTTGTGTCACCGTTGGTGGCACTGAAGTTGCAGAATCTTTTGCAGCACTGCCGTTTGATCACCTCTTCTTTACTGGCTCGAACGACATTGGCAAAAAAGTGATGCGTGCTGCTGCAGACCATCTGACACCGATCACACTTGAGTTGGGTGGTAAATCGCCAGCGATTGTTGACCCATCCGCCAAACTCAAGGATGCAGCTGCAAGCATTATTTATGGCAAATTAGTGAATGGTGGTCAAACCTGTATTGCCCCGGATTACGCCATAGTTCACGCGAGTGATTGCGATGCGTTTATTCAAGGATTGCAAAGTGCAGCACAAGAACAATTCTCCAATCCGGAGGAATTCACAGGCGCAATCGATGATTATCAGTTAACGCGTTGGCATCAACTGGTTCAAGATGCATCGGATCGTGGTGCACAAGTAATCCCCTTGACCTCTCCCGCTGATAATGCTGGACTTGCATTCATGCCTGTAGCACTTCTGAATGTCTCTGAGGATGCTCTGGTTATGCAAGAAGAAGTGTTTGGACCCATTCTGCCAATCGTCGCTATCAATGATGTTGATTCCACCATTCGCTATATCAATGAACGCCCAAATCCATTGGCCCTGTACTGGTTTGGAAAAGATAAGGTGGTAATGCAGCGCATTCTGAATGAAACTCGCTCTGGTGGCGTGACAATCAATGACACCCTCTTGCATGCAGCAATAGAGGATTTACCTTTTGGCGGTATCGGTGCAAGCGGAATGGGTGCATATCATGGCAAAGCAGGTTTTGAAGCATTCAGTCATCGCAAATCCGTCTTAGAGGTTCGCGGCTTCTTGGGTCTCAGTTTCTTACGCGGAACTAAATTGGCAAGACCGCCCTATCGCACAGGTGTTGAGCGCTTGATAAGTTGGCTCAAATAAATGCTGTCGATTGGTATGGCGCTAGAGTAACAATTTCGCAGCAAATCCGACTAAAAGCATTCCAACTACAAGCCAAAGAATCGCAGCATAGCGGGAGTGCTTTTTAAAGAAGCCAAGAAAATACTGACCTAAAAATATTAGGCCAGCTAAGTAAGTCATGCTCACTAGCTGGAGTACAACGGCAAGATACAAAAAGGTATGAACGGGATGCGCGTACCCGGGCTGAATAAACTGCGCAAAAAATGAAACAAAGAAAAAGATCGCTTTAGGGTTGGTTAAGGACAATGTCAGAGAAGCTATCAAAGGATGTAACGCATTCAAATAATGCGCCCCGCCATTTTCTGTAACAACTGTTTGATCTCTACGCCAACGTCTCATTCCATCCCGTATAAATCCATAACCCATCCAAGCCAAATAAGCGGCGCCCAGCATGCGTATGAAGTTAAATGTTGATGGCGATGAGTTCAGTAAAGTGGCGGCGCCTAGTGCAACACCGATCATCAGGATGGCATCACCAATAAAGATTCCGAGCGATGCCCAAGCCCCCGCACGCCAGCCCTTAAGAGAAGCAATCGTTAATACATAAAGAGAATTTGGGCCAGGGAATAGGATGGTAAAAATCACTCCCAGCAAATATGTGGGGAAGTCGATGATGCCAACACTTGAAGGTGAAATAAACCAATCCATCACCCCATCATAATTAAATTCGGGAAAACCCTTGTAATTCACTTCTCAAAATGCCATAATGGGAAGCTTTTTAAAGCAATTTGATTCATCGCCCCCCAGCTATATTTCAGCGTACCGTTTAGAAGTCATAAACACCGAAGTTAAAAAAACGCGCTGCCGCCTGTCTGATGGTCGATGCCTTTGACCATCACACTCAAAAAAACAAAGAGTGTATACACGGAGACATCCCTTAAAAGGGATGTGTAATAGCATGACTTTTTCTAAAGAAACCAATCTCGCTGGAAATGATTTCCAGAATTTCGCCCTCGCGGCGCCACTCCTTAAAAACGTTGCTGAACTGGGTTACACCCAAGCTACTGAAGTGCAAGCTCAGGTTATTCCTGCTGCTCTCGCTGGTGGTGACTTATTGGTCAGCAGCCAAACCGGTAGCGGTAAAACCGCAGCCTTCTTATTACCTTTGATTAATCAACTGATCGAAGACAACCCAAACGGCTCACCCGTACCAGGTCGCGCACAACCTAAAGTGTTGGTGCTCTGCCCTACTCGTGAATTAGCTCAACAGGTTGCCGCAGATGCAGTGAACTTAGTTCGCGGCATGAAAGGCATCCGTATTGCAACCGTCATGGGTGGCATGCCTTACGGCAAGCAAATCCAGGCCCTCAAAGGCGCATTGTTAGTTGTCGCAACTCCTGGTCGCTTACTCGATCTGACCGATAGCAAAGCAATTCGCTTAGATGATGTCAAACAACTCGTTATTGACGAAGCCGATCGCATGCTCGACATGGGATTTGCTGATGATCTCGAGGCGATTGATAAGCGTTGTGCTGGTCGCACCCAAACCTTGATGTTCTCTGCAACTTTTGCACCAAAGATTATGTCTTTGGCTAATGAGTTGACTACCAACGCTAAACGTATTGAGCTTGCTCATGCTGGCGAAAAGCACGCGAACATTGAACAGAAACTGCACTGGGCTGACAGCATGTCACACAAGCATAAATTGCTTGAGCACATTTTGGCTGATGCCTCTTTGGATCAAGCAGTCGTATTTGCAAGCACTCAAGTTGAAAGTGAAAAAATTGCTGACACTTTGCGTGCCAATGGTTACGAAGCTAGCGCCTTACACGGTGCAATGCCTCAAGCAGTTCGTATGCGCCGTCTTGAGTCTTTGCGTAAAGGTCACACCAAGATTTTAGTTGCGACTGACGTAGCAGCTCGCGGTATTGATGTGCCACGTATTAGTCACGTGATTAACTTTGGCCTGCCAATGAAACCAGAAGACTATACGCATCGCATCGGTCGTACTGGTCGTGCGGGTCGCAATGGTGTAGCTATCACTTTGGTTGAACATCGTGACCGCGCCAAGATTCGCAATATCGAGCGCTTTACACAGCAAGACATCGTTGCTTCAGTTATTGCCGGCCTTGAGCCACAAGCTAAGCCTAGCTTTGGTGGTGGCGGTGGTCGCCCAGGTGGTGGTCGTTCTGGTGGTGGCTTTGGCGGTGGCGGTCGTTCTGGTGGTGGTGGCGGTCGTTACGGTTCTGGTGCTCGTTCAGAGTCTCGTTCTGGTGGCGGAGGCGGTGGTAATCGCTCAGACAATCATTTCGAATCTCGCTCTAGCGACTCCCGCCCATCCGGCGATTCACGTCCTGCTGGTGGCAATCGTTTTGCTGATTCACGCCCTGCGCGTTTTGCTGACTCACGTCCAGCACGCTCTGGAGATTCACGTCCATCCGCCGGTCCACGTTTTGCTAAACCAAAATCTGGCGGTCAGCGCAGAAACTTTAGCGGTAGCTAAATATGATTCACCGTCGTCGTCTCCGTTCTGCATGGAATCGAGTCGATTCCGGTGAGTTGCATCAAGCGCCACGAAAGTGGCAGTCTTGGTTGAGTGATACCGGCTCTTTAACCCAAAAAATTGAACGCGCAATTGGACAGAAACTAGAGGTAGTGGTTCTGCGAGATTGCCGACAAAACCTAAATAGCGACGAAAGTCGCTATTTTCATTTCAAGATCAAACGTTGCCGTATCCGAGAAGTGCTACTTTGCGCAAACGGTGTACCACTAGTTATGGCTCACAGCATTATTCCCACTAGTAGTTCTAGTGGCAGTAATCATGAGATTTTACGTTTAG
Source organism: Polynucleobacter sp. GWA2_45_21 (assembly GCF_001830325.1). GTDB lineage: Bacteria > Pseudomonadota > Gammaproteobacteria > Burkholderiales > Burkholderiaceae > Polynucleobacter. The sequence continues at coordinate 14,881 of NZ_MHZG01000019.1, read as the reverse complement.
GCAAGAAACCTTTAGGAGCAGTGCTATTTGCTAAAACGCGTATGCACTCCAAGAAAAAACCATTCCGTGAAATTGCTCGACTGGATAAACAAAGCGTTTTATGGAAAAAATGTTTCCAGCAATACTCAGAGCTTCCTTCTGCGAGCTGGGCAAGAAGAACTCTATATCAACTCAAGGGACGCCCACTCCTCGTGAGCGAAGTATTTTTGCCGGCGCTACTCAGCTACCCTAGTAATTAAATAGAGAGCCAAGCTTGCGATGCGGTAATTAAAGCCTCATCACCAGGCTCGCAAGTAAACACCTCACCAAAGCCAATTTGCTCAGCGGCATCAGCAATATTGTGATGTGGACAAATGGCTGTTGCCAGATCTAAGGGCAATTTTGCTTGACCCAAATATCGCACCGCCTCAGAAGAGGTCAGAAGCCAAAGTGATTTTGCAAAATCCATCTCATGGACATCTTTCCAGGCAGGACTATTGAGATCCAATGGGACTCGCGCATAAACAGAAAATGTCTCAACTTGCGCACCAGCCTGTTTTAAAGTTTCAGCCAGCCAGTCACGACCACCCTCACCCTTAAGGATGATCACTCTCTTGGTGGACCAATCCCATTTCAACTTTTGCAATTCAGCCCAAAGACCTTCGGAGTCCCACTGTGCATTACTCTGAGGAAGAATAATTTTCGTAGCATTGCTCTCAAGACCAATGCCATGATTGTTGAGGGCTGCCAAGCTACTACCTCCCATCACACCTATCGGCAATGGCCGATCAGATACCTCTTGCCAAGACCTTTCCAGCAAACGCATCGTGCATTCAATTGCATTGGGGCTAACAAAGATTGCTAAGTCAGCACTCTTTAGCCCTGCAATGATTGATTTAACCAATATACCCTCACCCTTTGGAAGAATTGTCAGCAAGGGTAAAGAAATAATTTGGGGAGAAGTCTCTGAAGTAAAACTATTCTTGAGCAGGCTTGCCTGGAGTGCTTCTGACAATTGACGCGCCTGTCCGCTAGGACGGGTAATGACAATGGTCTTATTGCTCATTAATGAATTACCTTTTTACTACTTACTTCGGCAAACCATTAGGCAGCAAATGCTCGGCGCCTTGAGAAATCAGATCGCACGCAACTGACAAACCAAGTGCCTCGGCATCTTCCAAGCTTTTTACTGCGCCTTGAGCGCTAGCTAAGCAACTTGCAGTGCCGTCTACGCTAGCTACAAAAGAGCGGATGTTCATATGATCTTGATCCCAGGTAGCGTATGCAGCCAAAGGCACTTCACAAGAACCACCTAGTTGGCGTGACACCATACGCTCGGCAGTAACTGCATAGAGGGTTGGTAAATCATTCAGAGGGGCAAGCCACTCTTTAATATTGGGATGCTTGCTGAGGGTTTCGATGCCGAGCGCGCCCTGTCCGGCGGCTGGCGTGTAGGGATCAATCGGCAACAGTGCACGAATACGACTCTCCAAACCAAGTCGCTTTAGACCGGCAGCAGCCAAAATAATTGCTTGATACTCACCGCGATCGAGCTTACCCATACGGGTATCTAAATTGCCACGCAGGGGCTGGATCACTAAATGCGGGAACCTGGATCTGAGAACTGACTCACGCCGCAAGCTTGAAGTACCCACCACAGCGCCCGCCGGCAAATCCTCGAGGCTAGCGTAATCATTAGAGACAAAGGCGTCATGCGCATCTTCCCGCGCCATTACGCAGGACAAATCAAAACCCTCGGGCATGACCATAGGCACATCTTTAAGGGAGTGAACAGCCAAATCAGCCCGACCGCCCTCCAAAGCGGTTTCGAGCTCTTTCACAAATAAGCCCTTGCCACCCACTTTAGAGAGGGCCTTATCCAATATTTGGTCGCCCCGGGTAGTCATGCCCAGAATCTGAACATCGCATGCTGGATAGAGCTTTTTAAGGCAATCTCGGACGTGTTCCGCCTGCCACATGGCAAGGCGGCTCTCACGGGAGGCAATTACCAGGCGCTGAGGGGTGGGAGATACAGAGGAACTAGAGCTAGAAATGGGGGTTTGGGACATAACATTTAAAATAATCAAAGACCTACACCAATATACTGCGTTTATGAGCTCATCAAAAAATTCCCTTGCCAACAAAGCCCAAGCTTGGTCGGCCCGTTTTAACGAACCCGTTGACGAACTAGTACAGCGTTATACAGCGTCTATCGGCTTTGATCAACGCTTTGCCTTAGTAGATATCGCTGGATCTTTAGCCCACGCTGAAATGCTGGCTGCGCAAAAAATCATTAGCGCACAAGATTTGGCAGATATTCAAAAGGGAATGGCTCAGATTAAAGGTGAAATCGAAGCCGGTGAATTTAACTGGCAACTTTCATTGGAAGATGTGCATCTCAATATTGAAGCTCGCCTCACGGAATTAGTTGGCGATGCCGGAAAGCGTCTTCACACTGGTCGCTCACGGAATGACCAAGTTGCTACAGATTTACGTCTGTGGTTACGCGGTAGCGTTGATCAAATTGCAGCCACCCTCAAAACTTTACGCATTGCCTTGCTTGATCTTGCGGAGACCCACTCTGCCACGATCATGCCTGGCCATACTCACCTGCAAGTAGCCCAACCCATTACTTTCGGCCATCATTTAATGGCTTATTACGAAATGTTTAGCCGTGATGCGAGTCGCCTGGCTGATCTTCGTGCTCGCTTTAATCGCCTGCCGCTTGGCGCTGCCGCATTAGCCGGTACAACCTACCCAATTGATCGTGAGCAAGTTGCCAAGACCCTCGGCTTTGATGGCATCTGCAATAACTCACTTGATGCCGTATCGGATCGTGACTTCGCGATTGAGTTCTGCGCCTTTGCTTCTATCCTGATGATGCACGTGTCGCGCCTATCTGAAGAGCTGGTACTTTGGCTCAGCCCACGCTTTGGCTTTATTGATTTACCAGATCGCTTCTGTACTGGCAGCTCCATCATGCCTCAGAAAAAGAACCCCGATGTACCAGAATTGGCGCGCGGCAAAACGGGTCGTGTATATGGTGATTTGATTTCTTTATTAACTTTGATGAAGAGCCAGCCATTGGCATACAACAAAGATAACCAAGAAGACAAGGAGCCTTTGTTTGACGCCGTTGATACCGTGCAAGATACATTGCGCATCTTCGCTGATATGGTTCCACATATTCAGGTGAAAGCGGATGTAATGAAGGCTGCTGCTGAAGAAGGCTTCGCCACTGCAACTGACTTAGCTGATTACTTGGTGAAAAAAGGTTTAGCTTTCCGTGATGCTCATGAAGCAGTAGCTCACGCTGTTAAAGCCTGCGTTGGTCGTAACTGCATGCTTACCGACCTCACCCTATCTGAATTACGCTTTGCTTGTGGCTTAGATAATCGCCCAGAGATGATGAGTGATGATGTCTTTGCCTTGCTGACCGTAGATGGTTCCGTGAATTCTCGTCAACATGCTGGTGGCACCGCTCCAGCACAAGTGCTTGCTGCAATTAAACGGGGTCGCGCAGATCTTTAAACTGCATGGGCTTTTGGGGAACAATCTCAACAGGAATTGACCGTCTAAATCAATTCCTGGGCAAAGCAGCCAGCATCATGATCTTGCTGTCTTGCGTTGTATCAGCTCTCAATGCACTACTCCGCTATAGCCTAGATATCAGCAACAACTGGCCACTAGAATTGCAGTGGTACCTCTTTGCTACTGCCGTAATGTTAGGTGCCGCGTATACCCTTAAACGCAATGAACATGTGCGAGTCGATTTAATTTACTCGCAGGTTTCTGATCGTGGGCGTATCTACATTGACCTCTTTGGTTTGATTGTCTTTTTAATGCCAGCCTGCATTCTTTTTACTTGGCTGTCATGGACCACTTTGTTTTATCCCTCTTGGCTAGTCTCAGAGCATTCACTCAATGCAGGCGGATTATTACGCTACCCGATTAAATTGGTTGTGCCACTTGGCTTCTTTATGTTGAGCCTGCAAGGCTTATCTGAAATCATTAAACGCATTGGCGCACTCAAAGGGAAAGAAACATTACCCGCCGCCGATCTCCATTATGAAAAGCCCATTCAATGATTCCGCTTGAATGGATGCCACCGCTCATGTTTGGCGGACTCATTGTGTTTATGTTGATCGGCTTTCCGGTAGCTTTTTCATTGATGGCTGCAGGATTATTTTTTGCCGGCATTGCGATTTCTGAGAATTTCTTTGGCATGCCATTTTTGCAAGCCATTCCTCAGCGCATCTTTGGTAGCGTCCTTGCTAACGACCTACTGTTAGCAATTCCCTTCTTCACATTTATGGGCGCCATTCTGGAGCGCTGCGGTCTTGCGGAAGAAATGCTGGACTCCATGGGTCAGCTCTTTGGACGCATTCGGGGTGGTCTTGGTTACTCGGTGATTATTGTGGGATTTATTCTCGGGGCAATAACCGGCACTGTGGCTGCTCAGGTGATCGCTATGGCGATGATCTCCTTGCCCGTGATGATGCGCTACGGCTACAACATGCGCTACGCTACGGGCGTTTTAGCAGCTTCTGGAACCATTACTCAGCTAGTGCCGCCCTCTTTAGTGCTGATTGTCCTGGCTGACCAGCTCAAAACCCAGAGCGGGAGTGCAGATGTTGGCAGTATGTATCTTGGTGCTTGGGGTCCATCTCTTCTGCAAATTGGTCTTTTTGCTCTCTACACATTCTTCCTCTCCCGCTTTAAACCAGATTACCTACCCCCCGCGCCGGAAAATGAGCTCACCCTTAGAGGCTGGGCGCTCTGGAAGAAGTGCCTCTTGGGAATCATTCCTTCAGCGGTACTGATTTTCTTGGTACTGGGAACCATCATGACTGGCATCGCCACTCCAACCGAATCAGGCGCTATGGGTGCGATGGGTGCATTGCTTTTAGCCTGGATACGCAGGGCCAGCATCCCCAATCTCAAAGGATTGATTCAAGAGGCCTATCAAAACACGATGCGCATCACTGCCATGGTGGTCTTCATCTTGATTGGCTCCACTTGCTTCTCGGTTGTCTTCCAGGGTGTTGATGGCGGCCACTGGGTTGAAGAATTGTTTTCCAATCTGCCAGGTGGATGGGTTGGATTTTTAGTGGTGGTGAATCTGTTTGTTTTCTTTTTGGCGTTCTTCTTAGACTTTTTTGAAATCGTCTTCATCGTTGTACCCTTGTTAGCACCAGTCGCAATCAAACTACTGGCACCAGTTCTACTTGCCTCAATGAATGGCAATCCCCAGGCCGCAGCCAGTGCTGCATTGGTATGGTTTGGCGTCATGCTTTGCGTGAATATGCAAACCTCATTCATGCATCCACCGTTTGGATTTGCGTTGTTCTATCTTCGTGGGGTAGCACCGAAAGAAGTGAAGAGTAGTGATATCTATTGGGGAGCATTGCCTTGGGTTGTCCTGCAACTCATCATGGTGGTGGTTGTAGCAGCATTCCCGGCACTAGTCACTACCTTCTTGGATAAGCCTGCAGCAGTGGTCCAGAGTCAAGAATTTAACTTCACGAGTGACGATGAATCCAAGCCTGATGCGGCAACAAATAAGGTTGATGAAGACGCGCCGGTACTGTTTCGATTGGATAAGCCAGGAAAATAGTAGGCCAAGCGCTTACTTTATCTGGCCTTTGCGATATTGAGACAAAGACCTGTCAAGGTGTTTTACGTTGGCCGGAGATTTTAATAAATGTAGCGTCTCCATAATGCTGGAGTATTTATTTTTTGATATAAAAACAGCAGCCTCCCCGCCCTCGCAATAAATAATAGTTACATCACAATCATTCACAACTTGATTTATCACTTGATGTAACCGTTGTGTTGCATCAGAAAAATGAATAACTCGCATCAAGGCCTCCAATTTAGATTGCGCATAGTACGGCTCCATATAAACATATTCCAAGATAAAAAAATACCCTGCAAAAGCAGGGTATTAAGAGTGTTTATTACCTGAAAGAGATCATAGAGTGATGTCAGGCTCCTGCCTTACACAATCAACGTAGTACTCACTACGCCCATCGATATCTCCTTTAACCAGACCATGAATATCGGTCTCAAAGCCTGGGAAGCGCTCATTGAAGTCACGAGCAAAGTAGAGGTAGTCAATGATGCGTTTATTGAAGCGCTCGCCCGGGATAAGCAGTGGAATACCTGGAGGATATGGGGTTACCAGCATTGCGGTAATCCGATCTTCTAATTGATCCAAGGGAACACGATCTACTTTTTTATGCGCCATCTTAGCCCAAGCTTCTGAAGGCATCATTGCAGGCACCATGTCTGAGGTGTACATCTCAGTCGTCATACGAGCTACATTACGACTCTTGTAGAACTCATGAATTTGCTGACAGATGTCTTTGAGGCCAACGCGCTCATAACGAGGATGTTTAGCCACAAACTCTGGAAGCACTTTCCACAATGGAGCATTCTTATCAAAGTGATCTTTGAATTGCTGTAGCTCAGTTACCAAGGTATTCCAACGGCCTTTAGTAATACCGATAGTGAACATGATGAAGAAGGAGTACAAACCGCACTTCTCCACGATCACACCGTGCTCAGCCAAGTACTTTGTAACGATGCTTGCTGGGATACCCATGGATCCGAAGTTACCCTCAATATCCAAGCCAGGGGTGACAACAGTAGCCTTGATTGGATCCAGCATATTGAAGTCTTGGGCAACCTTGCCGAAGTCGTGCCAGCTAGCATTGGGCTCCAGAATCCAATCTGAGCGCTCACCAATACCTTCTTCAGCTAAATGATCTGGACCCCAAACCTTGAACCACCAGTCCGCCCCAAACTTATCATCGACTTCACGCATCGCACGACGGAAATCCATCGCCTCGGCAATAGATTCTTCCACTAGCGTAGTCCCACCAGGAGCCTCCATCATGGCGGCAGATACATCACAGGAAGCAATGATGGCGTACTGCGGACTAGTCGAGGTGTGCATGAGATAGGCTTCATTGAAGCAGTCGCGATCGAGCTTGTGCTCTTCTGCGTCCTGCACCAATACCTGTGAAGCTTGTGAGAGGCCAGCCAACAACTTGTGGGTTGATTGGGTTGCAAACATCAAACTCTTCTTCGTACGCTTACGATCAGAGCCGATGGCATGCATATCTTTGTAAAAAGGATGGAATGCAGCATGAGGCAACCAAGCTTCATCAAAATGCAATGAATCCACTTTGCCATCGAGCATCTCTTTAATCATCTCGACGTTGTAGACGATGCCATCATATGTACTTTGCGTGAGCGTCATGACGCGTGGCACGACATTCTTGTCTTTAATAAAGGGATTGGCATCAATTTTCTTCTTGATGTTTTTCCATTCAAATTCTTCCTTTGGAATCGGACCAATAATGCCAAGATGATTGCGTGTTGGCATCAGGAAGATGGGGATCGCGCCCATCATCGTAATTGAATGAATTACCGACTTATGGCAGTTTCGATCTACCAACACTACGTCACCGGGGGCAACAGTAGAGTGCCAAACAATTTTATTTGATGTAGAGGTGCCATTCGTTACGAAGAACAAATGATCAGTATTAAAGATGCGGGCAGCATTGCGCTCACTTTGCAATACAGGACCAGTGTGATCCAATAATTGACCCAGCTCTTCCACCGCATTACAAACGTCAGCGCGGAGCATGTTCTCACCAAAAAATTGATGGAACATACGACCTACTGGGCTCTTCAAGAAAGCGACACCACCAGAGTGGCCCGGGCAATGCCAAGAGTAAGAACCTTCAGAGGCGTAATTAGTCAGCGCCCGGAAGAATGGCGGGGCTAATGAATCTAGATAAACCTTAGCCTCGCGAATAATATGACGCGCCACAAACTCTGGCGTATCTTCATTCATATGAATGAAGCCGTGCAATTCACGCAAGATGTCATTTGGCATATGGCGTGAAGTGCGAGTCTCACCATACAAGAAGATTGGAATATCTTCATTGCGCTTACGCACTTCTGTAATGAATGCGCGTAAGTTATTTAATGCGGGCAAGTCATGGTCTTCAGAGTCAGAAACAAACTCTTCGTCATCGATGGACACAATAAAGCTGGAGGCGCGGGAGGCCTGTTGCGCAAAGGATGTAAGGTCGCCGTAACTAGTTAAGCCAATGACTTCCATGCCCTCGTTTTCAATGGCTTCCGCTAAATCGCGAATACCCGAACCTGAAATATTTTCAGAGCGAAAGTCCTCATCAATAATGATGATTGGAAAACGAAATTTCATGAGCACCCTTTTGATTCGCCAATATGGCGATGAAGCAAATTAAGCAGATTAAGTCTTCGGCAGAGTCACGCCAACTTGGCCTTGATACTTACCACCACGATCTTTGTACGATGTACCACACACTTCATCGCTTTCAAAGAACAGAACTTGTGCACATCCCTCACCAGCATAAATTTTTGCAGGTAATGGGGTCGTATTAGAAAACTCGAGTGTGACGTAACCTTCCCACTCAGGTTCAAATGGAGTGACGTTCACAATAATTCCGCAACGCGCATATGTACTTTTACCAACGCACACGGTTAATACACTGCGTGGTATCTTGAAGTACTCAACGGTTCTTGCTAAAGCAAAAGAATTGGGTGGAATGATGCAGACTGGACCTTTGAAATCCACAAAGGATTGCTCGTCGAAATTCTTGGGGTCAACGATAGTGCTATTGATGTTCGTGAAAATCTTGAACTCATCAGCGCAACGAATGTCATAGCCATAGCTTGAAGTGCCATAGCTCACAATTTTTTGCCCGGCGGCATCTTGGCGGACCTGCCCAGGTTCAAATGGGCTGATCATGCCTTGCTCGCCCATACGGCGGATCCAGTGGTCAGATTTAATAGTCATGGCCGAATTGTAAAACCATCGCAGGCCATATGCCCACGAATTTACGAGGTAGTAGGTGGAGAGGTAAAAATCACCCTCTCAGGGGCGTTGAAGATCTCAAAATGCTTCCCAGAGCAACGGGATAAGAGGGTGAGATTGGTTTGGCGGGCCAACTCTAAGCCCATCAAGGTCATACCGGAGCGAGTCATCAAGAAGGGGATGCCCATCTGGGCCCCCTTAATGACCATCTCCGAGGTGAGGCGCCCGGTAGTAAAGAAGATTAGATCCTTGCCTGGCTTATCTGCCAACCACATTAAGCCCGAGATTGAGTCAACAGCATTGTGCCGCCCCACATCCTCAATGAAATGCAGAAGGCGGACATTGTGTTTTCCATCCCGCTCAAAAACAGCACAGGCATGGACCGAGCCGGATTTCTTATAGATGGTGTCATGAACTCGAATGCTGTCGATGAGGGCCACAATTGCCTCTTGGGTTAATTGAGGGCCGTCTGGCAATCTAATTTCTGCCATCTCCTCAATCAGGCCACCAAACATCGTGCCCTGCCCGCAGCCTGTAGTCACCACACGCTTACTGGTAAGAGCATCGATGTCCACTGTGCTGCGGTGAGTCTTTACTGCAGCCGAGTCCGTCTCCCAGTCCACCTGAATACTCGCAATATCGTCGGGTGACTCCACTAGGCGCTGATTACGCAGATAGCCCAATACAAGGGCTTCAGGGGCGCTCCCCAAGGTCATCAAGGTGACGACCTCCCGCTTATCCAAGTAGATGGTTAAGGGGCGCTCCCCAGGAATATGGGTGGTCTTAATGCGCCCCGCCTCATCCATGACCTGCACCTCGTGCACCAAGGGCACGGAAGCGTTAGACATCTGAATGTTGTGGGGCAAAGCCATAAAACGCCTCTTAAATAGGTTCAAATCGGTATTAACTTTAACCGCAGACTAAAATTGATGCTGAAGTGAGGTCGCAAGCCCCATAATCTTGAATTCCCATTTGTTGAAATTATTTCTATTTAAGTTCGCATGAGTAGCCCCAAACGTCGCCTGCTAGTTACCTCCGCTCTGCCTTACGCCAATGGCCAGATCCACATTGGGCATTTGGTGGAATATATCCAGACAGATATTTGGGTACGCTTCCAAAGAATGCGTGGTCACGAAGTCCATTATGTTGGGGCTGATGACACCCACGGCACTCCAATCATGTTGCGCGCTGAAAAAGAAGGTCTCACTCCTAAAGAACTCATCGCCAATGTTTGGAAAGAGCACAAACGCGACTTTGATGATTTCTTAATCTCTTTCGATAACTACTACACCACCGATAGTCCTGAGAACGAAAAGTTATCTCAAAGTATCTACCTCAAGTTACGCGATGCTGGCCTAATTGAAATGCGCTCTATTGAGCAAGCCTACGATCCCGTTAAAGAAATGTTCTTGCCGGATCGTTTCATTAAAGGTGAATGCCCTAAGTGTGGCGCTAAAGATCAGTATGGTGACTCCTGCGAAAAGTGTGGAGCAACCTACTCCCCAACCGACTTGAAGAACCCATTCTCTGTGGTCAGTGGCGCAACACCGATTAAAAAAGTTTCCGATCATTACTTCTTCAAACTATCCGATCCTCGCTGTGAAACTTTCTTGCGCGAGTGGACTCAAGTAAAAACTCCACTGCAACCTGAAGCTCGCAATAAGATGAAAGAATGGGTTGGACAGCCAGGAGATAGCAAGCTTGGTGACTGGGATATCTCCCGCGATGCACCCTACTTTGGCTTTGAAATCCCCGATGCGCCTGGCAAGTATTTCTATGTGTGGCTTGATGCACCAATTGGCTACTACGCCAGCTTCCTGAACTACTGCCAGAGTAAAGGCTTGAACTTTGAGGAATGGGTTAAGCCCGATACCAGCACCGAGCAGTACCACTTTATCGGTAAAGATATTCTGTATTTCCACACACTCTTTTGGCCAGCAACTCTGCACTTCGCAGGCTATCGCACTCCAACCAATGTATTTGCTCATGGCTTCCTCACTGTGGATGGTGAAAAGATGAGTAAGTCACGTGGCACTTTAATTTCTGCGCATAGCGTGATTGAATCTGGATTCAATCCAGAGTGGTTCCGTTATTACTTTGCAACTAAACTCAATGACAGCATGGAAGATTTAGATTTAAATCTCCAAGACTTTGTTGCACGAGTGAACAGTGATCTATTAGGTAAGTACATCAATATCGCCAGTCGTAGTGCTGGCTTCTTGGTAAAGCGTTTTGGTGGGGTAGTTTCTGATGCAGCAATGAGCAATCCACTGCTTACCGATATTGCATCCGCGAGTGAAAAAATTGCTGAGCTCTACGAAGCTCGTGAGTACGCCAAGGCATTGCGCAGCATTATGGAATTGGCTGATAAGGTCAATGCTTTTGTTGATGAAAACAAGCCTTGGGAGATTGCCAAAGACCCAGAGCGTGAAGCTGACTTACAGCGTGTTTGCAGCGTGACCTTGGAGGCATTCCGCTTACTAAGCCTCTATCTCAAACCGATCTTGCCTCAAGTTACCTCTGGGGTTGAGGACTTCCTCTCAGTACCCGCCATGACCTGGGATGATGTTAAAACGCCTCTTTCCAGCCAAAATCCAATCAAAGCCTATAAGCACCTCATGACCCGGGTCGAAGCGCCTCAAATCGACGCTTTATTGGCAGCAAACCTGTAAAAATAGCCTCAAAAAGGCGAATTTCTTGGAATTAACCAAAAAGTCGGCAGGTTTGTAGGAAAAATCGTTAATAATGATGGCCTAGGCAGATCATTGCTACGCAGTAATTTTTGCAAGTTATTGAATTAATTAAGAATTTTAGGAAATATGATGGCTAGATATACATCCGAATTCACCCAGTTCTTAAATGAACTCAAATCTGAGAAACCGCATCTCGAGGCAGGCCAACAAGCTGGTCGCGCCCTCCTCTGGGATAAAGAACCTTTGACTATCGAAGATCAACGTCGCGCCAAGGCAGCCAAATTAAAGCAGCGCGCTTACGTGTACTCGAATGACTAACTCAGGCAGTTCCTTGGGATCTGAGCCAAGCGTTCAATCTGAGTTGCTCGATAGCACTCCGTCGGTTACCGATGGAATGTCTTCGGCATTTGCTAAGTTATATGGCGAGCCATTATTTAAGCTGCCAACAGACCTCTATATTCCACCTGATGCGCTAGAAGTTTTTCTTGAAGCATTTGAAGGCCCCCTCGATCTTCTGCTTTATCTCATTCGTAAACAGAATTTCAATGTCCTGGACATTCCGATGGCGCAAGTAACTCAACAGTACTTGAGTTACATCGATCAAATCCGCCACCACAATTTAGAGCTCGCTGCTGAATATCTATTGATGGCAGCGATGTTAATTGAGATTAAATCTCGCATGCTGCTGCCGATGAAGAAGGCAGATAGCGATGAAGAGGTTGAGGACCCACGCGCAGAACTGGTGCGCCGCCTCTTAGAGTACGAGCGTATGAAATTAGCCGCTCAAGAACTGGATCAAATTCCGCAACAAGGTCGTGATTTTCAAATCGCTCACGGCTATGTAGACACCACCGTTGCAGTGACATGGCCTGACGTCAATCAAGACGACCTCCAAATGGCTTGGCGAGATGTGCTTCACCGCGCAAAACTCAATCAACACCACACCATTACTCGCGAAGAGCTATCCGTACGCGATTTCATGACACGTATTTTGCGTCGCTTGCAAAGCACTAAATTCGTTGAGTTTGGCGAGCTATTCGAGGAAGCCATCAAATCTGGAAAAGGTATTCCAGTGGTAATCGTAAACTTCATCGCGATGCTAGAGCTCTCTCGCGAAGCTTTAGTTGAAATTACTCAGGCTGAGCCATATGCACCAATTTATGTGCGCCTCGCCTATACCCCTGTTGCATGAAAATAATTAGCGATATACAAGAGTTGCGTGACCACTTACGTGGCCAAAATCGCGCTTCCTTCGTGCCAACGATGGGCAACCTCCATGAAGGTCACTTATCGCTCATGCGTCTTGCTAGACAACATGGCGATCCAGTGGTAGCCAGTATCTTTGTTAATCGCTTACAGTTTGGCCCCAATGAGGATTTTGATAGCTACCCGCGCACGATGCAGGCAGATATTGATAAGCTAGAAAAAGAAGGTGTGTACATCCTGTTTGCACCAACTGAGCGTGACCTATATCCGCAGCCTCAAGAGTACCGCGTAGATCCGCCACAGCAACTAGGCGACATCCTTGAGGGTGAGTTCCGCCCCGGCTTCTTCAAAGGTGTTTGCACTGTTGTATTGAAGCTCCTGTCTTGCGTGCAACCCAAAGTCGCCGTATTTGGAAAAAAAGATTACCAGCAGTTGATGATTATTCGCCAGATGGCAAAGCAGTTTGCCCTCCCAGTTGAAATCATTCCGGGCGAAACGATTCGAGCCGAAGATGGTCTTGCACTATCTTCTCGCAACGGCTATCTCTCCATTGAAGAGCGCGCAGAAGCGCCTGAACTGCAGAAAGCTTTGCAGGAAGTTCGTACGCGCGTGCTGGGCTTAAGCAATCTCAATGCGCATTCACTCATTGAGATTGAGAAGATAGCGGTAGACCTTCTGAGTAAACGTGGCTGGCAACCAGACTATATTGCCATTCGCCAGCAAAGTGATTTAGCACCAGCCTCTAACGAAAGCTTGCAAGCTGGTGAGCCGCTAGTGATTCTGACGGCTGCCAAGTTGGGTAAAACACGTTTGATTGATAACCTAGAGATTTAATTCTAGGTTTACGGTTTACAGCGCGAAGAACTGACCTACCTCTAAGCTCAACTCTTTAGCCAATTCAGCACCCGTTACTTTTCCTGCGGCGCCTTTTGCCTTTAAGACTTCGATTTGCCCACCATGGCAAGCAACGAAAATTGAATCCAAAGTAATTTGTGTGATTTCACCAGGCTTACCTTTAACGGATCCGAAGGTAGCTGCTACATGCTTATGGCAATCATAGATTTGTACTTTTTGTTCGCCAAACTTAGTCCAGGCGCCGGGCGCAGGATTACATGCACGTATTAAGTTATAGATTTGGGTAATGTGAGTTGCCCAGTGAATTTGAGCGGCATTCGCATCAAACCAACCTTCATAATTCGCCTGCGATTCGTCTTGAACAACCTCTTGATGCTTGTTTGCAACCACAAGATCAGCAGCCTCAAGAAGCGCTTTCACCCCAACTGGAAATAAGTGATCAAAGTAGACTTTACCCAAAGTATCGTCAGGTCCAATAGCAACTTCTTTTTGCAAAATGATTTCGCCCTCATCCAAACCATCGGATGGGCGGAAGATTGTCAGGCCTGTTTTTTCTTCACCCAATGCAATTGCCCAATTAATGGCGCTAGGGCCACGGTACTTCGGCAATAAGGAAGGGTGATATTGAATAGTTCCATGCTTTGGAATCTTGCAAAGCTCTTGCGGCACAAATTGAAGCACATAGGCCATGACACAGATATCGGCCCCGCTATCAATCATTGCTTGCGCAGCCTCTGAACCTTTAAGAGAGGCAAATTGCAAGGGAGTTAAATCTCTTGCAATCGCCGCTTCTTTCAGCGCCTCAGGCTTGCTAGATTTGGGGTTATCCGGCGGACAAAAAACAGCAACAACTTCGTCACCGCGATCTAAAAAAGCCTCTAATGCCGCCTTACCAAAATCTGCACTTCCAATCAGCGCAACACGCATCTTAGATCACCTTATCGTGTCGGAGACTAATCAACTCATCCGTTGAATAACCTAATTCATGGAGGATCTCATCAGTATGCTCGCCTAGCAATGGCGAACGTGTAACGTCAGTTGGACTGTCAGACATCTTGATTGGATTCCCCACAGTGAGGTACTTGCCACGAATTGGGTGATCCACTTCGACAACAGTTCCAGTAGCGCGCAAAGCTGGCTCTTCTGCAATTTCTTTCATCGACAAAATTGGGCCGCAAGGAATATCGTATTTATTCAAGATATCCATAACCTCGAACTTCGTCTTAGTCATGGTCCACTTTTCAATTTCACCGAAAATTTCCATCAAGTGCGG
>NZ_MHZG01000018.1 GCF_001830325.1 Polynucleobacter sp. GWA2_45_21 | reverse complement strand
GTTTTGGGTGAGAGTTAGCGTACTCAGATTATTGAATTGATGGTCTGCTTTGGGTCGTTTTGAGCCTGCCACGAGCAAGTAGGGTGAAGGTCTGCTTTGTGATCAGCAACAGTCCATCGCATCCCTGACGCTGTACCCTTGGTTTAACGGACCCTAAATAATTCAGGTCGCATAAACGTAATTCTGAAATTAAGCTAACAAGTGTCCGGTTTCGAGACACTTGTTATGAATAATTTATCCCTGTTATTTTCCACTGCTATCATTGATAATGAACCCATCAAACTCCTTGATGGTGCCGTCACCCTCTACAAAAGACCTAGTAGTCACCAATGGCAATGCCGTTTTAAGTTGTCTACTGGCGCTTGGCATTCGGCAAGTACTGGCTCAGATCAGGTGGCCGAAGCCACAACCCAAGCCATTGCTATCTATGAAACAGTCAAGGTCAAGCTAGCCGGTGATCTAGCCATTAAGACTCGCACCTTTCGCCAACTAGCCACGCAAGAACTAGCTGCAGCTGCCAGGATAGTTCAAGCCAATCCCAATAAACGCACTCATGCGGACTATATTCATATCTACACCAAGTACTTGATCCCATTCTTTGGCGCCTATCAAATTAATGACATCACCCAAGAGTTAGTAGATGACTATGTGGCGTGGCGCATATCCCAGATGGGCAAGAATCCCAAGACCTATACTCAAAGGCGCCATGCTGGTCTTTATAAGCGAGTAATTGAGCGAGCCAGGGATCAGGGTTTAATCCATCGAAATCGTACCATTCCCTTGTTGGAGATAAACGCCGATAGGGCAGAGATCAGGCCAGCTTTTAATCAACAAGAAGTCAGTTACCTATTGGAATACATGCGGGACTGGGAGCGTTTTGGCCGCAATCAACGCAGTAATCATATGAGAAGGCTGTGCAGGGTCTATGTGGAGTTCTTGCTGGGAACGGGCATTAGGCAGGGCACTGAGAGCATGCCAATTCGCTGGAAAGCTCTGCAGTGGCACTGGATTGGGGAGCAGCGTTACTTAAGAATTTGGGTATCAGGCAAAACAGGCCCAAGATATTTAATTGCTCGTCATTTTGTGATTGAGGCTTTAGAGCGTTTAATTGCTTGGCAGGCTTTACCTTATAAGAACCTAGATGCGGTGATTGAAGCTAAGCTAGATCGCAAGGTGTTTGTATTTCCTGAAGGGGATGCTCCGCATAGTCTAGATGATGTCTTTGAGCGGCTCATGGTTGAATCTAACTTATTAAAGGATGCTACTGGTAAGAATAGAACCTTGTATAGCCTGCGACATACCTACGCTACATTTAGATTGGCAGATGGTATTGATATTCACACATTGGCAAAACAAATGGGTACTAGCGTAGGGATGATTGAACGTCATTATTCAAAATTAACACCAATGATGAGTGCTGAAAGATTGGCAGGGGCAATCATGTAGTGTCGGTTTTACCCGACGCTACATATCACTTAACTGCATGCTTTAAGGGTAATTAAGTGAGTCTCATGCTTTTCTCTCACCTCTTGGTTAACGCTCATCACGATATCTGAAAAAATGCTTCGAGCTGATCCTCTACCAGCCTGAACCACTTGATCTAATACATCATCAGGCGGTGCTGGTAGACCTGCATTTTCATAAACACGACGCAAAATTGGTCGCCAATCATTAATTGGTGGAACATTCATATCAATCAAAATTGATCTATTCTGAATGCCTTTATCAATTTGATCTAAGTTATTGCTAGTCATGATGAATATGACGTCTTTACGATTCATGATTGATTTGAAGCCTGCTTGCGCTGCTGGGGTTAAGACATCAACCTCATCCATGATGATGTAATGCAGACCACTACTATTAAATGACATATAAGTGGTTCTATTTTGAATCGATTGAGTTAATTGAGCGCCATTCTGACCTTGTGCGCAGGCAAAATAATCTGAATTAGGATCTTCTGTATCAACGATAGATCCAGCATTCATTGCTGCACAAGCAGGATTGACTTTGGCCGTTTCAATTAAGCCTGGCAATAAGTTGGCCAGAGTAGTTTTACCAGTTCCGTATAAACCATATAGAACAATCCCACAAATACCGTTAGCTGGAATAGGCAGACTTAAATCAAGTATGGATTCAAGCTTAAATCGACTATTAGGTTGTAAAGCAAAATCATCTAAACATCCGGGTGCTTGTATGACAATAGAGGGTGGTCTAGGGTTATGCATCGCAATCTCCTTAAAATAATGAAATGATTGCTGGATTTATCTTAGGGAGTAAATACCAGCAATCAGATAGCAAACAACAAGTTCAAGCGGCTTTGAGTTTTGCTTGGGCTGCTAAACGCTCATCTTCAATTGCTTTAGCCTCATCAGCTAGTTTCTGCGCTTTTTCTTTTTCAGCGCCAACACTGGAGCAAGCTGCTAACGCTGATTTAACTGCTGTTCCACTTTGGATGACTCTGCGGATTGCAAAACTGCCGTCATCTTCTCGTGTTGCTAGCAATACAACGCCTTCCTCTAGCTGCTCATTTGAGAATGAGGCATTAAGAGAATCACTTTGTACCTTCGCTAGTATTTCGCCATCAAGTACGGTACGCCCTAATTCCACCTTCTGAGCAATCGATTTGCCTTTGCTAGTAGCAGAGCGTCTAACTTCCTCAACGCCACCTTTTTCACGGAAATATTTTGGTAGATCAAGTACGCTCACTCTCTCAGCCATTGCAGCCTTCATAGCTGTGCTATAGGCATTAACCCTACGACGATTAACACCAAATACACATTTCACGATCTTAGTGATTAGTGGCGAGCTGTCGCTGAACTTGTATTCATGGGTCTTGATGTAGTTCGCTAGACCTTTTTTAAGGCTTTTGGCAATACTGTCTGAGCCTTGCATTGTGTTGTTTAAGGCGTAACAATGCTGCAAAATTCCATACAAGACATCATTTGCACTAGAAAGCTCATTACTTTCCCAGTTTTTGCGATATTCAACTAGGCGATCAATAGAGTCGCCAATGGCTTTTTCTGGATTGCTGCCTGTTAATAAATTGCCAATTCCCACTGCAAAAGGGTTGGCATTCGTTTTTTCAGCGTTAGGGGCGCTAACGCCTGATTCGACTACAGTAGTTTCATTCATGGATTTTCTCCTGAAATTGTTAAAAATGTGATGGTGAATTCCATTCACAATCTGATTTCACTTCAGCATCCCTGTAGTGAATACATACAAAATTTAGAATTAAAAAAAGTAGGTAAATTTAGGCTGGAGATATCCGCATGGGCGGAAAACTTTGTGCGGAGCAGCAAGACTGTCATCAGGAGATGGCGAGGCTTTTCTTTAACTTTTTACGTATCAGTCCTAGCTATACCGCCGCCAGCAAGTATGTTAGACCAAAACGATTACCTAAGAAAATGAGTCTTGATAATCGTAAGATCTTAGATTGTTACTCCAAGTACGGTTGTGTCTTAGATTGTCCATTTACGACTTGGTTTGAAGGGCACAAACAGTTACCAATGTATTCTTGCCAACCAGTGATTGAGGTTATTAGAGGCGGGGATAGATTATTCGTTTGTAATGACGACGTATTGCTAAAGCTTTGTAGCGATCAAGACCCCCCATCAATAACCCAACTGGTTAATGCTTTATCGCAAATTTGGCCAAATACTCAAATCAAGCAAATTCATAGTCAAGTACTTAAAGGCGCTAAATTAAAGAATATGTGGAAAGATTTGCTCCTAATCTACACCATGGCTTTAAATCCCGATACTGAGCTCTGGAGGGCTGGGGCAATGGCAATGCTAGTAGATCGCTTTATCGGGAGGTTAGACCCATTAGCAGCAAAGCATAAAAGTGGAGATGATCATATGCG
This sequence comes from Polynucleobacter sp. GWA2_45_21, assembly GCF_001830325.1. Classification (GTDB taxonomy): domain Bacteria; phylum Pseudomonadota; class Gammaproteobacteria; order Burkholderiales; family Burkholderiaceae; genus Polynucleobacter. Next base: position 42,240 of record NZ_MHZG01000018.1, on the reverse strand, counting down.
GCGCCATATGACATTGATGGTGATGAGGCACAAGGAAAGCGCTTTAAATATCTCAGAGCAGGCTGCACTTGGTATATTCCCACAACAAGAATTAGGTAAAAGCTTTCAAACCCGCTTTAGTTTTGAAGATGAAAATTTTGCTAGCCGATTATTTTCATTAGGTAATCACGAGTTTGACTGCGCAAAAGATCGAGTATCGCAATTGACTAGGTATGCCTGTTAGAGTCGGTTTTACCCGACTACCATTTAAATTAGCTCGACAGCATTCCTCTTTTGCTCATCATTGACATCGATATATCTCTGAGTCACTGCAATTGATCTATGACCTGCAAGGCTGGCTAAGATTCGAACACCAATCCCTTTATTAGCGAGGGTAGTAATAAAGAATTTTCTTCCTGAATGGCTGCTGCCACCGCTAATACCCACATTCTTATAAAGCTGATAAAACCACACGCATAAGCCATTTGCACTAAATCCTAAGCGGTGATCTGTATGAAAGAAGGGGATATCTGCTTCTTTAATATGTCTTGTTGATAGGTAGTTGGCTAATTCAGTTTGTAAGCGTTGAGAAACAAAGACTGTCCTAGGGTGTTTGCCTTTAGTTTGCTCAGCAGATAGGCGGATTTCATTTTTAATAGTGCCATCGAGATTTAATACATCGCCCATTTTCAAGCTGGCAATTTCGGCAACGCGAAGTCCACCAAGAAAGCTTGTAAGTATTAACGCTCTATCGCGCAAGGCATATTTTTTGGTGCTGACGTAATTAAGAACAAGATCGAGTTCTGTTTGAGATAGCGTTTTTGCTTGTGCCATTTAATGCTCCTTAGATAAATAAAAAGTGTGTATTTAGTATGTTTTCTAAGTCTTAAAAGGTCGACCGAAATTTGTTTATTTGGCCATCAAAAAATATCTTCCAAGAATCAATGACTTACAAGGCAGGTTAAGAAAAGTGCAATTTTCTTAACCTGATCCTTTCTACAAGTATTTAGCTAATTCGCCCCATTTTGTGGGAATTAGACGACACAAAAAAATCTTTAAAACAGGGGTTCTCAGATTAATGCTCAAATCACCGCTATGCGCGGTTAAGCAATGCCTCAATTGCTTGGGTATTGTCCCTATGAAATACGCCGTTTGTAGACGGTTTTTGAGGGGTGCTTAGTTCTGTTTGATTTGTGGCTATCAGTGCTGGAGTAGGTTTTCCAGGCACTCTAGAGATGCATTTTCTCACTGGTAGTTCCCAGCTTTCAGTTATCCCATATTCAGCGTCATTAATTTGAATTGATAATTGATTGTTGTTCATATCTAAAGCGGCATAGCCATCAACAGCAGTTTTGATGCCACCTTCATATCTGTATAGCCAACTCATCAATATCCCATCTTCATTGCCTGGGGGTTGAGCGATGCGATTAGTTATTTCCACGTGAATTGGCGATTTGGGAAAATGAAACCAAGTCTCAATATCTTCCATATCTACTAAATATTTGCCATAAGGGTTTTGAATCTCTAATGTTCCGTTAAAGACAGCTTTGCGATATTGACCTTTGCCATAGGTAGTTCCGTACATTTTGTTCTCCCATAAGCGGGCTGTAAGTTCTTTCATTTTTAATCTCCTTGAATGTTGAAAGAAGTCGCGTTGTTGCTTCAGATGCTTTGAGAGGCAGATCCAAAAGATAGACGCTGTTGCTAGTTGCGTTGTTGCAATTCAGAGTTACTCATTTGTCTCCACTACTGCAACTAACTACTAGCAACTGCATCTCTTTCTTTTACTGCATCACAATGCAACTCATTACGCGACTCGTAAATATTTATCTCTCGTTAATAAAAGGCTTATTTTTTCAATACAAAATTAGCCAAAATACCCATGATCTAAATAGAGGTCGACCGTTTGCGGATTCGAAATTAAGTTATATGTGCCCATTAACTAATAGGAGAAATGAAATGAGCACATTAAATTCGTTAAAACTCGTGGCCCTTAAAAAGCCCATACATCAGCCAGCCATTGTTATTCGTAGAAATAAGTTATCCAGCCATTTATGGGAGCAGATCCAGCTTGCCAAGGGGCAGATGACAGGAACTCCATTTGTTTTGATGAAATTTCGCAGCATTAAGGATCTACATACTGGGATTCGAAAGCAAGTAGAAGTACCCAAGCGGATTAAGCCTTGGTGGTTTCAAACGGAGGAGGGTAAAGTTTGCGTGTCTATTAAATATGGAGCGCGAACACTAGAACTAGCAAAGGGCAAGCCTAGTATTCAAGTGGATAGTGCAGAGGATTTAATCAAAGCCTTGGAGGCGGTTAAGGTTGCAGTGGAAGCAGGTGATTTAGATGTTCAGATTGAGGCTGCCAGTGATACATTAAGGGCAGGTTTTCGTAAGTAGGTTAAAAGGGAGGTATCGCATTAAGCGCGATACCTTCTATGTGATAAATATCTACATGAAACAATTTCGTGCAACTGTAAGGGCCAGTGGGATCGTTGTTACCACTATCGTATTTGCTGAAAACACCAACTTCGCCACCAAAATATTGCAAGCTCAATTTGGCGCCAATAATGTGATTAGCATTCCAACGCAAGTTTAGCCATGAAGATCACAGAAATCACCGTTCCAAAACTCCCAACACCTGAACAACAGCGAATTAAGGCTATGCAAGCACGTGTTAAGCGTGATCAGCAAGCTGTAAAAGCTGAGCGGGCTAGACAGAAGATTAAAGCTGGCCAAGATCAATTAATCAAAGCAAATAGCAGCACAGGTTAGCTACGTCATATTCTGTCGGTTTAACCGACTCCACTTCTGTAGATGCCGCACCAAAACCATTAAATTCCACATGACTCCACAGATCTCTGTGCGTACGCCACACCTGATCTAGCTAGGCTTAACTCATTGTTTTTGCTGTTGTTTTAGCTCATTTTTACAGCTTCTAAGGCGTAGGTCGCACGTTCGAATCGTGCTGGGCAGGCCAAATCCTCTTGCTGTGTCCTCGGTTCATTTCCATTGTTTTAGTTTGCTGATTTATATCCCCATTTCTGCAAAAACTTCTTTGGCACATCTAAAGCTATCAATTGCAGCTGGTACGCCACAGTAAATCGCTGCCTGTAAAAATACTTCTTGAATATCTTCCTTACTCAGGCCGTTATTAATAGCCCCTTTGACGTGAAGCTTCAGCTCATGAGGGCGATTTAAGGCGGTAATCATTGATAGATTAATGATGCTTCTTGTTCTTCTATCCAGGCCAGGGCGGTTCCAAATTTCATTCCAGCAATATTCAGTCACTAATTCCTGCATTGGCATATTGAACGCATCGGCATTCTTAATGGAGTTGTCTACATACTCCGCTCCCAGCACTTCGCGGCGAGTCTTCAGTCCTTTTTCAAATGCTTCTTTATTCATATTGGTCTCCTGAGTTAAAGCTGTGTTCTATGGATTCCATATATTGCCACTATTCAGGTGCTCTCGTTTAGCCTAGAATGATTTTTATGACTGTTACTCTTGCTTTGCGCCTTGCCGCCATCTCTTCTATCTTTGCTCTGCTGAGCGGCTGTACTGCTGACAAGCTCGAGGCACGACTGCAGGCTGACCCTCAATGTAAGTCAGTCGTCAATACCAAAACCGGAGCCTTAATGCCATGCCCAGGAACTGATAAAGAGTTTTATAAGTCCATTCCAAGCCTCAATACGAACGCCCCGAAAGTTAATCAGCCCGCAGAGGTTCAAGCATCCAAAGTGACTGCAAGCTCATCACCAGCGCCTGCATCAGCATCAACACCAAAATCTACCAGTGCACCAGTTGAGTGCAAGCCACAGCTTCATCAAAAGTCGGGCAGCTTGATGCCTTGCCCAGCGCCCTAGGGTTGGATTAATCACAGTCTTCAATGTGGCGTATGATCTGATGAAACTAGCTTAAGAGCTAATACCAAACAAAAACTTACTGGATCTAAAAATGAATAAATTAGGCGCTTTAGTTGCAGCGATCTCCGCAGCCACTCTGTTGGCAGCTTGTAGCAACACTCCTAAATTGGCGAGTCAGCCAATGCCGAAGTCTGGTTTCTTGCCGAATTACTCCGTCCTCGTCCCAATGGCTACTTCGGAATCCGATACCCGTATTTGGAGATACCGTAAAGCTGGAGTTAATCCAGGTACATACACAGCAGTCATTTTGGATCCAATTTATTTGAACCAGAATGCTACTAAAGAAATTTCTCCAGAAGCGATTAATCAGGCGCAGATCGCATTGCAGGATTCGATGGTAAGCGCGGTGAATAGTCGCGGCAATATAAAGATTGTAAATAAGCCTGGTCCTGGTGTGGCGCGTATCTCAGTAGGCATCACTGGTGCTGAAAGCTCTACTGATAGTTTGCAGCCATGGAATTTCACACCAATTGGCTTGGCAATGAATGCAGCAGCTTATGCTGGTGGCGTGAACTCTAAAACTCCAGCGATGTTAGTGGAGAGCAAGATTACCGACAGCCAAACCAAAGAAGTGATTGGCGAAGGTTTGGTAACGATTCAGGGTGAGTCTTTCCGCACTGGTGGTGGTTCCGTTGAATCATTTGTAGCTATGGCTAAAAAGGTAGTGAAGGTGGCATTAGAAACCTCTGCCGATCCAAGAGCTACTGCTGCTAAATAAGATCTCTTATGCGAGCACTCATTTCTAATCTTAGCCTCATCGGCGCGGCAGCATTCATGCTGATAGCAACTCCTGTAAGCGCTGATGACGCATCACGTAATAAAGAAATTCAGGAGCGCTTTGCTAAATGCGATGTCAATCGTGATGGCAAGCTCACTCTTGATGAAGCCAAGGGATGCATGCCTCGAATCTATGATCATTTCAGCAGAATTGATGAACAGAACAAAGGCTACGTGACTGTTGCTCAGATTGAGGCAATGGCGGCTAGGTAGTTGCTAGTAGATTGATAGAATGAAAGGGCCTCAGATGAGGCTCTTTTTTATTGGAGTAGATGATGACGTACGTAATTGAAGGTTTTAAAGATTCCATCATTACAGTCCCCTCGGCAGATGGCCCGATTCATATTGCTTGTCAGACTGCTGGCTCTGGACCTGTATTGCTATTGCTGCATGGATTTCCTCAAACTAAGGCAATTTGGCGTCACATTGCTCCTCAGTTGGCAAAGCGCTTTTCTGTTGTCGTGACGGATCTTCGTGGCTATGGTGCTTCATCAAAACCAGTGGGGGCTTCGGATCACTCAACCTACTCAAAGAGATCTTTGGCCGCTGATCAGCATGCTGTGATGCAAGCTCTTGGGCACAAACGGTTTTCCGTATTAGGTCATGACCGTGGTGGGCGGGTATCACATCGTCTGGCAATGGATTTTCCAGAGAGTGTTGAGCGACTGATGGTGCTGGATATCTCTCCAACACTCGCAATGTATGAGAACACGACGATGGAATTTGCCAGGGGGTATTGGCATTGGTTTTTCTTAATCCAAGCTAATCCTATTCCTGAAACGCTGATTGGTGCCAATCCAGAGTTTTGGCTCAGAAATCATATGGGCAGACATGCTGGTGTTGGAATTTTTGACCCACAAGTGTGGGCTGAGTATCTAGCAGGTGCAAGTAACCCAGAATCCATGCATGCCATGTGCGAGGACTATCGTGCAGCCGCTTCAATCGATTTAATTCATGATCGAGCTGACAGGGATGCTGGTAAGAAATTACCAATGCCGTTTCGGGTCCTATGGGGGGATCGGGGTCTGATAGCTAAGTGCTTCTCACCAATTGAAGACTGGAAGAGGGTTGCTGTAGATGTTTCTGGAAGAGGGCTTCCTTGTGGTCACTACATTCCTGAGGAATTACCGCAGGAGCTACTTGCAGAGGCTGAGCAATTCTTTGCCTGAGTAATCTATTTAGCTAGTTTGGGCAATTTTTTAGAACTGGCTGGCCAGCTTAAAACGATCTGAGGATCAACTTTTAAAATCTTCTTATTTTTATCTGGATAATTAACTCGCGACAATAAATCAGCGATCAAATTCAGATGTGCAAGCTTTTTGTCATTTGCGCAGATGACGGTCCACGGCGCATCTGATGAGCTAGTTTTCTTTAGCATTTCATCGCTAGCCTCAGAGTACGCATCCCACATCTTCTGAGCTTTCTGATCAATGGGACTAATCTTCCATTGCTTCAGCGGATCTTTTTCTCGATCTTTCAGTCTTTTTGCTTGCTCTTCTTTGGAGATATCTAGGTAGTACTTGATGATTTGAATCTCGGATCTGACCAGGAGGGATTCAAAGTCATTTACGGTTGCCATGAATAGCTTGTATTGATCATCGGTGCAAAAGCCCATCACCTTTTCTACGCCAGCGCGGTTGTACCAGCTGCGATTAAAGAGGACGGTTTCACCAGATGATGGGAGCTGTGCAACGTATCTCTGAAAGTACCACTCATGCTCTTCAAGGGAGGAGGGGGCTGCCAATGCAACTACCTTGGTATCTCTAGGGCTTAAATTTTCAGTAACACTTTTAATACTGCCATCTTTTCCTGCGGCATCACGTCCTTCAAAAATTACTAGGAGACGTTTGCCTTTTTGAATAATATGACGCTGTAGTTTGACTAATTCAATTTGTAGAAGTCGTAAGTCTGCCTCGTAAGTATCTTCCGAAATTAGTGATTTACTCACGGGCAGTCCTTTAGGAATTGCTCAATGATTACTGAGCAGTTGTTGCTGGAGCAACTTTTTTAGCTGGAGCTCTTTTTGCAACTGCCTTTTTTGCAGGAGCCTTCTTGGCCACAACTTTCTTTGCCGGCGTCTTCTTGACTGCAGCTTTTTTAGCTGGGGCTTTTTTCGCAACCGCTTTCTTTGCAGGTACTTTTTTAGCTGGAGCTTTTTTCTCGAGTTTATCTAGAGCTTTAGCGAGCTTATCAATTAATTTCTCTCTGTCAGCTTCAAGCTTGTCGAGTTTTTTCAATAATTGCTTCACTACTTTTTTCTGACTCATGATGTATTCCTTTAAATAGGGTGCTTGTTATTTAATCTGCGTAATTGGCTAACGCCTACCTCTTGATCCTACGTTCTATTGGGCTTACTTTCAAGCGATTGTGACAGTCCCATCGAAATTTAATTTGATGCTACATTGAAACTGCATGTTTAAAACTTTATTTTCTCTTCCTCGAACTGTGTGGCTCATCGGCCTGATTAGCTTTGTTAATGACGCTGCGAGTGAAATGCTGTATCCCTTGATGCCGCTCTATCTCGCCACTGTCTTGATGGCAGGGCCTAAGGCGCTAGGTCTGATTGAGGGAATTGCAGAGGCTACCTCAAGTATCTTTAAATTGGTTTCCGGTGTGATTGTGGATCGCACCAAAAAGACGAAGCCCTGGATTGTGATTGGTTATTTCCTGGCGGGGATTGGCCGACCCTTAATTGCGATTGCAAGTTCTTGGGCATGGGTCTTATGTATTCGATTTACTGATCGTCTTGGCAAGGGTTTGAGAAGTTCTCCGCGAGATGCATTGTTGGCCGAGAGTGTTGAGCCCAACCAGCGAGGCATTACCTTTGGATTGCATCGGTCCATGGATAACGCGGGTGCAGTCTTTGGACCACTAATGGCAGCGTACTTATTGTGGATGCAAGTCCCATTGAGGGATATCTTCCTATGGGCGGTTGTCCCCGGAGTCATCGCCGTAGTTCTAGCGCTTTGCCTTAAAGAGCCTGTTCGAGAAAAAGTGACTGTTAAACCTTTTTCATGGTCTCTCGAAGGTCTTCCATCACAATTCAAGCGCTATATTTTGGTCGCTGGTATTTTTGCCCTAGCAAATTCATCGGACATGTTTTTATTGTTGAGAGCCAGAGAGCTTGGCGTTCCTCAAGAGCAGATCCCTCTGTTATGGGCTGCTATTTCTTTAATCACAACTGTTTTCGGAACGCCGCTATCGGCTCTTTCAGATCGATTTAGCCGTAAGAACTTTATCCTCATTGCATGGGCTGCCTTTGCATTTTTTTATATTGCCATGAGTTTTACTGGCATTACGCTCTGGATGCTTTGCGGGCTATTTGCTATCTATGGACTATTTAAGGCGGCTACAGAAGGGGTAGAGAAGGCGCTAGTAGCAGACCTTGCTCCTAAAGGCATGGCAGGAACTGCCTTTGGTTGGTTTAATTTGGTTTCGGGCTTGATGTTGCTGCCAGCCTCATTAATATTTGGCTGGCTTTATGAATCCTTCAATCCCAGTTACGCATTTCTATTCTCAGGCTCTTGCGCTTGCTTGGCCTTTCTCTTGCTGGCATTTTGGGTTTTCAGAGTCCCAGAAACACAAAACCCCAGATAAAGACATCATCTGGGGTGATTGGAAAGCTGAGGCTCTGCTGAATTATTCCGGGTGGAAGTTATTGCTAGCCATGAAGCTAATGGTGCGCTCAAAGCCCAAAATGCGGATATAACGCCAGGCGATATCGCGGTATTTGCTATCTAGATAGCCAACGGCGACTTCAGGAGTCCTTTTGGACAGGTCGATTTGTTGAATTGCGCGGGCCCAACGTTTGAGTCTTGTTGACATATTTGCCACCTCCATGAGCATACAACGCATGAAAAAGTAGCTGAGATGACAGGAATGAGGAATATTTTTTAAGAAATTGGCAAAAGTTGCTAAATAAGCCCTTTTTGACACTCTAGCCCTGTATTTCTGCTTCGGCACGCTCTTTTTTGGCTGCTTTGGCCCGAGCTTTGATGGGCTTAAGGTAGATCAGTAGGCAAACAAAGGCAACGGTACCTAGGGTGGTTTCTAGGGCGGCCATCCAGAAATTAGCCCCGGTTTCCAGAATGCGGACTAAACCCTCAGTAATGTAGAGCAAGATCAGCATCGAAGCCCATTGCATGGTGTAAACATTACCTTTCCAGAGTCCTGGAATAGCAAATAAGAGAGGAATGGCTTTGAGGATGAGCCATGAGCCACCGGGTCTGAGCGGGGAGATAAACCATTCCCAGGCAATGCACAAAATGAACAGGTCAACAAAAGCTGCTGTAGCAATCAGTTGGTATGGATTTTTGGAGAGCCAGCTTTTGAGCATGAATTGCCTTAAATAAGTTTGAGTGCTGTGAGCGCTAAGCGCTTGCCTTGAGCAATGGCTAAGCGTTGCTCTTCTGCGCTAATAGGAGCTCGTCCATCAGCATGTGCGAGGTGGGTGAGTCCGTAAGGGCTGCCGCCAGTGGAGGTGCTCATGAGATCAGGCTCACTGTACGGAATGCCCATGATCATCATGCCGTGGTGAAGTAGGGGAATCATCATGGTGAGCAAGGTACTTTCTTGTCCGCCATGCAGACTGCCCGTGCTAGTGAATACACAAGCTGGCTTCCCAATGAGTGCACCATTCATCCACTCTGACGAGCTGCCATCCCAAAAATATTTCATGGGGGCTGCCATATTGCCAAAGCGAGTAGGTGATCCCAAAGCAAGGCCAACGCATTCTTTTAAGTCTGCGTACTCAACATAGGGGGCACCATCAGATGGAACGGCTGCCTCTGTAGATTCGCATACTGTAGAGACGGCTGGAACAGTGCGCAGTCTGGCATTAGCGCCAGGAACGCTCTCGATTCCCTCAGCAATCAGGCGTGCCAGGTCACGGGTGGCTCCATAGCGTGAGTAGTACAAAACTAATATGTCGGATTGGCTCATGTTTCTCTCTTATCTTTTATGATATGGGCGATGCAGCTCATTCGTAATCCTCAATTATGGCTCTCTCTTGGAAAAGAGATCTGGGAGCGTAATCGCGGACAAAATCTCAAGCAAGTGGCAGCTAGTTTGGCCTTTACAACTACGCTTTCCTTGGTGCCAATGTTGACAGTGGCCTCTATCCTAATTGGCTACCTTCCCAGTGTAGTGCGGATCAAGTCTGCCGTTCAGTCTTGGTTGCTCGATACCTATATGCCTGGTGGGTTAAATGAGCAGGTCTTTAACTACTTGAATCAATTTTCAGCACAGGCCAAGGGTCTAACTTTGCTTGGTTTGGTTGGTCTCGTGATTACGACGATTATGACGATGGCAGTGATTGAGAATGCTTTCAATCAAATATTTCGTGTGACACAGCAACGACCCATTCTGAAAAAGGTCGCAATCTATTCAGCAGCGACGATTATGGGTCCTATTCTGCTGGGTGTCGGCACTTATTTGAGCGGCCTATTGTTTAGTGCGGCAGAAGGATGGACGGAGGCCCTGAGTTTTGGTTTAGGTCTATTTGCAACAGTGGTTCCAGTGCTTTTGGCTATGGCGGTATTTTCCGTGGCTTACAAAATTCTGCCCTATGCCCAAATCCAGTGGCGCGATGCCTTCAGCGGCGCCTTTTTTGCAGCCCTTACCTTTGAGTTGATGAAGTTTGGCTTTGGCCTCTTTTTAACCAATGTGGCCTTTTACAAAACGGTCTATGGCGCCTTTGCTATCTTCCCCTTAGCGCTCATTTGGATCTACCTGACCTGGTGGATTACCTTGGCTGGAGCAGTCTTAGTTGCCAACCTGCCCAGTATTCGAAGTGGGTTGCTAAGGGTTATTCGTTACTGAAATTTCTCAATTGACCCTTGATTCCCTTTGGGCTTGAGAATATATTGCTCATATAAGAACTTATTGCTGGAGACCATATGAAGGTTTGTGACATATTGCGCGTAAAGGGCAGCACACTATTTACGGTGGCTCCAGAGACTGCTTTGCAGACAGCGGTCTTAGTCATGAGTGAACACGATATCGGTTCCTTGGTAGTTATGGAATACGACAAGCTTGTCGGCATCTTGACCTTCCGTGAGGTGATTGCCGCATTGGCTAAACATCATGGCAAATTGGACGATCTGAAGGTGCAAAGCGTTATGAATGCCAAGCCACTGACTTGCAATATGGAAACCGAGATCGATGAGGTCCGCCGGATGATGCTGGTAGATCATGCGCGCTACTTACCAGTTATGGATCAAAAGATGCTGATGGGTGTGATTTCTTTCTATGACGTGGCTAAATCGGTAGTTGAAGCCCAGGACTTTGAGAACAGCATGCTGAAGGCTTACATCCGCGACTGGCCAGAAGAGGCCGAAAAGGCATCCCCTTAAGCGGCCTATCCCGATAGGCCTGACAGATGACATAATGTCGATATGTCAGGAAATACTTTAGGCCTTCTCTTTACGGTCACCACTTTTGGTGAATCCCATGGTCCCGCGATTGGCGCTGTTGTTGATGGCTGCCCTCCAGGAATGTCTTTATCTGAAGCAGATTTGCAGATTGATTTAGATCGCCGAAAACCAGGAACTTCTCGTCATGTCACGCAGCGTCAAGAGGCAGACAAGGTTGAAATTCTGTCTGGTGTTTACGAGGGCAAGACTACTGGGGCTCCAATTGGACTGTTGATACGTAATACGGATCAACGTAGTCAAGACTACGGCAACATCCTGCAAACATTTAGACCTGGCCACGCTGATTACGCTTATCACTACAAATATGGTTTACGTGATCCTCGTGGCGGTGGACGATCTTCAGCGCGATTGACTGCGCCTGTAGTGGCTGCAGCAGCTATCGCTAAGAAGTGGCTCAAAGAACAATATGGCACGGAGTTTTATGGCTATATGAGTCAGCTCGGTGAAATTGAAATTCCGTTTCAAGATGCAGCGCTGATTGAGAGCAATCCATTCTTTGCTGCAAACGAGGATATCGTTCCCCAGTTAGAGGATTACATGGATGCGCTTCGTAAAGCAGGGGATTCCTGTGGTGCCAAGATTGAAGTGCGGGCGCGCAATGTGCCCATCGGTCTGGGTGAGCCTTTATTTGACAAGTTGGATGCTGATATTGCGCACGCCATGATGGGTATTAATGCGGTCAAAGGTGTTGAGATTGGTGCTGGCTTTGGGTCAGTAGCGCAACGCGGTAGTGAGCATGGCGATGACCTGCATCCAGATGGATTTGCAAGCAATAACTCTGGCGGCACTTTGGGCGGGATTAGCACCGGTCAAGATCTGCGCGTATCGATTGCAATCAAACCCACTTCTAGTATCTTGAGTCCAAAGGAATCAGTTGACCTAGATGGCAAGCCGATTACTGTGCAAACCAAAGGCCGTCATGATCCTTGTGTAGGTATTCGTGCAACGCCGATTGCTGAAGCGATGTTAGCTCTGGTATTGATTGATCATGCTCTACGCCATCGTGCTCAATGCGGTGATGTGAAACATGCTGTGCCGCCGGTGCCGGCTGCTCGACCTGGTTCAGTAAGCGACTAAATCCGTTTAAGAAAAAGAAAATGACACCTTCAGTGCGTTGGGCCTTCGGGTCCTTTTTCTTTTTATATTTTGCGTATGTTGGCTTAGTTTCTCCCTACGCCAGTCTCTTTTTTTTGGACCGTGGTTTTAGTGTCATTGAGATTGCGGTCTTAATGTCCATGCTGCAAATTACACGAATAGTTGGGCCATTCTCCTGGGGATGGCTGTCTGACTACTTGTCCGATCGTATTGGGATTATTCGATTCTGCGCTTGCTTGGCAGCGGTTACTTTTTTATGCATCTTTTTTCTGCATAGTTACATTGCATTCTTTATCTGGATGTTTGTATTGCACACCATTCTTAGTAGCTTGATGCCACTAGGAGAGTCGGCCACAGTACATGCTTTATTTAAAGACAATTCATTTGATAAACGTTATGGCCGCTTACGTTTATGGGGATCAATTGGTTTTATTGGAATGGTCTTAATTGCTGGCGAGTTATTTCAGCGCGAAGGTATTGAACTCTATCCGATTGTGGGCGCGGTAGTGTTGATCTTCTTGGCATTAGTTACGTTCCGCTTGCATGAGCCCAAGATGGAGCGTCGCAAGATGGTAAAGGGCGAACTCTTAATTGTTTTGTTTAATCCTGATGTGCGTTGGTTCTTGCTGTCGGGCTTCTTTATGGTCTTTGCGCATGCAGCTTTGTATGTGTTCTATTCACTCTACCTAGCAGACCTGGGCTACGATAAATTCGAGATCGGTTTATTTTGGGCCCTAGGTGTTGCTGCTGAGGTGATCTTCTTTTATTTCCAGAGCAAAGTGCTCAGTCGTCTGGATGCTGAAGTTGTTTTGCAGCTTGCTTTCGGTATTGGCGTATTTCGATTTATTTTGATTGCCTTCTTCCCATTTACTTGGGTGCTGATTTTGGCCCAGTTGATGCATGCAGCTACTTTTGGTGCCCACCATAGTGCTGCCACCAAGTTACTGCAGCGCTGGTTTACTGGCCCTTTGCAGGCCAGAGGGCAAGCTTTGATGGCAACAGTATCGTATGGCTTGGGTGGGACGCTAGGTGGTTTAGTTGCGGGTTGGCTTTGGGAGGCAACTCAGCCGCGCAATGTCTTCGTGATGGCTGCTTTAGCTTGTGGCTTAGCGGGTATGGCGATTGGAAAACTGCGCCCACGCCACTACCCAGCTAGATAAATCAATAAACCATCTTTACATTGATCCGTAGTTCGGGCCACCGCCACCTTCAGGGGTAATCCAAATAATATTTTGACTTGGATCTTTGATGTCACAGGTTTTGCAATGCACGCAGTTTTGTGAATTAATCTGCAACTGTGGCTGCCCATCTTTTTCTACATACTCATATACGCCAGCAGGGCAGTAACGTTGCTCGGGACCTGCGTAAGTTTTAAGATTCAAGCTGACAGGCACCGACGCATCTTTTAGTGTGAGATGAATAGGTTGATTCTCAGCATGATTGGTATTGGAAATAAATACTGATGAGAGGCGATCAAAAGTAATCTTGCCATCTGGCTTTGGATACTCGATGGGTTGATGCTGCGCCGCTGGTTCAAGGCACTCATGGTCTGGATGTTTTAAATGAATTGTCCAAGGCATATTTCCGCCCAACAGCTTCTGCTCTAGACCAACCATCAGAGTTCCAAGGTAAAGCCCTTTGGACATCCACGGCTTAAAGTTACGCGCTTGATTAAGCTCGGTATGTAACCAACTATTTTTGAAGGCGCTTGGATAAGCTGACAAGACATCAGCAGAGCGATTCTCAGTAAGTGCTGCAACTGCGGCTTCCGCAGCCAGCATCCCGGTCTTAATCGCAGCATGACTTCCTTTAATGCGTGATGCATTTAAGAATCCTGCATCACAACCAATTAATGCACCCCCTGGGAAAACAGTCTTAGGCAGACTATTTAAGCCGCCAGCCGTTAGTGCGCGTGCGCCATAAGCCAGACGTTTTCCGCCCTCAAAAGTCTCACGGATTTTTGGATGCAGCTTATAGCGCTGGAACTCTTCAAACGGCGAGAGGTAAGGGTTCTTATAGGAGAGGCCCACTACCAAACCTACTGCAACCTTGTTATCACCCAAGTGATACAAGAATGAGCCACCATAGGTGTCGCTTTCTAATGGCCAGCCTGCAGTGTGAACTACTAGACCGGGCTTGCTCTTGGAGGGTTCTACTTCCCATAGTTCTTTAATGCCAATCCCGTAACTTTGTGGGTCAGCATCTTTATCTAATGCAAACTTGCTAATGAGTTGCTTGCCTAAATGTCCGCGTGAACCTTCGGCGAATAGAGTGTACTTGGCGCGCAACTCCATGCCAAGTTGAAATTGATCGGTTGGATTGCCTTCTTTGTCCAAACCCATTGCACCTGTAATGACGCCACAGACTGCACCTTGTTCGTTATACAGAATTTCTGCCGCAGGAAATCCGGGGAAAATTTCTACACCGAGATTCTCGGCTTGTTGGCCAAGCCAGCGAGTCACATTGGCTAAGCTGACAATATAGTTACCCTCATTCTTAAAGCAATGGGGCAGCATCCAATTCGGAACTTGGAACGAACTTTCTTTTGTTAAGAATAAAAACTGGTCTTGAGTCACTTCAGTATCTAGTGGTGCACCCATTTCCTTCCAGTTGGGGAACAGCTCGGTCAGCGCCTTGGGATCCATAACGGCGCCAGAAAGAATATGCGCACCAATCTCGGAGCCTTTTTCTAAGACGCAGACACTAATTTCTTTGCCTGACTCATTCGCGAGTTGTTTTGCTTTGATGGCTGCAGATAGGCCTGCTGGACCACCTCCGACGATGACTAAGTCATAGTCCATGGATTCTCTTGGTCCAAATTGTTCGAGCAATTCCTGGGCGTTCATTTCACTCTCCGACATCTCTAAAAATAGCTTGCTGAGCTCATTTTCAGCAATTTTTGGCAATTCCACCATTTTTATGGTTTCATTGAACCCTTCTAGTTTAGTTCTAAGCGATAAAAGCCAGGTTGGTGCCCCTTCCCGTCGGCTCAGATTCCCAAAGCGTTATGATTACTTTTTTACCTTTTTTGGCAATATTAGGACGAATGTATGAATAAAACTTACCCATCAGCAGTAGATGCCTTACGGGATATCTTGAAGGATGGCCAGAAGCTCGCGGTTGGCGGTTTTGGTCTTTGCGGCATTCCTGAGGCTTTGATTCAAGCGGTAAAGGATCTTGGCGCGCAAAATCTGACTGCGATTGCTAATAATGCTGGCGTAGATGGCTTTGGCTTGGGTTTGCTTTTGAATTCAAGACAGGTCAAAAAGATGGTCGCATCCTATGTGGGCGAGAACAAAGAGTTTGAACGTCAGTTCTTAGCTGGCGAGCTGGAGTTGGAATTTACCCCTCAAGGTACTTTGGCAGAAAAGTTACGCGCAGGCGGTTGTGGTATTCCTGCGTTCTATACCAAAACTGGTGTAGGTACTTTGGTTGCCGAAGGTAAAGAAGAAAAAGAATTCGATGGTGAGCGTTACATCATGGAGCGCGCAATCGTTTCAGATATTTCTCTTGTCAAAGCATGGAAGGCGGATAAGTCAGGTAACTTGATTTATCGCTACACCGCACGTAATTTCAATCCAGTAGTGGCTATGGCTGGCAAGATTACCGTTGCTGAAGTGGAAGAGATTGTGGAGAACGGTGAATTGGATCCGGATGAGATTCATACGCCAGGCATCTATGTGCATCGCTTGGTGCTCAACACTACCCCTGAGAAGCGTATTGAGCAACGCACTTTATCTGCAGCTTAATACCCATCGAAGCAATATAAAAACAGTACAGAATATTTAGGAAGATTGATATGCCTTGGAATAGAGATGAAATGGCAGCACGTGCTGCTAAAGAGTTAAAGGATGGTTACTACGTCAATTTGGGTATTGGTATGCCAACCCTAGTGGCCAATCACGTTCCAGAAGGAATGGAAGTATGGCTCCAGTCTGAAAATGGATTATTAGGTATTGGCCCATTTCCAACGGAAGCAACTATTGATGCGGATTTAATTAATGCGGGCAAGCAAACGATTACGACTTTGCCTGGCTCCTCCATTTTTTCTTCCGCTGATTCATTTGGAATGATTCGTGGTGGAAAAATCAATATTGCGATTTTGGGCGCAATGCAGGTGAGCGAGCATGGCGACTTAGCTAACTGGATGATTCCTGGCAAGATGGTGAAGGGCATGGGTGGTGCCATGGACTTAGTTGCTGGCGTGAAGCATGTAGTTGTCCTGATGGAGCACGTTGCGAAGAAGAAAGACGGCACAGAAGAAATCAAGATTCTGCCTAAGTGCACTTTGCCATTGACTGGTGTAGGTGTTATCAGTCGCATCATCACCGATCTGTGCGTGCTTGATATCACTCCTAAGGGTTTGAAGTTGGTGGAGTTGGCGCCAGGCGTTACTAAGGAAGAAGTATTGTCCAAAACAGGTGCCCCTGTAGATACAACGGGTTTCTAACCTTTTCTACTAGATAGTGAAATAATGGGGTCAATGACCCCATTTCTATTTCTAAAGAGCCTTATATGAGTGCTGCAGACCATTCGCTTCATGCGCATAAGCAGGGTGATGCCAAACATTCTCATGCCAAGCAGGTTTCCAATCAAAACCTCCTGCTGATTGCTTTAGTTCTGACATTAGGTTTTTCTGGTGTTGAGGGTGCCGCTGCTTATTTTGCAAATTCATTGGCCTTGATATCAGATGCAGGTCACATGGTGACAGATGCAGCTGCACTAGGCTTAGCCTTACTAGCCCAAATTATTTCGCGTCGTCCCCCATCACCAAAACATTCGTTTGGATTCGGTCGAGCAGAGGCACTTGCTGCATTTGTAAATAGTATTGCGATGTTGGCATTGGTCGCCTGGATTATGGTGGAGGCAGTGAGCCGTTTTTATGATCCGCACCAAGTAGATGGATTAACGGTCACAGTGGTAGCTGCGATCGGCTTGCTGATGAACATCGTTGTGGCTTGGGTGCTTTCGCGCGATAAGAAAAGTGTTAATACACGTGCGGCCTTAGTACATGTCATGGGTGACTTATTGGGCTCTGTAGCCGCATTGATTGCTGGTGTTGTGATCCAGTTGACTGGTTGGATGCCGATCGATGCAATTCTCTCCATTTTGGTTTCTTTACTGATTTTGAAATCTACCATTTCCATCTTGCGTGAGTCATATCACTTCTTGATGGAGGGTGTACCTTTACATATTGATTACCTGCAAGTGGGTAATGATCTCAAAAAAGTTCCTGGTGTATTGGCGGTGCACGATTTACACGTCTGGGAAATGACGCCAAGTTTTCCAGCACTCATTGGCCATATTGAAATTGATCAGATGAGTGAGTGGCCAGAGATCATGGCACGCATCAACGAGATGTTGTTGAATAAGCATGGGATTGACCACGTCACTCTACAGCCTGAGATTGCAGGTATGGTGGATGAACATACGCATGATGAGATTAAAAAACCCAATGTGATTCATCATGGAGATACCTTCTTTGTCACCTGCACTAGCCCCGATGGTCCGCATCGCATGGCGTATCACGCCTGGGGAAATCCTAGCAATCCAAAGGTATTAGTTTGTGTTCATGGCCTGACTCGTAGGGGTAGTGATTTCAAAACCCTTGCGCAGGCGATGAGCAATGATTACTACGTCGTCTGCCCTGATGTAGTGGGACGAGGCGATTCTGATCGATTGAAGAACCCCATGCTCTATGCCGTTCCGCAATACGTTGCCGATATGGCAAGCTTGGTCCAGCACCTTGGTGTTGCACAAGTTAACTGGTTTGGAACTTCGATGGGCGGTCTCATTGGCATGGTCTATGCCTCGATGCCTAAAAATCCAATCCGTCGTATGTTGATTAACGATGTGGGTCCACGGATTGAGCCCGAGGCCATTAAACGTTTGGGTTCTTATGTTGGGCAACCTTTTAGCTTTGCTAATCGCGCAGATGCGCTGGAGCGCCTAAATGAGATCTGTGCATCGTTTGGTAGCCATACACCAGAAGAGTGGGAAATTTATAACGGACCGATGCTCGTGCAAAAGGATGGTCTTTGGGTGATGCACTATGACCCTGATATTTCTGTACCGTTTGCATCTGTTAATCCAATTATGGCGAAAGCAGGTGAGATGGCAATGTGGCACGCCTTCAAGCAAATCCATATCCCGATGCTGATCGTGCGTGGCGGTGAATCAGATTTGCTCTCAGCTAAAACAGTGGCTGAGATGTGTAAGGTGAATCCATACATTCGGAGTATTGAAATTCCAGGAGTAGGTCACGCACCTGCTTTTGTGAAGTCAGAACAAGTAGCTTTAGCAAAAGAATTCTTTAGTTAAGGATTTCGGTCTTCCATGTCAAATGCTGGCAATGTATCTGAGAGCATCAAAATTATTGATGGCTGGTATGGTGAGCCCTCAGAAAATCATGCCGCCGGTGTACTGAGTATTCTGAAGCTGCTTCATCTGGACGAGGCAACACTAACTGCCGCAAGCAATATTGCTCGGACCCATGGCAAAGAAGCGCTGATCAAGCTGATCGGCGAGGAGTCGGCAAGACTTCTAATCGGATACCGCGGCCTCAGACAGGCTCAAGCCAAGCTAGTACGTAACGATGGTGGTCTCAGCATCTCTGGGCAAGAAGAAATGCTTAGAAAGATGTTGCTTGCCTTTGGTGATGACTTACGCGTTGTACTTATCTATCTTGCCTCTCGTTTGCAAACACTGCGTTGGGTTACCCAAGAAAAGATGGAGATGCCAAAAGCTTGGGCGCAAGAGATTCTTAATATTGATGCATCGCTCGCAAATCGCCTCGGTATCTGGCAAATGAAATGGGAGATGGAGGACTTGGCGTTTCGAGTTCTGTCTCCAGAGATCTATCGAGACATCGCCAAGATGCTGGATGGCAAACGCATTGAGCGTGAATCTTTTATTGAGCAGATTGTCAGAAAGCTCAAAGAAGAATTAACAGCTGCGCATATTCAAGGTGAAGTGCAGGGTCGCCCAAAGCATATCTATAGCATCTGGAAAAAGATGCAGGGCAAGTCACTCGATTTTGCCAATCTTTATGACGTCAGAGCATTTAGGGTTCTAGTGGAGGATGTTAAATCTTGCTACGCCATTTTAGGAATAGTGCATAACGTCTGGCAGCCCGTACCGCGTGAGTTCGATGACTATATTGCGAGGCCCAAACCTAACGGCTATCAATCTTTGCATACCGTAGTGATGGATGAGCATGGAACGGCATTTGAGATTCAGGTTCGTACCAATGAAATGCATCAACAAGCAGAGTATGGATTGGCTGCACATTGGCGTTACAAAGAGGGTGCTTATGTTGGGGCTGCAACACCACCCAAAAATAAACCCACATCCAATACCCCAAGTACACCAAACCCGAATCATCAAACTGGCACACATAGTGCAGCAGTAGCCTATGAGCGTCAGATTGCTTGGGCTAGACAACTGATCTCCTGGAAAGAAGACGCCTGGGAGCAATTGAAGCACCACGAGATTGATGACCATATTTACGTTCTAACTCCGCTTGGAAAAGTAATCTCCTTGGAGAAAGGTTCCTCACCCATAGACTTTGCGTACGCAGTGCATACAGATTTGGGACACCGCTGTCGTGGTGCTCGGGTTGATGGTGCCATGGTGCCGTTAGATACGCCCTTGCAAAATGGTCAGACCATAGAAATCATTGCGGTGAAGCATGGTGGTCCCTCACGTGATTGGATAAGCCCTAATCGCAACTACTTGCGCTCGCAGCGTGCCCGAACTCGTGTGCGGACTTGGTTTAATGCCTTGGATGATGAAGAGGCTGGCGCTAAGTCTGCTGAAAGCAAAACAGAGCAAAAGCCAGAGGCTAAGCCGATCACGCCAGCACCAGAAATTATTCTGAAGCAAAGTGCCCGCAAACAAGGTCAAGCAGGTGATGTGTTGGTTGTTGGGGTGGATTCATTGTTAACTCAATTGGCTCGTTGCTGTAGGCCAGTCCCGCCGGATGCAATCGCAGGTTTTGTGACTCAGGGTCGCGGTGTATCGATTCATAGAAGATCCTGTAAAACTTTTAGAGGTTTACTGGAGCGAGCGCCGGAGCGGGTTATTCAAACCGCCTGGAATGAGTCGACCCCAGAAACCCCATCAACTAATGATCCAAAACGCGTATTCCCGGCAGATCTGGCTGTCACTGGCCTGGATCGTCCCGAACTCATGCGCGAGTTATTTGAAATCCTCACAAGGCAGGGCGTTCATGTGATTGATTTGCGTAAATCAGCTAAACGAGGACTTGCTCAAATCCTATTGACTGTGGAAATTAAGGACTCAGAAGCCTTACGTTTAGTTCAAAACAGTCTTGAAGAGGTCAAAGGAGTGACCCAAGTGCGCCGCCGGTGATAAACTCTATGGCTATATAGGCTCGTAGCTCAGCTGGTTGCACCACCTTGACATAGTCGAGCTCATATTTTAAAAACATCGTTTAAATGCTTTAAAACAGTGTTTTATACATATTACGACCTTTTAAAACTGACAAAAACATAAAAATAAAAGATAAAGACCATAGTTGATTTACAAGAAATAGTGTGATAAAAATGGAGCACCACCCAAATTGGTCCCATGACGAAAATCAAGCAAATCTCTCTTACGATTCAGCAAATCGAGCTAGAGTCAGACTTTTCTGAGAATCATCCATTTCTGCACCAGTTAGCTCAATCCCTCAATTCTGAGGCTCTAGAGGCCTTGCTTGTCATGCACCCCATTGTCTTGCTGGCGGATTCATCTAGTGAGCCTCTCGCGGCTGGAGGAAGTGGAAAGTATCGGGTAGTTAGTGGAAAGCCCCAACTGATTCTGGCAAAAGCGATTTTGGGGCTCAAGACGAAGATCCCAGTCTGGATCGTTGATGACATCAAGACCTCGAAACTAGTTGAGCTGACTCATGATCTACTAAGCCCATTGTTTTTCCCTGAAAACCGTCCTAAAGAGCTGCGAGAGAGGGTTAGATCCTTTCCCAGGGATGACTTAGTCAAAATGGGTTCAACCCTTAATTTGCCTAAAAATTGGTCTAAGTTGATTGATTTAGCTTTTCAGGTTGACCAGAAAAAACCAGAACAAGCCCCCACACCAGCCGAGACATCAAATAATGGGGAGACCCCGGCCGGTGCCTAACGAAGAGCTGGCACAGACCCTTGAAGACAAGGGGCCTCGCAAATCTCCTGCCCGAGATGAAGATAATCGGGCCCAATTTTTATCTGCTTTTTCAAAATATGATGGTTTTGAGGCTTTGCACCAGCTTGCCGAAAAGTATCTAGATATTCCTAAATCTTTGGCTGGACTTTGGCAAAACCTAGCCAATTTGCCTGAAATCCTCACTTGCGCAAAGCGGTGGAGTTTGGGACGAGGGCCAATTTATCCCCGCGATCTAGAGGCAGTTTTTCGTGATTTAGAGCGGTGGAGTCAGATTGTTCAAGCGGAGCGTGAATCTTTGGAGCTTCAAAAGATCTACCTCTTGAGTAAGGTGGAGAAAAGATGGGGCTCAGAGAGTGGGGATGGTGAGGGAGCAAGCAGGAAGCGAGATTTGAAATCCATTGGGCCGCCATTTAGGGGTATCGAAGATGAGCACCCCATATGGATGACCCTCTGGTACCGATCAGGTACGCCTCCTACAGAGGCTATTTACGCACTGCGTAACCAAGTCTATCGAGACTTGCAAGGCTTGTATCTTGGCTCCTACATTCGGCTGCGTAGCTCCCATGAGTCAGGGTATACAAAGCATGTTGTTGGTAGCGACCTCTTTACTCGCTTGCGGGACTCTGGACGCTTATTGCGCAAAATTCATTCTCTAGAGCATGGTTTTTTACTTGAGCGTCTAAGTGTCCATTGTTGCGGCTATGACGAGCCCAATAAGCTGCATCAAGTGTTTTCGGATATGCACGCAAATCCTGAGGAATTATTCCGTCAGGAATTTGCTGGGTTTGCCGATGTAGTTAATTCTGGCTATGCGCTAGGGCATCCCAGTGAGTTTGCAAAAAAATTGGTTGATAACTTTTCTCTTCCGGGTGATAAAAAAAAGATTCCCCAAAGAAAACTAACCGATTCAAGGATTTATGAGGATCACCATTTATTTTGGATTGCCCAAGGTTTTCCCGTAATTACATCAAAGCAGAAGAAAAATTCTCGTCCTCATATCGAATGGATTGGGCCAGAGGTGGAAACGACAGCCAGCTTGTTTGAAGAGGGTGCTCACCCTGGCGAATATCTTGAGGCAGAAGAGATCTTTTTTGAACCCGACGACTTTATGGATCCAGTCAGCGCCGATGGTGGACCACGGGAGTTGCCTCCATTAAACACCCTTTACGCTGCGGCCAGGGCTCGGCATCGAATGGAAATCATGAGGGCGCAATCTTTTCGCACCCGTCTTGATCGCGCTAGAGTGCCGGTATTTGTCAGGGTTATGGGAGTTTTAGAGGATCTTTATAGCCAAAGCTTGATAGATGGCGGTGATGAGGCTACAGCTTTGCTAAATGAGACTGTCAAGCTTTGCGCAGTAGCATTATTTACAGGTCATAGCCTAAAGGAGGCGAGCTCTTTACATTGCTTTACCTCTATCAAAGAGCTGCCATCGGAGTGGAAGATTGCATATTCAGAGCAGTATCGTGTTTGGCTTCGCCCGTACCCAGTGCCCGATAGAAATAAGAATGCCAGAATCATTTTTAGCGACTCAGTAGCAGTATCTCCTCGCATTGCCTTCTCCGACATTTGGTCGGTAGGTAAGTTGCTCCCAAAAACCAATAATAAGAAATGGTTCACACAAACCGAGGCAGCTTATAAAAAGGTCTTTATTTTGCAGATAGCTCCCGCTTTAATTCGGGCGGGGGTTGATGAAGACTGGGTCGGGGTTGAGAGCATTGGGGAGCTCTTGCCAAGTTGGTTCGAGGGCTTAGAAGAGGGCGAGTTGCTTAGAAATTGCGCCCTGTTTGGCAGAAGTAGCCCTCAGTCTGAAGTCCAATCTCACTACGCCGCGCTTGATAGGGCGGTTTTGGATGATTACTACTGCAAGATAATGCGCAATCTATGGAAGCGAATCCAAGTTACCACGCCAGATGCTCAAAAATTGTCCAAAGAGGGGTCAATATCAAAACCTCTCTTTTCTTTATCGCAGCATCCTGCACAGATTGGGACAAGCCTTGCGGGTAATGATTGGGCTCCGAAAGCGGGGAGCATTAAAAGGCTCTTGCAAGTACTGCGCACGCAGATCGCCAGTCCTGGTGAGCAAGATCCGTATCAGCATCACAATTGGGTTGCAGCCTATACCGGTATTGCTCTAAGCATTGTCTCGGCCTTTCGAAATGCCAATACCCCCATCTTAGATTTAAGTCTAATAGACCAAGAAACGGGCTTTTTGCACATGGAGGAGAAGGACCGGGAGAACGCTTCTCATGCACGCCTGGTGTGGATTCCGGATGAGGTATGCGCTTGTGTCAGCGCCTATTTAAATCACCTCAAGCGATTATGGGTAACCCTTTCTTATCAAACCAGTCCAGAGTTAATTGTCCCTGCGACAAAAAATCGCGATATTCGTATCTATGGCACCAAGTCATTTCCTCTGTCATTACAAAGCTCACTTTTTCTTTTTGAAGTAGTAGGTGGTAAATGGCAGCCTAAGGAATTTTCCGGCAGAAGATTGCAGGCCTTATTAGATTCCTTGGAGAAGGGTTCTTGGCCAATCCCCAATAATGGACGCCATTTTTTAGCAACCACCTTATTTAATGAAAAGCAAAATAGTTATGCAACGGTGATTAAGACGGTAATGGGTCACTGGCAAATGGGGGAATCTCCCTGGGGACCGGATTCAGCTATGGATCCCTATCATCTACGTGAGGCACTCAAAATCCCATTTGAAAAATTGTTGGGAAAAGAGGGCGTCGATTTTCAGGTAATTGATTTTTAACGATGGCGCGCGTTCAAATCTCTGACTTAGACCCCGATATTTGGGTGGGCTGGGCACATTTGGAAGAGCCGTATGCCAAATTCCCGGGTGCGGATCATGCCGAGCAGTCGCTAGACTTGAGTAGATTAAGTGTGGACACGCTCAAAATCTTGTATCAGGTTCAGCAAAAAAATGCTCAAATTCTTCAGTGCAAACCGGCGTCTTTAAAGCTAGACAAGTCTGCCATCAAGGCAATTTTGTTGGAGGTGAAGCACTGCGCTAAAACGGGCTCTGGTTTTAAAGTGCGACGCCGATTTTTAGAGGTAATCGAGGCCGGCAATGCCATGGGCCGTTTTGATATTCCCATTCCTTATGTTCCGGCGCCGTTGCCACCAATGCCGCCATCTCCTTTTACTCATGAAAACATGGAAAGGCGAGCAAAGATTACGCCTTTGCTTGCGGCTTTCAATTACTCCTTAAAAGAGTCGCGGTGCACCGTAAGTTCACAGGCTTGGTGGGGTCAAGTTCTGCTCTCAGCTATGTTAAATGGTGCATTGGTAGATAGTGTTTTTCTAATGGAGCTAGTCAAATCTTTGGCTGGAGGAGACTACGATCCTGAGCTACGCTGGGTTTGCTTGTATCCAGTCAAGGGAAAGAATCCCCCCAAGCATCCGGTATTAAGACGCTGGTTTGTTGATCCGGTTACCCGCTTAATCTTGGCCAGCTCTATCAATGGGCAAAAACTAGTGATGCCCGAGTTCAAGCGAGTTTCTGATGGGCAAAATGTCTATAGCTGCATCAGTGCTTATGCAAAACACCATGAGTTTTCAGATAAGTTGCCCGGTGGAATTAAAGCCCTTTTAGATGGAGCAAGGGCACGCCTTCATTTGCATATGCCTCCTTGGCTAGTTCAATATGCAAGCGATCGCCTGGTGAGTACCTCGCTACCGGAGCATGTTTGGGAGCGATTAATGCATCCACCCTCCAAATATGTCAGCACCCTCACCAGTCGAGTAGTGCCTGCCTTGGCAGGCCCGGTATCGATGCTTGATGATTTGGATGATGAGGAACAGGAGGGGGGTGATGAGGGGGATGAGGGCGAGTATGAGTCGGGTAACGCTCTGATCGAGAAAGATGAGACGCTTCCTGCGCAGTTGCGTGAATTAGGCGGCGTATTAAATTCAAAACAAGATGGGCCTCAAAAAAGGGTGAAGGCCTGGTTGGCCGCCAATAATGGTGAGTTGCTACCAAGTGTACGCATCCTGGGGTTATGGGCAGCCGAACATCTTCTAGCAAAGGGTCGCGGGCGCAGGATTAAAAGACCACGCACCACTTATCAAATGGTCAATTGCATCGCTGGGCGCTTAGTAGGGCAATTGGGTCGATTAGATTTAACGAAGTTAGGTAATGAGGGGGCTTATCTTGAAGTCTATCAAGTTGCTCTAGAGGACACGCCCTCTAACGGGGTTCGCCGTATTGTGGGCCGCGCTCTTAAATCGCTACATCAGTATTTGGAATCCAAGCATGGCGTAGTGCCATTAAGTGACCATGATATTTTTCGAGTAAGCGGTCGGGGGAATGCGGCCGTAGATGCTAATCTGATTAGTACGGATTCATTTTTTCAAATCTCCAACCACCTTGAGCAAGAAATTAACAAACTCTATGGCGCTCAAGTGGGCAAGAGTAAAGTAGCAAGCGCTCTAGTCCAGCAGCTTCGAGTTGTCCTGAGTTTGGGTTTTTTTTGCGGTTTGCGACGATCGGAGGTCTTGGGTTTGCAAATTCAAGATCTTGACTTTATTGAGGGCATCTCGATTACGCCAGAAAACCCTCCGGAATTTTGGATAGAGATTTGTAAAAATGGATTGCGTGAACTTAAGTCGCGCTCTGCCAATCGACTTTTGCCAGCTTTTGTATTAATGCCTCTGCCTGTCTTAATTGAAGTGCGCAATTTATGGGTGCTTCGCCGCAACCAAATTAGAGCAAGCGATAAAGCTCAAAATCCCGATACCCATGATCCGCTGAAGGCGATTACAGGGACTGAGCCCTTGTTTAAACTATTTGTTAAAGACGGCAAGGTCAATGACAGGGATCTCAATTTAGAGCGTCTCACCAAAGCGCTTAAGCATTTAAATGATGATGAGGGGTTGCGGTTTCATCATCTACGACATAGCTTTGCCAATTGGCTTACTGTGATGCTCTGGTTAGGTGAGCAGGGTAAGGGTGTCTTTTTGCCAGAATGGTTCATGCCCACAGAGCATGATTCCAGGAGGTTGATGATTTCTGCATCTGTGCGTCAATCTTTGCTCGGAGCGGCGCCAAGCAATACTCGGTCAATGCTTCAGATCAGCAGCCTAATGGGGCATGCTGGGCTAGATATCACAATGGGCTCATACATCCACTTAGCGGATTTTATTTTAGGGCGCATGGCCTATAGGCTAACACCCAAATGGGATATTGCCACCCTAGAGGCGTTAAGCGGTTACTCGGCCTCGTATCTTTACGAAATCGAGAGAAAACTATCGGTTGCTACGCCTTCTCAGATTAGACCAGGCGTCTATTTGGATTCCATTTGCGCCCGATTGTTGTTAGATGGAAAAAATAGGGTTCCCGTAAAAAAGAAGTCGACCGTAAACTTTACTAAGTCATCAGCTGTTATTCCACCAAAAAATATCACGACAAAAACTTTGCAGGTTCTGGAGATATTCAATTTTCTTGAATATGCAAAAACTGTGTCAGCACCGCAGAATGAAGATCTTGAGTTGTACCCGATCAAGATAAGCTCTGAGCGTTATGGCTATCCGTTAGAGGATTTGAAGATATGGGTTCAGCAGCTAAAAAGCCTTCCTCAAGGAGTATTGCGCTCAAAAGGGGTGCCACTAGCAAGGCCTAAATACAATCGGATGGCGGCAGATTTGGTGAGTAAGCCCGAGCAAATAAGCGTTGCAATGACGGCTTGTGAATTACTAAAAAAGGTCTACCAGGGCGAAATGCCAGGGCTTGGTAAAAAGCTAGCCTGTCAAAAACGTGTTCAAGAGTTATTAAGTGATTTTCTTGAGCTTTGGATTCCGGGAACCCAGCTTTCTATTGAGACTGATTCGTTGCCCAAATCTAAACGCTGGCTCTGGTTCTTAAGAGAGCTAAACATTGGCACTGCAATTGATGTCACTCATACCCCATCCATTGGTAAGGATTTCCCATCCGCAAAGCGCCAGCGGCAATACTGGGAAGGTCAGCTCGAGATAGGTCAGATCAAAGAGTCGGAGCCAAAGGTTTCGGATAGTACGAGGGGAAAGATTCGAATAGATCTTGATTTAACTCAAATTTCCAAAGGGGGTGGCGAGCCGCAACATAAGGGGGCAACTATCTTATTTGGTGTGAGGGCAACATTATCTATATTGGCTTTGATTCAGTGCGCCTTTCTAGATTGAGTTTTGTATCCGAGGCTTAGCGATATACCGGCGCGCGACATGATTAAGGTTGACCGCTTCAAAAAATTTCTGCTATTTCTATAGATTGGCCTTGAGGAGGCAGGGGGTATTGGTCTAGGCGTAAAATTCCACTTCCGTCCCAAGGTAGCTTGGCTAAAAAGTGAGGTGAGGCGCAGCATGGTGTTGGCAATGTGCTGAACTATACGGAAGTAGGGGTTAATTTTGGGCTTGATGGGGGTTGTGTTTATTTTGCTTTTGCCAAATCAGTAAAGTGTTTGAAGTGCGTATTACGGCCAAAAGAGTCACCCAATCTGATCTGGAAAGGCTAGGTAGTCAATAGCGAGTAGCGACTTCCTTTGTGCTAATTTCAGCCGCTCAAACAAGGTATTTTGAGATGCTTGACCGTCTCAGTTCGGCCAATAGCTGCCATCTGAATTTGCATTGGCACCCTCTCCGCAAACTCAAAAAAAGACCGCACATGGCGGTCTTGAAAGGGAGTTACAACTTGTTACTTAATAACCATCAAGGTAAATGGATATACATAGGCCTGAAGTGTTACAAAAATACCTACTAAACATGCAAGGGCAACAGAGTGGAAGAATACGTACCGCAAAATATCGCCTTCATGATTGAACCAACGAGTAGCTGTAGAGGCAACAACAATTGACTGAGCATCAATCATCTTGCCCATTACACCACCCGAACTATTAGCTGCACCCATTAAGTTAGGGCTTAATCCAATCTGTTCGGCTGCAACCTTTTGCATTCCGCCAAAGAGCACGTTTGATGCTGTATCGGAGCCAGTAAGGGCAACACCCATCCACCCCATCAAAGTGCCAAAGAATGGGTAGAACATACCTGTGGCCGCAAATGCTAAGCCTAGCGTTGTATCCAGGCCTGAGTAGCGTGTCAACGTGCCAAGACCTAGCATCAAAACGATGGTGATTAATGAGTAGCGTACTAACCAGAAGGTTCTGACATAACTTGTGACCAAAGTAATTGGGTTGTATTTCATCAATAGGCCACCCAGAATTGCGGAGAATAAAATTCCAGTTCCGGTAGCAGACAAGAGATTCAATACATAAACTGCAGACTCTTTAGTGGGCTTGGTGACTACGGGAGCAATCTTCTCAACCATTAAATGTAGACCTTCGATCGGAAACTTAGGTGCAAAGATGGTATTTAAGTAATTCTTAACATCCGGCAAGCCCCAAATAAAGACGAAGACAGTCAAAATACACCAAGGCATCCATGCGCGAATAACATCAGCACGTGGGTGAACGGTGGGGATGGTTGGAGTAATCGATACGCCACCATCAGTTTCGCGTCCTTTAAGGGATGTAGATCTCCAAATTTCTTTTGGTTTCCAAACTTTTAGGAACATTACCAAAGATGCCATGGAAACGATAGCAGCAATTACGTCCACCAATTCTGGCCCAATGTAATTTGATACCAAGAATTGAGCGATTGCGAATGTTGCACCAGTTACTAGAATGGCTGGCCAGATTTGCATCATTCCTTTTCTGCCGGCAAAAGCCCAGATCAACCAGAAAGGAACAATCAGCGAAAATAGTGGAAGTTGACGACCAACCATTGCTGAGATTTCCATTAAATCGTAGTCATGGACCTTGGCTAAGGTAATGATTGGTGTGCCAAGTGCTCCAAAAGCAACTGGGGCTGTGTTGGCGATCAACGATAAGCCAGATGCAGCAAGTGGGGAGAATCCTAATCCAATCAGAATAGCGGCTGTTACTGCAACTGGTGTGCCAAAGCCTGCAGCACCTTCAAAGAAAGCTCCGAAAGCAAATGCAATTAAAAGTAATTGCAAGCGTCGATCTTCAGTGATGCCTGCAATAGAGTCTTGCAGAACCTTGAAGGAGCCGTTTTGTTCGGTGAGTTGGTGTAGATAAATAATGTTTAGAACAATCCAGCCAATCGGGAGTAAGCCTGTTAGGCCTCCCATCAGAGCGGCCTTACCTGCCATCTCTCCAGGCATTCCATAAACAAATACCGCAACTATGATTGCGCTTAATAAGCCTGCACCTGCAGCTATATGCGCTTTTAAATGTAAAAATCCCAATCCAACCAACATGACGACAACAGGAATAGCCGCAAGAAGGGTGGATAGGATCATATTCCCTAGCGGGTCATAAATTTGTTGCCAAACCATGATGATCTCCTTAAATAATTTCTAAAAATAAAACTAGTTTTGAATCCTATTCTCCTGATTGTGATTCAGGCTCTAGGGCTAATACCTAAAAACTCATCAAACTATTCACCTGGTTGGTGAATAGGTTTAACTTCCTTCCGACTTGATACTTTTGATATCAACTGATCTACGATCTCAATCCAGTGAAGAACCGGTGTATCTTGCTGTTGCAGATGGGTGATGCAACCAATGTTTCCAGAAACAATCACTTGAGCACCAGACTCTTCGCAAGCGGCATTCAAGTGGGTGAGTTTGTTCTTGCGTAATTGCTCTGATAGCTCAGGTTGAGTAACAGAGTAAGTTCCCGCTGAGCCACAGCACAGATGACTATCAGCACAGAGGCGAACGCCAATACCAATCCCAGCCAAAAGACCTTCTACCTTGCCTCGAATTTGTTGACCATGTTGCAATGTGCAGGGCGGGTGATAGACCACGCCAGATTTGGGTTCAGTACCAACTAAAGCAATAAGCTCTTCCTGAAGTGTTGGCAAGATTTCAGAAATGTCTTTTGTGAGATCGGAAATCTTCTTTGCCTTAGCAGCGTATTGTGGATCGTTCGCAAATAGATGCCCATAGTCTTTGACCATGACACCACAGCCAGAAGCGGTCATCACAATGGCTTCTGCACCTTGCTCAACTAGCGGCCACCAGGCATCGATGTTCTGCTTTGCGTTGTCCAATCCACCCGCCTGATCATTGAGGTGGTAGCGTAGGGCGCCACAGCAGGTCGCATTGGGGGCGCTAATTAATTCAATCTTGAGTGCATCTAGGACGCGTGCTGTCGCAGAGTTGATATTTGGCAGCATGCCTGGTTGCACGCAACCCTCGAGCAATAGCATCTTGCGAGAGTGACTTGCTTGTGGTCTGGCGTAAGGATCAGTGTTGCTTGATAGAACTTTATTTTTTGCTTCTGGAATCTTGCGCTGGATACCACTGGGCATCAATGGGCGAACCAGACGACCAATTGCCATAGCAGAATTAAATAACTTAGGGCTCGTTAAACCTTCTTTGAGTGCCCAGCGCGTGAGGCGCTGACCAATGGGGCGTTCAGGAGTATTTTCTTCTGCCCACTTGCGGCCGATATCCACTAAGTTACCGTATTGCACACCGCTTGGGCAAGTGCTTTCGCAATTGCGGCAAGTCAGGCAGCGATCTAAATGCAAGCGTGTTTTTTCGGTAGGAGCTTGGCCTTCAGCGATTTGTTTGATGAGGTAGATACGACCACGTGGGCCATCGAGTTCGTCACCTAGAATTTGATAGGTAGGGCAGGTAGCAGTGCAGAAGCCGCAGTGCACACATTTTCCAAGAATTCTGGCAGCCTCAATACCTTCAGGGGTATTGGCAAATTGGGGGGCGAGTTGAGTTTGCATATAAAGAGTTAAGGAAGGCGTGAAGTAGCAAATACGCCTGAAGGATCAAAGGCGGCTCGTAGGCGTGCTTGTACTGCCTCTAAAGCAGTTGAGTGCGCTTGCTCACTCAGAAGGGTAAAACGTTGTTTGCTTGGATCCACGTGAGTGCCCTGCTTAAAACGAGTGGCATGGCCTCCATTTGCGTTAGCTAAAGCTTTAATGGATGCAAAAGTAGCAACGTCACTAGGTGCTATAAACCAGCGTTGTTGCCCATGCCATTCCAATACGAGATCGTCGCCGATATTTTCTAGAGCGAGTGGTCCACAGGCAGCTGGAAGCGCTAGGCGATAGAGGGTGTCGTCACCCTTCAGATTAGCGAACGCCGGTAGTTCTTGTTCACGCAACTGATTCCAGAAGGTCTGGGCAGTGCCAGAGTCTAATTCTGTTGCATTAACTGCCGCGCCCATTAGAGGAATCGCCGCCTTAACAGCAGCAGCTGCGCCCGCTAAGCGAATAGTGAGTTCCCCGTCACCACCCTTGGAATTTCCAATCCAGCAACTGGCTGATAAAGGAAGAGGCTGTCCAGCCCACTCATTTAATAGTTGTAGTGCGCGTGCTTGAGTAATGTTGCAACGAAGAGAAGTTGTAGCGGCTGCTCGCGGCAGAACTTTTACTGAGGCTTCGAGCAATAGTGACAAGGTTCCCATAGATCCAGGTAGCAAACGAGAAACATCATAGCCCGCAACGTTCTTCATCACCTTCCCGCCAAAGGACAAATCTTGACCTTGACCATCCATAATGCGTGCGCCTAAAACAAAGTCACGCAAATTACCGACACTAATACGACCTGGCCCAGCTAGACCTGCAGCAATCGCACCACCAAAAGTCGCGTTCTCACCAAAATGCGGTGGCTCAAATGCGAGTACTTGGTTTTTTTCAGCGAGGGCTGCTTCAATTTCTTTTAAAGGTGTGCCAGTACGGGCTGTAATCACGAGCTCTTCCGGTTGGTATTCCAAGATCCCGGAGTAAGTACGAGCATCTAATTTGGCATAAGAGTTGGCATTGCCATACCAAGACTTCGTACCGCCACCTTCAATCGACAAAGGTGTTTTGTTTTTAGCTGCAGCCAGAATTTGATCGCGGAATAAATTGATATTCATGTTTGATGTGGACATTAGAAGCGCTCCAACTCTGGATGCGGTAAATTGCCGCCACTAATACGCATACGGCCATACTCGGCGCAGCGATTTAAAGTCGGAATAGCTTTATCGGGATTGAGGAGTTTTTCTGGGTCAAATGCGGCTTTAACGCCCCAAAACATTTCTCGCTCACCCTCACCAAATTGAACACACATCGAATTAATCTT
Source organism: Polynucleobacter sp. GWA2_45_21 (assembly GCF_001830325.1). GTDB lineage: Bacteria > Pseudomonadota > Gammaproteobacteria > Burkholderiales > Burkholderiaceae > Polynucleobacter. The sequence continues at coordinate 9,775 of NZ_MHZG01000018.1, read as the reverse complement.
TTCAATACCAACGCCATGCTCACCAGTAATCGTGCCATCAAGCTCAACACAGGCTTCTAAGATTTCAGTACCAAATTCTTCTGCGCGATGCCACTCTTCTTGATCAGCGCCGTTAAATAAAATGAGGGGATGCATATTACCGTCGCCCGCATGAAATACATTCAAACAGGCGAGACCATATTTCTTTTCCATACCCTGAATGCGTTTGAGTAGGGTGGCAATATTTCTGCGGGGGATCGTGCCATCCATGCAGTAGTAGTCTGGTGCCAAGCGTCCAGCTGCTGGGAATGCATTCTTTCGGCCGCTCCAAAACTTGAGACGCTCTGCTTCATTTTGAGAAATCTGGATACCGCTAGCGCCTGCTTGTTCGAGAACTTTAGTCATGCGCTCAATTTCTTCTGCTACCTCTTCAGGCGTGCCATCTGACTCACATAGGAGAATGGTCTCAGCTTCAAGGTCATAGCCAGCTCGTACAAATTCCTCTACCGCGCGAGTCGTTGCTTTATCCATCATCTCTAGACCGGCAGGAATAATGCCGGCGGCAATAATGGCGGCCACGGCATTGGCACCTTTTTCTATATCGTCAAAGCTAGCCATGATGACGCGTGCCAACTTCGGCTTAGCAATTAATCTAACAGTGACTTCAGTCACTACTGCGAGCATGCCTTCGCTGCCCATGACGATGGCAAGTAAATCTAGACCGGGGGCGTCAGGCGCGAGACTGCCAAATTCCACAATTTCGCCGTTCATCAAAATGCCGCGAACCTTTAATACGTTGTGAAGCGTGAGTCCATATTTGAGGCAATGCACACCACCAGAGTTTTCATTCACATTGCCGCCAATAGAACAGGCAATCTGGGATGATGGATCTGGCGCGTAATAGAGGCCAAGATGGGCAACTGCTTCAGAGATGGCTAAATTTCGTACGCCCGGTTGCACCACCGCAGTTCTGGTGAAGGGGTCAATTCTGATGATCTTTTTGAGCTTAGCTAGTGAGAGCACTAAACCCTGAGAAATAGGCATAGCACCGCCAGATAGTCCCGTGCCAGATCCGCGTGGGACGATGGGCACTTGCATCTCAAAGCAAACCTTCAGAATCTGGGCAACCTGCTCCTCGGTCTCCGGCAGGGCAACTGCCAGTGGCATGCGTCGATAGGCTGCAAGACCATCACATTCATAGGGAATTGTGTCCTCAGGCTCCCATAGCAAGGCATGCTCTGGGAGGATGGGTTGCAGGGCCGATACCAGTAATGATTGCTTGCTCAAGAGAGCAGCGGTCACTAGATCTAGATTGTCAGCAGTTGTCGATGAAATTTCCATTTGCTCACTTTACGAAGAAAGGAACAAGTAGAGGGTGGAAGATTTACATGATGATGGTGAATTTAATTCACCATTGCTGGAGGGTTAACCAATTCACAAAAGATTGAATTTCTGGGAACTGCTTATTTGGGTTTTTGACGATGTAATAGTTATGAGGAGAGGCTGATTCAATATCAATCAGTTTAATAATTTGTCCTGTACCCATTAAAGATCTGACCATTCTTGGTCTTACTAAACCAACCCCCATATCGGCCACTACCGCCTCAATGAGTAATCCTAAATCATTAAATTGTGGACCCACATCAGGCTCCTTCCAATCTAGGTCGGCAGCATCAAACCAAGGCTTCCATGGTTCTAGTGGACTCCTTAACAACACTAGATCCTTGAGATCCCTTGGTTTTTGTATTGGGTTGAAGATTGATGAGCCTCCAATTTTCTGAAAGTAATTCCTGCTGCAGGCAGGTACGCAAGGCTCGGCAATAAGCGTCGTGACTTCAAAACCAGGATAGTTGCCATCTCCAAAACGAATTTCAATATCAACTTCCTCGGCATTGACGTCCATCAAAGGTATCTGGATATGTAATTCAATATCAATCTCTGGATGGAGCCTAGTAAATTCACTAAGTTTTGGTAGGAGATGTTGTCTGCCAAAGGTAGGTGGTGTTGCGATGCGTAACCTGGTCTTCTTAGCCTTAAATTCAGGTCTTGCAAGGGTGTTAAGTGAATTAAGTGATTCTTTTACTTCTCGTAAGTATCTTGCCCCAGCGGTAGTAAGTCGCAGTTGATTGCCGGTACGATTAAAAAGCTCGATACCCCATAATTCTTCTAAGTTTTTAATACGATGAGAAATAGCAGAGGGTGTAAGAGCTAGCTCTTCTGAGGCTCTTGCAAAGCTACTATGGCGAGCTATCGCCTCAAATGCAATTAGTAGATGTAGCGGGGGGATTCGATTGAATTGATTGATCATAATCAATGTATTCCATTAGCCCCTAGGCGGGGGAATCTCTACCGTGTAGATTTTTTTAAGGTGGCTAATAAATTCTTTAACTTTGGTTGGAACGATTCTTTGATGTGGGTATACCGCCATGATGTTGTACCCTGGGATGCTAAATTCATCTAAAACTGTAACTAGTTTTCCGCTGAGCAATTCATCTTGCACTTCCCATGTGGATCTCCAAACGAGCCCAAGACCATCAATTGCCCAGTTTTTTAATATCTCCCCATCGTTGCAATCGATTGCACCGTGGGTTTTTACCTGAAAAGGAATATTGCTCTCTTGAAAGTGCCAGGCATTAGAAGAGGTATCTCTGTAATTGAGAGCCAAGCACTCATGATTGAGCAAGTCTTTAGGGTGTTTGGGTATCCCCATCTTTTTCAGATAGCTTGGACTAGCACAAACAACGCGCTTATTGACTGCAAGTTCCGTAGCTACAAGGTTTGGATCGATACTTCCGCCGATGCGAATGGAGAGATCATAACCTTCTTGAACGAAGCCCAATACCTTGTCGGTGAAGTTAAAGGAGAGTTTAACTTTTGGATGCTGCGTTAGAAATGAAGTGGCATGTGGAGCAATATGAATTCGTCCAAAAGCAGCAGGTGCTGTGATATTGAGATAGCCAGAGACTTCTCGTGGTCCTGATGACACGCTATCTTCTACTTGATCCCATTCTTTAGTTAATCTTCGACAGTCTTCTAAAAAAGCAATACCCACATCTGTGAACTTAATTGATCTTGTGCTGCGGTGCAATAGCTTAACCCCAAGTCTTCGCTCAAGCGAGTCTAAACGCCTGCTAATGACTGCTGGAGTGACATTTTCCTGAACTGCTGCTTTCGCAAGACTGCCAAAATCAGCAACCAGAATTAGTGCCTTCGCCTCTCTGAATTTATCCATTCGATACTTTTTTTAAGTATTCAGTTGATTAAAGCATTGTCGATGTTTTCAAAAAGTATACCTATGATTCAAACCTAATAGAACTTTTAATGGAGATCGATATGGCAAAGATGCGAGCAATTGATGCGGCGGTATTGGTGATGGAGAAAGAGGGCGTTGACCAAGCGTTCGGAGTGCCGGGTGCCGCAATTAACCCTATGTATTCTGCCTTAAAAAAGCATGGTGGGATAAGTCATATTCTTGCCCGACACGTTGAAGGCGCCTCTCATATGGCTGAAGGATATACCAGAGCAAAGGCTGGCAATATCGGTGTTTGTATTGGTACATCTGGGCCAGCTGGTACCGACATGATTACAGGCTTGTACTCTGCGAGCGCTGACTCAATTCCAATTTTATGTATTACAGGACAGGCTCCTAGAGCGCGCTTGTATAAGGAAGATTTCCAGGCGGTTGATATTGAATCGATCGCGAAGCCTGTTACTAAATGGGCGGTCACAGTACGTGAACCAGGCTTAGTACCTCGTGCATTCCAGCAAGCTTTCCACTTAATGCGCTCAGCAAGACCTGGGCCTGTCTTAATCGATCTTCCAATTGATGTGCAGTTGGCAGAGATTGAGTTCGATATCGATACATACGAGCCATTGCCGGGTTATAAGCCACACGCATCACGTAAACAAATCGAAAAAGCAATCGATATGTTGATGACTGCTGATAAGCCATTGATTGTTGCTGGTGGTGGAATTATCAATGCTGATGCTTCAGATCTACTGGTTGAGTTTGCTGAAATCACTGGAATTCCAGTAATCCCAACTCTAATGGGCTGGGGAACCATTCCCGATGATCATCACTTGATGGCGGGTATGTGTGGCTTGCAAACCAGCCATCGTTATGGAAATGCGTCGATGCTCGCTAGTGATTTTGTAATCGGCATCGGCAATCGCTGGGCAAATCGTCATACAGGTTCAGTAGAAACTTATACCAAAGGTCGTCGTTTTGTTCATATAGATATTGAGCCGACACAAATTGGCCGTGTATTTACACCAGATTTAGGGATAGCCTCTGATGCTGGATCTGCATTAAAGCTGTTAGTGGAAGTTGCTAAAGAAAGAAAGGCAAAAGGTCAGCTGAAAGATTTTAAAGAGTGGGCGGATCGTTGTGCCGATCGCAAGAAAATGATGTTGCGGAAGAGTCACTTTGACAATATCCCAGTTAAACCACAAAGGGTTTACGAGGAAATGAATAAGGCATTCCCACGCGATACGATTTTTGTTTCCACTATTGGCTTATCTCAAATTGCAGGAGCTCAGTTCTTGCATGTATATGGCCCAAGAAATTGGATTAACTGCGGACAAGCAGGTCCACTTGGTTGGACGATACCTGCGGCGCTAGGGGTGGTTGCCTCTGATCCAACAAGAACCGTTGTTGGCCTCTCTGGGGATTACGATTTCCAATTTTTGATTGAAGAGTTAGCTGTTGGCGCCCAATTTAAGCTGCCATACGTACATGTACTGGTTAACAACAGTTATCTTGGTTTGATTCGTCAAGCACAGCGTGGTTTTGATATGGACTACTGCGTTCAGTTAGCTTTTGAAAACCAAAACGTTGAAGATCCGAATCTAAAAGGGTATGGAGTTGACCATCAGGCAGTTATTGAAGGTTTAGGTTGCAAAACTTTACGCGTAACAGATCCAGCCAAGATTCAAGATGCCTTGGTGCAAGCCCAAAAAATGGCTCGTGAGTTTAGTGTTCCAGTAGTTGTTGAGGTGATCCTAGAGAAGGTGACCAATATCGCCATGGGCACAGAAATTGACAACATCATGGAATTTGAAGAGATTGACTGCAAGCATCCAGAAGGTATTAAGGGGCTTGAGCTGGCTGGCTTGCTTGATTAAGGAGACGACATGATTAAGTTATCAGCCAATTTATCGATGCTCTTTACTGAGGACTCATTTTTGCGCCGCTTTAAACGCGCAGCAGACAATGGATTTGCAGCGGTTGAATTTCTTTTCCCCTATGAATACAAGGTAGAAGAGATACAAGAAAAGCTAAAACAATTCCACATAAAAATTGTTTTACATAACCTTCCAGCAGGAAATTGGGAATCTGGTGAACGTGGAATAGCTTGTATTCCTAGCCGCGTTGATGAATTTAAGAAAGGTGTAGATCTTGCAATTGAGTACGCGAATGCTCTGGGCGTTAATCAATTGAACTGTCTGTCGGGAATTAAGCCAGAAAATATCAGCGATGAGGATGCGGAAAATACACTCATTAGTAATTTACAGTACGCCGCAGAAAAATTGAAGGCTGCCAAAATTAAGTTATTGGTTGAGCCAATCAATAACTATGACATCCCAGGCTTTATTTTAAATTCGACCAAAAAAGCTATCAGAATTATGGATGCGGTAGATAGTGACAATATTTATTTGCAATATGACATCTATCATGCGCAACGTATGGAAGGCGAATTATTAGGAAATATTACAAAGTATTTTGATCGCATTGCTCATATTCAGATAGCTGATAACCCAGGAAGAAATGAACCTGGCACCGGTGAAATCAATTACAGAAATATCTTTAAGTCTTTAAATAAACTCAATTATCAAGGTTGGGTAGGATGCGAATACAAGCCCGCCAAAGAAACGGTCTTAGGGCTTGTTTGGGTTGATACACACGGTCTACATCAGCAGTAATAAAAAATAAAAAAGGATAAAACATGAAAGAGAAAATTGGCTTTATCGGCTTAGGGATCATGGGCACGCCTATGGCCTTGAATTTACTAAAGGGTGGCCACGAGCTTAACGTATTTGACTTTAAAGCCCCATCCAAGGAGCTATTGAATGCAGGTGCAGAAGTTTGCAAAAGCTCAGAAGATGTAACAGCAAAATCAAACATCATCATTACGATGGTCCCAGATACCCCCCATGTTGAGGCAGTCTTATTTGGTGAAAATGGTATCGCTCAGAGTCTGAAGTCTGAGGCTAAAGGAAAAATCATTGTTGATATGAGCTCTATTTCACCAATGGCTACCAAAGAGTTTGCTAAAAAGATTAATGAAATTGGAGCTACCTATCTCGATGCGCCAGTCTCTGGTGGCGAAGTTGGAGCAAAAGCTGCAAGTTTGACCATCATGGTTGGTGGCTCACAATCAGATTTCGATCGCGTTAAACCATTATTTGAGTTGATGGGCAAGAACATTACTTTGGTTGGTGGTAATGGTGATGGTCAAACAACTAAAGTAGCGAATCAAATTATTGTGGCCCTGAATATTCAGGCTGTATCAGAGGCATTGTTATTTGCTTCTAAAGCTGGTGCAAACCCAGCCAAAGTGAGAGAAGCTCTCATGGGGGGATTTGCTTCTTCAAGAATACTTGAGGTCCATGGCGAGAGAATTGTTAAGAGAACATTCGAGCCGGGATTTAGAATTGAGCTTCACCAGAAAGATCTGAATTTAGCTCTTCAGGGCGCTAAACAGCTCAATATTTCTCTGCCAAATACGGCGACTACCCAAGAACTCATGAATGCATGTGCTGCGAATGGTTTAAGCAATATGGATCATTCAGCATTGTGCAGAGCCATTGAGATTATGTCCAATCATCAGATTGCAAACTAAGTAAGAGCAATATGAACTCAAACTCAGCACAGAATTTATTAAAAGAACTCTTTGCTGTTGCGGTGAAGGCGGCAAGTCCAGATTTTATGAAATTCTCGAACTTGTTTCCTGATCCACCTAAGGGTAAAGTTGTCGTAGTAGGTGCTGGCAAAGCAGCCGCATCAATGGCTAGGTCATTTGAGCAAGCGGCTAAAGTCCTATGGCCGGAGAATGAATACCAAAAAATCTCCGGGCTGGTGATTACGCGCTATCAGCATGGTCTAGAGTGCGAGAAAATTGAAGTCGTTGAAGCGTCTCATCCGGTTCCTGATGAGGCTGGAGAACAAGCGGCTCATCAGATCATTCAAAGAGTAAGTGGGTTAACTGAGGATGATTTAGTAGTTTGCTTGATTTCAGGGGGAGGGTCAGCATTGTTGACCGTACCAGCCGATGGCATTGGCTTGGATGAAAAAAAGGATATCAATAAGCAATTGCTATCTTGCGGAGCATCTATTTCCGAAATCAATTGTGTGCGCAAGCACCTATCCAAAATTAAAGGTGGCCGTTTTGCCCAATTTTGTTCTCCAGCTAGGGTGGTAACCTTTGTTATCTCCGATGTGCCGGGTGACGATCCTAGTGTTATTGCTAGTGGACCTACTTTGCCAGATGAGACTACCTGTCGAGATGCATTGGAAATCATCAAAAAGTACAGCATTCAATTGCCAATGAGGATTTTAAATAGCCTTGCTAATGGCGAATTAGAGACGCCTAAAAAAACGAATCCTATCTTTAGTAATGTTGCAAAACCTGTAGTGATGAGTACTGCAAAGCAATCGTTGGAAGCGGCTAAAGACTTTGCGGAGAAACAGGGAATTAACTCTGTAGTGTTATCTGACTCTATAGAGGGTGAGGCTAGAGAAGTTGGCAGGGTATTAGGTGCAATTGCCTTAGGTTTATCAAATATAGATACAAAAGCCTTTGCTAAGCCTTTGCTCCTATTAAGTGGCGGTGAAACAACCGTCATAGTCAAAGGGGGTGGTAGGGGTGGACGTAATGCTGAGTTTCTGTTGAGCCTTACAGAATCATTACATGGCGATAAGAGAATTTATGCGCTTGCCGCTGACACCGATGGTATTGATGGCTCTGAAGATAATGCGGGCGCAATTGCAACCCCTGAGACTATCGATTTAGCAAATCGAAGAGGCATTTCAATCAAAGACTATATGGCGCGTAATGATGCCTACACGTATTTTCAACAAGTAGATGCCCTGATTAAAACTGGACCAACCAGAACGAATGTAAATGATTTCAGGGCAATTTTAATTTTAGAAAGCTAATCATGCGTAAAGCAAAAATAGTGGCAACTTTAGGGCCTTCAAGTAGCACCGCAAAAGAAATAGAAAGTCTGGTAACAGCAGGGGCAGACGTCTTTCGCCTGAATTTTAGTCATGGTACTCATGATGATCATAAGTTGCGCTATCAAACTATTCGTAAGGTGGAGGAAAAGCTTAAGAAACCCTTGGCTATTCTGGCCGACCTTCAGGGCCCAAAACTTAGGGTGGGAACATTTACGCAAGTATCAGTTACGCTCAAACAGGGCCAATCATTTACTTTGGATAGTAAAGTCAAGCCAGGCAACTCTCAAAGAGTATGCCTTCCCCACCCTGAATTATTTAAAGTGGTGGCTAAAGGGCAAAACTTGCTGATTGACGATGGTAAAGTGCAACTAAAGGTAACTGGTTCCACCAAAACAGAGATTAAAACAGAGGTAGTTGTGGGCGGTACGATTTCAAATCGTAAAGGCGTCAATGTTCCTGATGCGATCTTGCCCATTAAAGCTTTGACCGCTAAAGACAAAATTGACTTGGAATTTGCATTGTCATTAGGCGTCGACTGGATTGCATTATCTTTTGTACAGCGTGCTGAAGATATCCATGAGGCTCGCCATCTTGTCAAGGGTAGGGCATGGATTATGTCTAAGCTGGAAAAACCAGCCGCATTAAAAAGTTTAGATGCCATTATTCAGGCTTCTGACGGTGTGATGGTTGCACGTGGGGATCTAGGAGTTGAGTTACCGCCAGAGAAGGTGCCGCAGGCGCAGAAAAATATCATTACTCTTTCTAAAAAATATGGGCGACCAGTTGTTGTAGCTACTCAAATGCTGGAATCGATGATAAACACCCCTGTGCCGACGCGTGCTGAAGCTTCGGATGTGGCGCACGCAATTTATGATGGAGCTGATGCAGTGATGCTTTCTGCTGAATCGGCTAGCGGAAAATATCCAGTTGAGGCAGTCACAATGATGGATAAAATAGTTAGCGAAGTAGAGCAAGACCCTAACTACTCCAAAACAAATGCAGCCGATGCGCGGTTACTGGGGGCAAAAGTCCTGAATGAGGCTGATGCAATCTGCGGTGCCTTAAGGGATGTGGCTCAAGCAATAAATGCTGCAGCTATCGTTACATACACTAGTGGAGGCTATACCAGTCTTAGAGCAGCAAGACAGCGTCCTGATACTAATATATTGAGCATTACTCCTAATATCAGTACTGCTAGACGTTTATGTATGGTCTGGGGGGTGCGCTCAGTCATTGGTGCTGAATCTAAAAACATTGAAGAAATGGAGAGGCTGGCAATTGATACCTGCCTAGATATGGGCTTTAAGGCTAAGAAAAAGATTGCAATCAGTGCTGGCATTCCCTTTGGTAAGCCAGGATCAACTAATCTTTTGAAAATCGCAGAGCTAAAACGATGAGCGCCATTGTTGACATCATCGGTAGAGAAGTTTTAGATTCACGCGGCAACCCAACAGTTGAGTGCGATGCATTGCTAGAGTCTGGCGTTATGGGGCGTGCTGCAGTGCCTTCAGGGGCTTCCACGGGTTCACGTGAGGCAATTGAGCTTCGCGATGGAGATAAAGAACGTTACTTGGGTAAAGGCGTTCTGAAGGCTGTTCAAAATATTAATATCGAGAT
>NZ_MHZG01000017.1 GCF_001830325.1 Polynucleobacter sp. GWA2_45_21 | reverse complement strand
TTTAAATTTCTATCTTCTTTAATTCTGAAATTGTAATTAAATGAGTTCAGTTACTAGAATTGCAGTGACTAGTTCTGGCCGATTTGAGTCATCTGAGTGAATTCAATCAATTTGGATCTTATCGACCCAAGGGAGACCTTGGAGGACAAGTCCAGTAACTCATCCCCCTAGTGTGTTACTACCTTGACCGATCCATCCACATATAGTTCTGCTGCATCATTTGGTTCATCATGTTCTGCTGCATACCCATGTATTGATCCATCATGTATTGGCGTTGCTTTAACTGCTCAGGTGTTAATTTAGAGTAATAGGGGCCCATACCATTCCAACCCATCATGTGTCCACCCATCATGCCGCCGTTACCACCACAACAACCCATCATTCCCGAACCCCACATGCCTTGCATCATATTCATGTTGCCCTGCATTGTGCTCCAGTGAGCCTGCATCAGCTTTTGCCTTTCTTGCGGATCTTGAGTTGCACGGATCTGATCCATCTGCTGTTGCATCTTTTTAAAGTTCTCTTGAATTTGAGCGGCTTGCTTATCAAACTCCGCTACATCAACATTTTTTTGTTGTGTCTGTGAGGCTTTAGTGCCTGCCCCTGCTGATTGCGCCAAAACGGGCGCACTTAATAAAACACCCAAACTTAAAATCGCAACACATCCTAGCTTTTTCATCTTAGTACTCCTTGAGTTAAATGCTGAATATTGACTACTGTCTAACTTCTTAATAACCGCAATCCATTTGCCACTACTAGCAAGCTCGCACCCATATCCGCAAATACCGCCATCCACATCGTGGCTTGCCCTGTAAAGGTAAGCACAAGGAAAATAGCTTTAATGCCAAGAGCAAGAACAATGTTTTGAGTCAGAATTAGAGCGGTTGATTTGGATAGCCGAATAAAGGTAGCAATCTTGCGTAAATCATCATCCATTAGCGCAACATCAGCAGTCTCTATCGCAGTATCGGTTCCAGCCGCCCCCATCGCAAATCCAATACTTGCTCTTGCTAAAGCGGGGGCATCATTAATGCCATCTCCAACCATGCCTACCTTTAGATTGGGATCCTTTTTTAGGCGACTGTCAATTATTTTGAGCTTATCTTCAGGCAATAAATTACCCACAATTTCATCGACACCCACCTGCTTACCTATTGCCTTGGCGGTGTGCTCATTGTCACCAGTGAGCATGATGGTAGTCACACCTAATTGGTGAAGCCCATCAATAGCCTGCTTGCTTGTTTCTCTAACAGTATCGGCTACCGCAATAATGGCTAGAACCTCTGTTTGGTTGGTAAGCAATACGGCCGTTTTGCCTTGCTGCTCGAGTGGTAATAAACGATTCTCAATATCATCAGAGCACAAACCCAATTCTTCAATCAGTCGATGATTGCCAAGGTAATACAAATTACCCTCAATAACGCCTTTGACACCGCGACCCAGAATCGCCTCAAAGCTATCTACAGTCATTAAATCATTCTTTTGCTCTTGATTAGCATGGGCAATTGCTAGAGATACGGGATGATCAGATCGTGCTGCAAGACTGATGGCAATTTCGTGAATATGCTTGTCATTGCCACTTAATGCAAAAAAATCCGTTTGTGCAGGCTTCCCGTAGGTGAGGGTCCCTGTCTTATCTACTGCCAAGACCTTCATGCTCCGTCCTGCTTCTAAAAAAGCGCCTCCTTTAATTAAGATGCCTTTTCTTGCGGCAGATGCTAAGCCACTCACAATCGTTACTGGTGTTGAGATCACTAAGGCACAAGGACATGCAATTACTAGCATAACCAACGCCTTATAGATCCACTCTTGCCATGACTGCGCCATTAACAATGGAGGCAAAACAGCAACCAATACTGCAAGCAAGAAGACCGCTGGGGTATAGATCCTAGCGAATTGATCGACAAAACGCTGGGTGGGCGCACGACTTCCTTGCGCCGCTTCTACTGCATGAATAATTCGAGCTAGCGTTGAATGAGTCGCTTCTGCAGTAACTTTGTATTCGAACGATCCCGTCTGATTGATCGTTCCTGCAAATACCTCATCGCCAACTATCTTATCGACGGGTAGGCTCTCACCCGTGATTGGCGCTTGATTTACTGCCGAGTTACCACTTATTAATATGCCATCTAAAGCTATTCGCTCTCCAGGACGCACTCGAACTAAAGCACCTAAAGCAATAGCCTTAACATCTGTTAGCACCCAAGAGCCATCGGCTTGCTGAACGGTTGCGGTTTCAGGGGTGAGGTCTAATAAGCCACGAATCGCATTGCGAGCACGATCTAATGACTTGGCTTCAATTACTTCAGCTAGAGTAAATAAGAACATCACCATGGCGGCTTCTGGCCAACTTCCAATCGCCATCGCGCCTGTGACTGCAATTGACATTAAGGCATTGATATTGAGATTGCCATTCTTTAATGCAATCCAGCCCTTTTTATAAGTGGTAAGGCCCCCTGAAGCAATTGAGGCGATTACTAGAGCAATGACAATCCACTGATTACCAAGTTGCAGCAATTCCATGATTTCAGCCAAGGTTGCAGTGATACCTGCAATAGCCAATGGCCACCAATTGGTTTTAGGCATAGGCTCAAGTGAGCTGTCCTTTGTAGAAGTCTCACCAATTTGTAGCACCGCCTGCATTCCAATTGAACCCAAAGCGGACTCGATAGCGTCAAGTGAGTTGAGATTGTGACCAACCGTGAGCATCCTTTGCATTAAGTTAAAATCCAGCGACTCAATGCCGCTTACACTCGCTAGCTTTTTACGAATAAGCGCCTCTTCAGTTGGACAGTCCATATTTTCAATGCAATAGATGGCCTTATTCTTGCTCGGCATCTCAGAAGCCTTTGTCACAGGAGTTGATGCAGAACAGCTACAGGAGGTATTGCATTCGCTCATAGCGGAAACCTAAATGATGAAGACATAAAACATTTAACACCCTATAGTAACTATAGAGTCAAGGGATTAGAATAAAAATGTAAAAACTTGGAGGTCAAATGAGAATTGGTGAACTAGCAACAGCCACAAGCACTCAAGTGGAAACTATTCGGTTTTATGAACAAGAGGGTTTGTTAGCAAAACCGGCTCGATCTGAGGGTAACTTCCGAATCTACGGGGATCAGCACCTGCAACGCCTTACATTTATTCGCCACTGCCGCTCGCTGGACATGACCTTAAGTGAAATTCGTCAATTACTTCGCTTAAAAGATTTGCCCGATGAAAACTGTGATGCAGTAAATGAATTGCTTGATGCCCATATTGAAGGTGTAAGCAATCGAATTAATGAGCTACGCCAACTTGAGCGACAATTAAAGCTGCTCAGAAAACAATGTCATGCGAATCAGGACTCAGCACATTGCGGGATCTTAAATAAATTATCGCTACCCGTGAAGTAAAAAAGAGGTGACACTACCGCCTCTTATTAGCCGAAAGCAGTCATCGGCCTTTTGCCGATTTACCAATAACCAATCGTTAACACCCAAGGAACCCTGTCTAAAGCCAATTCGACATTTTTAAGCCCGTTGGGAACAATAGACAATATTGGGTCGTTGTGAGTGGGAATGTTAAGCACTGATTAGCCGTGAGCGTCTCGAAACACGACGGTTGTCGGGTTAACCGACATAGTAGGATGCCGTTAGCAATGGACCGATAACGACCCAAAACCAACTATAGATGGGCGCTGTCTTTACTATTCAGCGAGGTTAATCCAGATCATTTAGGGCGACCCAGAGTACAGACTAGATTGAGCTGATTTAGGCTATAAATTAAATCCTGCTGTAATCACTTTCGCTTTTATCTTGATAACTGCTATAGCCTTAGCTCCCTTGGGAATAGCGAAATTACCTTTCACTTCCAATTTGCCTCCATTAGGCAGTAGCTCATAATCTTTTTTATCTGATCCAATTAAGACTGTCAGCTTTGCGGTCCCACCATCTATAGGTATCGGTTTACCGTGGTCCGTCAAATACAGCGATAGGCTATCAGGCTTTGCAACCAATTCAACATCAATGTCCTTAGCCTCTACTATGACACCGCCATGCATTGGCTTTAAATCATGGCCGGCTCCAGCATGGGCTGGACCAATAAAACTGATTAGCAAGGTTGCAATCACCATCATTGATTTCATATAAACCCCTTTAAATTAAAATACTTCGTTAGTTTTCATATTGCTCAAGGCTATTTCAGATGCTTTTTTCCCGTAAAGCCAAAACATGGCTGGCGTTAAAAAGGTATCCAATAAGGTAGAGCTGATGAGCCCGGAGAAAATAACAACTGCTACTGGATGCAATATCTCTGTACCAGGACGCTCTGCTTCAAATAACAATGGTGCCAAGGCAAAAGCTGTGACCAAAGCTGTCATTAGTACAGGACTTAAGCGCTCAATTGATCCGCGAATAATCATTGCCAGACTAAACGATTCACCTTCTGACTGCATCAAATTTAAGTAATGGCTAATTTTTAAGATTCCGTTACGCACAGATATTCCTGCTAGCGTGATAAATCCTATTAATGCAGCAATCGAGAGTGGCTGGCCTGAAATCCACAAACCAATCACTGCTCCGACCATAGCTAAGGGAATGTTAGACATAATCATTAAAGATAGGCGCATGGACTTATAGCGGTTATTTAAAACCGCAAACATCAAAAGAAATGATCCAATCGATAGCAAACCAATTACTTTAGATGCCTCTTCTTGCGCTTTAAATTGACCATCTAAAGTAATAAAGTAACCCTCTGGAAGAGTCTGATTAGAGATCACAGTTCTAATATCAGCCACGATATCTGACAGGGCACGCTTGGAGGCATTAGCCGATAAGACAATTCTTCGCTTACCGCCGTCTCTGCTAATTTGATTTGGGCCATCCCCATCCTCAATGCTAGCAATTTTGGAGAGTGGAATTTTTCCATTTGGCGTATCAATCAAGATATCAGCAAGCCCTTCTAAATTTCTTGCTGAGTCTGGTAACTTGATCACTAAGGCAAACCGTCGATTACCCTCAATAATTTGCGAGAGCCTCTCCCCTTCAACCATGCCCTGCAAGGTGGCCATAATCTGAGATGTTGAAACTCCATATTGCGCCGCCTTATCGTAATCAATTCGGACCTTAATTTGTGGTGCTAAAACCTGCTTTTCTATTTCTAGATCAACTAAGCCTTCAATGCCTGCCAATTTCGATCTTAGAAGGTCGGCTTGGCTACGCAGCACGTCCAAATCATCGCCAAAGATCTTAATAGCAATTTGCGATCGCACTCCTGAAAGCATGTGATCTATTCGATGTGAGATTGGCTGACCGATCGCAATTGCAGCGGGTAAGTTAACTAATCTTGACCTGATATCTGCCTGTATCTCAGCCATGGAGCGATCTAAATCTCCCGCAGGCTTTAAACCAACATCTAACTCGCTCACATGTACACCTTCCGCATGCTCGTCCAATTCTGCGCGGCCACTCCTGCGTCCAACATAAGTCACTTCTGGAACCTGCCTGACTAACTTTTCTGCTTGGCTAGCTACGCCCGCCGATTCAGAGAGAGAGACACCAGGATTTAAACGCAATCCGATCAGTAAAGTCCCTTCGTTAAAGGGCGGTAAAAATGCGCTCGCCATAAAGGGAACACTGGCAGCAGCGACTATGACGGATGCAAAAGCATACATCAGAGGCTTTTTAGGCGCCGCCAATAACCTTGATAACTGAACCTCATAATGGCTTTTAAGCCAAGTGACAATCTTTGTATCGTGATCCCTCAGGGACTGCATTGAGGGCAGCAAGTAAAAGCAGAGTACTGGCGTGATAGTGACTGAAACTAAAAGCGATGCAAGAGTAGAGACTATAAATGCAATACCCAAAGGCACAAATAGTCGCCCCTCTATACCTGGTAATGCAAATAATGGGATGAATACCAAAACGATGATGGCTGTAGCATAGATAATTCCGGTTCTTACCTCAAGCGATGCGGCTCTCACAATCGCTAGTGGACTTAATTGGTCTAAAGATGCTTTATCTAGATTTACTCTAAGGCGACGAATTACGTTTTCCACATCAACTACTGCATCATCAACCAGGCCGCCGATTCCAATGGCTAAGCCTCCTAAGGTCATCGTATTAATTGATAAACCAAAGTACTTAAAAACTAGGGCAGTTAAGAGAATTGAAACTGGAATTGCTGTTAATGAGATGAGGACCGGGCGAATTGTTCCTAAAAAGAAATACAGCACTACAGCAACAAAGATTGATGCGCCAATCAGCTTACCCTCTAAAGTGCTAATGGATGCATCAATAAAGCTCGCCTGCCTAAATGTTACTTTTGGAGCTTCCATGCCAGTTGGCAAGCCCTGCTTTAATTCTGCAATAGCCGATTCAATCTTTTTTGTTAGCGCTACCGTATCTGCTGAAGGTTGTTTTTGTACACCTAGAATGACTGCTGGCCCACCTTCATAACCGGCATCGCCTCGCTTAACTGCTGGTGCAAAAGTAATATCTGCAACTTGTCTTAAAAGTATTGTTTGTCCATTGCGGTTCGATACGGCAATGTTCTTTAAATCTTCAAGGCTAGAGGTTCGCCCTATATGACGAATAAGATACTCACGATTATTGGACTCAAGAAATCCACCAGACGTATTTGCAGAGTAGCCCCGCAATGCATCTTCAATCTGCAATATGCTAAGGCCTAGCTCCGCCATACGGCGAGTATTGGGTTGCACTTGAAACTGCCTGACTTGCCCACCTATAGGAATGACTTGCGCTACCCCGGGGATAGCCATCAATCTGGGTCGCAAAACCCAATCAGCATACTCGCGAACCTGCATGGATGAAATCTTAGATTCATCAATCGGAATGGCAATTTGCATAATCTCACCCATGATCGAACTAATGGGCCCCATGCGCGAAACAATGCCATCCGGAATTGCTCCCTCCATAGATGACAGTCTTTCTGAAACCATTTGTCTGGCGCGATAGATGTCTACAGTCCAGTCAAAAGTAACGTATATGAAAGAGAGGCCGGCGCTAGATACTGAGCGAATAGCCTCTACTCCCGGTAAACCATTCATAGCCGTTTCGAGTGGGAATGTAATGAGTTGTTCAACTTCTTCTGAAGCCATTCCGCCAGCCTCGGTCATGATGGTGACAGTAGGCTTATTCAGATCGGGAAAGACATCCACAGGCATCTTGCTTAAGGTGTAGGCACCATAGAACATAGATATAGCACCGAGCAAAATCACTATCATGCGATTTTTTAAGCTGAAATCTAATAACCAAGTAAACATGTCTTAATCCTTAACGAATTTGATTGATGAGGGATGCCCCATCAGTAATGACTCGTTCACCATCTTTAATACCACTAGTAATAACAATGCTCTGACCATCTAAAGGCTCATATACAACTGTTCTTGGCTCAAATATTTCTGGGGACTTTTTAATCCAGACAATTGTTTGGTTCGAGCTGCTTTTGACTAATGATTTTGAAGGCGCCTTTACTCCAGTGATCTTGCTATCGGTATTTACAAATACTCGAATGGGCTGACCTATGGGTAAAAATTGGAGATCGTCCGATTTAGCAGAAAAAGTTAGAGGTAAGGCTTGCTCTCTGAGGGTCTGTCCACCACCAAGATACTTGAGCTCAATCACTTTGCCATTGACATCCACCTTGCCATCAGCAATGTTCTTACTCAGACTTGAATCGTAGGCAAGCGCTTCTATTAATAGCTTGGATGGATTAACGACCTCAAAGATTAGATCTCTTGCTTGCACTACTTGGCCAGATACGACACCCGTAGTAGAAATAATTCCGCTGACTGGGGCTCTTAATTCTTCATTAGCAACAGCGGCTTCTGCCTCTTCAATAGTCTTACGAGGGACCGTATCGCTCAGATCTCGCAAACGCTTTAGTCGACTTTCCGCAAGTGATCTTGATTTTCCTGGGCCAGCCTCTGGCGTTACATACGCCAAGACATCGCCTTTACTAACCTTCTGTCCGGGCAATGGAAAACCAGCTGGTCCCGGCGTAATACGGCCAGCAACAATCGCTTGCACCTTACCGCCAAAGTTAGGATCCATAATGACTTTTCCAGCTAAATCATAGGTTTTGGCATATTCGCCGAACTGGCCAGGAGCTGTCATCACGTGTAACTGGCGTTGCGCAGGCTTGGGAATAAAAAGACTGCCGTCCGACTGTCTTTTAGGGGCGTCACCTTGAACTTGGGATACTTCCGACTCGCCATGACCCGGCCCAGCATAAACCTTAAAAGCAAATAGCGCCACAGATAAACTAATGAGGACAATGGGGCGAAATACAAAATCTCTCTGTTTGCGATTCATACCCGCTCCTTAATTTGTTTGATTAGTTTTTTTGTATTCGTCATCAACACCTCTTTCTTGCGATAAGACAAATAGGCAATTGCCATCAAGAGGCTGAAATAAAGCAAGATCTTTATTGCTGATTTCCAAGTGATCAATGAGGAGCGCTCAAAGGAACTTAGATCTATAGTGGCTGCTAGTATGTCGGTAACATCATCATTAATCGTGATGGTGATCGCAGTAGGCTGATCTTTAATTTTATTTTTTAGGCGAAAGAGATACTCTCCATCGCCATGAGGCTCTGAACTAATTTTAGAGCCCTCAAGCTCAATTTCAACCTTGGCTCCTTTGACCAATTCATTGGAGGAGTAGCGATCTAGGTAGAGCGTGATTTCCTTGCCGTTAATCACTCCTACCGCCTCATAGAGATCAGATTCAGCATAAAAGCGAGGTAGTGATTGAGTTTGTGCAGTGGTGGGTTTTTCCTCCCCATGACCAGGACCTGCATAAGTTGCCGATGCGATCGTCAGAAATAGCGCAATTAATAGTTTTGACGCCCACTGACTATATTTGTTCAATAAATTCATAGTTAAAGTGACCTTACTCTGGTAACAGGCCAAGGGCCTGTCGTAAATTTGAAACTGAAACTGCGTAATTGATTTTTGCAATTGCAGCCTGCCTATTTGCATCCACTGCTTCTAGCTCAATACGTAGTCTTGTGGGCAAATCGGTTTCACCAAAGCGAAATGATTTGTCAAAAAATTGACGTGTTTCATTGGCTAAGTTAGACCTCTTATCTGCAGCGCCAAGCTTCATTTTTGCCGACTTCACTAAAGCCACATTTGACTCCACATTACTTAATGCAGACTCTCGCTCATAGGACAATCGAACCTCTGAATCGACCATCTCAGCAGTAGCACTGGCCAATCTATTGGTATTGCGAGCATCAGAGCCAAAAGGAATTCTTAACCCAACAGCAACTGATTGCTGATACGGAACGCCATAGACTTCACGGCCCTTAGTAGTCCATATTTGCAATTGTGGGGAAGCCCGAGTTTGAGACTTTGCTAGGTCAACTGCTTTTTTAGCAACCTCTAACTGATCTACAAGGGCTGCAACGATTGGCAAACTAGAATCTAGTCCTGACAGGTTTTCAGGAACCTTAGGTAGCGGTTCAATATTTTTAGCAATGTCACCGAATTGAATTTTCTTGAGATACTCACTTCCTAATAAAGTACGCACCCTTTGCTCAGCATTAATTACGTTGGCCTGCGCTTCGACCAAAAAAGCTTCTGATGATGCGAGGGCACCATTGGCCTGATGAAGATCAGCGCGAGATAAGTCTCCAGCCTTAAATCTCTTTTCAACATCAAGAGCTAAGCTCTTTGCATTCTCATTTCTGCGTAGCGCTAAATCAGACTCAATTTTTGATTTCTGGTAATTCCAATAGGCATCCCTTACTTCAGCTGCAATTCTCAATTGGGATAGATAGTATTGAGACAAAAGCTTTTTATATTCAGCATCCGCTAAATTAATTGAGCTTGACCGCTCATTCCATAACCACAGGGGGATATCTAAACCCAGTATGGTTTCACTAGCGCCTTGATTGCTGTTAGTTCTATCGGTCTTTTGCGACACTTCAACCGAAGCTGGGCTTACCAAAAGGCTGCTAGCAATTTTTTGCTTAGCAAGCGCGGCCTCTACTCGATACTGATAGGACTTGTAGTCAGGTTGGCGCTCCCATGAAGATTCATAGAAGGACTTTAAGGTCGATCCACCTTTGAGCTCGGCATTAGCCAGCGCTATTGGCGATCCCAATATAAATACCAATCCAGTAAATTGAATGACGCAGCGACGAACTACGCCCGAATACTCTCGCAACATAAAAACTCCATTTGTTTGTTCAAAACAGAGTTAGCGAGAGGAGAAGAATTAGGTTAAGGCTCTCGCTAACTTAGGCGAGAGCGAGCCAATTGGGTTTTTCGGGGCGGTGAGGAGAAATATCGACTAAAAACTCTACTCGTGCATCTTCATAATGAAAGATGGTAGAGGTAACTGAAATGCTAAAAGTGGAATGCAATGCTGGAGAATGCGCCAAATGACAGACCCCACAATCAGAATCGTAGCTTGCAGAATCGCTAGCAGAGGCAATGCTGACTGGCTTCTCATGCTCGTGATGTGAAACATGAGAAGCTGCTGCCTGCTCTTCTTGGCAGTAAGCAGAAACCGTAGCATAAGATGTTTGTATCGATAAAGCTAGCAGGGCCAGAATTATCAGGATTTTTCTCATTAGCTAATTACAGCATATTTCTTCGTATTTTGCATTTAGAGCTTTTCCATACAAGTCAAATGGATTAATCACTCACATAGCTGCTGTAATGCCACAACCCCCTGAATACCCAATGACTTGGTGGAAGAGGCGGCTCAACAACTTCAGAAGGTCTCTTAGTGGCCGATAGCTCCCATTCCAAGTGTCGGTTAACCCGACAACATAAGCGTCCGGAAACGCGACACTCCAACAAGACGCTGTCGAAACCAATCAACCTCCACTTCAAGCCAATTGAACCCACAATGCCGCCCGTCAAAACCACTGACACATTTCTTGGGGTTGGCATGAATGTAGAGACCGATCAGGGCAATGAGCATCTCAAGAGGCTTGTAGCTTAACTTCAGATTGAAGCTTGGGCGACCACCATGTTTGTCGGGTAAACCGACAAACTACACCCTCTGATTATCTATTCAGAAAACAAGGTTGGCTGCAATAAAGAAAGGATGGAAAATTGCAATTCCAGGCAAGGGAATCAATGTAAATATTTGTATTAAAAATCTGTGGCCATACTAAGCATAAATAGTGATCGCCCCCTAAACACAAAGTTATTGGCTCAATTTTCTAAAATATTTTTTTTAAGAACATGAGTTACTCAGAAATTTAAAGCTCCATTTTTGTTAGTTATGAAATATTAGATAAAAACATTCATCCCATCAAAAGCAACCTCGTGCTTAATCTCTTTAAGCATACCCAACATATCATCACTCATATGAGTAAGAATGAGCCGCTTTGGTTTAATTTTAGGCAAATTTTGAACAATAGAAGCTAAATTTAAATGGTATGGAATCAATTTATCAAAAAAGTATGCCTCTGCAATAAAAATATCCGCCTCTTTTCCCACATGAATTAAATCATCCGTCCATTCAGTATCCCCAGTATATGAGATCACCTTCTCCCCGGCTGTCAATCTATAGCTTAAGAATGGGCCATTTAAAATACCATGCTGCGCTTGGTAAGATTCCACAACGACATTATCGATATTAATTTTTTCTCCAGCATTTATTTCAACCAATGAAAATTCAAATTTGAGTTTAGTTTTAGATGATCCAGGAAAACTAACCTCCATTACTTTTTTATACCAATTAGCCAGGCCATTTGGTCCAACAATTGTTAAGGGCTTT
This sequence comes from Polynucleobacter sp. GWA2_45_21, assembly GCF_001830325.1. GTDB lineage: Bacteria > Pseudomonadota > Gammaproteobacteria > Burkholderiales > Burkholderiaceae > Polynucleobacter. The sequence continues at coordinate 1,345 of NZ_MHZG01000017.1, read as the reverse complement.
TGTCGTTTAGAAAAAAATTGCGAATCAAGAATAAAGAAGGGAATTCCACCAAAATGATCAGCATGAAAATGGGTGATGAAGATTGTCTGAATATCATTCAAGTTTATTAAATTTTTCTTTAAAGCTATTAGCGATGAAGCACCGCAATCAATCAAAAAGTTAATGTGACTGCCAGTTACATGAAAGCAAGTATTAAATCGCCCACCACTGCCAAAAGCATCGCCCGAGCCAATGAATTGAAGTTTCATGTTCCTCCTAGAGCCATTCAAAAAAAGTAAAAGTAGCGTAAAATCTTAACAAGTAAGCGCATTTAAAAAAGTAAGTTTTGTTGGCCCATATATAGATAAGTTGATTGACTTCCTGCTGGAAGGATAACAAATAAAATATAGGGCGCCTACCCTAAAGAGGCCATTAATTGAGGCCAGCGTTAATGCCAATTGAAATGGTGAAAGAGGCATATTCCCCCAGTTCATACTAAAAATTTAGAGATGTAACTATATGACTCATAGGAACGATATTAATAAATTTAATTCTGAATATCTCAAAGGTCTAATAGCAAGCCTTGGCGTTGTTATTTGCTGGACAGGATTCAATGTAATCTCCCGTCTTGGAGCTAAAACTGAATTTACCCCATATGATCTTGCCGCACTTAGATTCGGAGTTTCTGGAGCCCTTACTTTGCCAGCCTTCTTATGGCTGATTCCATTTAAAAATTGGCCAAAATATTTTGCACTTGCAGTATTTGGCGGACTAGGATACGGTCTTTTTATATATTCCGGATTCTCGTACGCTCCAAGCGCACATGCTGGGGTTTTTGTAAATGGCGGCATTCCTTTTTGGGCGGCATTATTAGTTGGTATCAACTCTCATTTTAAGATGCCACGAAATTTACTTATTGCCTTTTTAATATCATTAACAGGTCTATTAATGATTGGCTTTAGCAGCCTTTTTAGTCAGCAAGCTCCCATGGAATGGCTTGGATCGTGCAGCCAAGGGCTTCCAGCCTAACAGCAAAATGAACTGTAATATGCCGGTCAGAATGCATATAAGAGCAGTAATAACGCTGACTGGAAAAAGTGTCCAAAGCAAAAAGGATGCGGCACTTAATGCCACCGCAAGAGCTGCAAATGATTTATTGCGAAACTGCTTTAATCCTACAATAGCATTTGCGGTAAAGCTTGGGATCACTCGACCACCAATCATGATTTCGATCATCACAATTAAAAATAATGATGAAATCAAAGGGGCATTACTATCAATGCTCATATGCCCATAGGCAGACATATAGAACAGCCCATTCAATACTCCCAAAACACTAAGAATCAGGGGCAGGAATAGATTTCTC
>NZ_MHZG01000016.1 GCF_001830325.1 Polynucleobacter sp. GWA2_45_21 | reverse complement strand
TCTTTGCTGTATTTGGACATGAAGCTGACCCCTTTGAGTTGGATTGGGTGTCCAACTTTTGTGGGTCAGTTCAAATTGCAGTCCTTTTTGCCTATGCAGATCAACAATTACTTGAGTTCTGCAAAGATTGATGCAGTAATCTCTTCAACGCTACCCGTACCGCTTACCTTACGATATGCAGGAGCTTTTACTTTATCTCCAGGATTGCTTTGGGTGGCCCAGGTGGAGTAATACTCAACTAAAGGACGAGTCTGGTCGTTATAAACCTGTAAACGCTTGCGAACCGTCTCTTCTTTGTCATCATCGCGCTGAATTAAATCTTCACCAGTCACATCATCTTTGCCTGCCACTTTTGGTGGATTAAATTTGATGTGATACGTACGACCAGAAGCAGGGTGAACGCGACGGCCACTCATACGATCAATGATGGCGTCAAACGGCACATCGATCTCTAATACATAGTCGATAGGCACGCCAGCATCTTTCATCGCTTGTGCTTGTGGAATTGTTCTGGGAAAGCCATCAAACAAGTAACCCTTGCTGCAATCAGGTTGAGTCAAACGATCTTTGACTAAGCCAATGATGATGTCATCGGAAACGAGGCCGCCCGCATCCATAATTTTTTTGGCAGCTATGCCTAGTTCAGTTCCAGCTTTCACAGCAGCCCGCAACATATCGCCGGTCGAGATTTGTGGAATGCTAAATTTTTCGCAAATAAACTGAGCTTGTGTGCCTTTACCAGCACCTGGTGCACCGAGCAGGATTAACCGCATTGTTTTCCCCTTAGAAGACCTTTATTGTCCCGTATTTTTTAGGATTCTCTGTAAATCAATCCCTAGGATTATCACCGAGAAGCTTTTGATCTCAGGATTTTGGCCTAGTTGGTAAGAATGCGACGAACCCGCTCTAGATCTTCCGGAGTATCCACTCCGGCTGGAGGCGCCGCTAAAGCGGTATGAACGGCAATTCGGTAGCCATTCCACAGGGCGCGCAGCTGCTCAAGGGCTTCTGCTTGCTCTGGCGGAGCAGGCTCAAGACGAGAATAGGCCTGCAGAAAATCGGCTCGATAAGCATAAATACCCAGATGGCGTAAGTAGGAAGTTTGCGCTAGCGCCTCTGGATCCCGCACAAAGGGAATGCTTGCCCGTGAAAAATACATAGCCTCCCCGCTTCTATTGAGCACCACTTTCACTACATTGGGGTTGTTGATCTCTGCGGGATCGGTGATAGGAACTGCGATGGTGGAGATAGCGCAACTTGCATTGTTAGCTAAAGTTTGTGCAACCTCATTAATCAATTCGGGAGGAATGAGTGGCTCATCACCTTGAACATTAACTACTAAAGTATCGGCAGGGAGTTTTAGTAATTGCGCTACTTCGGCAATTCGATCGGTTCCCGTTGGGTGATCTGGACTGGTTAAAAGACATTCCACTCTATGCTCATCGCATACCGCCTGAATTTCTGGTGAATCAGTTGCAACCACGACACTGTTTGCAAGAGATTGTTGGGCTCGCTCTGCAACTCGAATCACCATAGGTTTGCCGCCAATATCTGCAAGTGGCTTGCGAGGTAAACGCGTTGACCCCAATCTAGCAGGAATCACTACAAGAAATTCTGGGTTTGTATTACTCATAAGGGCTTCAATCGAATCCGCTTGAATTAAAGACATTCATCGGCAGAAAGACTGCGTGCTTCATCAACTAACATTACTGGAATGTCATTACGAATTGGGTACGCTAAGCGATCTGCCTTGCAAATTAGCTCATGCTTCTCAGCGTCTAAATGCAGAGGGCTCTTACATAAAGGGCAAACCAAAATCTCGAGTAATCTCTTGTCCATATTGGCTCTCAATGATTTTATAAAGTGTATTGATTAGGGTCGGGTCTTTGCAGAATTGACTCTAGCCAATCAGCTAGGGCATTTGGGAGTTCTAAACTCATGGGCACAACCCAGATGCGTGGATCATTTATCTCAGAACATTTTACGGCATCCTTTTCCGTAATCAGAATACATTGGGCATTGATCGATTCGAGAAACTCTTTTGTAAAGGAGCTGTGATCAGGTAAGCCAATGCACTTAGCGGTAATGCCTTGGTTTTTTAAATCATCAAAAAAGCGCTGAGGATTGCCGATAGCGGCAATAGCAGTGACTTTTTCGGGTGAGCAATCCAATGCAATTGCTTCAAAGGTTTGGGTCTTACTCGAATCAATTAATTGGTAAGGGTGCCCCAGAGCACTTTGTAAGTGAAATGCACGTCTGCCCAAAAAATATTCGCCCATTAGAGCATTAGCGATTTCTGGACACATCATTAAGGTGGCATCTCGATCACGCGAGGCAGGCTCGCGTAAGGGACCGGCGGGCAATAGAAACCCATTCCCTTCTCCGCGTTGATCACGTACCACGAATTCAATATCACGACCTCCTTCTCTGGCTGGCCAGCGAGCCAGGGCGCGATGCTGTAAGCCATCGTCACTAATGATGACATTAACAAGAGGATTTTTCTTTAGCAAAGAGCGAATGCTTTTAACGCGCTGAGGATGAACCCAAAGCGGAAATTGATCTTGAGTGCGTTTAGCGATTAGCACCGGCTCATCACCTACTTTTGTGGGATCAGAATTGCTATGTACTTCGATCGGATGCATTGAGGAAGAAGCACCATAACCTCTGCTAATGATTCCAGGTTTCCAGCCCATCCGTGCCAAACGTTCGGCCAGAGCAATCACAATCGGTGTTTTACCGGTACCACCAACCCGAATATTGCCCACAATAATGATTGGTACTGCTTGGGGTTTACGATTCCTAACTCCGATTTCAGTAAGAAGGTCAAGCGTGCGGTTGATCAAACCATATAGCCATGACAGTGGCCAAAGCAATAGGCTTGTGGGCCCACGCCTTTCCCAAAATTTGGGCGCAGTATTGAATTGCAAGAGGCGCGAAGAGGGTTTAGTAGATGACATACCAAATCACAGTGTAATTATTTCTTGGTCTGACTACTAAAAACAATATTCGATAAATTGGCATCGCGGGCAGCCTCTAAGGCATTCATCACTGCCTGGTGCGGTGCTCTAGCATCCGCGTCAATGCTCACTTGCACACTATTTTCTTTGTCGGCATTGATAGAGTTCAGTTGCTTGCTCAGTTGCTGACTGAGTTGATTTCGATCCGTTACTTTGCCATTGATAGCAAAGCGGCCATCACGGCTGACCGCAATATGAATTTGTTTGGCCTCTGCTTGATGCGCTACTCCACTTGCAGTAGGCAGAGTGATGGCGAGCTCCTGAAAGCGTGTGAACGTCGTTGAGATCATCAAGAAAATTAAAACCACCAACAGAACATCAATAAAGGGAATGAGATTAATCTCAGGCTCCGCTGAGGAAGATTTCACGCCAAGGGAAAATCGTCCGCGATAGGATGGATTGTTACTAAGCCAACTCATTGATGGTCTGTGCCCTGAGATGAGCTAGGGTAGAGTTTTTTAAATAGCTGTCTCGTGAATTCTTCACACTCCTGTTGGCGTTGATTTGCCATCGCACGCAAACCACGCCATGCAGCCAATGCGGGGATGGCAATCAGTAAGCCGAAGGCAGTGTTGTACAAAGCCACTGAAATGCCATGCGCGAGTTGCTGGGGGCTCCCAGCCACACCTTGAACAGCTCCTTGGCTGCCAAAGATTTCGATCATGCCAACTACGGTACCAAAGAGTCCGAGTAATGGAGCAACGGTAGCTATGGTTGCCAATGCTCCTAAATAGCGTTCTAACTTGAGCCAAGTGGTTTGCGCCACTGCCTGCAACTCCTCAAAGGCGGCATTTGCAGAGCTACCAGTAGCTTTTTCGTGCAAGATGCAAGCAAACAGAGAGCCAACTGGCGACAATGTGCTCACAGCGCTAATTTGGGCATCAGCCAGTTTTTTGCCATCTGCAATCGCATTGGCTAGGCCGAACAAGGACTCTAGGCTACCCTTGGGGAATATATGAATTTTGCGTAAATACCAGGCTCTCTCAATGATTATTGCTAGCCCGATAATGGAGATAATGAGGAGGGGCCAAATAGGCCAGCCTGCAGACAGTAAGATTGAGTACATATGCCCAGTACTTTAGCTGAATTAAAAATGGGTTTTCAGAATGCCTTCCTGTGGATAACTCTGTGCAAAACTTTAGAGATAATTGTTCGTAAGTCCTTGATTGATCGTCAATTAGGAGGTTTTTAGACTGGAATTCCCCAAATTGAAGGTAATATTTATTTAATTAAATCAATAACTTAAGATCTGTATGTTGGATTTATGAGACGATTTGGGTCAGTAATTACTTACTTTTAAGGATTATTTCAAGGCAGTATCAGTTTCTGTGGATATTTATTGCTTGCCAAGCCCCATAAATGCGTAGATGAAGAGAAAAAATGTCGGAAATATCAAGAGAAATCCTCAGTGTTAGCGATCTTAACCGCGCCATTGCAAGCTCGTTGGAGGAGCGCTTTGATGCTGTTTGGGTTAGCGGGGAGATTTCCAACTTCAAAGCTTATGACAGCGGGCACTGGTACTTTTCTCTCAAGGATGAAGAGGGGCAAATTCGCTGTGTGATGTTCCGTGGTCGCAATGCTCAGGTGGGTTTTATGCCCCAATCAGGTGATTTAGTCGAGTTAGCTGCCAATGTGGGGTTTTATGTTCCACGAGGCGATATTCAGCTCACTGTGCAAAGCATGCGTCGTGCGGGCATGGGTGGTCTTTATGAGGCTTTTCTGAAGCTCAAAGCCAAGTTGGCTAAAGAGGGCTTATTTGATGCTGAGAAAAAACGACCCATTCCCACACACCCCAGGGCAATTGGCATTGTTACCTCTTTGCAAGCTGCTGCTTTAAAAGATGTCTTAAGCACCCTGGAAAGAAGAGCTCCGCATATTCCGATTGTGATCTACCCAAGCTTAGTGCAGGGTCCTGAAGCGCCAGCTGGAATCATTAATGCCTTAAGAAATGCTCAAGAAGAAAATGCAGTGGACGTGATTTTGTTAGTGCGTGGCGGCGGCAGTATTGAAGATCTTTGGGCGTTTAATGATGAGAAATTGGCTTATGCGATTGCATTATCAAGCATTCCCATTGTGAGCGGTGTTGGTCACGAAACCGATGTAACGATTGCCGATTTTGTGGCTGACTTGCGTGCACCCACTCCCACTGGTGCGGCAGAGTTGGCGGCTCCACGCCGAGATCAACTCTTGCAAGAATTAGAGGCTATTTCTCAAGCTCTCATTCAAAGAGTAAGTCAACGTGTAGAGCGTGAAGCACAGACCTTAGATCAGTTGACATTGCGTTTAAGTCATGCCCTACCAAACCCTGATCGTATGCGAGAACAAATCACTGCTTGGCAGCAACGCCTCAATCAAGCTTGGTTGGTAAGGCTGGATAGTTGGAAACGCGATCAATCTCACTATCAATCTCAATTGGAGATGCTCAATCCGCAGAGAACCCTAGAGCGGGGTTATGCGGTGATCTTGAGTAAAGCCGAGAAAACTATGCATGCTGTGCGAAATCCAAAAGAGCTCAATACCCAAGATGGATTTGAGGTTCGTCTGGCAGAGGGTAGAGTGGATGTTGAGTTTTCGAGGATCGGGGAGGATTAATAAGCGCGCTCAAAGAAAACTCCCGCTGGCACCTTAAAGCGTTTTGCCAAGGAATTGATTTGGCGAACATTGAGTTGCCTAGCCCCCGAAAGAATTTGAGAAACAACACTTTGATTGCCTACTTCAGGCAAATCGGATTGCTTCAGATGATGTTGTTCCATCAGGAATGAAAGCAGCACTTGGGGTTTAGCATCAGGAACATCGAAATGTTCTAGATCGTACGCTCGAATTAATTCGCTTACGAGCTCAAATAAATCTAGAAGAGGGTGCTTCCTAGAGGAGCCAATGACATCGCTGAGCATATCAGCGAGCTCAACCATCTTTCGATATTGTTTCTCGGAGTGAATTGGGCTCAAGTCGACCTTTTTAGAAAGCGCCTCCCAAGCCTTTTGTAGATCGTTTAGATTCATTTTTTCCACCCATCCTTGTCATAATCTTTGTGGGTTAAAACCGCTTTGATGTAACACAATTGCCTCTCAAACTGGAGATATGTAACTAAGCGATACTTATTTCCACAGATATTAAATACATATAAGTCTCGAACTTTATCTGCTGATGTAAAAACATCTTTAAGTTGAGAAAAATTTTTAAAAAAGCCAAACTCCATCAGTTTGCGCCAGGCTTGAAGAGCTTCCTGCGAGTCCTTATGCTTGGCTGAAAACTCTACAAGACGGCGATTTGATATTACTCTCATAAGAAAATTATATTGCATTTTGCAATATTTAAGAGAGATATTTCATGCCCATAACAGCTTTAGTGCTAATACCCTAGGCTATGATTACAAGCCTCACTCAATGCTTGAAATTATTTCCTATCATGCATAACCCTCCGCATCCAGGCTTGATAATTAAGGAGGATATTCTTCCAGCGCTCGGTATTAGCGTAACCGAGGCGGCCGACCAGCTAGGCGTCACGCGTGTTGCTCTCTCTAGGGTGGTTAATGGAAAAGCTGCAATCTCTCCAGATATGGCCTTGCGAATTGAGAAGTGGCTGGATGTAAAAAATGGCGGTAGTGCAGATATATGGTTGGCTCAGCAGGCTGCATATGATTTGAGTAGAGCAAGAAAGTTAGGTATGCCAAAGGTGAAGTCAAGCGCGTATTAGCTTGAATTTTGCGCTTGCCTAATGCTATAAATATTTGTTTCTAATACACAAACCATTTTTTCGCCCGAAGTCATAATACTTGGCCTAGGAAAATCCTTATTTGCTTCAACATAAAACGATAGAGCAGTCTCAAGCGCTTCAACGGCCTTCTCGAGAGCATCTTTCTCGGTTTCTCCAAATGTAATAGCTTCAGGCACATCTTTAAATGTGACTAGTATGTAGTCGCCATCTCTCATGAGGGTTGCAGGATATTGAATCATCACTAAATCCTACATCTATTGTTAAGACCAATTGATCCTTGGGGTTATTTGCTGACTTTCAGAAAATATTTGGCTCGATTTCGAGTTGCACTTGAAAAGTTTTCATTACTTTCTCTTGAATCACTTTTGCAAGATTTAGGATATCTGTAGAGTTGGCACCACCATGATTGACTAGAACAAGTGCTTGCTTTTCATACACTCCCACAGGGCCTAGGCGTTGTCCTTTAAAGCCACATTGATCAATAAGCCATCCAGCTGCAAGCTTGTGCATGCCAGGTGAGTCTGGGTAAGACACTAGATTTGGAAATTGTTTAAGCAATTCCTCATGCTGCTCATTTGATACAACGGGGTTTTGAAAGAAACTCCCCGCATTACCAATCACATTGGGATCCGGCAGCTTCTGAGAGCGAATTTGACAGACCGCGGAGAAAATATCTTTTGCACTTGGCAGTGGATTGGAGTGATTAAATTGTTTAGCGAGATCAGCGTATTGCAGTCGTGGCTTCCAAGTCTTGGGGAATTTAAAAATAACCTTTGTCACGATGTATCTCTGCGGGTTGCGCTTAAAGTGGCTATCACGGTAAGCAAACTGAGATGCTGCTTGTGAGAGGGTGACAAAGGCTTGTTCCACAGAATCAAAAGCTTCGACGCTATCAATATATTCACCGACTTCAACACCATATGCCCCAATGTTTTGGATAGGCGCCGCTCCAACGGTCCCTGGTATTAATGCCAGATTCTCTAAGCCAGGCAAGTTTTGTTCTAGCGTCCAAGCAACAAATTCATGCCAATTTACGCCAGCACCAACCGATACCCAGGTGTTTTGCTCGTCTGATTTGCAAACTTCTTGACCTGGGATATTCATGAGCAACGTTGCACCAGGCAATTGATTTGGCAAGATAACATTGCTACCGCCACCTAAAACTCGCCATACTGGATTTTGGGATCTGAGCTCCTTGAGAAGGCATGGCAATTGCTCTGCTGAGGTAATTTCATAAGCAAGCTCTGCAATAGCATCTAGGCCAAAGGTGTTGCGATGCTTGAGCCCCATATTGGGGGTCAATTTTGCTTGGTTGAGCGCATTTTTTGCGGAGTTCATGCCACAATCTTATTCGTGTTCGACTTTTTCGCGGAAATTTATTGAAAAAGTCGAAAAGTAATATGGCCAGTATGCAATTGCTAGTTTAATAATTGAGATTATTTAAGGAGTTTGAGATGCCCTCATTTGACGTAGTGTGTGAACCCGACATGATTGAGTTGAAGAACGCTATTGAGCAGTCGAATAAGGAAATCACGAATCGTTTTGATTTCAAGGGCTCCGATAGTCGTGTTGAGCAAAAAGATGAAACCCTCATTTTATTTGGCGATGATGATTTCAAATTAGGTCAAGTACGTGATGTTCTCATTAGCAAAATGGCCAAGCGCAATGTGGATGTTCGTTATCTGAAGGATGACAAAACCGAGACCATTGGCGGTGATAAGCGCAAGCAAACCATGAAGATTCAAAAGGGGATTACCTCTGAATTATCAAAGAAGGTAGTGCGCATTATTAAGGACAGTAAGCTGAAAGTGCAAGCCAGCATTCAAGGTGATGCAGTGCGTGTTACTGGTGCTAAGCGTGATGATCTTCAGGCAACCATGGCATTGCTCAAGAAAGAAGTAACAGAGGCGCCATTAGGATTTAATAACTTCAGGGATTAATGACCACTTGCAAGTTGTGGAAATGTATACTATGGTAATATACATGAATGATCAATTTTCAAAAAATAGTTGGATTTCAATGGGATGCTGGAAACGCTTATAAGAATCACGATAAGCATGGAGTTTCTCAGGGTGAGGCTGAAGAAATTTTTTTCAATCAACCTTTACTGATTGAAGATGATGAGCAGCATAGTCATCGTGAGGCTCGGTTTCTGGCTTTGGGTATTACGAATGCTATGAGGCTGTTATCAATTATTTTTACTTTGCGTAGTCAGGAAACTCTAATTCGTATCGTTTCTGCGAGGTCTATGAGCAAAAAAGAGAGGGCATTCTATGAAAAAGCCTAATAAATTATCAATTCCAAACTTCAAAAGCGAAAAAGAAGAGCGCATTTTTTGGGAGAAAAATGATGCTTCAGATTATTTTGACTTATCAAAGGCTAAGAGGGTGACGATGCCAAATTTGAAGCCTACAACGGCTTCAATATCTCTACGTTTATCCCAGAGTTTCTTGGAGGGTATTAAGCTGCAGGCGAATAAGATTGATGTTCCATATCAGTCGCTGATGAAGATTTGGTTGGCAGAAAAGCTCGAAGAGGCTACAAAATAATATGCACTCTTCAAGCCAGGAAGCAATAGAACGCTTCTGTGATGCTTGTTGGCTAGAAGACGGGTTAGCTCAAAATAGCTTGTCTGCCTATAGGCGAGATTTGTCACTTTTGGCACAGTGGCTTTATAAAGACTCTGGCGCTGATCTTTACTCAGTGACTGAGAAAGATCTCACGGCTTACATTGCGCATCGGCGTACCGATAAAGCTACTACTGCAAATCGCAGGCTTACAGTATTCAAGCGTTTTTATCGTCATGCCTTGCGCATGAACTTAGTCAAAAGTGACCCTTGTATTGGTTTGCGGGCAGCTAAACAGGCATTGCGTTTTCCAAAGACCTTAAGTGAAGATCAAGTAACTGCTTTACTAAATGCACCAGATGTTGAAACTGCGCTTGGCTTGCGTGATCGCACGATGCTTGAATTAATGTACGCCAGTGGTTTGCGTGTCTCTGAGATCGTTTCTTTAAAAACGGTTGCTTTAGGTTTGAATGAAGGCGTTATTAGGGTTGTTAATGGCAAGGGCGGTAAAGAGCGCTTAGTACCCTTTGGTGGAGAGGCTGGTCAGTGGTTGCGGCGCTACCTTGAGCAAGGAAGGGCGCCTCTTTTAGAGGGAAAGACCTCAGATGCAGTATTTGTAGGGCGTCATACGGGTACTGGGTTAACACGGCAAGCATTTTGGGCTCTGATTAAGCGATATGCCACGATTGCCAATATTCCTGTCGCTCTATCTCCACATACTCTACGTCATGCTTTTGCAACCCACCTTCTTAATCACGGGGCTGATTTGAGGGTGGTGCAATTACTTTTGGGTCATGCTGATATTTCTACTACTCAAATCTATACCCATGTGGCTAGGGAGCGACTGAAGTCGATTCATCAGCAACATCATCCTCGAGGGTAACATGTAGTTTTACCTAACTTAGGGGTGGTGGCCATGACACAGGTACTGAGTTATAAAAATTATTCCGCTATTTTTCATTTTGATGCAGAAGATCATATTTTTGTTGGTCATCTGGCAGGCATCACAGACATTGTCTCTTTTCATGGTGAGTCAAGGGTCGAGTTGATCCAAGCCTTTGAAGATGCAGTTGATGGATACATCGAGTTATCCGAGAAACATGGCGTGAAACCACAAAAGCCGTATTCAGGAAGGTGAATGTTACGCAATTCGCAAGAAAGACATGGGAAAGTTGCCTAGGGTGTGTCACGAATAAAAAGATTATCTTGAGTAAGGTTTAAGTGCTTACTATTTGAGGGCGGCTGAAAGAACAGGCAATAGCGATTTTTACTATCGTTCGTTAAAAAAATCATCGCTAACGTTTGGGCCTTTTAGGAAAAATTGATCCCATGTATTCATGAGGGGAGTAATCACAAGCTCTTGCCCTCGAACTTTTACCCACACTTTTGATGTTGCGCGGTAAAAATGTGCTTCTTTAGGCAATTCGACTGACTGCACCCCATTCCTGTTGATCAGATTTGTTATGAATAATGGCATGCACCCCCCCTTTTTTTTCTGGTATTTTCCACTATGCGGGTCATTTAAAGGCGATGAATGAAACATCTGTTTAAGATAGCGTTATGACTTTCACTCCTGACCTTTTACTTATTCCACTTGCTTATCTCATTGGATCCATCTCTTTTGCTGTAGTGGTGAGTAAGTGCATGCGCTTGCCAGACCCTCATTCTTATGGCTCAGGTAACCCTGGCGCTACCAATGTTTTGCGGACAGGTAACAAATTAGCAGCTGCCTTGACTTTGATTGGGGATGCGCTCAAAGGGTATTTTGCGGTCATGCTTGCCCGCGTATTGCTTGGTGATGAGTCCCTAACTTCCACATTAAATTCTTGGCTATTGTGTGGTGTGGTGTTAGCAGTTTTCTTAGGTCATCTCTTTCCGATATTTCATGGCTTTAAAGGGGGGAAGGGTGTTGCTACTGCTTGTGGCATCTTGTTTGGAATCAACTGGATTTTAGGCTTGGCCACCTTAAGTACTTGGATCATCGTGGCAACCTTTATGCGCTACTCTTCTCTGGCAGCTTTAGCCGCTGCTGTATTTGGACCAATCTATTTTGTATTTTTGTTTGGTTTTCAGCCAATGGGAATTGCTCTCCTAGTGGTGTGCTGCCTATTAATATGGCGCCATCGCAGTAACATTCGCAATCTCATGAATGGCACTGAGAGCCGAATTGGCTCCAAGAAAAAAGGATAGTCATGACCATTGCTTATTGGTGTGTACTTTTTATGGGGCTCTTTCCTTATGTCGCTGCTGGCATTGCTAAGAAGGGTTTTGACGGATATGACAATGCTATGCCACGCCAATGGTTGGCTAAGCAGACGGGCTTTCGGGCGCGAGCCAATGCAGCCCAAGCTAATTTATTTGAGTCACTGCCGCTTTTCTTTGTGGCGGTGATCATTGCATCTATAGCAAATGCCCCGCAAGATAGGGTTGATTTACTGGCCATTGGGTTTGTCTTGATGAGAATTGCTTACTTAATCTGCTATGTGGCTAATTGGCCAACGACTAGATCCATTGTTTGGTTAGCTGGTTTGGCTTGTGTGGTGGCCATCTTTTTTCAAATCTGAGTATTTCCCAAATCTTATTTATAAACCTTAGCGGCAAGCAAATTAGCTAACAATACGAGACAATTAATTATGGCAATTCAAAAGACCCTAACCAAAAAAACTGTAACGAACAAGACGACAGTTGCAAAAAGTGCTAAGCAGCTTATTAAAAAGGGCAGTAATTCAGTGGCGGTAAAAAGAGCGAGTGTGAGTAAGGGTGATGCTGGCACTCCCTTGTCCGTTGTCATTCGTCGCCGTATCGAGGCTCAGAAAGCTCGCTTTCATGCTAATGACAACATTTCTGCATTTATTGAGCCAGGCGAGCTAGAGGGTCTGGTCGATGAAGTCGCAGAAAAAATGCAAGCCGTGCTCGAGAGTTTGGTCATCGACACACAGAGCGACCACAACACTAAAAATACTAGTAAACGTGTTGCCAAAATGTTTGTTAAAGAAGTGTTTAATGGCCGTTATATAGAGCAGCCGACTTTAACTAAATTTCCTAATGTCAGCCGTCTCAATGAGCTGATGATTATTGGACCCATTACCGTTCGTAGTGCTTGTTCACACCATTTGTGCCCCATCATGGGCCGCATTTGGATTGGAGTATTACCAAGTAAAGAATCTGCATTAATTGGCCTATCAAAGTATTCGCGCTTAACTGAGTGGGTGATGTGCCGCCCACAAATTCAGGAAGAGGCAGTAGTGGAGTTAGCCGATATGCTGGAAAAAAAGATCAAGCCAATTGGCGTAGCAATCGTGATGGACGCTGATCACTTTTGTATGCAGTGGCGTGGCGTGAAAGATCGAGACTCAAAAATGGTGAATAGCGTCATGCGGGGTGCTTTCTTAAAAGACTCTAATTTGCGTAGAGAGTTCCTTTCTCTCCTTGAAAAGCGCTAGGACCCTGATAGTGAAATTGAGCCTTACCAAGAGGCGCTATCTTGCTAATGCAAGCAAGTTAATCTTGCTTGTAGCAGTTTTATCTGCCTGTTCTGCTTATCCAGATAACAATATTGATCCCGCTAAAAACAATAAAGCTACTTTTGAACGCGATGCGATTGAATGTGCTCAAGCCTATCCTGAAGCGGGCTCTGGAGTGCATGTACGCCAGCGTATCAACTGCATGAAGCTCAAGGGCTGGCGCTAATTCCATTTAAAAACTGCAACCCAGAAACGGGATTTATTCTTTGAGAACTGTTCTCAAGTAAATAGCTATATAAATCAATTACTTACATAACCAATACTCGAGTAATTTCATCTGCTCTATGATCCTCTCAGACATCACTTTTGTTCCACATCACTATCTGGAGTTCATATGAAAAACAGTCGTCGCCAATTTATGATTTTGTCTGCTGCTGGTGCTTGCACATTAGCCTTGAACGGTAAAGTTCAGGCTCAAGCAATGGTTGCTGAAACAGATCCACAAGCTGCTGCTTTGGGTTACAAGGCTGATGCCTCTAAAGTAGATAAAGCAAAGTATCCTAAGTATGCTGCTGGTCAAAAGTGCGATAACTGCGCCCTCTATCAAGGCAAGGTTGGTTCTGCTGCTGGTGGTTGCTCTTTGTTTGGTGCTAAGCAAGTTGCTGGCCCAGGTTGGTGCTCTGCATACGCTAAGAAGGCATAAGAGAAAGCCTAACTTTCTACTAGCCTTTATCAAATGGCTGCCTGTGGGCAGCCATTTTTCTTACTAGCATTAAGATAGCTTCATCACCTTCATTTGCCTCTGCATCATTTCATGAAACATACCCTGCGGTATTACCTCAAGCGCTACTCCTTCTATTTGGGTGGGGATCAGCCACCGGTATCTTGGGTAGAGCGTATGCGTTCGGTATTGGGGGCCTTTATTGGTCTGGGGCTTGTTCTCTTAGTCGCTAGGTATTTACGAGATCTCAGTGGAATTGATGAGTGGCTGATGGCCTCTTTGGGCGCTAGTGCCCTACTAGTGTTTGCTTTGCCTCAAAGTCCCATGGCTCAACCTTGGGCAGTCGTTGCTGGCAATACCCTTTCTGCAATCGTCGGAATTTCAGTAGTGCATTTGGTGGGAGAGCCACTCATCGCTTTGCCATTAGCTGCCAGCCTATCCATTTTGGGGATGTTCGTATTGCGCTGTTTGCACCCGCCCGCAGCTGCAGTGGCTCTGATTGCAGTTTTAGGGGGTGTGATGCATTACCGGTATGCGTTTTTCCCAGTAATGGTAGATTCTGTTTTGCTGGTGATGGCTGGAGCGATTTATAGCAATTTGACAGGCAAAAAGTACCCCAATCAACCCTGAACTGACCCACAAAAGTTGGACAGTTTAATTAGGTTACCAGAAGGGATTGAGTCCGGTATTGCACCGGGCTCAATCCCTTTAGTTTTTGTTTAATTCGATCATGGTTGTAG
>NZ_MHZG01000015.1 GCF_001830325.1 Polynucleobacter sp. GWA2_45_21 | reverse complement strand
CGGGACTAGAGGAATATATCCACTACTACAACCATGATCGAATTAAACAAAAACTAAAGGGATTGAGCCCGGTTAATTACCGAACTCAATCCCTTCTGGTAACCTAATTAAACTGTCCAACTTTTGTGGGTCAGTTCATCGCTAAGGGCTTTTTACATTTAGAGGCACTGTTTTTAGACGTTAAAGAGGAAGTTCAAAACATCACCATCTTTAACAACATACTCTTTACCCTCAGCACGCATCTTTCCAGCTTCCTTGGCACCAGACTCACCCTTGAATTGAATAAAATCCTCAAAAGCAATGGTTTGCGCACGAATAAAGCCACGCTCAAAATCCGTATGAATCACTCCGGCAGCCTGCGGAGCAGTATCACCTTGATGGATTGTCCAGGCACGAACTTCTTTAACACCAGCTGTAAAGTAGGTCTGCAGGCCCAATAACTTATAGCCTGCACGAATCACGCGATCCAATCCAGACTCTTCCATACCAAGGTCTGCCAAGAACTCAGCCTTGTCAGAGTCATCCAAATCAGCGATCTCGGCTTCGATTGCGGCACATACCGCAACCACTGGTGCACCTTCTTTAGCTGCATGCTGAATCACTGCCTCTAAATGCGGATTATTGTCAAAGCCGTCTTCTTTGACGTTAGCGATATACATTGCTGGCTTTGCGGTAATTAAGCACAGTGGCTTTAAAAGTAAATTTTCTTCGTCAGTCAGTTTCAAGCTGCGAACTGGCTGAGCTTGATCTAGATGGGCTTGCACCTTAGTCAGCACAGCCACGAGAGCTGCCGCTTCTTTGTCATTCCCTGACTTAGCAGCTTTACTGGAGCGTTGAAGGGTTTTTTCAACGGTCGTTAAGTCAGATAAGGCCAATTCAGTATCAATCACTGCGATATCCGAAATCGGGTCAATCTTGCCAGCCACGTGGATCACGTTGGCATCCTCAAAACAGCGCACCACATGAGTAATCGCATCAGTTTCGCGAATGTTGGCCAGAAATTGGTTTCCTAGACCCTCACCTTTGGAGGCTCCAGCAACCAAGCCCGCAATGTCGACAAATTCGACAGCGGCAGGCAGGATGCGCTCAGGCTTGACGATCTCAGCCAAAGCGGCAAGACGGGGGTCAGGAACCTCAACCACGCCCACATTAGGCTCGATCGTGCAGAAAGGATAGTTTTCCGCCGCGATTCCAGCTTTGGTAAGCGCGTTAAAGAGGGTAGATTTGCCGACGTTAGGCAGGCCGACGATGCCACATTTCAAAGACATAGCCGTATTGTAAAGGGCTAGTTTCGATATCATCGAGATATGTCAGAAGTTCAACAAAATTCCTCCGCTAAGTTACCTAAAAATACCTCCCAAATCCGGGGGGTTGATGTAGTCGTGGTGGGTGGGGGCATAGCAGGCAAGGCTTGCGCATTGGGTCTAGCCCAGCTTGGACTTCAAACCATTCAAATTGCCCCCGACCTAGGGCAAGCTGTTCCCGCGCCCAAGGGTAATCAATGGGGGCAACGCATTTACGCCTTTTCTCCCAGCACCCAAAAATTACTTGCCCATCTACAGATTTGGGATGCGATTGATCACAGCCGCATGCAGCCCGTTCGAGATATGCGGATTTTTGGCGATCGCGGAGAAAAGCAGGATCAACTGCACCTATCCGCTTTTGAGGCTGGTACACCCCAATTAGCCTGGATTGGCGAATCGAATGTGATCGAGCACACTCTAGATCAAGCCTCACGCTTCCAAAATAAATTAGAGCGCATCAGCGATGCAGTCGATAGTATTGAAGTAGATTCCGATGGGGCAACACTTCACCTCACAAATGGATCTACCTTACGCGCTCAACTCGTCATTGCCGCGGATGGCGCAAACTCTCCGATTCGTAATGAGCTAGGTATTTCCGTGGAAGAAGAAAGCTATTCACAAAGCGCTGTAGTGGCTAATTGGATTTGCAGTCATGCACATTTAGAAACTGCCTACCAGTGGTTTTTGCCTGGGGGCGATATTGTGGCTATGCTGCCATTACCGAATAAACAAGTTTCAATGGTGTGGTCTACCTCACCAGAAAATGCGGCGGAACTTTTAAAGCTTGATCAAGCGATGTGGACTTACAAACTTTCCTCGATTGCCAATGGTGCAGTAGTCGCTCAACTTGGAGAGTTGACTCTCAATTCAACGCCAGCCGCTTTTCCACTCAGAAGAATTCGTACTAATCGCTTCATTGGTCCTGAAAATAATCCTAAGGTTGCGCTAATTGGTGATGCCGCTCATGTGATGCATCCCCTGGCCGGTCAAGGCCTGAACCTGGGATTAAGGGATGTGGCAACTCTACTCAATATCTTGAGTCAACGTGAATCCTTCCGACTACCAAACGATAAAGTTTTATTACGTCGCTACGAGCGCCAACGTCAAGGTGATACCAGCGCTCTACTCTGGGTGACAGACAAACTGAAGAAACTATTCTCAGCAAGCAGTGGTACAGAAAAGCAATTGCGTAACTGGGGACTAGGCATGGTCAATCGTAGTCACTTTATTAAACGGCGCCTCATTGAACGCGCCCTTGGAGATACTGATTTTGAATAAACTATTTTTTACTTTCGCAGTAGTCTGCTCTTTCAGCTTATTAGCAGGACTGGCTAATGCGCAATCAGAACAACAAGTCAGATCTGAGCTGCAAAAAAAGATTGGACCAAACGCGAAAATTAAAGGCATCTCTGAATCACCCATTCCTGGCATATACGAGATCCTGGTTGGAAATGATGTGTTTTACACCGATGCGAATAGCAAATATTTAATCCAAGGTGAAATCATTGAGATCGCTACAGGAAAAAATATTACCGAACAAAAGCAGGCAGATCTGAATCGCATTAAGTGGTCTGAACTCAATCCAGCAAATGCATTAAAAGTAGTGCGTGGTAATGGCAGTAGACAGCTGGCTGTTTTCTCTGATCCAAATTGCGGCTACTGCAAGCGTTTGGATAAATCTTTGCAGCAACTAGATAACGTGACTATCTACACTTACTTAATTCCAATTCTGTCAGCCGACTCTGCACAGAAATCTAAACAAATTTGGTGCTCTGCTGATCCCCAAAAAGCCTATATTGATTGGATGATCAATGGTATTGCACCCAGCGGAAAAAGTGACTGCGCCACTCCTTTAGACAAGAATATGGCTTTTGCCAAAACCTATGGCATTACCGGTACGCCGACTATTTTCTTTACTGATGGCAGCCGCTTTCCGGGTGCCGTTCAAATATCCGATATAGAAAAGAAACTTAGCAGCATGAAGCAATAGGCGTTATAGGCAATAGTGATGAACAAAATGAATACCCCTGATCTACCTGCAATCCAATACACCATTTGGTCAGCAGATCTGCATGGCCACCGCTTTCATGTGAAGTTGCGTATTGAGAACCCATTACCCAATGGACAAATTTTGCAAATGCCCGCCTGGATTCCAGGCAGTTATTTAATTCGAGACTTCAGCAAACAAATTGAAACGATTGAAGCATTCGCACTTGATAACCCAAATGAAGCGCTACCTTTAGAACGGATCGACAACGATCAGTGGCGCTTACCCAAGGTAGCTGGCGCAGTAGAAATCCTCACAACCGTTTATGCATTTGATTCTTCTGTGCGTGCCGCCTATCTCGATACTGAGCGTGCGTTTATTAATCCAAGCAGCTTATGTTTGGCAGTCAAAGGTCAAGAATCTTTACCCTGCGCTTTAGTGTTGATTCCAACAAAAGATGCTTGTGCAAACTTATGGACCGTTCAGACAGGCTTGCAGCCCGCCAAAGTAGATGGCCAAGGTTACGGCTTTTATCTCGCCAAAAACTATGATGACTTACTTGATCATCCAATTGCCATGGGCGAGTTTCAGATTGCCCATTGGAAATCCAATGGTGTGTCACACAGCATGGCGATACAAGGATGTATTCATGAAGTTGATCTAGAGCGCTTAGCAACAGATCTTCAGGCTATCTGCACTTGCACCATCAACCTCTTTGAACCCAAAACAAAAAAAGCACCCTTCCAGAATTATTTATTTTTAGTTAATGCCGTTCTTTCTGGATACGGTGGACTTGAGCATCGTAATAGCACTGCTCTACTATGTCGTCGAGATCAAGTTCCTCAAGTGAATACACCCTTAGATGAAGCATCCTATCGTGAATTTCTCGGTCTCTGCAGTCATGAGTATTTTCATGCTTGGTTAGTCAAACGCATTCAGCCTAAAGCATTCCAACCCTATCAACTCGATCGCAGAAACCATACTCGCTTACTCTGGTTATTTGAAGGCTTTACAAGTTACTACGATGACTTGCAATTATTTCGCAGCAAGCGTATTGATTTAAAGGCTTACCTCAAGCTAGTCGCTAATAATTGGAATGGCATTTTGCGTGGCCCAGGAAGACTAAAGCAAAGCCTTGCAGATAGCTCTTTTGATGCTTGGACCAAGTACTATCAAGCTGATGAAAACACACCAAATGCGGTCGTAAGTTATTACGGCAAAGGCGCCTTGCTCGCCCTAGGCTTAGATCTCAAGATCCGCGCATTTGCAGGCAACCGTCAATCCCTAGATGATTTGATGCGCCTCATCTGGCAAACCCATGGAGTCACGCTAGATGGCATTGCTGAAGATGGTTTAGATGACTTAATGTTCAAATTGCTTGGCAAAGAATTCTCCAAAACTTGGAATGAATTTAAGTCTCGTTATATTTTTGGTGCTCAAGATATTCCAATTCAAAAATGGATTGATCCAAAAACGATTTCGGTTAAACAGAAAACCCATTCCAAGCTTGAGAAGATCAAACTGCAATTGGGATTGCGTCATAGTGATAGCAATGGTTGGCTCAAGGTGACGCATGTTCTTGATGGTGGTGCCGGACAATTAGCGGGCCTAGCTCCTGGAGATCTATTGGCCAGCATCAACGGTGAACGCATTACTACCGCCCGCTGGGATAAGGTGCTATCTAGTTTGATCACAGGGCAAGTCATCCAGATTTGCTTTTTCCGAGATGATTTAGAGCATGAGTGCATGACCGTTCTTGAGGATGATCAAATTCCGACTCAATACACTCTGACGCCAGCTGAGTAATGCATTCGTTTTCTGCGGCTGACATTCCAGAGGACTGGCGCACCCTACTCGGGGATTATTTTGAGTCCATAGAGTGGCAAACGCTGCAGACCAATCTGCGGTCTGAGCTCAATAAAGATACAGAAAAAATTTGCCCTGAGCCCCAGAATTTCTTTAAAGCGCTGACATTAACCCCGCTTACCAAGGTCAAGGTCGTCATCTTGGGGCAGGATCCGTATCACTCCCCTGGGCTGGCTCAAGGCTTGGCTTTTTCGATTCCCGCCAATATTCCAACCAATTCCAGGCAATTTCCCAGCTCCTTACGCAATATCAGTAAAGCGCTAGCACTGGAAGGGTTTGGCGCCCTTCCTAACGGTGATCTTCATACCTGGGCTGAGCAAGGCGTGCTACTTCTCAATACTGCTCTTAGCGTGAAATTGGGTGAGGCAGCCAGCCATGCCAATCTTGGGTGGAAATCCCTTATTGATCGACTTATCAAGAATTTAGCATTCCAAAAACCAAATCTAGTCTGGATGCTTTGGGGTGGGCATGCTCAATCTAAGCTGCCCCTGATTGAGACAGCCCTAGGCCAATTGATTCTGCAATCCTCACACCCTTCTGGGCTGGGAGTCTACAAAACAGATCGGCCATTTCTACAGCCTGGTGCAAAGGCAAGTTGCGGGCACTTCACCAAAACAAATGAATGGCTGGTAGCGCACCATGAAACCCCGATTCAGTGGGTTGGTGGCCACACCAACTTTACGGATAAAGACTTATTCTCGCTAGGCAGTTAATTGAAGAATTTAGTAGTTAGCGCTGACTTCTATTACTGCCAAGCCACTCTTGGCGAGTGCATTTCATGAGCCCAACGATCAATATTTTTCCATATGCTCTTTGGTGGGGTATTACTTACTTTAGCTGCCTCCTCAACTGCCAAAACAATCAGAGGTAATGGAGCCTCATCGAGCAAGGAAGCTATGTATGGAAAGATAGGTTCTGGAATTTTTCCCGATACCAATGACTTTGCCAACTGTGAGCCAATTAATTTATTTTTATAACTCACACTTGCAGTTTGGCCAGCTGCCTCTAGGGCATATTGCTTTTTATGCCGCCCTTGCATTGAAACATCAATCCCAAGCAGCCCGAGTAGAGCAAATAATTTAGCAGCCCCTAAATCTTTTAGAGTGCCATTTTCTAAATGAAGGATGGTTGATCTAGACAAATTAGATAGCTTTGCTAGGCGATCTTGAGTCAAACCCAAAGCAACTCTGCGATTTGCTACCTGCAGTCCAATTTCACGTAAGTTCATAGTAAGTAGTATGCCACAAACCCATAAGAAAATGTGTAATATATTACACATTAAATACTAGGTAAATTCCGAAAAACTCAATTCAGTGGCGGCATATTTGGACTTATTTACCTATGCCTGCGTATACAGCCCCAGCCAGACAAGAAGCAACTATGGCGCTCAGCCATTCCAGCATCTGACCCGATTGAAATAAGCCCGAAAATTGGCCGATATAGGAGCTGACTAGAGCGGCCAAGAAGCCAATTAAGGCCGTAATAAGAAATTTCTTAGCTTTGGGCTTAGCACGGCGTTGTCCCGGATAGAAAAGCAGGGTAAATACGCCCGTTAAGCCGCCGATCACCAGAAAAGCTAAAAACCCCATTACCACCCCCATTGTTGCTGCCATCAAATCTATAATCACCATTATGAAGTTGTTGACACTCGGCATCAATCATCACACAGCGCCGGTCGCCATTCGGGAGAAGGTCGCCTTCGACCCTGAGTTTCTTCAAGAAGCGTTGCACGATCTTCGCCAACATCTCGTTGGCGCGAATCAGGCTGGGCTACCTGAAGCCACAATTTTGTCGACCTGCAATCGCACTGAGGTGTATTGCGCTGCTAATGATGCAGATGCAGCTAGCCTTTTGCATGAAGCGACTTTTGATTGGTTGGCAAAAACTCAGCAACTTGCTCCAAGCAGTTTAGGGCCGCATATTTATTCACTACCGCAATCTGATGCAGTTCGTCATGCCTTTAGAGTTGCCTGTGGATTAGACTCCATGGTGATTGGTGAAACCCAAATCTTGGGTCAGATGAAAGATGCTGTGCGCACTGCAAATGATGCAGGCGTTCTTGGCACGTATCTCAATCAACTCTTTCAGAAAACCTTTGCGGTTGCAAAAGAAGTTCGTGGCTCTACAGAAATTGGCGCTCACTCAATCTCGATGGCAGCCGCCTCAGTTCGATTAGCCGAACGCATTTTTGAAAGCATTGCTGATCAACGTGTTCTGTTTATCGGTGCTGGCGACATGATCACCTTATGCGCAACGCATTTTGTGGCACGTAAACCTAAAACAGTTGCCATCGCCAACCGAACAATTGAACGCGGTCAAGAATTAGCAGACTCGATTTCGATTCAAGATATTGAAGCTGAATCATTCAAGCTCTCCGAACTCCCCTCACGATTGCATGAATTTGACATCATTGTTTCAAGTACGGCATCCTCACTTCCGATTATTGGATTGGGCATGGTAGAGAGTGCTTTGAAGCAACGTCGCCATAAACCCATGGTGATGATTGACTTGGCGGTACCTCGTGACTTTGAACCTGAGATTGCTCGTTTAAATGACATCTATCTTTATACGGTAGATGATTTAGGCGTGATGATTCAAACAGGTACCTCTCTTCGTCAGGCCGCAGTAAGTCAAGCCGAAGCGATTATTGAAGATCGCGTTGGCAACTTTATGCACTGGATGCAAGGTCGTAAGACTGTGCCGCTGATTCAGGATATTCAGCAACAAGGTGAACACCTCAGACAACTTGAGCTCGACCGTGCGATGAAACGATTGATGCGTGGCGAAGATCCTCAAGAAGTTCTGAACGCAATGGCTCAAGGTTTAACCAATAAGTTTTTGCATGGCTCATTGCATGCTTTACAACATTCCAATGGCGCTGAGCGTGACGCCCTGATTAAGTTGCTTCCCAAATTATTCGCCTCGCACTCCAAGTCAGAAGACCATTAGATGAAGCCCAGCATGCGGGCTAAGCTAGACCACCTAGACACGCGCTTAGCCGAACTCAATTCCCTATTAACTACCGAAGAGTCCACGAAAGACATGGACAACTATCGGAAGCTCACACGCGAGCATTCTGATATTGCAATGGTAGTTGAGCAATTTGGCCTATACAAACAAGCTGAGGCAGATGCACAGGCTGCAGAAGAGATGCGCAAAGATCCCGAAATGAAGGACTTTGCCGACGAAGAACAAAAACAAGCACAAGCTACTATGGAGGAGCTTGAGGGCGTCCTACAAAAACTCTTGCTACCCAAAGATGTGAATGATGAGCGAAACGTCTTCTTAGAAATTCGTGCGGGTACGGGTGGTGATGAGAGCGCACTCTTTGCTGGTGACTTACTTCGAATGTATACGCGCTTTGCTGAGCGCCAAGGTTGGAAGGTTGAAGTCGTGAATGCTGCTGAATCCGATCTTGGTGGGTACAAGGAAGTTGTTCTGCGCTTAGTAGGTCAATCCGTCTATTCTCGCCTGAAGTTTGAATCTGGTGGACATCGCGTGCAACGCGTCCCCCAAACAGAAACCCAGGGACGCATACACACATCAGCTTGTACGGTAGCCGTCATGCCTGAAGCCGATGAATTAGAGGCAGTCAAAATCAATCCGGCTGAACTGCGTATTGATACTTTTAGAGCTTCTGGTGCAGGGGGCCAGCATATTAATAAAACAGATTCTGCAGTTCGCATTACGCACTTACCTACAGGTACAGTGGTTGAGTGTCAGGATGACCGTAGCCAACACCGCAATCGCGAGCAAGCGATGAAGGTTCTCGTTTCTCGCATCATGGATGCTCGTGAGCGTGAGAAACATCAGCTCGAAGCGCAAACCAGAAAGTCTCTTATTGGCTCTGGTGATCGCAGCGATCGTATTCGTACTTACAACTTCCCTCAAGGTCGGATTACTGATCACCGCATTAATCTCACGCTGTACAAAATTGATGCCATGATGGATGGTGATTTAGATGATCTATGCAATGCGTTGGCGTCAGAACATCAAGCAGAGCTTCTTGCGGCGCTTGGGGATAATTGATACAAGCAGGATGAGTATCAATCAGTCTTTACGAGAATTAATTAGCAACTGCGCATTGCCAGCCAATGAAACGCGGATATTGCTGGCTCACCTACTAGAAAAGCGCTACCAACTCCCACGCTCTGCCCTCCTATCACGTGACGATATGCGCCTGAATGAGCAAGCTTTTGAGGAATGGGAAAGTCTAGTCTCCAGAAGAATGAATGGCGAGCCCATCGCCTATATCTTGGGTAAGAAGGGTTTTCATAATATTGAGCTACAGGTAGGGCCTGGAGTACTGATTCCTCGCCCAGAAACTGAGCTTCTTGTAGAGATTGCCCTTAGTGAAATCGCCAAACTCAATGAGCCCACCAAAGTGTTAGATCTAGGTACTGGCTCTGGTGCTATCGCCCTTTCGATCGCTAGTGCCGCACCTCTGGCGTCACTGCTTGCAACAGATCGATCGGCTGAGGCTCTGGCAATCGCCAAGCACAATGCCCAATTTCTGGCTCTGACAGAGCAAGTCCAGTTTGCACAAGGCAATTGGTATGAGGCATTAAGCCCACAAAACCAGTTTGATGTGATTGTTAGCAACCCACCCTATATTGCTGACCAGGATCCTCACCTCACTCAAGGGGACCTCCGATTTGAGCCGCCTTCAGCGCTAACCGACTATGCCAGCGGCTTAAGCTGCCTTGAGATCATTATTGCCGGGGCAAATCAATACCTGAAACCTGGCGGGCTGATTGTTGTAGAGCATGGCTTTGATCAATCCGAAGCGGTGTTGGAGCTAATGAAAGGGGCGGGCCTCATCGATGTGCAGGCGCACCTTGATTTAGCGGGCCACAGCCGTGCAGCTTCTGGGCGAAAAAGACTCTAAAACCCACAAAGGGAATTAACCCTTTTCTGCAGATAGCCTTAAAATTACCCCATTGTTAGTTGCAATTCAAGATCATCTTATAGCGTCAACTCAGGAAAAATATTATGGACACCCAAGCAAGAATTCAAGAAATCGTTAGCAGTCATCCCGTTGTGTTGTTTATGAAGGGCAATGCCCAATTTCCACAATGCGGATTTTCTGGAAATGCGGTCAATATTCTACGTACCTGTGGCGTAGAAAAGCTACATACAGTGAACGTATTAGAAGATGCAGAAATTCGTCAGGGCATTAAAGAATTTGCCAACTGGCCAACTATTCCTCAGCTCTACATCAATGGCGAATTCATTGGCGGCTCAGACATCATG
This sequence comes from Polynucleobacter sp. GWA2_45_21, assembly GCF_001830325.1. GTDB lineage: Bacteria > Pseudomonadota > Gammaproteobacteria > Burkholderiales > Burkholderiaceae > Polynucleobacter. Next base: position 80,452 of record NZ_MHZG01000015.1, on the reverse strand, counting down.
ACTGAAATGTTTCAAAGTGGTGAATTACAAAAGTTAGTTCAAGGCTAAGATTCAATAGCTTGCATAGACTGCATTTGTGACTTTTGACTTAAGCTCTCTTCTTCTGTTTGGCCTGCCATTGGGTTTATGCGCAGGCCTTTTGGTTTATGCGCTTAATCTGAGATCCGCACTTCAGCGAAGCGAACAACAAGCGCAGACCGATGCCGCACTCACTATCAGCTTGCGCGCTGAAAGAGACCAAGCCTTACAAAATGCAATTCGACTCGAAGCAGAGCTAGATTCAGAGCGCAAGCAGGGCTTGGGGAGAATTGAATCTCTCAATGAGGCTAAAGAGGCTTTGACTCATCAGTTCAAAAATTTAGCCAATGAAATTTTGGAAGATAAGTCTAAGCGCTTCACCGAGCAAAATGTCGCTAATCTAGATGCTCTACTGAAACCACTCCAAACCAAGCTTTCAGAATTTAAAGAGCAGGTAAATACCTCTTACGGCAATGAAGCTCGTGAGCGCTTTGCACTCAAGAGCGAGATCGAACGTCTTGCCAATCTGAATCTGCGCATGTCAGATGAAACCCGCTCACTCACCCAGGCACTCAAAGGCGACTCTAAGGTACAGGGCAATTGGGGTGAGTTAGTGCTCGAATCCATTCTAGAGTCTTCAGGCCTTCGAAAAGGGGAAGAGTACCTTGTACAAGATAGCCATACTCAAATGGATGGTTCACGTCTTCAGCCAGACGTTGTCGTAAAACTTCCAGAGGGTAGAAGCCTGGTAGTCGATAGTAAGGTTTCTATCACTGCGTATTCACGCCATGCTGAAGCAACTGATCCGACAGTCTCAGAACAAGAGTTGGCAGCCCATATTCAGTCGCTAAGGCAACATATTCAGGGGCTTTCGAGCAAGAACTACAGTTCCTTGTATGGCATTGGCTCGGTAGACTTTGTCTTGATGTTTGTTCCGATTGAGCCAGCATTCTTATTGGCACTCAAGACTGCACCAAATCTCTATCAAGAAGCTTTAGCCAAAAATATTGTGTTGGTTTGCCCAAGCACTTTGATGGCAACCCTGAGAACTGTTGCGCACCTGTGGCGTCAAGACTCACAAAATCGAAATGCCCTAGAAATTGCAAAACAATGTGGCACGCTCTACGATAAGTTTGTTGGCTTTGTGGATGATCTTGAAAAGCTAGGGCAACGCTTAGATCAAGCACAAACAAGTTATCACGATGCCTTTAATAAGCTGAAATCAGGCAAGGGTAATCTCATTCGGACTGCCGAGAAGGTACGCGAACTGGGAGTTAAGCCTAGCAAGAATATCTCTGCACCCCTGATTGAATCCTCAACAGATATAGAATAAACGCAGAATAAAATTGGCTGCTACCGCATCAGACTCTCAAGCCTCATCGCACTCCTATAGAAAAGTAGCTATTGCCGCCTGCTTTGGAACATTTCTGGAGTGGTATGACTTTTTGACATTTGCAACTCTTGCAGTTGTATTTGCCCCCCTCTTCTTTCCCTCCAGTGATCCCAGCACCGCTCTTTTGGCTAGCCTAGCAACCTTCGGGGTCGGAATGGTAGTAAGACCTATTGGGGCAGCAATTTTTGGCAGCATCGGCGATCGGATTGGCAGGCGCCCTGTTTTTATGATCACCATTACCCTTATGGGAATTGCCACTGTATGCGTAGGATTTTTACCGACCTATGCCCAGGCTGGGATCTGGGCCCCCATCATGCTGGTTGCCCTGAGATTACTTCAAGGCCTTTCAGCCGGCGGTGAAATTGGAGGAAGTGCAGTCTACCTAACCGAGCATGCCGGTGACTCTAATCGGGGCTTTAAGACTAGCTTCTTGCAGCTCATGGGGCCACTAGGAATCCTGGTATCCACCCTGCAAATTGCTTTACTTCAAAGCTACCTCACTCCAGAAGAATTTCTATCCTGGGGCTGGAGAGTGCCATTTTGGATCTCTTTGATACTGCTGTTAATCGCATTTAAAGCTCGCATGGCCTTAGAAGAAACGCCAATCTATCTAAAGCTGAGCCAAACAGAGACTCACTCAAAGAGCCCGCTTCGAGACAACTTCAAAGATCCAGAAACCAGAAAAAGAATGTTCCTGCTTTTCTTTTGCATTTCTGCTGGTGGAGCAGTGTTATTTTTCTGTGTGCAGGTCTATACCTCAATCTTTCTTAAAACTTCGGTCAAGCTTGCGCCGCAATTAGTAGATCAATTAAGTGTGTATGCAACGATCGCACTACTTCCACTAACTATCTTTGCAGGATGGCTATCAGACAAAGTTGGCAGAAAGCCTGTAGTTGTCACTGGTCTAGCTCTAGGAGCTACATTGATATTGCCAGCATTTCATTTTTTACAAAGCGATAGCAATTCAACCGCATTGATAGCCATAGTTCTTATTGGCCTCTCAGGAATCCTGGCACTAGTTGTTGGCCCCCAAACTGCACTACTTGCGGAACTCTTCCCCGCAAAAACCAGAAATAGTGCAGCCACTCTTCCGCACAACTTGGCAGCAGGCTGGATAGGTGGCCTGCTTCCTTTAATCGTCACCTGGCTCAATCAACACTGGGCAAGCAATGTTGCAGGATTATGGTATCCAACTATTTTCTTGGCAAGCGGTGCAGTGGTGGCAATAATTTATTTGCCTGAAACCAAAAAAATAAATCTGAACATCTAGCCAGTCATTTCCACCCTGGGTTGAACAATAACCCAAATACCATTCCCCATCATTTGATGAGATTGCAAGTGCAATATTTCAAAATATTTTGTCAATCTGGGAAGCCACCAAGAACTTGGTTTTTGAATTAAATGGGCATTGCGCCCATCTGACAATGTTTTTGCTGCAGGACCCATATGTATAGAGAAAAAACCGAAATTCTGCGTAATTTGCGCAAGTTCACCTAAAACATTTTCCAATCTATCAGGCTCAATATGCTCTAAAACATCAATACAGCAAACTAAGTCTGCACTTTTGGGCTGACCATACTCTTCAAAAGCGGGATCGTATGGGTAGTAATCAATAGAATCTATCCCAGCATTTGCAAGGCCTAAAAGAAGATTTTTCTTGCCTGCACCGTAGTCAGATACCGAACGAATGCCAGTCTGACGAATAAAGTCAGCGACTATGGGTGCAAATGAAAGAGAGGCAACCCCATAGTTGGGATTTTGATGCAATAACTTCTGCTCATCTAAATAGCTCTGGGAAATTGTTGGCTTATTCACTATTAATCAAACCCTTCATTACTTCTTTCGTATGCCTCTTTCCAGCATTCTGACATGGATTCATTGGAATAATCTTTAAAACAAGGTGTTCCTAATGTGTAATGAATTAGCTTTGCCATGGCATTATCCGGATATTCAATTGCTAGCCAATTCCACTCGATTGGAAGCTCGCCAATTAATTCATCAGGGAGCCAAGAAAACCTATGAAGATAAGAGCCCGGCTGACCCTGAATAAATTCAGGGGTTAACACTTTATTATCCGGATGAGAGCAATTCCAAAGGATTAAGCTTGACCAATTTTTTCTTGGGTAATTTTCATTTTTATTGCCCAGATATTTTTTGTTGGCTTTTGTTTGATAGTCATGCTTAACAACCTGAACAGCTCTTGATTCATCGCGCAAAGCCCACAACTCAGAAATATCAGCCTGGCAAACCATGTCCCCATCCGCAAAGATTGCCCAGCCCGAATAATTCATTAAAAATGGGGTTAAAAATCGAGAGTAGATGAATTTATTACTTCCATCCGTGTGAACCTCCTTATATCCTGCAATGGTGTTCTCGGCCAAAGGTAGAAACTGGACTGGGTTAGAGGCGTTATCTATTACGCTCTGACAAAAGACATGGTAAGCCACCGCTTCACGCTGATCAAAGCCCACCACAATTGAAATGCTAGATCTCAAATCTTTTCTCCAAATAAGCCTTGACAGCCTCTATTGGCGCAGACCAATCCCCGGGATTTTCCTGCTTAAATACTTTAATGGATGGATACCATAAACTTACCCCATCAATATCATGCCAGTACCAAAATCTAGCATTTCCATATGGGAGCAATAATAAGGTTTCTTTGCCTAGGGCTCCCGCAAGATGGGCTGTGGTATTGCTGGTCGTGATAACTATCGAACAGGCATCTAATATTTTTAATACGCCTTCAATGTCATTATATAAATCCACATCTTGAATCGTTCGAATTTTTATTCCAATCCGAGAATTTATGGATGATATTTCATTCCCAACATCTCCATACTGAAGATTAATATAATTAATATTATTTAGAGTAAGCACTGCCTCCATTTCAGCAAGAGGAACGCTTTTCGCCGCACCCAACTTTACTGCGCTACTCCTCCATGAAAGCCCGCAACTTATATGGCCTTTAAAATCAGTATTTAAGCTATCACTTACGTAAAGATAAGGATATTTAGTATTTTCAAATGACTTTATGTCAGGCCTTAAAATACTGCCTAAGCTACCCATTGGAATATGCTCATCATAAAGCTCTTCAGAAAAGTTTGATTTTTTATCAATAAACTGAATGAGGGGAAAAGATCGGCGAAATATTGTAAGTAATTTCTTATCTATAGAAACAATTAGAGATTGGGGATACTCTGCTAAATCATGAAGCATCGAAGAGTATAAAATTTGGTCGCCAATTCCCTGCTCGGCCCAAATTAATAAACGTCCATCTTTAGGAAGGCCATCCCATCTTGGCTTAGACGTTTTTATATATGGGGGTTGGTCGCTGTTTCCGGTAAACCAACGCGACTCATGCCAATCCCAACCAGCTCTAAAATTAAAATCACGTAGGGCAAGATGAGCTAAGTTCTGAAGTGAATTCCAATGAGTAGGAGCAATAGAGATGGCAGTTTGATAGCATTTTTTTGCATCCTCTAATCGCTCTAATTTCCAGAGGGCATTACCAAGGTTGCAGAAGAACTCTGGATTTTTTGAGTTTAGCGAGATTGCTTTGTTGTAACATTCAACGGCATTTAAATTATTTCCAGTTAGTTGATATGCATTTCCGAGATTATTAAAGGCATGCTCATGTATTGGATTATATTTAATAGCCTGAAGATATGATTCAATCGACTCGTTAAATATTCCTAGATTTTGCTGAATATCTCCTTTTATACAATGCAAAATACTATTTCTCTTGTCACTTTCAATTGCTCTTACGATTATCTCTAGGGCACCTCTTTGATCCCCGCGCTTAATGGCAATAATTGCTAGATACTTAAGTGCTTCAGAGTTTTTAGCGGTATTTTTGACCATTTGCTTTAAAAGCAACTCTGCACCAGTAAAGTTCCCTCTTTGCATGAGTTGCATTGCTTTATTGAAAATAGAATGGTGTGGGTTATTCATCTACGCTGCCTTGGATGCCGCTGGAGTGCTATGAGCCCAACATAGCCTACCCATATAATTTAGATCTTTAGGCTATATAAGATTGGTGCCCCTTGTCCGACTCGAACAGACCACCTACTGATTACAAATCAGTTGCTCTACCAGATGAGCTAAAGGGGCAACGGATAATATTTTAACCTATTTCACAATTTCCAAAGGTAAAAAGCCTCTTTTTTAAGCAATTTGCTTACACAGTGCTTACACAGAATCTGGGCAAAACCCCAAGCAAATTTAGCTTCTCAACTAAGCGACTTGAGAGGCTTGCCCCACCCCTAAAAGGTCAAAGCATTTTTTGGGACGCCAAAACCCCTGGCTTAGGCTTGAGAATCACGAAAAACGGGGTTAAATCCTTCATCCTGCAGAGTCGATTAACTGGTAAGACAGTTAGGTTAACAATAGGCCAATTTGGTGCCTGGAACATTCAGGAAGCACAGGTAGAGGCCAGACGATTGGCTGTTTCAATTGACCGCGGGATAGACCCACGTATTGAGAATAAACAAACGATAGCAGTAAAGGAACAGTCAGCCTTGTCTATATGGCTTGAATACATAAAACAGAAAGAGGCTCGCTGGAGTCATAGGTACTATTTAGACCATGTGGATATGTCTAGAAATGGTGGTGAGCTTATTACTCGCGGGTTACGTCGCAACCAATCTAATATTAAAGAAGCTGGTTTTTTAAGGCCACTTCTAGATTTCCCTCTTAATCAAATTACACGTGATCTGGTAATTACTTGGATAGAAAAAGAGAGAAATTCAAGACCTCTAAAAACTCGTTTAGCACTCGCAATGTTAAAAGCATTTATTAGATGGGCGGCAAATCATTCTGAATACAAAACATTAATAGTTGATAGGACATTATGCGAAAGATTAAACCAAGAACTGCCAGCACCTAAAGCAAGAAGAGATTGTTTACAGAAAGAGCAATTAAAAGTCTGGTTTCAATCTATTAAAAATATACAAAATCAAACAATCAGTGCCTATCTTCAAACACTATTGTTGACTGGTGCAAGACGAGAAGAATGGGCAAGTTTAAAGTGGAGCGATATAGACACAATTTGGCATACAGCAATAATCCGCGATAAGGTACAAGGAACACGGATTATTTCTCTCACTCCATATGTTGAACATCTTTTATCTTCTCTTCCCAAAATTAATGACTATGTCTTTGCAAGCCATAGATCTCAGTGTGGTTACTTAAAAGAACCTCGCATAGCTCTTGACCAATCCCTAAGTAGAGCTCAACTACCCTTTCTTACTATTCACGGATTGCGACGCTCTTTTGGGACGTTAGCTGAATGGGTTGAATGTCCCGCAGGAATTAGCGCACAAATCATGGGGCATAAGCCGAGTGCCATAGCTGAAAAACACTACCGCCAAAGACCTGTTGACCTTCTAAGAAAGTGGCATATTCGAATAGAGCAATTTATTTTACAAGAAGCAGAAATTAATTTTTGATTCAAAAAATGCATGGGTCGTAGTGTCGTGTTTAACACGACAACTTGATAGCAATTTTTCTAACAAAATTTCCACGCTTGTAGTTTATGGAGATTTAAAGAATGAAAAAATCGCTATTAGCAGTTGCAGCAATGACAGCATTTGCTGGCGCAGCTCAAGCTCAGTCATCAGTGACTGTTTACGGTATCTTGGACGTTGGTTACGTTGGTGGTAACGCAAAATCTGGTTCATACAACACAACAACTGGTGCTCAAACTAATCCAGCCGAAACAGTTAACGGCTTTGGCCAGTCCGCTGAATCTACATCACGCCTTGGTTTTAAAGGTCAAGAAGATTTGGGTGGCGGTCTATCCGCTTTATTTACATTCGAAACTGGCTTGAGCCCTAATTCAAGCACATTATCTGGCTTTAACAATCGCCAAGCTTTTGTTGGTTTGAAAAAGAATGGTTTGGGTGTTGCTGCTATCGGTACTCAGTACACACCAATTCACACTGCAGTTGGCAAGACTTCGGCTAACCAGCAGAACAACGTTGTTGGCGATATCATCTACCCACAATCTTCTGGTTTGAACGCAGCTAATTCTTCAAATGCAAACCAAAATAATATTGGCTACACAATTCGTGCAAACAATATGTTGAAGCTTGAGTCTGATACATTCGCTGGATTCAAAGCAACGGCATTTTATGTTGCAAACGACAAAAACGAAAACCAGGCAACTTTAACTTCATCAACAACTAACGTTGCTGACCGTACAGGCATCTCAGGTGGGACAACTAATAGCACTGGTTACGGTTTAGGTGTTGATTACAATTGGAAGAAGCTTTTAATTAGTGCAAACTACCAGTCTTTCAAGCTTGAGCAGCCATACAGCGCTTATACAAATACAACCCCAGTAACAGGTAGCTCTGGCACTATTGCTGCTGGAACAACTCTTGTTTCAACAGGTACTAATACAACTGATGGCCAAGCCTACATTGGCGCAACTTATGATTTCGGTATCTTGAAGGCATATGCTCAGTGGATCAACAAAAAGGTTACTAATAATTTAGATAGCAATGATTACGTTAAGCGTACTGCTCAACAAATCGGTGTTCGCAGCTTCATTACTCCAAAAATTGAAGCTTGGGCCTCTGTAGGTAATGGTCGTTGGACAGCAAACGGTGGTGGTGAGCCAACAGCTAATATCTCTGCGTATCAGTTGGGTGCTAACTATTGGTTGAGCAAGCGTACAAACTTGTACACAATCTTTGGTGCAAGCCAAACTTCAAGCACTTCACAAACTGTTACGACAGTTAGCGGCTCAACATTTACACGTGGTATTAGCTACAATGCAAATAACTACGCAGTTGGTGTACGCCATACTTTCTAATTTGACGCTAGCGTAAGCTAGTTTTCGATTAGTTTTGCATTAAATCAACCCACTGTGATTTCACAGTGGGTTTTTTGTTTTTGTACTCAACAAGGAACATTTTTCTATGAATGATCATTAGAAATCATAATTTATGGATAATTTTGAACTAGGTAGACAGTATTTTTTAGATGGACTTGATCTTATTTCAAGAGGCGATTTTGATGGAGCTGAATCTAAGTTTATAAGCTCTCTGGACTTAGTGCCAAATAGGATCTCAACCCTTACTAATTTAGCCGTTGCCCAGTTGAAGTTAAAAAAGTATTCCACTGCAAAAGTTACATCTGAAAAAGCAATAGCTTTGGATTCAAAAAATCAGGAGGCCTACTTAAATTTAGGCCTTGTTGAGCAAGAACTCAGGCGATACGATGAAGCTATCAATCATTACGATAAGGCCCTTGCACTAAATTCAGAATATGCCGAGGCTTGGTCCAATAAGGGTAATGTCCTGCAAGAACTCAGGCGATACGATGAGGCTATCAATCATTACGATAAGGCCCTTGCACTAAATTCAGAATATGCCGAGGCTTGGTCCAATAAGGGTAATGTCCTGCAAGAACTCAGGCGATACGATGAGGCTATCAATCATTACGATAAGGCCCTTGCACTAAAAGACAATTTAGATTGGTTATACGGCAGTTTTATACATGCAAAGATGAAAATAGGTGCATGGTTAAATATTCAAAAAGCTATAAAAGCTATCGAAAGCCAGATTCAATTAGGGAAAAGAGTAATTCAACCGTTTCCAATATTGTCTTTGACTGATAATTCTTCCACCCATAGACAGTGTGCAGAAATTTATATTCGAGAAAGATGTCCATCGAATAATTGTTTGGGTGCTATTCCAATTTCTAAGAAGAAGAAAATTCGCATTGGGTACTTCTCTCCTGATTTTAGAAGTCACCCAGTTTCATATTTAACTGCTGAACTTTTCGAATTTCATGATAGAGAAGTATTTGAAGTATTTGCTATCTCTCTTAGACGCTTCTCAAATTTAGATCCAGTCAGAGCCCGTTTAGAAAATGGATTTGATCATTTTATAGATGCCGAAAATATGTCTGATCTTGAAATTGCTAAATTGGCGAGAAAATTAGAGATTGATATATCAATTGATTTATCGGGGCACACTCAATTTTCCAGAATTGGAATTTTCTCTTATCGAGCCTCACCTATTCAGGTCAGTTGGCTTGGCTATCCAGGAACAACAGGTGCAGATTTCATTGACTATATCGTAGCTGACAAAGTTCTTATTCCAGATTGTGACAGGCAGTTTTACTCCGAAAAGATAGCATATCTTCCGCATGCATACATGGTTGACGATTCTAAAAGAACTAAATCATCAAGAATATTTTCTAGAGAGGAGTGTGGAATACCGGAAAATGCTTTTGTATTTTGTTGCTTTAATAATGATTATAAATTTAATGAACATGTTATTGAAAGTTGGTCGCGGATTTTGAATAGTGCTTTAAATAGTGTTTTGTGGATATCTGAGAATAATGAGGTTTTTAAGAGAAATATTCAGACTGAATTTCTTAACAGGGGTGTAGCGCCTGACAAAATTATTTTTGCTAAAAGAGTGGATGCTATGTCTGACCACCTAGCTAGAATTTCAATTGCCAATCTTTTTCTAGATACATTTCCATACAATGCTCATACGACTGCTGTGGACGCTTTAAGAAGTGGGGTTCCTGTTCTTACTATCCCAGGAGCATCATTTCCCTCTAGGGTAGCCTCAAGTTTATTAAATACCTTAGACCTGCAAGAAATGATCGTAAACAGTCAATTGGAATATGAGGTTTTGGCAATTAAATTTGCAAATAATCCATCACTGCTTAACGCAGTGCGATCAAGGCTATTTGTCAACTATACAAAGTCGCCACTTGCAAATACAAGCATTTTTACTAAAAATCTTGAGGCAGCTTATCTAAAAATGTATACAAGATATCACTCAGATTTGAGTATAGAGAATATATATATCAATTAAACCAAGGCAAATGGGTCCCTATTCATTTTTAATATATAGCTATTCGAGAGGGGAGCTCAGCCGCTTAATCTTATCCAGGCCAAATTAAGCTAGAGGATAGATTTTTTCGCTAGATTGCTCTTTAGTGATTTGATTTAAGGTGGTCTGACATTTGTGATCTCTTGACCATTTGCTTTTATTAAAATGCTCACTGGCTAAATTTCACCTCGGTCTGCTAAACCACCGTCATGGATATCTGCCTAATGTGGAAATAATTCCTCAGGTAGCGGTTTGCACAATACCAAAGGGGTAACCAATTGCTGGCGCTACATCTCCTACATGTACTTATTCAATTTTGTCGATGGTTATAGGGTTAGGTAGTTGTTTAGTTTGAAATTTTTAATACTGATGTGCCCGCATCAGGATCACTGCCAATGAGTCTAGCCCAGGTTTACGATTATTGGCTAGTGCAACACCAATTTCATCAACATCACAGATGACGTGGTGGTTTGTCAAAATAATACCCTTAGAGCTGACAAGAACACCTGACTCTAGATTTGACCCGGGATCCTCTTTTGGAGTTTTTCGACAAAGGAAAAATGAAAGACTAGATCGACTGGAACTCAGCTTTTTTACTTCTAGGTTTGAAGTTTGCTACAGCCATGTGGCTAATAAGACCATTACTGAATGTACAAAAATGAGCCAGATGCGCTGAGGCATCCTTGTCCTAAGGAAAAAAGTTACCTTTTAAGACTGTCTCGAATTTCCCGCAAAAGCACAATATCTTCTGGCGTTGGGGGTGCTGGCGGCGCATCTGCAGTCCTTACTTTATTGACGACTTTCACCATCTGAAAGATCACAAAAGCTAGCAAGATGAAGTTAATTGAGATGGTGATGAAGTTGCCATAAGCAAAAATAGGCACACCAGCCTTTTTGAGTGCATCAAAGGTGCGTGGAACTCCTTCTGGAATTTTGCCCAAAACAAGAAAGAGGTTGGTGAAGTCAATATGACCCCCCAGCATGGTTGAAATCACAGGCATCACAATGTCGTTGACTAGGGAATCCACAATCTTCCCAAATGCTCCACCGATAATCACACCAACCGCCAAATCAATGACGTTTCCCTTGACAGCAAAGTCCCGAAATTCCTTTAAAACAGCCATAAATCCCTCTCTTTTCAAATTCATTGGGATTATCTCAAGATTAACCCCATAACTTTCTTGCATACCCCACTTTTTACTTTAAAATCTTACCTTTAAGCAATTTCCACCTATAAATGCTCTTCCGAGGAATTTTGTAAATGAGTGACAAGCCCTGTATGGACAAGGATCGCCGCAATTGGTTGATCGCTACTTCAGCGGTTGGCGGCGTTGGTGCAGCCGCAGCCCTTTACCCTTTTGTTGATAGTTTTGAGCCTTCTGAGCGTGCTAAGGCCGCTGGAGCTGCTGTTGAGATCGATATCGCTGGCATGCAGCCTGACGAGATGCGCATGGTTGAGTGGCGCGGTAAGCCGGTCTGGGTAGTGCGTCGTACACCTGAGCAGGTTGCTGAACTCTCAAAAATTGACTCTGAGCTCGCAGACCCTGATTCTTTAAGGGATCCAGCCCAATTTACACCCCCTTATGCTCAAAACCAATGGCGCTCAATTAAGCCTGAGTACCTCGTTGTTGTGGGTATTTGTACTCATTTGGGTTGCTCTCCAACCGCTAAATTTGAGGCGGGTCCTCAGCCATCCCTACCGAATACATGGCCAGGTGGCTTCCTATGCCCATGTCATGGCTCTACATTCGATATGGCAGGCCGTGTATTTAAAAATAAACCAGCCCCAGACAATATGGAAGTACCGCCACATATGTATTTGAGCGATACCAAGATTCTGGTTGGCGAAGATAAGAAGGCCTAAGGAGAGATAAATGGCATTCCACGAAAAAGAAGTCCCGGCAGATGCTCCTGTAGCCCAGAAGGTATTGGCTTGGGTAGACTCCCGCTTCCCCTTAACATCCTCGATTAAAGCTCACTTAACCGAGTATTACGCCCCTAAAAACTTAAACTTTTGGTACTTCTTTGGCTCCCTAGCCATTGTTGTGCTGGCATTACAGATAATCACTGGAATTTTCTTGGTGATGAACTACAAGCCTGATGCTGCTAAGGCTTTTGAGTCCGTTGAGTACATCATGCGCGAAGTGCCATGGGGTTGGTTGATTCGCTATTTGCATTCAACTGGTGCCTCTATGTTCTTCGTAGTGGTCTATTTGCACATGTTCCGCGGATTGATCTATGGTTCATATCGCAAGCCACGTGAATTAATTTGGGTTTTCGGTTGCGCAATTTTCTTGTGCTTAATGGGCGAGGCCTTCTTCGGTTACTTGCTCCCATGGGGTCAAATGTCCTATTGGGGCGCTCAAGTGATTGTGAACTTATTCTCTGCCATTCCATTGATTGGCCCAGACCTTTCTTTGTGGTTGCGCGGTGACTATGTCGTTGGCGATGCAACTCTGAATCGCTTCTTTGCATTCCATGTAATCGCAATTCCATTGGTTTTGATTGGCCTGGTTGCTGCCCACATCATTGCTTTGCATGAAGTTGGCTCTAACAATCCAGACGGCGTTGAAATCAAGGAAACAGTTGATGAAAAAGGCATTCCACTAGACGGCATTCCTTTCCATCCTTATTACACCGTTCATGATGTATTTGGTTTGGGCGTGTTCTTGATGGTATTTGCCTGCATCGTGTTCTTTGCGCCGGAGATGGGCGGTTACTTCCTCGAAGCAAATAACTTCATCCCTGCAAATCCACTTGAGACGCCAACACATATTGCACCGGTTTGGTATTTCACGCCGTTCTACTCTATGCTTCGTGCAACAACAACTAACTTCCTATTGCCACTGTGGATTTTCTTGGCAGTAATTTTGGGAATGTTTGCGCTCAAGTCGAACAACATCAAAGTTAAGGGCGCATGTGCAGCAATCGCACTCGTTTTGGCTGCAGGCTTCTATGCATTTGATGCGAAGTTCTGGGGTGTTGTAATCATGGGCGGTTCAGTTGTGATCATGTTCTTCTTGCCTTGGTTAGATCATTCACCAGTGAAGTCCATTCGCTATCGCCCACAATTCCATAAGTACATCTACGGTGTATTTATTGTGAGTTTTGTAATTTTGGGTTACTTAGGTATCGAGCCGCCATCACCTGTATATGAAAAGATTTCTCAGATTTGTACTATCTATTATCTGGGCTTCTTCTTAGCAATGCCGTTCTGGAGCAAGCTTGGCACATTTAAGCCAGTTCCAACTCGCGTTACTTTTAAGTCCCATTAATTTAAGCCTGAGATATCAGTAAAGAGAAATTAGGAACTAGTATGAAACGAATTCTGCAAAATTTGATGGGCATCTGCCAAGCGGCGGTTTTGGTTGCTGCGCTGGGTTTTGGTGTGGCCGCCAATGCCAGTGAAGGCGGCTTTCCTTTGGACACAGCACCGAACCGCGTAAGCAACAATGCATCATTGCAAAATGGTGCCAAGATATTTGTGAACTATTGCTTGAACTGCCATGCAGCTTCAAGCATGCGTTACAACCGCTTGCGTGACATTGGCTTGACCGATCAGCAAATCAAGGACAACTTGATCTTGAATGACGCTAAAGTTGGCGACCTGATGACGATCTCGATGACACCGAAAGAGGGAAAAGCATTCTTTGGTAAGACTCCTCCTGACCTATCAGTAGAGGCTCGTGCACGGGGTACGGATTGGCTTTACACCTATTTCCGTACTTTCTACAAGGATGACACCACTCAGACCGGGTGGAATAATTTAGTTTATCCAAACGTTGGAATGCCACATGTTCTCTGGGAGTTACAAGGTGAGCGCGCAGCAAAGTTTGAAGAGCGCAAAGATCCGCATGACGAGAGCCGTACTGAGAAGGTATTCGTGGGCTTCGAGCAGCTGACGCCTGGAACGATGAAGCCACAAGAGTATGACGACAATATTGCTGATTTAGTTGCGTTCATGTCTTGGATGGCTGAGCCAGTTCAACTTGAGCGTAAGCGTCTAGGCGTTGTTGTGCTAATCTTCTTGGCAATCTTCACATTGTTAGCATGGCGTTTGAATAAGGCTTATTGGAAAGATATTCACTAATCCAAGTGCTTAGAGATTTAAAGTCGCAGTTGTATGTGCGTTTGTTGTATTGAAGTAGATATTTAAGGAAATAAATTTATGATGGTGTTGTATTCGGGTACTAATTGCCCATTCTCGCAACGCTGCCGTTTGGTGCTTTTCGAAAAAGGCATGGACTTTGAAATCCGTGATGTGGACTTGTTTAACAAGCCAGAAGACATCTCGGTGATGAACCCTTATGGCCAAGTTCCAATCTTGGTTGAGCGCGACTTGATTTTGTATGAGTCAAACATCATCAATGAATATATTGATGAGCGTTTTCCTCACCCCCAATTGATGCCGCCTGATCCAGTTGCTCGCGCACGTGCACGCCTCTTCCTTTTCAATTTTGAGAAAGAGTTATTTGTACACGTCGCAGCCTTGGAGAACGAAAAAGGTAAGGCAGCAGAGAAGGTTCATGAAAAAGCGCGTTTAGCTATTCGTGACCGTTTGACTCAGTTAGCTCCAATTTTCGTGAAGAATAAGTACATGCTGGGCGAAGAGTTCTCTATGCTTGACGTTGCTATTGCTCCTTTATTGTGGCGCTTAGAGCATTACGGTATTGATCTTTCTCGCAATGCTGCCGCTTTGTTGAAATATGCCGAGCGCATTTTCAGCAGACCTGCTTATATCGAGGCATTAACTCCGTCAGAAAAGGTAATGCGTCGCTAAGCGGCTCATTATTCATGCTGGCAAGATAAGCATGTCAGATATTCCAAGCAATAAACCCTACCTAATCCGTGCCCTACATCAGTGGTGCACGGATTTTGGTTTTACGCCCTTCATGGCCGTCTTCGTCGATTCCAGCGTTGAAGTGCCAATGGAGTTTGTAAAGAAGGATGAGATAGTTTTAAACCTCTCCCTTGAGGCTTGCCATCAATTAAACCTAGACAATGACTGCATCAGCTTTCAGGCCAGATTTGGTGGGGTTCCAAGAAAAATCATGGTTCCTGTGAGCCATGTTTTGGCAATCTATGCCCGAGAAAATGGCCAGGGCATGTCCTTTCCTTTTGATGCGAGCCAATCCAATAAGCCCAAAGATATCGATCCCGGGAAGGTTGAAAAGCCAAAGGCCAGTAGACCTTCCTTGACCATTGTGAAATAGGTTAGAATAATACCCGTTGCCCCTTTAGCTCATCTGGTAGAGCAACTGATTTGTAATCAGTAGGTGGTCTGTTCGAGTCGGACAAGGGGCACCAGCCCAGTAGTGAGTTTGCAAGCATTTAGTCCTGACTCCTTATATCCCAAATTTAATTGTGTAAGCACTGTGTAAGCAGTGAAAGTTTCTTAATTAGCGTTCAGCTAATTTATTTTCAAATGTTCAAATCGTCAAGCTGCAAGGTTTAATTGTTTAAAGCTTTTCTGAGACTTTGCTGAGCTTTTGTAATGCGCTGGCGCTCCCGCTCAGCCTTGACGGCGTCTTGAGCACGCTTTACTTGCCCTTGCATAGCCTTTATTCGCTGTTGCTCTGGCGTTGGGGGTTTTGGGGCGGTGACTTCTGAGATCTTCATGGCTAGACCTGCGCTGGAATGCTGATCACATTCGAGGCGCCAAATTGGGCTTGAAGCAGTTTGATAGCGAAGTTAACGTTATCAGCGTAGACGATGGTTGTAACCACTATCCCACTTGCTCTAACAGTTGCGCGAAATTGTTTCATATAGTTATTTATGGGTGTCGTGATTAACACGACACCCCAGGGCCTTACTTCTTAAACCCAAGCTTTAATGCTCCACTAGCCAATTCAATTTGACTATCTAGTTCGCCAGCTTCAACGGCCGATTTGATGGTTTCCAATGCTTTAACCAAGTTTTGAGCACTATCCACTTCTATGCTGTGTTTGCCTTTGGCTAGCTCAATGACCTTGGTGCCGTATTTGACTGATAAACAGACCTTGCCTTGCTCGTTCTTAAACCACCATTCTCTTATGCGCTTTGGCACTTCTACTTGGCGACGCAAACCAGTTTCTTTATCTTTAACGCTTTTGAACTTGGTCACAACAAATGGCGTGCCATCTATTTGACTTTTGGCTAACTGGATTTGCTCCCACAGTTTGCTTGATAACTTATTTCTGCGAAATACAATTGCAGGGATATGGGTGGGTTTTTTTGCTGTTGTTAGCTTGAGTGATTCCAATGCGCTCATTTAATTCTCCTTGTTTGGGTTTAGTTTGTTAATGGGCACATTTAATTTATTACCTGATTTGCGGTTTGGTCGACCTCAATTTGCCCAAATTCACCAAATATCGCCATTATTTTTGTTTGTTTTTGTTTAGCAGGCATAAATATTTTTGCGAGTTGCTTGGTTACAAAAGTAAGGTCGCTTAAAGAAAAACAGTTGCATGAGTAAGTGGAGTTCGAGTGTTTGAGTTGAGTCGTTACTGGTAGTAGCAAATGACTTACTCTGACTAGCAACGCTACTGCGTGACTCTCCCTTTGGGAAAGCAACCCCACTCATAGCAACTGATCTTTTGAGATCTCTTCTTTGGCAACTAACTCCACTAACTAGCAACTGCGTGAGAACTCAATCAATTTATATAAAGGAGAACGATATGAGAGAAATAGCCATTCGAGGATTTGCCAATGAAAAGTTCAATACGAGCTTTGGTCAGGGATTATTTAGACGAGCCGTTTTTAATGGCTCCGTGGAATTGGCCAGTCCAAGTCAAAAATACTTAGTGGATTTTTACACCTTTGATCACTGGGAACACTTAGCCAAATCCGATGTCCAAATGGACACCGTCACAAAGTTAGTGGGGGCAGGCATTCAAGCCCAAGCAGGTATTTTGCTATCGTGGTTATTGCACTATGAGCCACTGAGCAAAACCAAAACCCCGGCGAACGGATACTGCATTTATGCACCCAATAGCAAGGAGCTCCATATTGCGATTGATGATCCCACAAATCAAACCCAAGATGAGTGGACTTTAAATGTGCACAACTGCAAAGCAACGGGCACTAATAAGCCTGTGTTTATTGCTACTAATGTGGATTTGCATTAGAACCCGTAGGGGATAAGATGAGTTGTTCCAAATGGAACAACTCTTTTGCCATTAATGCGTGTTACTTCCAGTAGCGGTGCTCATTAAATAGGCACCGTCGCGAAACAGGACACTTGGCAATTTGCCCCCAGACACCTAGCTTGTCGGGTAACCCGACAAACACCATACCTGATTTGGTAAGCGTCTCGTTATTGGACGCTGGGTTAATGTGTTCCATTTAGAACGCACTACGCCACCAACTCCACGGCCGCTCTTTTCATATCATCGTTCACATCGATATATTTTTGCGTTACCGCAATACTCTTATGCCCCGCCAAGCTAGCCAAAATACGCACAGAGATGCCCTTATTTGCCAAGGTCGTAATAAATTGCCTACGACCACTATGGCTACTAGCACCCGCAATACCCGCTCGCTTATAAAGCCAAAAGAAGTGCTGGCATAAGGTATTAGGCGTCCAGCCCAAACGCTTGGATGTGTGGAACAAGGGAATATCAGGCATGGTGATATGGCGAGTTTTGAGATACACAGCCAATTCTTCTTTTAACTTTACTGGCAAGAACACCGTTCTGCCGTCATTCCCTTTAGTTTGCTGTGCACTTAAACGAATTTCGCTTTTAATCGTGCCATCGTCATTTAATACATCCCCCATTTTTAATTGGGCAATTTCTTTAACGCGAAGTCCCGCCCAATATCCCATGAGCAACATTACGCGATTGCGTTCTGCATAAGTTGTGCTGCTGATGTAGCGTAAGACTTGTTCTAATTCATTTGTGGTGAGTGTTTTTGCTTGAGCCATTTTTTCCTTTAGATAAATAAAACTGTGTATGCAGTTTGTATTCTTTTGCTCCAAAGGACGACCAAAATGGGTGATCAATAATCTTTCCAAGAATCAATGACTTAGCATTTAGCTCCGCCAAAGAAAATAGCAATAATCTTTGGTGGGGCTAAATGTATTTATGTCATTCGTGGGATAAAGACGACGGAATTGCCCAAACACCTCAAATCCAAGCTACAAGCTTAAAACAGGGGCTCTCTGATGCACAGCTATTTGGCGCGCCAAACATACAGCGCATAGACGGTTTTTGAGGTGAACTTTTAGGGGCCGTGGTGTCGTGTTGAACACGACAGTGAAAAAAATTTAGCCAAGCTTTGTTCTCTTGCTTTGTAGCATATCAACATTCATTTCTGCCTTGAGGTTAGATGAATAAAACTTCTCAATCATCTCTACAGAAGTTCTAGCATTTCGAGCTAGGGTTAATAGATCAATTCCTTGCCCATATATTAGTCTGAATGTAATTGCAGTATGCCTAAGAGAGTAAAGCGTTCTTTTTTGACCATCGCTACTAGATTCCAACTTAGCCTTAAGTAAGATTCTTCTAAATAGGAATGAAATTGCTTGGATTGCAACTTCACGATTTTTAATTTGGGGAAGAAAGACGTAATCATTAGTATTACCAAACCCATGCTTATAGTCATTCTCTCTCAACTCCCTGTATATTCTTACGGCAGCCCTAAGAGATATTACCTGACCAGTATGACGCTTTGTTTCAGGAAGACTAATTTTAAGATATCGATTTTTGCCTTCTACAATCTTTATATGCTTATGCTGTAGTAATTTCATATCTACAGGACGGAGGAATGTATTAGTCATGAAGCCAATTAACCAGACCATTTCTTTGGGAATTGGAGCATCCTTTACGTAGAAGCCATTGACAATATTCCTATGAGAATCTTGTGTCGATATCTTGGGACGAGACATATTTTTAGCGCAACGTAAGACTTCTAAGTACTCATCAATAGAAAGGCTAGCTCTTGGGATGCTCTTGCTTCTAACTTTCGGAAATACAGGCAAACCCTCTATCCAGCCCTCTAATACCGCAATGGTTAACAGCCTCTTTAAAAGTCCCAAATATTGATTAATTGTTACTGCCTTAATTGATTTATCACTTAAAAATTCAATAAATCCAAGTATCACCTTAGATGTAATGTCTGATGTCTTTAGTAGTCCAAAGTATTCTGAGATATTTGAATTGACCCTGCTATGAAACATACTCAAAGTTTGCTTAGTTATTTCTCCGCATCTCTGCTTTTGTTCCTCCTTTTCAGTTGCAATAGCTATTACCTGAGAAAAATTTATTTCCCCTTGTTTGATACTAACCTCCAATTTAAGTTCAGACTGATTTTCAAGATTGACTATGAAACTATCGTTTGCAGCTTCACGCGCGTAAAAACTAGAGGACATTAAATTTCCTTAAATCTGAATTAAAAGAATTAATGTGTATAGCAAAAAAGTTGTAAGAGAACAATCAAACTTTAGAAAAGAAAAAAACCCACTGTGTTACCACAGTGGGTTAATTTGATGCCAAACTAATTCGTAACTAGCCTAAGCTAGCAAGAAATTAGAAAGTGTGACGTACGCCAAGAGCGTATTGATTACCACCACCAGCAGTACCACCTGGGAGTGCTGTTGTTGCAGCGCTTGAACTAGTTTGTGTTGATCCGAAGATTGTGTACAAATTAGTACGCTTGCTCAACCAGTAATTTGCACCCAACTGATAGGCAGTGAAGTTTGCTGTTGGGGAGCCGGTACCATATGAAGTGAAACGGCCATTACCAACGTTTGCCCAACCCTCAATCTTAGGTGTAATGAAGCTACGTACACCAATCTGCTGACCAGAGCGTTTGGCATAGTTATTAGAGTCTAAGCCAGATGTTGCTTTACGACTTGTCCAACCAGCATAGGCCTTCAAAATACCAAAGTCATAAGTTGTACCAACATACATTTGGTTATCGGTAATATTTTGACCGTTTACGTTACCAGTTGTCGCTGCTGGCAATGCAGCTGTAGTGCTATTAGTTTCGTTTTTGAATGACTGATAGTTTGCAGTTACAAACAATTTTTTCCAAGTGTAATCAGCACCAAGACCCCAGCCATTTGAATTGGTATTACCGCCGTTTGTTGCAGCAGCAGTAGCTCCACCATTAGCCAACTGTGTGCGATCTTGATTGTTCATTGCATACATTGCTGACAATTTAAAGCCAGAGAATGTATCGGTTGCAGCAGTCAAGGCATTGTTTGAACGAACTGTGTAAGCACCTGTTGTGAAGCCAGAGCCGTTTGCTGGGTAGATAACGCTACCGATCATATTGTTTTGTTGACCTGGGTCAGTCTTGCCAACAGCAACGTGGATTGGAGTGTACTGTGTACCAATCGCTGCTTGACCGAGACCTTTTTTGCTCAAACCAACGAAACTTTGACGGTTTTGTAGGCCGCCTGCTGGGTTAGCAGATGTACCTGTTCCCAAAGCAGATGCTGAAGAACCTGAAAGACTCCAATCTTGTGGGAACAATTGAAATTCAGCTGTGAAGAAGGCATTCATACCGCCGCCCAAGTCTTCTGTACCCTTAAAACCAAGACGTGATGTTGTCTCAGCAGATTGACCGAAAGCATTTTGAGTAAGCTTGTACGCAGGGACTGCCGTCAAAGGGGCAGCTGTTTGTGGAACACGCAAGTTTGTGCCAATGTAACCAACGTCCAAGATACCGTAAACAGTCACTGATGACTGAGCTTGAGCTGCGCCAGCAAATGCTGTCATTGCTGCAACTGCTAATAGCGATTTTTTCATTCTTTAAATCTCCATAAAAATTGACAAGAATGTGCGCATCACTAACTTGCTCCATTAAAACCGCATTACTTGCTTATACAAGTGAGTGTCGCTGTCGCACACTGGGGACTGTGCGACAAAGTGCAAACGTTTATCTAAAACGTGCTTACTTTTTCTAACAGTGGTAAATGGATTGGGAATGGCAGAGTTTTGATAAAAGCAAATCTGCAAAAAATATACTGGTCGCATAACTTGGTGTGCGACAGTACGCTTGCGATATGCAATCCAAATCGGCAAACGACGAATTCTTTTACGCAAAACGTTGTCGCACGCTTCCAATCTTGCACACCATTACATATGTACCCAGCTATCCAAACAAATTACGTATCTTTTTGACCAATGCAAGTAGCTACTGGCAAGTGCGCTGTTATTTTGATAACAAGACAGTGATACGTAGTTTGCGCACAACCAGCAAGCGACACGCTTTGCAACTGGCTAAATTGTTTTATGAACAGCATTTAATAGACACAGGCGTAATTGCACAAGGTGCTGTTGCAAATACACAAGATTTATCAGTCAACACCGTTACCAACATCATGCTTGCAAATGAAACGGCACGCGTGAAACGTGACGAGATTACAAATGGCACCTATGTAATGCTGGTGTCACGCATACGCAAATGGGTATTGCCGTACTTTGGCTCTGTGCAAGTAACTGACATTAAACACACAGACATAGAACGCTTCTTGTACTTTCTAAGTGACAAGCAGTACAAGTCAATGACAATTACGCAGTACTTGAATGCACTACACAAAGTATTAGAGTGCGCATTTAAACACGGCTGGATTGAAAAAGTCCCAACCTTCCCCAAACTTAAATCATCTAGTACGCCACGTGGTGGATTTAGTGTTGTTGAATACCGTGCATTACTTCGTGCCAGTAAAGTATTAGCAAATCAAGTGTGTGCACCAATTAAAGTTACTCATCGTACCAAACACAATAATCTGTTTGCACCAGACGCTAACATTCCACGTGAAATGACTTGGTTAATTGGTTTTATGGTCAACAGCTTTGTACGACCAGTTGATATGAAACTAATGCAACACAAGCATATTGAAGTGATACGTAATGGTCACATCTACTTGCGTTTAACCATTCCTGAAACCAAGCGTCACTCTGCACCAGTTATTACATTGCAACCTGCTGTACGCATATATGAACATCTGCGTAGTTATTACGACCAGCAAGGTTTGGCAACTGCAGATGACTATTTGTTTTTACCGCAGATTAAAGACCGTGCTGCTGCAATGCAATTGATTGACAAGTATTTTGTAAAGATACTGCTTGCAACAGGATTACGATTTGGCGCACTTGGACAGCGACGCACATTGTATTCGTTACGACACACAGCAATTACATATAGGTTGTTATACGGACGTGGAATTGATTTACTGACACTGGCGCGTAATGCACGTACAAGCGTGGAAATGATCGAACGATTTTATGCCAGTCAACTTACACCAGAAATGAATGTGGGTATGTTGCACAGCAGAAGATAAATCATAGCGTATGTACCTATTACACTTGTTAAGATTTAATTTATATTTTCTAGTATTGATAATAATTCTGTTATCAGTAACTAAATGGGAAATGATATGACTGAAATGACTTCGTCTTCGCAATCTGCTAGCGACCAATTAGCAGCAGCACAAAAGGCACAAGCCGAACTCAATGCAAAGATTGAAGCATTGTTGACGCAAACACGTGAAGAAGATTTGGCAACCGTGAAAAGATTGATTACAACGCACAGTTTTAGTGCAACTGACTTGCGCAGCGTCATGAAAGCCAAATCATCACGTTCTGCACCCCGCAAAAGCACTAGTCGACGCAGAAAAGTTTAAACAGCATGCACAGCGTACATTGCAGTACGCTGTGTTGTTTGACTTACGCGCCATCAAATGCAGTAGCAGCATTGATGATAGCCAGTACATACATCAACTTACTTACAATGCGTTGCGTGATCTTCCATTTCGCCTAATCAATGATACGGAGTACGCATCATTACGCTTAATCAAAGCTGCACTGGTATCTGTGATTGCACAGCGTGCTGTGCCAAAACAAAAAATGCTTGCGGCATTGGGAAAAGAGCGTTACTTGGAATACGTGCAAAGCTACGACTGGGATATTTCACATGTAGAAAGTCATTGGACCGCAACAGAAAGCATGCCCAGTGTTTTGTATGATTACATGCAGTATGTAAAAGACGGTGACAAATATACTCGTCTTGCCAACTTGTTTCGTCGTTCTATTAAACGGGACGCTAATGGCAAAACAGCATTTCAGCGCATGGAAACAAAAGCAGAGTCTTGTTACGAAGAAGCAGTTATGTTACTTACCAATGCAATTGACACCAACCCACTGCGTAATCCCATGCCTGATGTACAACAATCACATGAAATACAACGTTGGTTAGATCGTGACGTCAATTGTGAACTTGGTTTTGAGCCTGATGCTTGTATTACAGGTGTTCCGCGCATTCGTGGGAGCAAAAGTAAATTCGCACAGATGTCTGTTGCACCTGCAGTTGGTCAGCGACTGCGGCAATATTGGCGACAACGCGAAGCATTGGTGCAAGTTGCGCTGGAGTTACTGTACAGTCAAGAACACATTGTAGATGCTAATGATCATGGTTTGGAGCGTTCTGGTGAAATGCTCAAAGAACGACTTGCACAACACAAGTTACGTAGTTAATTAAGCTACCTGCAAACTAAAGCAGTCTACGGCACGTCTTTTTTGCTCGTCATTTACCGTAACATAACGGTTAGTAGTCGCAATGTTCTTGTGTCCTGCCAAACTGGCAAGTACAAACACACTGATGCCTGAATTACTCAAGTTAGTAATGAATGTGCGTCTACCCGAATGGCTGCTAGCACCAAATACCCGTGCACGACGGTACAAGTAATGAAAGTGCTGGGTCAGTGTGGAAGCAGTAAATGCATTACGAATACCACGTAGCGTATGAAATAGTGGCATGTCATCACCAATATCACCCTGCGCATAGATGCGTGCTGTTAAGTACAGACTAAGTTCACGCTGCAACTGCGTACTGACAAACACCGTGCGTGCATGTCCATGCTTGACACGCTGCGCGGACAAGAACACCTGCGTTTTAATACTGCCATCGGTATTGCGCACATCCCCTACCGTTAATTGCGCGACTTCAGACACGCGAAGCCCCGCTAAGACCGTAAACAAAAACATCAATCGGTTGCGGGTTGCGTATGTACGTGTAGTGATGTAATTTAAAACTGCATCAATATCGTGCTGTGTCAGTGATTTTGCTTGTGCCATGGGTTTCTCCAAATAATGTGTGCGTTTTTAGTATGTATTCTTATGCGCTAGCAGAGCAACCTGAACATGTATATGGGTTGTATGTCATGCGTTTCTATATAAAACAGTTACTTATGCCACTGACCAAAGAGTTTGTGCATTCTATTTGGTCATGTATTTAGCGCAAATTTACATGCACAGGTGTTTTATTCGTGGCATTTAGACGACAGCACATGCAACACATCAAAATAACGCTGTAGCGTGTGCACGTATTCTTGCTGGTATTGCGTTGTTTACCGCCCCGATCTGCGTGTGTGCAGGTGTTTTGAGGTGTTGCTGCGTAGTGCTGCCCAAAATCAGTTCGTAGCCCTGTATTTTTGTACTGTAGTTTTCGCAGGTGTAGTAGACCTGTAGTATTGGTGAATTACATCTAACTGGTAGTGTGAAAGCAAACTGCGTTTGCTTGTGTTTCGCAAAAACTTCGTTTTCGCTCACACCGTTTTCTGTGAATAATTTATCACATGATAAAAGAAAGCCGAAAGCAACGCAGTTGCTTTTGGTGCAGTTAGCTTGACGGAGAATGTTCTAGTCATACAACGGCTATAGCGGAGAAATACTCTGTCGCTATTAGTCGTTGCATGGTGCTTGACGGTAAAAAGTCCCTGCACACACAGTAGATTGGTTTTTACGGGAGAAAGATGTTTGAAACTCCCAACCCATTACACGCATTGGTTTGCGTATGAACGGGAACTGCTTAACCCATGGCATTATCTGCTTATGCGTTGCACCGCAATCTACTGTGTTGATGCAACAAGCCCAGTCTCATTAGCCGTTATATTACAAACTGGTTTTTTGACCTTTCTTTGTGCAGCGTCTATCTGCTGTTTGATATAACTTACGGTTAACCTGTGCGCATATCCGAAATACAGCACGGGCATGTTGCTCACGCAGTTTGCTGCGCGACTTGCCAAATGCCATTTTCTGTAAAAACCCATTTAATACCGTGGTGTTGTACGTACATAGATAGCGTGCGTGGTGCTGAATGGTAATACGTGCCATTTTCTGCGCTTGCAACAAGCAGGTTTGCACATCCGCATCCATAAATTGCTTGGCAGTGATGTGTTGCTGTGCAATCCATATATCCGTTTTAGCGGTATCTTTATGGGTACGTGCGTTTAGCGTGTAAGTTAAATCATCCATGCAAGTATTTAGCACTGACCAAACATTAGCTCATTAAATGTGATGCGTTATTAGGTGGTTTTAGAAGATTTTGGGCAAATTGATGTGATCAAGCAGATTTCGGTCGCGCAATGCACTAATCCGAAAATACAGTTGTGCTGTCAACATAACTAAAGGAGCTGACATCATGACAACATCCGCACTTTCAGCATTAAAACTAACAGATGCACGCAAACCGCAACAAATTCCGCAAGTGGTACAACGCAGAAACAAACTGGCAAAACGGGTTTGGCAACAGATTGAATTGGCTAAAGCGGAGGAACAAGGTATGCAGTTCCGTGTTGCCAAGTTCAAGTCGTACACAGACACGGAAACTGGCTTACGCAAACAAATCGAACAACATGTCACCGTCAAACCGTGGTGGTTTACAACACAGACTGGAAAGTTGGCAATTAGCGTGCGTTACGGTAGTCGCGTATTGGAACTTGCACGTGGCAAATTTGCAGTGGAAGTGGCACAAGCTAAAGATTTAACTGCCACACTAGATGCAATTAAAACTGCTGTACTTGCTGGTGAACTAGATACACAAATTGATGCTGCTGCAACAAAACTGCGTGCGGGGTTTGCGAAATGACTGAAATCTTGCTGAATTCACTGGGTTTTGCAATTATCTAGTGCGCTGACAAGAACCCCGGTTTTAAAGACGAGACACTATGCCAAGATGCTTTCGCGTTGTGTGCACATCAGCAAACAACAACACAATAAATATTGTTATGAAACAATTTCGTGCAACTGTGAGAGCAAGCGGTGTTGTAGTAACCACTGTGGTGTATGCAGAAAACACCACGTTCGCCACGAAAATACTGCAAGCACTATTTGGTGCAGGTAATGTCATCAGCATTCCTGCGGAGATCTAACATGCGCATCTCAGAAGTGATTAAACCGCCAACACCAGAGCAGCAGCGTATCAAAACTATGCAAGCACAGGTTCGGCAAGCACAACAGCGTGTAAAGCAAGAACGTATCCGTCAACAACAGGTCAAACTTAATCAACAGCGAAGTAAAGTTGCTAGCGTGTAGTGAGTTCTGTAAAGAAAAAACCCACTGTGTTGCCACAGTGGGTTAAGTGATGCCAAACTAATTATCAACTAGCCTAAGCTAGCATCCAATTAGAAAGTGTGACGTACGCCAAGAGCATAGTTGTTTGCATTGTAGCTATTGTTAGCAGAGCTTGCGATCGAGCTAACGTTTGAAGTTTGGCTTGCACCAAAAATCGCATACAAGTTTGTACGCTTGCTGAGCCAGTAGTTCGAACCTAACTGGTAACCAGTAAAGTTTGCTGTTGGCTCGCCAAGACCAAACGCTTGATTGCGGCCGTTACCTACAGAAGCCCAACCTTCAATTTTTGGTGTAATGAAGCTACGAACACCGATCTGCTGTGCAGAGCGCTTGAAATACTGGTTGCTGTTCAGGTTGGAAGTAATCTTACGGTTACTGTACTGTGCAAAAGCCTTCAAGATGCCGAAATCATATGCAGCAGCAGCGTACATTTGGTTATCAGTTGAGTTCACGCCAGCAACAGTTGCTGTTAGGCTGGAGTCAGTTTCGTTTTTGAAGGATTGGTAATTAGCCGATACCAATAATTTCTTCCAAGTGTAATCAACGCCCAATCCATAACCTGTAACGTTGGTTGTACCACCAACGCCTACATTTGTAGCTTTAACAGCCGGTGTAGACGATGCTGGATCAAGGGCGTAAGTAGTTGTGTTAGCGCCTTGGTTTTCATTTTTATTGTTTGCTGCATAAAATGCTGTGCCTTTAAAGCCAGCAAATGTGTCTGACTCGAGCTTTAACATGTTGTTAGAGCGAATGGTGTAACCAATGTTGTTTTGGTTTGCATTGGATGCGTTTGCAGCATTCAAACCAGAAGACTGTGGGTAAATTACATCGCCAACGATGTTGTTGTACTGACCGGCAGATGTTTTACCAATTGCTGTGTGGATTGGGGTGTACTGTGTACCAATCATTGCAGCGCCAAGGCCATTCTTCTTCAAGCCAACAAATGCTTGACGGTTATTCCAAGTAGAAACTGTGCTTGAGTTAGGGCTCAAACCTGTTTCAAATGTAAAGAAAGCAGAAGTGCCGCCGCCCAAATCTTCAGTGCCCTTAAATCCTAAACGGGAACTTGTTTCAGCTGACTGTCCAACGAGGCTGACAGTTTCAGCGGAGTTTTTTCCAGCTGCGGTTGACTTAGCGTTACCGCCAACATAACCAACATCCAAAATACCGTAAACAGTCACTGATGACTGAGCTTGAGCTGCGCCAGCAAATGCTGTCATTGCTGCAACTGCTAATAGCGATTTTTTCATTCTTTAAATCTCCATAAATTGAAAGTAATGCCCAAATAAAACTGGGACCTACGAATTTTGCTTGTTTTGCCCTGCCAGACTGAGGGTCAGGGTATTTAGGAGCTCTTTTTGCTTGTCAAAAGGCAGTTTTTTGGCTTTCTTCGTTGTATCAGGACAACAAGGGCTTTGATTTCTGTCTTTTTAAGGCCTGGAATGCCAAAATTGTCATATGGCAAGCCGTGAATTCCTAAAAATCCTCCAATTAGCCCGTATTGGTGACGTTTCTGCGCAACAAAATTTAGCCTCCGCTTATCTTACGGGTGCTTTTAAAACCCCAATCCAGCCTGCTAATGCCCTGATTTGGTTAGAAAAATCTTATTTTTCCATTCAAAATCAATTAGTTAGCCAGTTGAGCTCAAGTGATGCTGAAATTGCTGTCTTAGATAGCTCTTCCCCAGAGATTTTGGAGATGCTGGAGCAAATCTCGACCGTTCCACTGGAGGGAACATTTAATTCACCGGCATTTACTTTTGGGTGGGAATCATTCTGGAAGTTAGCTAAGGCCAATATTGATGCAAGTTACGTAGCGCAATGGCAGCTTGCAGAACTTTTACTGAATCCCGCTAAAAAAGACTTACAGGCTGAGCTCTCTAACTGGCTTTTGAAGCAAGGCAAAGGTGGTGATGACTTTCTGTCTCTGCAAAAGAAAGCAAAAGAGTTTTTATTGGGTCTGGCAGATTCTGAAACACCATTTACTAACAATGCAAAAGAACTACTCATTAAGCTACAGCCAAAAGATGAAGCGCTCTCCTCACTTTGGAATGCCTGGCTCTCTGATAAAAATGAGGCAGCACTGATACAAGCAGCAGAACTTGGGCTAACGATTGCCAAACTGACACTGGGATTACGCCTAGCGCAATTCAATGAAGTTGATTCTGCTTCAAAAGATGCTACTGGGGTGAGTGGTAGCAAATCCAATGCCTCCCTCAAAAAAGCAGCCTACTGGTTAGAGCTTGCAGCAAAGGATGGTGATCGTGATGCTTGGTTTGCTTTAGGTGAAATTTACCGCCGTCCGCAATTCTCTGGTTACAACGCGGCTGAGAGTGATCGCTGTCTTGATCGTGCGGCAGATTTAGGTCATCCAGTGGCTCAATTCAAAAGAGGCGCCAACCTCTGGCGCAAACGCGAAAAAGTTGAAGAGAAGGTTCGTGGCCTGCAAGCTTCTTATTGGATTTGGCAAGCACACCAACAAGGCGTTCCCGAAGCAAAAGAATTACTTGGGAAAATTCTGGAGAATGTCTCCAGCCCAAAGAACAATGATTGGTTTGAATTAGCTACTTATGCTGAAAAGGCATTAAACCATCACGCCGAACACAAATTAGATGAAGAGTGGATCTTGCTATGTCACCGACTCATCATCGCCAATCAATTTAATTTGAGCAAGGCTGAGCTATTACTGTGCGAGGTTGGGCAGTTACAGCACGAACATTGTGTCGTTGTCGATATTCGCCACGAGCTACCAAAGATACTGCCTAGATTAATTCAGATTGATACCACACAGCAGCGTCGCTCTTTGCTTGCAGCGGGAAAAGTATTTGCTGGAAGCGAATCAGACTTAGAAGGTAATTTAAGACAAAGACGCTATCGATTTGATCGAGTAACTGAGTGGCTGACTACTACCTTCTCACAAGATCAAACGGTTGCTTGAGTATCTGGGTTTGTTGTTGTGCCAGCCTCGTCGTCTGTCGACTTAGGGATATAGAAACGAGCGATCAGAAGCCCGAGTTCGTAAAGCAAGCACATAGGTACAGCTAGCAGTAATTGAGACAACACATCTGGTGGCGTCACAATTGCTGCAATCACAAAAGCGCCAACAATCACATAAGGACGAATCTCCTTAAGTTTGGCTAGTTGGACCATGCCCATGCGAACCAGCACCACCACAACAACCGGAACCTCAAAGGTAATGCCAAAGGCCAAAAAGGTTGTCATTGCAAAGCCAAGATATTTATCAATATCAGTCGACATTTCAGCGCCTAAGGGGGCGTTATAGCTAGCCATGAATTGAAATACCGTTGGGAAAACTAAGAAGTAAGCAAAAGCCATCCCGAAAATAAAGAGGCTATAGCTACTGATAACCAAAGGCACTATCAACTTACGCTCATGCTGATAAAGGCCGGGGGCAATAAACGCCCATAACTGATACATCACTACTGGCAGAGCAATCAAGAAAGCAACCAACATCGTGACCTTCATCGGCACAAAGAATGAACCAGTCACATCAGTCACAATCATCTTGCCGCCTGCGGGCAATGCTTGAAGCAGTGGCTGGGCAAACAAATGAAAAATATCTGGCGCCCAATAAACTAAGGAAACGAAAACTACAATAATTGCAATCGCTGACTTGATGATGCGATCACGCAGCTCAAATAAATGTGACAAGAAGGATTCTTGTAGTCCGGAATCTTCTGTTGAATTATTTTGCGTCATTGATATTCGTATTTACTTTTCTTTGGGCTAATTTATTTGCCCGCGCTGTGGTGAAAGCGCTTCATCCGTGCAGCCCCAGACTGAACTCTTGTGCGCATACCAGTCGAATGCTTGAACCAAACAGGTCTAGCAGCGCGCTTCACACCCCAACTCTTTCGACCTTGGCGTATCGATTTTTGCAGTACTTCTTTTTCATCAAGAGGAGCTCTCGTAAAATGATTTTCAAAGATGTCTGCTTGATCGCTAAGATTAGCGCCAGCTTCTTGAGTAGCAGATTGAATAGAGTTCTCAACATCTTTAAAGGCAGAGACACTTTCTTCGCGGAGTTTCTTAAACTCCTCTACATCCATCTGTCGACTGACTTCAGATTTGACATCAGCCATATAGCGCTGCGCTCTTCCAAATAAGTTACCCGCCATACGGGCAATTTTTGGAAGTCGCTCCGGGCCGACCACTACCAATGCAACTACTGCAATGAGTGCAAGCTTTGAAACTCCGAGATCAATCATTGCAGCTACGCATTATTTCTATCAACAATTATTTATTGATGTCTTTTGCCTGAACATCCACAGTTTTCTCTGGTGATGTAGCAGCACTCTGAATTTGCTCTTTTGGCTCTTCAGTTCCCTCAGGCGTTTTCATGCCATCTTTGAAACCCTTAACAGCACCACCTAAATCTGTGCCGATATTGCGCAATTTTTTGGTACCGAATACCAACATCACAATTACTAAAACAATTAACCAATGCCAAATGCTAAATGAACCCATTTTTAATCTCCTCGGACTATTTTTTCCAGGGGCGCGGACCGCCCATCACATGCAAATGCAAGTGATAAACCTCTTGCCCACCATCTGCACCATTATTCACTACCAATCTAAAGCCGCCATCTTTTCCAGGACGGCAACCCTGCTCCTTGGCGAGACGCGGTGCTAACTCCATCATTCTACCTAGCAATGGCGCATCAGCCACTTCTGCAGATTCCAGCATAGGGATATGTTTTTTAGGAATCATCAAAAAATGGACAGGGGCGGCAGGATTAATATCTTTAAAGGCATAAATCTCCTCATCCTCGTACACTTTTTGGGATGGGATTTCACCCTTGGAAATCTTACAAAATAGGCAATTTGGGTCGTGGGACATCAATTACTCCTTGCTTGCAGCTTTTCTGGCGGCTTTTTCTTCGATGCCTGAGGTGCCGAGACGGCGCTCTAACTCAGTAATCACGTCTTCTGGCCTCAAACCAAACTGAGAAAGGGCAATTAGGCAATGAAACCAGAGGTCCGCCATCTCGCCTATCAAGAGTTTTTGTTGTTCAGGGGCTAAATTGGCATTTCGAGCATCCTTGGCAGCCATGACTGCTTCGGTAGCCTCTTCACCAATTTTTTTCAAAATACCGTCATCTCCCTTGGAAAAGAGTAGGGCTGTATAAGAGGTCTTGGGATCAGCTTGGCCGGCCTTAAATGCATCACGTCGCTGGTCTACTACATCAGCCAGATGAGACAAAGCGGAATCTAAATTTTTAATGTTGTTCATTGAAGCGTTCTAGTAAGACTATAGCGTCCAGTCCTCTACCTTTAATTTATGAACCCGTTTAAATGCTTGGTCATTTGTCACTAGAACAGCGCCAACCTGAGAGGCATGTGCGGCAATTTGCATATCAAGCGGACCAAGTAAATTTCCTGAGGCCTCTAATTGTGACCTTAAAGAGCCGTAACACTCAGCTACATCGCTATCCCAGCTCAACACGTCAACTCGCTTTAAAAACTCTCGAACCGCTCTGTGAAGATTAAGGGCATTTGGTTTTTTAGCCAAACCGTATAAAAGCTCACCTTCAGAAATCACAGATAAGCATAATCTATCCATAGGCAGACTTGAGATTCTTTTGCTTACTTTTGGATTTTCTTTTATGAAACTACTTACCGTATTAGTATCGAGCATGTATTTCATTACTTATCGATTCCTACAAAAGGATCTCGATTTTGCGAGCCTTGATTTCGATCTTCGGGGCTCAAAAAGTCTGCTGGAATACCCCCGCCCTTCAAAGCTAGAAAAAAATCATCCCAATTTTCCGGCTTTCTAGACAAAATTAAATCGCCAGTTTTGGTGTCACGCCGAATAAACACCTCTTTTTCCTCAAAACGAAAGGCGGCCGGTAAGCGAATAGCCTGACTGCGCCCATTCATAAAGACTTTTGCTGTTTGACTCATCATTTGAACCCCTTGGTATATATCAAAGTATATATCATTTTAAATCATAAGGGGTTTAAAGAAAATCTTAAAAACTAATGATTTATGTCAGATCTTGCTGATTTTTCGCCAATTTGAACTGATTGGATCCCACTCCTGAAAGAAACAACTATGTTCCCCAGTATGACAAGCAATTCCGTCCTTCTGCTCAACCATTAAAAGAATAGTGTCACCATCACAATCAAGGCGAATTTCTTTTACTTTTTGGGTGTGACCGGATTCTTCACCCTTGTGCCACAACTTTTGCCTTGAACGCGTCCAATACACCGCCTCGCCTAAGCGCAAGGTAGCCAATAAAGCATCACGATTCATCCAAGCCATCATCAAAATGTCTTTACTGCCGACTTCCTGAGCGATTACCGGAACTAAGCCCTGCTCATTCCAAGTTACGGCCTCAAGCCATGCGCCGGCCTCTAGGGATTCAACTGGAGTGAAGGAATTTTTCATACTCATCTTCGAATGATTTTCTTAGTGCATCTATCTGTACTTAAATGCGAACAGGAATACCCTGGCTCGCCATATATTCTTTTGCTTGACCAACAGTGTATTCACCATAATGAAAAATACTGGCTGCAAGAACTGCATCGGCATGACCTTTGGTAATGCCATCGACCAAGTGCTGCAAATTACCTACGCCGCCAGAGGCAATCACTGGAACGCTCACTGCATCGCTCACCGCGGCAGTTAAGCCCAAATCAAAACCATCTTTACTACCATCACGATTCATGCTGGTGAGAAGAATTTCCCCCGCACCACGCTTAGCCACTTCAGAAGCCCATGCAACAACATCCATACCAGTAGCAGTTCTACCCCCATGGGTAAAAACCTCCCAATTGCCTGCTTCCGTTTTTTTAGCATCAATGGCAACCACGATGCACTGCGAACCGTAATACGCAGCTGCATCCGACACCAATTCTGGATTCGCTACCGCAGATGAATTCATGCTCACCTTATCGGCGCCAGCGTTCAGCAAGCGCCGCACGTCAGCTACCGCGCGCACACCACCACCAACAGTCAGAGGAATAAATACTTGAGATGCAACATCTTCAATGATGTGCAATATCAGATCTCGACCGTCTGAGGTTGCCGTGATATCTAAGAAGGTTAACTCGTCAGCACCCTGTGTGTCATAGCGCTTGGCAATCTCGACAGGATCGCCCGCATCACGAAGCCCAACAAAGTTCACGCCTTTCACAACGCGCCCTGCCGTGACATCAAGGCAAGGAATAATTCGTTTAGTGAGCACTATTAAACAATCTAAATAATTTTCTTAGCAAACTTCAGAGTTAACTCATCAGCATATTTTTGTGCTGCAGTTAAATCTAAATCGCCAGCGTAAATTGAGCGTCCAGCAATAACACCCATGACGCCTTCAGCTTCGGCTTCACATAAGGCTTCAATATCTTGATTATTGGATAGACCGCCACTGGCAATCACCGGGATCCGAATAGCTTGGGCTAATTTAATCGTGGCATCCATATTGATGCCCTTCATCATGCCATCCCGGCCGATGTCGGTATAGATGATTGCTTCAACACCGTAATCTTCAAACTTTTTTGCGAGATCAATTACTTCATGGCCGGTGATCTTGCTCCAACCATCTGTTGCGACTTTGCCATCACGGGCATCCAGACCCACCATGATGTGGCCAGGAAAGGCAGTGCAGGCATCTTGCACAAAGCCAGGACTCTTTACTGCTGCAGTACCAATAATGACTGTACTAATACCGTCATCTAATAATCGTTCAATCGTTTCGAGATCACGAATACCACCACCCAGCTGAACTGGTATCTCATCGCCTACCGCTTTGAGAATAGATTTAATCGCAGACTCATTCTTCAACTTGCCAGCAAATGCACCATTCAAATCGACGAGATGTAAACGACGTGCGCCCTTACTAATCCAATGCGCAGCCATCGCACCTGGATCTTCAGAAAACACAGTGGCTTTATCCATGTCACCTTGTTCGAGTCGAACGCAGTGGCCATCTTTTAGGTCAATCGCGGGAATCAGCAGCATAGCGGTAGCTTAGAGAAGTATTAAGGTTGCCAAGAAACAAAATTTTTGTATAGCTTTAATCCGTATTCTGCACTCTTTTCCGGATGAAATTGTGTTGCAAAAATATTATCCCTTGCAATGGCAGAAGTAAACCAATCGCCATATTCAGTTGAGCCCGCAATATCTTCTTTGCGTTGCGGCACAACATAGTAACTATGTACAAAATAAAAGCTGGTCAAGTCAGGTATGCCATCCCATATTGGGTGCTGACGATCCTGACGCACTTGGTTCCAACCCATATGGGGCACTTTGTAAGCAGAACCGTCTGGCTGTAATTTGCCAGCTAATTCAAAACGTCTGACCTCACCCGGGATCAATCCCAAGCAAGGTGTCCAGGCGGCATTAGAGTTGGCTCGCACTTCAGCGCTTTGATCAAATAGCATTTGCTCACCCACACAAACGCCTAGTAAGGGTTTATTTTTAGCGGCATCTAATAGCGCCTCCAATAAACCAGACTCTTGGAGATGCTTCATGCAATCGGGCATAGCACCCTGCCCTGGGAGCACCACCCGCTCTGCAGAGATAATTTCTTCAGGGGTGTGCGCAATCAGGACATTCGCATCTGGAGCCACATGATGAAAGGCTTGATACACGGAACGTAGGTTACCCATTCCGTAATCAACGATCGCAATGGTTTGCGCCAATTGTTAGCCTATGTTCTGTAGTTTGTTGACAGTCTTCTACTCAACACTAGAAATTTTCTAGATTAGAGACTGCCCTTAGTAGAAGGAACAACACCAGAAGCGCGTGGATCAAGCTCCAGAGCCATGCGCAATGCACGTCCAAAAGCCTTGAACACGGTTTCAATCTGGTGGTGAGCATTAATGCCGCGTAAATTATCGATGTGCAAAGTTACGCCAGCGTGATTCACAAAACCACGGAAGAACTCAATACTGAGATCAACATCAAAGTCACCCACACGTGCGCGGGTAAATGGGACGTTGAACTCTAAGCCTGGGCGACCAGAAAAGTCGATAACAACACGAGAAAGGGTTTCATCCAAAGGCACATAAGAATGGCCGTAACGAGTGATGCCCGCTTTATCGCCTACCGCTTTAGCAAATGCCTGACCCAAGGTAATGCCCACATCCTCAACAGTATGGTGATCATCAATATGGGTATCGCCCTTAGCAACCACTTTAAGGTCGATCATGCCGTGACGGGCAATTTGATCCAACATATGGTCTAGGAATGGTACGCCAGAGGCTAGCTCAGCTTTACCTGTGCCATCTAAATTGATAGCAATTTGAATTTTGGTTTCCGAAGTGTTTCGGGTAACGTCGGCTTGCCGCATGCTTCAGTGCGCCGCGAGGCGAAGTGTTGATTGAAGCCTCATAATATCATTCCTATTACAGATATAAATGCTGATTTTATTTGCTGGTGTTTATTCATTTTTGCTGATTTTTGACTAGAGTCCCTCATGAGCCGCTTTTGGAGCCCCGTTGTTCAGACCCTCACCCCCTATGTTCCCGGGGAGCAGCCGCAAATGCAGCGACTGGTAAAGCTCAACACCAATGAAAGTCCTTATGGCCCATCGCCCAAGGCCCTAGCCGCTATAAATCAACAAAACACGGATGATTTAAGGCTCTACCCAGACCCTGAAGGTGCGGCTCTTAAGAGGGCTATTGCCGATTTACACGGCTTGGACCCAAAACAGGTGTTTTTAGGCAATGGCTCTGATGAAGTCCTGGCACACGTATTTTTAGGCCTGCTCAAACAAACCAAACCCGTTCAGTTTCCAGATATCACCTATAGCTTCTACCCGGTTTATTGCAAGTTATTTGGGATTGAGTACCAAGCAGCCCCCCTAGGCCCTGATTTTGAGATTAAGACAGGGGATTTCAAAACCCCCAATGGTGGAATTATTTTCCCCAATCCCAATGCACCAACTGGTCGCGCTATTCCGCGATCAGATATTGAATCCCTGTTGAGCAGAAATACCGATTCCGTAGTGGTGATTGATGAAGCCTACGTGGATTACGGAACCGAGTCTTGCATTCCCCTGCTTCGCGGAAATTCGTGTCCAGAAAACCTCCTAGTCGTCCACACCCTCTCTAAGTCACGCGCCCTAGCAGGATTGCGCGTTGGATTTGCAGTGGGGCATCCAGATCTCATTGAAGGTCTGGAGCGGGTAAAGAATAGTTTTAACTCCTATCCACTTGGTCGTTTGGCTCAAGCAGGAGCAATTGCTGCAATCCAAGATCAAGCCCATTTGGAATCCACAAGCAAAAAAGTGATTCACACTCGTGAGCGCTTAGTGAATGAGCTGGCCTCGCTGGGTTTTGACACCCTGCCGTCGACAGCCAACTTTATTTTTACGCGCCATCCAAAACATGCCGGCGTGAAGCTGTATCAAGCTTTACGCGATCGTGGAATTATTGTGCGTCACTTCAAGTCACCGCGTATTGAAGAATTTCTGCGCATTACTATTGGCACGGATGATCAAACAAATGAATTGATTGCAGCTCTGAAAGAAATTCTAGCAAGCGCCTAAGTTTATTTTTTCAGTCGCATCTCAGCAGCACGGGCATGAGCGGTTAAACCCTCACCGTGAGCGAGAGTACTAGCGACAGCACCTAATGTTTGAGCACCCGCCTCACTCACTTCAATCATGCTTGAGCGCTTGATAAAGTCATACACACCCAAAGGCGAAGAAAAGCGAGCAGTACGTGCTGTTGGTAAAACGTGATTTGGACCTGCGCAATAATCACCCAGAGATTCACTGGTGTAGTTGCCCATAAAGATAGCGCCAGCATGACGAATCAACTCAGCCCATTTACGTGGCTCAGTTGCACAAATTTCTAAATGCTCAGCAGCGATGGCATTGGCAATCTCACAAGCCTCGCCCATATCTCTTACCTGAATCAATAAAGCACGATTAGCAAGCGATGCTTCAATCACTTTCTTTCTTGGCATCTCGGGCAGTAGCTTATTAATACTTACTTGCACTTGCTCAATAAATTTCTCATCTGGGCAAAGCAAAATAGATTGTGCCAACTCATCGTGCTCTGCTTGAGAAAATAGATCCATCGCGATCCAATCGGGATTACTAGAACCATCGCAGAGAACCAAAATTTCTGAAGGGCCGGCGATCATGTCGATACCAACAGTACCAAACACTCTGCGCTTAGCAGCTGCTACATAGGCATTACCGGGACCAACAATTTTGTCCACTGGCGGAATAGTCTGCGTGCCATAAGCTAAGGCACCAACAGCTTGCGCGCCCCCAATCGTAAAGACACGATCAACCCCAGATAAGTAGGCAGCAGCCAATACCAAGGGGTTGCGAGCGCCATCAGGAGTGGGTACCACCATGATGACTTCTTTTACACCAGCAACCTTGGCAGGAATAGCATTCATTAATACTGAAGAGGGATAAGCCGCTTTACCGCCAGGAACATAAATGCCCACGCGGTCTAAAGCCGTGACTTTTTGACCCAAGCGCGTGCCATCAGCCTCTTCATATTCCCAAGAGTGACAACCTGCTTCGATCTTTTGTTTCTCGTGATACGCGCGTACTCTCTGCGCAGCAATATCAAGAGCATTTTTTTGCTCTACTGATAAGCCTTCATAGGCATTTTTTAATTCTTCTTGAGAAATCTCTAGCTCTGTAACTCTAGCAACATTTAAACGATCAAACTGTTTTGTGAAATCCAGCACCGCCACGTCGCCATTGGCTTTTACTTGCGCCAAGATCTTGACTACTGCGGCATCAATCGCCTCATCATCTGCCATCGGCAAAGAAAGGCTTGAAAGCAGGGTTTCTTTAAACCCAGCATCTTTGCTATTCAGCCGTTTGACTTTAACTTGCGCTGACATTTGAATATTTGCTTATTTCAACAATTCAAAGAATGGCTGCAACTGTGTACGCTTACGCTTATACGAAGCCTGATTAACCACTAAGCGTGCACTGATATCGGCGATTGGTTCAACCTCAACCAAACCATTGGCACGCAAGGTATTGCCAGTGGACACCAAATCCACAATCGCATCTGCAAGGCCAACCAATGGAGCTAACTCCATTGAGCCATATAAATGAATCGTATCGATGTGTACGCCTTTATTAGCAAAGTGTTCACGTGCACAATTGACATACTTGGTAGCCACTTTTAAACGAGATCCTTGCTTTACTGCAGCCGCATAATCAAAGCCTTCTTTAACGGCAACTGACATACGGCATTTAGCGATGTTCAAATCAAAAGGAACATATAGACCATCGGTGCCGCTTTCCATTAAGACATCAAGGCCGGCAACTCCAAAATCAGCTCCACCAAACTGAACATAGGTCGGCACATCTGAAGCACGCACAATAATCAGGCGGACATCAGGATTGGAGGTCTCAATAATGAGCTTGCGTGACTTTTCTGGATCCTCAAGCGGACGAATACCGATCTTAGATAAGATCTCAGCGGTTTCTTCGAAGATGCGCCCCTTCGAGAGGGCTAAAGTTAACTTCATGGACTAATTATCTATCAGGCTTACTTGATCCGCTGAATGTTGGCCCCCAAGAGGGTCAACTTTTGCTCCATACGGTCATATCCACGGTCCAAGTGATAAATCCGATCTACCTGGGTTTCGCCTTGAGCAGCCAAGCCTGCAATTACCAGGCTGGCTGAAGCACGTAAATCCGTAGCCATCACGATAGCCCCAGATAACTTCTCAACGCCCTGCGCAATAGCGGTGTTACCCTCAATTGCGATATCAGCCCCTAGGCGGTTCATCTCTTGAACATGCATAAAGCGATTTTCAAAGATGGTTTCAGTGATGGTGGCGTTGCCCTCAGCAATAGCATTGACCGCCATGAGCTGAGCCTGCATGTCCGTCGGGAAAGCCGGGTACTCAGAAGTGCGGAAGCTCACAGCCTTGGGGCGACTTTTCATGGAGGCTTTGATCCAATCAGGGCCCACTTCCATTTCTAAGCCAGCCTCTTTGAGTTTCACAATCACCGCATCCAATGTATCTGGACGACAGTTCTTGACTAGCACTTCACCGCCAGCAGCAGCAACTGCGCATAAGAATGTGCCAGCCTCAATTCGGTCAGCAATCACAGCATGTTCTGCGCTATGGAGCTTCTCAACACCCTCAATGACTAGGCGATCCGTACCAATACCGGTAATCTTCGCACCCATTTTGACGAGCAACTCAGCTAAATCCCCTACTTCAGGTTCGCGTGCAGCATTTTCCAAAATGGTCGTGCCGGATGCCAAAGTAGCAGCCATCAATAAATTCTCTGTACCAGTTACGGTGATCATGTCAGTCAATATAGAAGCACCTTGCAGACGACCCGTAGCAGATTTGGTTTCTGCCTGAATGTAACCACTCTTAATCTTAATGGTGGCACCCATGGCTTTTAAGCCCTTGATGTGCTGATCCACTGGGCGTGCACCAATAGCGCAACCACCCGGCAAAGAAACCTTGGCACTATGCATTCTGGCGAGTAAGGGGCCTAGAACCAGAATAGAAGCACGCATGGTTTTCACCATCTCATAGGTTGCTTCAGAGCTTTTAATATTGGCTCCGTTTAGTACTACGCAATTACGATTATTCGCATCCGGAAAAGCGACAGTCACACCAATTTCTTGCAAGAGCTTGAGCATGGTACGCACATCTTGCAAGTCAGGAACATTACGCAAAGTGATGGGCTGGTCTGTGAGCAAGCAAGCACACAAAATAGGTAGCGCTGCATTCTTTGCGCCAGCAATCACTACTTCGCCCTTGAGCGGAGTGCCGCCAACCATTCGTAATTTATCCATGAATCTATTCCAGTAAAAAGCTAATGTCGTATTTTAAGTTGGGGTGTTTTGTGCGAACTCTTCAGGAGTAAATGCCTTGATTGATAAGGCATGAACTTCTGCTTTCATACGGTCACCCATAGCTCCATAAACTAATTGGTGCCGCTGAATCAAACGCTTACCCTCAAACTCTGGGCTCACAATCGTGGCAAAAAAATGTTGTCCATCACCTTCCACTTTGACATGGGTACATGCAAGGCCTTGCTGAATATAGCCTTCAATTTGTTCTGGGGTTGGCAACATCACAATCTCCTGATTTCTAATTTCTTAACAATGTTTCAATATGCATTTAAGGAAAGATCAATAGCTAGTTCCTGAGCTTGTAGCCTTTTTGCAGTAAGCGCAGAGCAATCGCTGACACTACGACAAAGAAACAGGCCACAATGGCCAAACTATTCCAAGGGGATATATCTGATACTCCAAAGAAGCCATAACGGAAACCATCGATCATGTAGAAGAATGGATTGAAGTGAGATACCACCTGCCATGCTGCCGGCAAAGAATGAATCGAATAAAACACGCCCGACAGCATTGTTGCTGGCATGATGATGAAATTCTGGAAAGCAGCTAGTTGATCGTATTTATCCGCCCAGATACCGGCAATTAAACCCATGCTTCCCAAAATTGCAGCGCCTAACAGAGCAAATGCCATGATCCAAAAAGGATACTCAAAAGATGGCATAGCAAACCATGCCGTAATGAGGAGCACGCCTGAGCCAACAACAATCCCACGAAACACCGCAGCCAAGACATAAGCCGCATAAAACTCTAAGTGGCTAAAAGGGGCAAGCAAAACAAAGACTAAATTGCCAGTCACCTTCGATTGAATGAGTGATGAAGAGGTATTCGCAAATGCATTCTGCAACACGCTCATCATGACTAAGCCTGGAATCAAAAAGGCTGTGTAGTTCAAGCGACCATAGACCTCTTTGCCTTCCAGCACATGTCCGAAAATCATTAAATACAAAACAGCAGTGAGTACTGGCGCAGCAACCGTCTGAAATGCTACTTTATAAAAGCGCTTAATTTCTTTGCGGAGCAATGTTGGGAAGCCGCTGCCATAAGAAATGGGTAATTTATTCAAAGTGGATTTCATCGAGCGCCTCCCGACATGATGTTGACAAACACATCTTCGAGATCCGTCTTGCCCTCGCCATCCTTTTTCACCGAGCCATACTGACTCAATAAATTGGCGGTAGTGTCCAAAGCCACAATCTTTCCTTGCTTGAGCATGGCAATGCGCTGACACAATGCCTCAGCCTCTTCAAGGTAATGGGTTGTTAAGACGATCGTGTGGCCATCTTGATTTAATCGACTAATGAATTGCCAGAGAGATTGGCGCAACTCTACGTCAACACCTGCTGTTGGTTCATCCAAAATAATCACAGGCGGCCGATGAACCAAAGCCTGTGCTACCAATACTCGGCGCTTCATGCCGCCAGATAGGGAGCGCATATTGCTATCAGCCTTATTGGTCAGATCCAAATTAGCCATGATCTCGTCAATCCAAGCATCGTTATGACGAATGCCAAAATAGCCCGACTGAAATTGCAGCGTCTCTCTTACCGTAAAGAAGGGGTCAAATACCAACTCTTGCGGCACAACCCCTAGCATCCGGCGAGCATCACGAAATTGACCCTGAACATCAGCGCCCATAATTGCAGCGTGACCACGATCCGCAGTCACTAAGCCAGCCAAAATGGAAATGAGCGTTGTCTTCCCAGCACCATTAGGGCCAAGTAAGCCAAAGAACTCGCCCTGCTCTATTGATAAGGAGACATCATCAAGCGCTTGTAGGGCGCCATAATTTTTTGATACGTTTTTTATCGATATTGCTGCATGCATGCTATGACAAACCTAGCAACTCAGCAACGCCATATACGCTAGCCAATACAGTTAATTTTTCTGGTGCGTTTTTTACTGAAATCCGTAGACCATCCGCTTGTAATTTTTTCTGCCATGCCAACAAAACTGTTAGCACGGTGGAGTCAAAATCTTTGAGATTGATGCAATCTACGGTTTGTAATGACGCAAGATTTAAAAGCCCATCTTTCTCCAACTGCAGCACGTTGCTCTGTGTCACTGAAATGGGCAATAAAAATGGCATCTGATA
The DNA here is from genome assembly GCF_001830325.1 of Polynucleobacter sp. GWA2_45_21. Taxonomy (GTDB): domain Bacteria; phylum Pseudomonadota; class Gammaproteobacteria; order Burkholderiales; family Burkholderiaceae; genus Polynucleobacter. Next base: position 37,914 of record NZ_MHZG01000015.1, on the reverse strand, counting down.
ATTATCTTTGATTGATCTTGTGAGGTCTTTAATTTGCAGGCTTTACAGCAGCAAGCTGCTTATTGCGGTCTTGCAAGAACTTCACTAAACCTTCGACACCATTCTGGCTAATCTGATTAGCGAATTGATTGCGATACGCCTCTACCAGCCAAACACCCATGATGTTCATGTCATAGACCTTCCAGCCGTTAGGTGTTTTTTCTAGGCGATAGTCGAGCGGTATGGGATCACCACGACCAATCACTACAGTCTTCACAACGACCTCTTTATCGTCCGGAGCTGCACGCAAAGGCTTAAATTGAATTGTCTGATCACGCAATTGGCTTAAAGCGCCTGAATATGTGCGAATTAGAAGACTCTTAAATTCATTCACCAGTTGAGCCTGCTGCTCTGGGGTAGCTTTTTTCCAGTTAGGTCCCATTGCCATTTCAGTAGTGCGGCGCATATCGGTATAGGGAACAATTTTCTTATCCACTAACTCCACGATACGCGGGATATTCCCTTTTTGAATTTCTGGATCAGACTTGACGGAGGCCATTACGTCAGAAACTACAGTCTTAATCAAACCGTCTGGCGTTGACTGATCAACCGCTTGCGCAGAGACGCTGCCGGCAAACAAAAACAAGCTTGATAGCAATACGGCAAAGCATTTTTGAATGGTTTGATGGCTTTTCATGTGTCCTCGATTAATGCTGGTCATTGAAGCTCATTTTAGCCCTTAAAGGAATCGGGCTGGGCTTGACCGCCTTTATTCGTAGGGGTTTTCGTAAACCGGCATGAGGGGCTCCCTATCTTCCCGCCCTTCATTAATTTGATATTCGCGTCGCTGAATATAGGCATCCCGCATAAAGCTATATTTATCAATAGCCGCTCCATCTAATAGATCGCCCGCTTCATAATAGGTATTGCGGGCATTAACTACCCGCAAACCAGTAATGCTATTGCGAAGAGCAACATCTGGCAGCAATCTAAATAAGTAATCAGACTCCATGTCAGCCGCAGTACCAAAGGTATCGCGCACATTGCTTGGTCCAAAGAATGGCAAAACAACATATGGTCCCGATGGAATGCCCCACACACCAAAGGTTTGACCCCAGTCTTCCTTGTGTTTTGGCAATCCACCAGGGGTCGCCATATCAATCAAGCCACCCAGACCAAAGGTGGTATTGACCACCACCCTCATCAAATCACTAAAGGCATAGTCAGGTTTGCCCTGTAAGAGGTTCTGTAATGCTGTGTAGATATCACTGTAGTTACTAAAGAAGTTGTAAATACCGTCACGCACAAACTCCGGCAAGACAAAACGATATCCAGCAACTACTGGTTTGAGCAAATAGGCATCCAAGCCCTCGTTAAATTCAAAAACGGAGCGGTTAAACGGCTCCCAAGGATCCTGTGGGGACGGCTCAACGCCCGCAGGAATTGATGCACAACCAACCATACCAGCAACTATACCAAGCAGTGCTATACGTTTAAGCTTTGCCAGCATCATTATTTGGCTGCACCTTTGTCTTGACCGCTATCAGCCGCCTTGTTGTACAAGAACTGGCTGATTAGATTCTCAAGAACCACTGCGGACTGCGTCTGAGTAATCTTATCCCCGGAAGCCAACATATCGTCGGAGCCACCGGCCTCAAGACCAATGTATTGCTCGCCCAACAAACCTGAGGTCAAAATCTTTGCAGAAGAATCTTTAGGAAACTTATAGGTATCTTCAATCGTCATGGTGACGGTTGCTTGATAGGTCTTGTCATCAAAAGAGATATTGGCAATACGGCCAACAACTACACCTGCACTCTTGACTGGTGCGCGTGGCTTGAGTCCACCAATATTGTCAAATCTGGCAGAGATTTTATAAGTAGGCGCAAAAGAAACAGCATTCATATTGCCGACCTTTAATGCAAGAAACAAAGCAGCCAGCAAACCAATGGCTACAAAGATTCCAACCCAAATATCAATTGCACTTTTTCTCATAAGAGTCCCAGTTTATTCTTTCTAATTCGAGAACATCATTGCAGTTAGCAAGAAGTCCAATGCTAAAACCGATAAGGAGGAAATCACCACCGTTCTGGTGGTAGCTTGTGATACGCCCTCAGGCGTAGGTTTTGCCTCATAACCCTGATACAGCGCTATAAAGGTCACCGCCACACCAAATACCAGACTCTTAATCAGGCCATTACCAATATCAGAGAAGAGATCTACCCCGCCCTGCATCTGAGACCAGAAGGCGCCAGAGTCCACGCCAATTAGTGGCACCCCAACAAAGTAGCCGCCCATCACACCAACAGCTGTAAAGATCGTTGCCAAAATCGGCATCGCAATAATGCCCGCCCATAAGCGCGGTGCAATCACACGACTCAATGGATCTACCGCCATCATTTCCATGGCACTGAGCTGTTCGCCGGCTTTCATCAAGCCAATCTCTGCAGTGAGAGATGTGCCAGCACGGCCAGCAAATAGGAGAGCCGTAATCACTGGGCCTAATTCACGAGTGAGCGATAGCGCAACCAATAAACCGAGAGCTTGTTCCGAGCCATAACGATTGAGCGTGTAATAACCCTGCAGACCCAAGACGAAACCAACGAATAAACCAGATACCGCAATGATGACAAAGGAGTGATTACCTACAAATAGAATCTGATCAGAAACTAAACGGGGTCTTTTTAATAAAAAGCCGGAACGCCAAATCACTGCAGCAAACATGCGAGCAGCAAGGCCAAGACTCGTTAAGTTACGACGAACAAAAAAACCGAGGTCACCGAAAAGATCTAAGGTCTTATGAAGGATACTCATTTCAGGCTCACCCCAAAATCTTCTGCAAGGCTTTGACCTGGGTAATGAAATGGCACAGGACCATCCGGTGAGGCATCTAGGAATTGGCGTACAAACGGATCGCTTGAGCGACTCAATTCTTCTGGCGTACCTTCTGCACCAATGCGACCATTAGCAATGAAATAAACGTAATCGGCAATTTCAAATGTTTCCTCAACATCATGTGTCACCAATAGACTAGTCGCACCCAGAGCTTGATTTAAGTTGCGGATCAAGCGCGCAGTAATGCCTAACGAAATTGGATCCAAGCCAGCAAAAGGCTCGTCATACATGATCAAAGGGGGATCAAGCGCAATCGCCCTTGCTAGAGCAACACGGCGTGCCATTCCGCCAGAAATTTGCGAAGGCATTAAATCACGTGCGCCACGCAAGCCAACTGCATTTAGCTTCATGAGTACTAGTGAGCGCAATAACTCTTCGCTTAAATCGGTATGTTCACGCAAAGGAAAAGCGACGTTTTCAAAAACGCTCAGATCGGTAAAAAGTGCACCAAACTGAAAGAGCATTCCCATGCGACGACGGGCGGCCATTAAGTCGGCGCCATTCATTTTGCCAATATCTTGGCCTTCAAATAAAACTTGTCCAGACTGTGCGGCGAATTGACCGCCAATGAGTCTCAGAATAGTAGTCTTGCCACAGCCGGAACCACCCATGACGGCAACAACCTGCCCACGGCGGAACTCCATATTGAGTCCCGAGAGAATTTGCCGCTCCCCGGGAGCATAGGAAAAGTTGACGTCCTTAATTTGAACTACAACTTCGCCATGGCCACCGCTAGAGGTTTTTTGCTTCACTTCCACCGAGTTGGAGTGGCTACTGTTCATATCCTCGATATTATCGCGGCAGAACAGAAGACCCCATTAAATACTCGTCTACTGCTTGAGCAGCTTGGCGACCTTCACGAATCGCCCAAACCACCAAAGACTGTCCACGGCGCATATCGCCAGCAGCAAAGACCTTTGGAACATTGGTTTGATAGGCATTTTGGCCATCAACTGTGGCTTTTGCATTGCCGCGTGCATCTTTTTCAACACCAAAGGCATTCAGAACCTGGGCTGCAGGTGATACAAAGCCCATTGCTAAAAATACTAAATCTGCCTTAATCTCAAATTCAGAATTTGGCATTTCTGTCATCTTGCCGTCTTTCCACTCCAAACGCACACAAATGAGCTTCTCTAATTTGCCGTCCTTACCTTCAAAGCGCTTAGTGGCAACTGACCAATCGCGCTCACAACCCTCTTCATGTGATGAAGAAGTGCGCAACTTGGTTGGCCAGTAAGGCCATACCAAAGGCTTATTTTCAGTTTCTGGTGGCTGTGGCAACAATTCAAATTGAGTAATCTTGGCGGCACCATGACGATTGGATGTGCCCACGCAATCAGATCCGGTATCACCACCACCAATGACAACAACATGCTTACCAGCTGCAGAAATTTCGTTTTTGAAATCGCCTGCGTTTTCTTTGTTCTGAGGAATCAAGAATTCCAAAGCGTAATGAACACCCTTCAACTCACGGCCAGGAACTGGCAAGTCACGTGGCTGCTCAGATCCACCGCTAATCACAACAGCGTCAAAATCTTTCATCAACTGATCAGGTGAAACAGTTTTTGTGGAATAGTTTTTAACTTCGGCGCCAATCGCCTCTTTACCCACAAATACGCCAGTCTCAAACTTCACACCCTCGGCTTGCATTTGCTCAACGCGACGGTCGATCAACCACTTTTCCATTTTGAAATCAGGAATACCGTAGCGCAACAGCCCGCCGACACGATCATTCTTCTCAAATACAGTAACGTCATGGCCCACGCGTGCCAATTGTTGCGCAGTTGCCATGCCAGCAGGGCCACCACCAACAACAGCTACCTTCTTACCTGTCTTAGTTTTGGATGGTTGCGGCTTAACCCAACCATTTTCCCAGCCCTTATCAATAATGGCATGCTCGATAGACTTAATACCCACCGCATCACTATTAATTCCTAAGGTGCACGCTGCCTCACATGGTGCAGGACAAATACGGCCAGTGAATTCAGGGAAGTTATTGGTTGATTGCAAAACATCCAACGCATTCTTCCAATCACTATGAAATACCAAATCATTGAAATCAGGGATGATGTTGTTTACTGGGCATCCGTTATTACAAAATGGAATGCCGCAATCCATACAGCGTGCGCCCTGTACTTTGGCCTCTTCATCCGTTAATGCAGCAACGAACTCTTTGTAGTGGTGGAGGCGTTTAACGGGAGCTTCGTAGGTTTCCTCTACGCGCTCAAACTCCATAAATCCAGTGACCTTACCCATATCGAATCCTTAGTATCTTTTCTTAATATCTATATTGATTAAGCTGCAACAGTTTTGTTTTGCGCTTTTTCCCACAACTCACCTAGAGCACGTTTGTACTCAGTAGGCAGCACTTTCACAAAACGACCGCGGGCATTTTCCCAATCAGCTAAGAGTGCTTTAGCACGCTCAGAGCCGGTATGGCGGAAATGACGCTCAATCAAACCTTTCAGAATTTGCTCATCAGTCATACGCTCGCCACCATCCTTCACATCGACAGGAGCATGCCACTGTGACTGAGGCATCTTGGCAATCTGCTCGGCCGACGGCAATACTTTTTCCAAAGTTGCCATACTGGTATTGCAACGCTTCTCAAAGAGGCCGTCTTCGTCGTAAACATAAGCAATACCGCCGCTCATACCGGCAGCAAAGTTACGACCGGTTGCGCCCAACACCACAACAGTACCGCCAGTCATGTACTCGCATCCGTGATCGCCTGTGCCTTCAACAACTGTTGTAGCGCCAGAGTTACGCACTGCAAAACGCTCACCAGCCACACCGTTGAAGAATGCTTCGCCGCCGATCGCACCGTAGAGAACAGTGTTGCCAACAATGATGTTCTTAGCTGTATCGCCACGGAACTCATGAGGTGCACGCACAATCACACGTCCACCAGATAAGCCTTTTCCAACGTAGTCGTTACCGTCGCCAACCAAGTCCAAGGTAATACCGCGCGCCAAGAAGGCTGCGAAACTTTGACCAGCAGTGCCGTTCAATTGAATATGAATAGTGTCATCAGGCAAACCAGCATGGCCATAACGCTGGGCGATTTCTCCGGAGAGCATTGCGCCAACAGTACGGTTCACGTTCTTCACCGGAACAATGAAAGAGACTTTCTCGCCACGTTGTAGCGCAGGCTCACTCTTCTCAATCAGAACGTTATCCAAAGCACTGTCCAAACCATGATCTTGAGTCAAGATTTGGTAACGCGGAGTATCTTTGGCTACTGCTGGCTCAGCAAAAATCTTACTGAAATCCAAGCCATGCACTTTCCAGTTTTCAATACCTTTGCGGGTATCCAAGAAATCAACGCGACCAATCAAATCATCAAACTTACGAATACCCAGTTGCGCCATGATCTCGCGCACTTCCTCTGCAATAAAGAAGAAGAAATTCACAACATGCTCTGGTTTGCCAGAGAACTTTTTACGCAACTCGGGGTCTTGTGTTGCAACACCCACTGGGCAGGTATTCAAATGACACTTACGCATCATGATGCAACCCTCAACCACCAATGGGGCTGTCGCAAAACCAAATTCATCAGCACCCAATAAAGCGCCGATCACAACGTCACGACCTGTTTTCATTTGGCCGTCGGCTTGAACACGAATACGGCTTCGTAAACCATTGAGCACCAATGTTTGTTGGGTTTCAGCCAATCCCAATTCCCATGGGGAACCAGCATGCTTAATAGAAGACAGTGGAGATGCGCCTGTACCGCCGTCATGTCCAGCGATCACGACGTGATCTGCTTTCGCCTTAGCAACACCAGCAGCGATCGTGCCAACACCGACTTCAGAAACCAACTTCACAGATACGTCAGCAGCTGGGTTCACGTTCTTCAGATCGTGAATCAACTGGGCAATATCTTCAATCGAGTAAATATCGTGATGCGGAGGAGGAGAAATCAAACCAACGCCTGGCACAGAGAAACGCAATTTGCCGATGTAATCAGAAACTTTACCGCCCGGCAATTGACCACCTTCTCCAGGCTTGGCACCTTGGGCCATCTTGATCTGAATCTGATCGGCAGAACGGAGGTATTCAGTAGTAACACCAAAACGACCTGAAGCAACCTGCTTGATTCTGGAACGCAATGAATCACCATCGAGCAAAGGAATATTTGCTTCAACCACATCATCGCCCAAAATGCTGGCTAAGGTTTCGCCCTTCTTAATAGGAATACCTTTGAGCTCATTCACATAACGATTTGGATCTTCACCACCCTCACCAGTATTGGACTTGCCGCCAATACGGTTCATAGCAATTGCCAAAGTAGCATGCGCTTCAGTAGAGATCGAACCTAAAGACATCGCGCCCGTTGCAAAACGCTTGACGATTTCTTTTGCTGACTCCACTTCATCCAAAGGAATTGCTTTGGCTGGATCAATCTTGAACTCAAACAAACCGCGCAAGGTCATCTGACGCTTAGTTTGGTCATTGATGATATTGGCGTACTCTTTATAAGTTTGATAACCCTTGTCGATACCAATACGAGTGGAGTGCTGCAACTTTGCAATCGTATCTGGAGTCCACATATGGTTCTCACCACGAATACGGAATGCATACTCGCCACCAGCGTCGAGCATATTGGTCAGCACTGGGTCATTACCAAAAGCAGACTGATGCATACGCAATGCTTCTTCAGCCACTTCAAATACGCCAATACCACCGACGTTAGATGGGGTACCTTTGAAGTAATGGTCAATGACGTCTTTATTTAAACCAATTGCTTCGAAAATCTGTGAGCCGGTGTAAGACATGTAAGTAGAGATACCCATTTTGGACATCACTTTTTGCAAGCCTTTTCCTACTGCTTTCACAAAATTCTTAACTGCTTTTTCTGCTGACAGATCGCCAGACAAACCTTTAGCCATTTCAGCCAAAGTTTCCATTGCCAAGTACGGATGAACTGCTTCAGCACCATAGCCAGCCAGGAGTGCAAAGTGATGTGTCTCACGTGCGCTACCTGTTTCCACTACGAGGCCAACGCTAGTACGCAAACCTTTTTCTACTAGGTGCTGATGAATTGCAGAAGTTGCTAACAATGCTGGAATAGCTACATGCTGCTCATCAACCTGACGATCGCTCACGATCAAGATGTTGTAACCAGAACGAACCGCATCCGCCGCCTCAGCACACAAAGATGCCAAGCGAGCCTCGATGCCTGCTTTACCCCAAGATGCTGGGTAGCAAATATCTAACTCATATGAGCGGAACTTACCGTTGGTGTAATGACCGATATGACGAATCTTGGTCATATCGTCAAAATCTAAAATCGGCTGACTCACTTCCAAGCGCATTGGTGGGTTGATATTGTTGGTATCCAACAAATTCGGCTTAGGTCCAATGAAGGAAACCAAAGACATCACCATGTTTTCACGGATGGAGTCAATCGGAGGATTGGTCACCTGTGCAAACAATTGCTTGAAATAGTTATAGAGTGGTTTGTTCTTATTAGAGAGCACAGCTAATGGGCTATCGTTACCCATTGACCCAATTGCCTCTTCACCATTCATGGCCATAGGTGCCATGAGGTACTTGATATCTTCTTGGGTGTAACCAAAAGCTTGCTGACGATCTAATAATTTTGCAGCTGGGCGAATTGTGGTCTTTTCATCCACCAAATCAGCCTTGCTTGCATCAACTTCATCGAGCTTCACGCGAACCGCGTCAATCCAACTCTTATATGGCTTGGCTTTAGAAACGGCATCTTTCAATTCAACGTCGTCAATAATGCGGCCCTGTTCCATATCAATCATGAACATCTTGCCAGGTTGCAAGCGCCATTTTTGAACAATCTTGCTCTCTGGAATTGGCAATACGCCAGCCTCAGAACCCATGATGACTAAATCATCATCAGTAACGTAATAACGCGCTGGACGTAAACCATTCCGATCTAAGGTCGCGCCAATCTGGCGGCCATCTGTAAATGCCATAGCAGCTGGGCCATCCCATGGCTCCATCATTGCTGCATGATATTCATAGAAAGCACGGCGATTTTCATCCATCAATGAATGCTGTTCCCATGCTTCTGGAATCATCATCATCATGGCTTGTGCCAAGGGATAACCTGACATCACCAATAACTCTAAGCAGTTATCGAAACAAGCCGTGTCAGATTGGCCTGGATAAATGAGCGGCCATAATTTTTTAAGATCATCGCCTAATACTGGGGAGCTGATAGCACCTTCGCGTGCATTCACCCAATTGACGTTGCCTTTAACAGTGTTGATCTCACCGTTGTGCGCAATCATGCGGTATGGGTGAGCCAACTCCCATGCTGGGAAAGTATTTGTGGAGAAACGCTGGTGTACCAAAGCCAAAGCAGACACGGTGCGCGGGTCTTGCAAATCTTTGTAGTACGCGCCCACTTGGTTTGCTAACAGCAAGCCCTTATAAACAATGGTGCGAGCAGACATCGATGCAACAAAATATTCTTTGCCGTGCTTTAAATGTAAATCTTGAATTGCATGACTTGCAGTTTTACGAATGACATACAACTTACGCTCAAGTGCATCCGTTGTCATGATGTCACGACCGCGCCCAATAAAAATTTGACGGATAAATGGCTCTGTCATTTGAACGGTTGGAGACATTGGCAATTTCACATCGATGGGCACATCCCTCCAACCCAATACGACCTGACCTTCCAAGCGTACTGTGCGCTCCAACTCTTGCTCGCAAGCCAAACGGGAGGCATGCTCCTTGGGCAAGAAAATCATGCCGACGCCGTACTCACCGAAAGGCGGCAATTCAATACCTTGCTTAGCCATTTCTTCGCGATACAAAGTATCAGGAACCTGAATCAAAATTCCAGCGCCATCACCCATCAATGGGTCAGCACCAACAGCTCCCCGGTGATCCAAGTTCTCAAGAATTTTCAATCCTTGAGTAACGATCTCATGTGACTTCTTGCCCTTGATGTGTGCGACGAATCCTACGCCGCAAGCATCATGCTCATTTTGTGGATCGTAAAGACCCTGTGCAATTGGACGAAGGTCTGTGTTCATTTGTGTAGTCATGGTATTTCCGTTTGCCCAGGGGGCCTGATTACTTTTGGAGGATCAAATATAGGGGAATACCCATGCTGATGCAATAGAAATAAAATGAGTCTGTCCCATTTAAATTAGGCAATCAGCAAAACTCATTTATATAAAAGGGACAGAGTCAGAACTTTATGGCGAAACAGTAAAACACTAAAGCCCTTAAGTATTGCTTAAGCCATTGAATTTATTGGTATTAATTTCTTTGGGCGTCCACGATGACGAATTAACACTTGATCAGGATTATCTTTAAACAACTTTTTGGCATAAATATCGCTTACCCAGGGCTTAGATCTCACCAATGCCTCAGTAATTTGGCGATCTTCCCAGTGGGGCGCCCCTTCCTTCACAAATCCTGCCCAAGTCATTTGACGCTCAAAAGGGGTATTACCCAATTTCCAAAAGTGCTGGTGATCAACCAACCAAGGTTCCGCATTCCCACCAATGTGGGATGCAAAGCTAGTCCAAGTTGAATCTTGAGGGCTAGATTCAAAACCAGCCCTGACAGGATTGAGCTCAATATAGCGTTGGCAGCGCAGAAAATAATCAGGATCTATCAACGAAGAACGATAGCGCCCCTCCCAAATTGTTCCAGAACGATGGTGCCGTTGATTGAAGTACTGGGCATAACGCCTACCCAGAGATTGCATCGTCTTTGCGAGCGAGTCAGCATTTTGGGGGGTCATCAAGAGATGTACATGATTTGGCATCAAAGCGAATGCATGCACCGCACTACCAAATTGTTTTGCAGCCTCTCGTAGCCAATCTAAATAGATACGACGATCAGCATCATTAAAAAAAAGTGTTTCCCGATTATTACCGAGAACCATGACATGCATTGCTTGGCCAGGAATAATGGTGCGTGCTTGCCTTGCCATCGCTAAAACGAACTACTGCAGTTCGCGCACACCACCATCATTAGAGAACTCAGGTATGAACCAATCACCATCAACTTGAGTTACCCCTGCCGGCACTTCGCGCCCTTGTTGCGGCTGATCCTTTAACGCGGTACTCATATAAGAGATCCACATTGGCAGAGCAAGACCGCCACCAGTTTCACGATCACCGAGACTGGCCGGCTTATCAAAACCAATCCACGCAATTGCCACTACCTTTGGGTTGTATCCCGCAAACCAAGCATCGTGTGACTCATTAGTCGTACCAGTTTTACCGGCAATATCACTGCGACCTAATTTCGCTCTTGCACTTCCAGCCGTTCCTGTCTTTGTAACCTCTTGCAACATGCTATCCATCACAAAGGCTGTGCGCGCATCCAATACTCGAGTTGCATCCTCGTGTGCATGGGTGGGTTTTGCTTCAAACAAAACTGTGCCCTTTGAATCTGTCATCTTACTAATCAAGTATGGGTCCACACGATAGCCGCCGTTAGCAAACACACTATAGGCAGATGCCATTTGCAAAGGTGTCACGGAGCCAGCGCCTAAGGCCATTGTTAGATAGGGTGGATGCTTCTCTGCCTCAAACCCAAAGCGCTGAATATATTCTTGTGCATAAGAGGGGCCGATGGCACGAATTAAGCGTACAGACACTAAGTTTTTTGATTTAGCTAAAGCAGTGCGCAAACGCATCATGCCTTCGTACTTGCCATCATAGTTTTTCGGCTCCCACGCCTGGCTACCTGTTTCCATGCTGCCAATAGATAGTGGAGCATCGTTCACCATGGTGCTTGGAGAAAAACCTTTCTCGATTGCGGCAGCATAAATAAATGGTTTAAATGAAGAGCCTGGTTGGCGCTGGGCCTGAGTCACATGATTGAATTGATTGCGACGGAAATCAAATCCACCTACCAATGAGAGGATCGCACCCGTATCAGCATTCATAGAAATAAAGGCTGCCTCAACCTGGGGTAGTTGCGCTAGCTTCCAAATACCGCCATCAGATAACAACCTAATAATGGCACCAGGGCGTAAACGTTTTTTTGGTTGGGTGCTATCAGTTAGCGAAGCGGTAGCAAGTTTCATACTCTCACCCTTTAAGGTGATCGTCTCTCCAGTAGCAATCATGACCTGCAGTTCTTTTGGCTTGACACCGAGCACTACACCAGACTGCAAATCATCTAACTGGGGATATGCCAACAAAGCCTCATCAATTGCACGCTGACGCTTCACTGGATCTTCCGGCAAATCAATAAAACCTTCGGGCCCACGATAAGCGTGGCGCAAATCATATTCGAAAATACCACGGCGCACTGCTCTGTATGCAGCATCTTGATCTGCTTTCAGGATCGTAGTGTATACATCTATTCCCTGGGAATAAATTGCCTCGCCGTATTGCGTAAACAGCAATTGACGCACCATCTCTGAAGCAAAATCGGCGCGAGTGCTAAATTCATTTCCAAGACCCCGAATATGCAACTCTTCTGCCATGGCAACCTGATACTGCTCGGGAGTGATGTACGACAAATCCCGCATACGCTGCAAAATGTATTCCTGACGAATTTTTGCGCGACGGAAATTGCTTACCGGGTTATATGCCGATGGCGCTTTAGGCAAACCTGCCAACATCGCAGATTCAGCAATCGTGATGTCCTTTAATTCTTTGCCAAAATAAATCTGGGCTGCGCTAGAAAATCCATAAGCTCTTTGCCCCAAAAAGATCTGATTCATATAAATCTCTAGAATCTTGTCTTTGCTTAATTGGGACTCAATTTCCCAAGAGAGGAGAACCTCGTAAATCTTCCGACTAAAGGTCTTTTCATTGCTAAGAAAGAAATTTCGAGCAACCTGCATCGTGATGGTGGATGCACCCTGAGAAAGATTGCCGCGTAAATTGGTAAGAGCAGCCCTTAAGATGCCCACATAATCTACGCCGCCATGAGAGTAAAAGCGATCATCCTCAATAGCCAAGACTGCATTGCGCATAGTCATCGGAATTTCGCTCAATGGAATTACATTTCGGCGCTCTTCTCCAAACTCACCTATTAAGACTTTGTCAGCCGTATAGATACGTAATGGCGTTTTGGGGTTGTAATCCACTAAAGCGGAGATCTTCGGCAAATTCGGCTTAGCAATTAAGAAGGCGTATCCCAGAAGCAATGTGACTACCACCGCAAAGACCATGCTGATAATTAGCAGCGCCTTAATCAGGGGATTGCTCCCAGATTTTCTGTGCGAGGGATGCTCCGCTCTTGGCTGACCAGGACGTCTATCAGGCTGTCGGTTAAACCGCCTGTTTATGGGCGGCTTGTCTTTTGGAGTTAGAGCCATAGAATCAAATTATAGGGTGCTTAAGCACTTTTCCCGAAAGCTCCAAAACCCTTGTTTGAAACATTTTTTGGCAGATTTTTCTGACAGCGAATTCTGCTTGTACCGATCGTTTTCACCATCCTCAGGGCGAACAATATGGCATGCCTCCACGCCACATTTCCCCCCAATCTTTTGACGACATTCTGAGGGAGCTGGGAGATGACCCTGCCATTCCAGATCCCCATGGCATTCGCAAAACACCCTCCCCCAAGGTGGATACACCGCCCCAAAACAAGACTTCCAAGCCTGCTTTTTCTGCCAAATCCTTTGAACTGAAAGGCCTGACTTTCAACTCGCTTTGGCTATTTGGCGTCCTCTTATTACTCTGTGGAGGGGGCTTCTTTTTTTATTTTGACAACAATAAATCTGTGGATGTACTTGAAATAAGCACCCTACAAAACCAACTATTGGCACTCAAAGAAGAATTTGAATTCTCACAAACCGAATGGGCATCTGAGAAAGATGATCTATACCAGGCAATAGAAGAAATAGAAGTAAGTATTCACTCATTTGAGGAAAAAAGGCCAACTCAGAGTGCTCAAAGTAAACCGGTAGTGATACCGCATGAGGCTGAACTTCGTCGTTGGCGATATTTAGGCATCACCCGTATGGGGGCAGCAGAGCAAGCTTTTTTCCATACCGGCAATTCCACCAAGATGGTGGTCAAGGGGGGTCAGGCCCTAGGGGAATGGCGCCTAACTCAAGCCGAAAAAGAGCTAGCTGTTTTGACTCACCCAAAAGGGAAATCCATCACTTTTAAGTCAACCCAATCAGAGTGACTCTATTGAAAATCTTACTAAATATCCCCACCCACTTTCTTCTCCTAATTCTGACTTTTTGTTTCAATCCAGCCCTCGGAAACCACCCTGAAGCAAACTCCTCAGGCAACCGCAAAGAGGGTCGCATTAGCCTGCAATTTAGCCAAATTGAAATGACTGAGCTTTTGCAGGTTTTAGCCAAAATGGGGGATACCAACTTCCTTCTTAGCGAATCTATTCAGGGCAAGATCTCAGTCGACCTTAAGGACACTCCCTGGCAAACCGCCCTTCATTCCATTCTTGCTAGCCGGGGTCTTCGACTTGTCCGAAATGGCGATATTTACTGGATTGGCCCCCATGCAGAAATTCAGAGTTTCCAAAAGTTTCGGCGGGAGGATGCTGCTCTGCCTTTTGGGGGCGATCACATTAATAGCCCTCGCCAGATCCTGATTGAGGCTCGCATCGTTGAGGCTGATCAGCGCTTTGCCCGTGAGCTAGGTATTAAGCTGGGATATCAAGCCAATGGTATTGGCAGCCATCCAGACCAAAATGCCAGCGCAAGCCTTGACTTCGCAGGAACTGGATTGGCCGGCTTTAACCCAGCCACTTTGGCTGCCACCCTGGTTTCCAAGAATGCAGCCCGCCTTCTACAAATGGAGCTCTCAGCCCTGGAATCCGATGGTCAAGGCAAGATTCTGTCTAACCCGCGCATCATGACCGGCGATCAAGTTAAAGCCACAATTGAGCAAGGAACCGAACTTCCCTATCAAGTGAGCTCTCAAAGCGGGAGCAAATTGCAGTTTCGCAAGGCTAACTTACGCCTAGAGGTCTTGCCGAAAATTCATCCTGACGGAAAAATCTCCATGCTGGTAGGCATTAATAAAGACACTATTGGCATGAAAACCGAGCAGGGCTATGCCATTGATACCAAAAATCTCAGTTCTGAAGTCACCGTTGAAAATGGGGGCACAGCCATCATTGGAGGCATTTTTCAAACCACCGAACGCGATGATGAAATCAAGGTTCCACTTCTAGGGGATATTCCCTTGATTGGGCATTTATTTCGCCACAAATCCAAATTAGCAGATAAAACTGAACTATTAGTCTTCTTAACCCCCACCGTGCTGGACAAACCCTAATAAAATCGAAGGGTGAACTCTTCATCAAACAATATCTTCCTAATTGGCCTTATGGGCGCTGGGAAGTCGACCGTCGGCAAATTGCTGGCCAAGAAATTGGGTCGCCGCTTTTTAGATGCTGACCATGTGATTGAAGATCGTTGTGGAGTCAAAATTCCCGTCATCTTTGAAATGGAAGGTGAAGATGGATTTCGCAAACGCGAGGCTCAGGCCATTAGAGACATTACAGCTGAACATGATGTCATCTTGGCAACCGGTGGTGGCGCCGTACTCCTGCCAGAGAATCGTCAATTCCTCAGCGAAAGAGGAACAGTAATTTATCTGCACGCCAATCCGATGGAACTATGGCATCGGACTAAGGGTGGCGAAGGTAGGCCGCTACTAAAAAATGGTGATGCAAAAAAGATTTTAGAAAACCTATACGCCGTTCGCGATCCTTTGTATCGCGAAATCGCTGACTATGTCATTGAAACTGGGAAACCCAGCGTCAATCAACTCGTCAACACTCTCATCATGCAACTCGAACTCTCCGCATAAATTTATCAATGAAAACATTAGAAGTTGATCTAGGCAACCGTAGCTACCCTATTCATATTGGTACCGATTTAATAGATCAGCCACAATTATTTAGCGCCTGTGAAAAAGCGACATCGATTTATATCGTTACCAATACTACTGTTGCCCCTTTGTATGCAGAGCGCCTCACCAAAACTTTAGAGAAACTCGGCAAGCCAGTCAGAACCATTGTCTTGCCTGATGGAGAATCTTATAAAGACTGGAAAAATCTTCAGTTAATTTTTGATGACCTCCTCAAGTTTGGCGCTGATCGTCAAACCATGTTGGTTGCTTTAGGTGGCGGCGTCATTGGCGACATGACTGGCTTTGCTGCTGCTAGCTTTATGCGCGGTATCCGCTTCATTCAAGTGCCAACAACCTTACTAGCCCAGGTGGACTCCTCTGTCGGCGGCAAGACAGGCATTAACCATCCGCTTGGGAAAAATATGATTGGCGCGTTTCATCAGCCTGCAGCAGTCATTGCCGACCTCAATACATTGAAGACATTACCAGCGCGTGAGCTCTCTGCGGGCCTCGCTGAAGTGGTCAAGCATGGCGCTATTGCGGATGCGGAGTTCTTAAGTTGGATTGAAGCAAATGCAAAAGCTTTATTGGCATGCGATACAGCAGCAATGGCGCATGCAGTGTTACGTTCTTGCGAAATTAAATCAGCAGTTGTTTCAGCGGACGAAAGAGAAGGTGGCATTCGCGCTACTCTCAATTTTGGACACACCTTTGGTCATGCGATTGAGGCAGGTATGGGTTACGGCGAGTGGTTGCATGGTGAAGCCGTTGGCTGCGGGATGGTCATGGGAGCAGACCTCTCACGACGCCTGAACTTCATCACTCAAGATGAGGCCGATCGTCTCACTCGTATCATTCAATCTATGAATCTACCGATTGCACCTCCGAAGTTTGGTGCGCAACGTTATATGGAATTAATGCAAGTAGATAAAAAGACTGAGGGTGGTCAGATTCGATACGTTGTTTTAGAAAAGATTGGCAAAGCTCAAATTAAGAGTGTTCCCGATGCTCAGGTCATCGAGACACTCACAGCAACTGGGGCAGTTTAATTTCCCGGGATATTGCTGCTTATTTCCCGAGTAGACCAATAGTGATCGCCTGCCCAGCTTGAGCGCTAGCAAACTCTGATAAGTCACTCAATAGCTCGCGCCCAGTTTTGGTATCCAGCCACTGTGGTGAAGCTAAGGTGCCAGCCCAGCGATAGTGATAACCGCCAGATTTAGCAGCTACCCAGATCTCGTGCAAAGGAGGTTGGGTATTGACCACAATGACACTGCGATCCCTAAATCGAATATTGATGACGTTGCCACCCTGGCGTTCTACATCAAGGTCTAAATCCAACGCATCGTCTGCAGCCTCCAAAGCCACTTCTATTGACTGCAATAAATTACTGCCCAGCTGATGGAATTGCTTGTCATCAATGGTTTCCACCGTTAAATTGCTTGGCTTCATATTAGAGTCCTGCATGCTATATTCAATCATTCGTTTTAGAGACATTCATGATAGCGATTCTTAAAAGAACTCTGGGCATTAGCCTTCTAATATCCCTTGTTGGGTGTGGGGTAAGAGGGCCCTTATATTTGCCAAATGTGCCACCGGCGCCTAGCCCTCCTTCTGAGCAAGAACCCAAAGGCAAGCTCTATCCACCCCAAAGCCCTGCTGCTACTAACCCATCATCGGCCAAGCAATGACAAGTAAAGCGATTCCACTCCCCGACTTAGCTGGATTTACAGAACGAAACGGCACTTGGTATGCAGAAGAAATTCCTTTGTCAGATTTGGCAAAAGAGTTTGGTACACCCCTGTATATCTATAGCAGGAAGGCTTTAACCCAAGCGTATCAAGCCTATGACAAAGCATGTGTAGATTCCTCTGGCAAAAGACGTGCCCGTGTCCACTATGCAATGAAGGCTAATAGCAATCTTGCAGTGATTGATTGCTTTAAAAAATTAGGCTCTGGATTTGACCTAGTGAGTGGCGGTGAGTTAGCTCGTGCCCTTGCAGTGGGTGCAGACCCAAAGAGTTTGGTATTTGCAGGCGTAGGTAAATCTGCAAATGAAATCGCCCAAGCATTGCAAGCAGGTGTTAAATGCATCAATGTGGAATCGATTGCGGAGCTCCACCAAATTAATCGTGTTGCCACTAAGCTGAATTGCCGTGCCCCAATTTCCTTACGCGTGAATCCCGATGTGGATGCACAAACACATCCCTATATCTCTACTGGATTAAAAGGAAATAAATTTGGCATTGCCTATCATGAGGTCCTAAAAACATATCGTGAAGCAGCACTACTTTCACAAATTGATGTAGTTGGCATTGATTGTCATATTGGCTCACAAATCACCACCACCGCACCCTACCTTGATGCGCTTGATAAGGTTCTCGAGTTAGTGGCCCAATTGAAAAAAGAAGGTATTGAGATTCATCATCTTGATTTGGGTGGAGGCCTTGGTATTTCTTATGGGGAAGACAACCCACCGGATATTACTGAGTTCACCAACACCTTGCTCAATCGCGTTGCTGAGCGTGGCTTTGGGCATCTCGATGTAGTCTTGGAGCCGGGCAGATCCTTGGTGGGCAATGCTGGCGTGCTTTTAACCAAAGTGGAGTACCTCAAGCCAGGTGCTGAGAAAAACTTTTGCATTGTGGATGCAGCAATGACAGAGTTAATGCGCCCAGCCCTTTACGAGGCTTATCACGGCATCGTTCCAGTTCAAGCTAAGCAAGTTGCAAGCTCCACCTATGACATCGTTGGACCTGTATGCGAATCTGGTGACTGGCTTGGAAGAGATCGAGAACTTGCTGTTGAAGAAGGTGATCTCTTGGCTATTCTATCAGCAGGCGCATATGGCTTTGTCATGGCATCAAATTACAACACCAGACCCAAGCCTGCAGAGATTATGGTTGATGGAAAAAATGCATACCTTATTCGTAAGCGTGAAATCGTTGCCGATCTTTTTGCTAGTGAAAACACTTTACCAAACTAAATTCCATTAATAATTCGTTGAGCCTGGTAAATTTTTAGGCAATAAAAAACCCCGCTGCAATAGCGGGGTTTTTGTTATTACCGAATGGGCAATTAATGCAAGCCCGCCATGTAATCAGCCACAGCCTTCATTTCTTGATCAGAAAGCTTAGTAGCAATCGTAGTCATCTGCGTACTATTCTTACGCGTGCCTTCGCGGAACGCTAGCAACTGTGCTGCGTTGTACTCAGCCCATTGCCCGCCCATACGTGGATACTGCGCTGGAATACCAGCACCATTTGGGCTATGGCATGCTGCGCATGCTGGAACGCCCTTAGCGGCGATACCACCACGATAGATGCTTTGACCTAATTCAATTGTGTCTTTATTTTGAGCAACGCCCTGTGATACTGGCTGTTTAGCCAAATAAGCAGAAATATTGTTCATATCTTGCTCAGTCAAGGTAGCAACCATTCCCATCATGACTGGATTGGCGCGTGTGCCATCCTTAAAGTTCTTTAACTGCTTGGTGGTGTAAGCAGCATGCTGAGCGGACAACTTAGGCCAAGTTGCTGTTGCACTCTGGCCTTTAGGGCCATGGCAAGTCAAGCAGGCTGTCACGCCACGGCTAGCATCGCCGTTAGAGTAAAGCGCTTCGCCAGCTGCCAGATCGACTTTTGGCTTACCTGGAACTACCGGCTTAGCAGCAGCTTCGGCCATTGGGGCGGCCGCAGTGGCAGCATCTGCAGCGTTAACTACGCCGGAGAAGCTGGTCAATGCCAGAACTAAGCCAGCGGCTAGGCTAGCGCTGACGCTAGTTAATTTGGAGATTTGAGAGGTTTGACGCATTATGTTTACCTTGGCAAAAATTCCTAAAAGTGTTTGGGCCCTGCTTTTACAACCTTTTACCCAACACCATGAGATATTTCATGATTTTGCGTGATTTTACAATAGCTTCTGGACATGTCTAAACTCTTTCAAGCCCGATTCGCGACCACAGTCAATGACACCCATTGCCTGCCTGCCACTCCACTCCGGGAGGTGGCCTTTGCTGGGCGCTCAAATGCGGGTAAATCTAGCGCAATTAATGTACTTTGCAACCAAAAACGGCTTGCTTTTGCCAGTAAAACGCCGGGGCGCACCCAACACATTAACTATTTTGGGCTTTTTGCTAAGGACGACCTACTAGCCTATCTGGTGGATTTACCGGGATACGGCTATGCCGCCGTTAATCATGAGACCAAATACCACTGGAATAGCCTTCTAAGCGATTATTTGCAGGAGCGGGAGCAGCTAGTCGGGATGATTCTCATCGTGGACTCCAGGCGTGGAATCACCGATCTGGACGAGCAAATGATCCAATGGTTTGTCCCAACCGGCAAACCAATCCATATCTTGCTCAGCAAGTGCGACAAGCTCAATAAAAGTGAATGCAAGCATGCTTTAGAAGCTGTGCGCAAACAGTTGCAGCAATATGATCCAGCGCTGCCCGATGGCAATGGTGAATCCAAACAACTTACGGCACAATTATTCTCAAGTACCAAGCGAATTGGCCTTGAAGAGGCCGACAATACAGTTATTAAATGGTTATTTGAAGCAGAGACTCAAGAAGATGAAATCACAAGCTAACTCTTTATTGAACTTTCCAAATCATCGCCCTCGCCGTATGCGACGTGATGATTGGTCTCGTCGCCTGATGCAAGAGAACCATCTCCACGCCAGTGATTTGATTTACCCCGTCTTCTTGCTTGAGGGTAGCAATCAGTCTCAAGCCGTTAGCTCCATGCCGGGAGTTAATCGCGTATCTCTCGATTTACTTTATAGCGTTGCCGAAGAATGCGTTGCATTAGGCATTCCTGTGATGGCGCTCTTTCCGGTAATTGATGCATCCCTAAAAACGCCTGATGGCAATGAAGCTTTTAATCCCAACGGTTTAATTCCGACTGCAGTACGTGAACTCAAGAAACGCTTTCCTAATTTGGGCATCATGACTGATGTCGCACTTGACCCTTACACAAGTCATGGTCAGGATGGTGTATTAGATGAGCACGGTCGCATTCTGAATGATGAGACTACGGCAATCTTGGTACAACAAGCGATTACTCAAGCTCAAGCTGGTGTTGATATCGTGGCACCATCAGACATGATGGATGGCCGCATCGGAAAAATTCGTGAAGCACTAGAGCAAAATAAACTCATTCACACTCGCATCATGGCTTACTCAGCCAAATACGCTTCGGCTTTTTATGGCCCGTTTCGTGATGCAGTAGGTTCAGCAAAAAATTTAGGTAAAGCCGATAAAAAAACCTATCAAATGGATTGCGCCAATACTGATGAGGCTTTGCGGGAGGTTGCACTCGATATCAGCGAAGGTGCTGATATGGTGATGGTCAAGCCTGGCATGCCTTACTTAGATATCGTACGTAGAGTTCGTGATGAATTTAATTACCCAACTTACGCCTATCAAGTGAGCGGTGAGTACGCTATGCTCAAAGCTGCAGCACAAAATGGCTGGCTTGATCATGATGCTGTGATGATGGAATCCTTGCTCGCATTTAAACGTGCTGGCGCAGATGGGATATTGACTTACTTTGCGCTCGAGGCTGCGCGTCTTCTCAAAGCAAGTAAATAAATTTGATGATGAAGACTGAATAAGTAAAAACTTATTCAGTCTCAGGTGATCTAATTTCCCAATGCCTTTTTCAAGCGCTCAGCAAAACGTTGTGGCGGCATAAAGCCAATTACCCGCTGATCTTTTAACTCTTCTGAATTGAGATCAAAGATCAAAATTCCAGGTGGCCCGAATAATCCAAAACGCTTTAGTAATTCCTGATTCTCAGGACTGTTCTTTGTTACATCAGCTTGTAGCAAAACAAATTTCTGCAGCTCTTGATTCACTTCAGAATTAGCAAAGGTATTGATCTCCATCTCTTTGCAGGAGATACACCAGTCTGCATAAAAATCTAGGAGCACTAATTTCTTCTGCTCTTTTGCTTGAGTCAAAAATTGATCTAACTGGGCACTAGATTGAATTACAGCAAAATTCGCATTTCCAATCTGGTGTTGGCGTTGGCCATTAGCCATCATCTTGCCACCCGCTTCGTTACTACTTTGTAACAAAGGTGAAGCAATCCAAGCTGCAGTTGCCACCAATAAAACGCCGAGTGTTCTTTGCAACCAAACCATCCAAATACCAGTTGATGGAATGAGAATGCGCGCCTCAATAGCAATAAAGAGAAGTGGCAAGCCCATACCCAAAGCCATCACAAACAGTAGCCCTGCCCCCAAACTCATTGATCCTGTTTGGGCAATGAAAGCAAGCACTCCAGCCAAAGGGGCAGTAATGCAAGGGCTAGCGACTAATGTCGAAATTCCACCCAAAGCAAAGGCACCAAAAAAGCTTCCGCCTTTATGACGTCCTGCTAATTGGTCGACTTTTTCCTGCCAAGATTGGGGCATTCTGAGCTCATACAGGCCAAATAAGCTCCCAGATAGTGCTAGTAGTAGCAATGCAAACCCAATCAGCGCTATAGGGCTCTGCAGGGCTCTTTGGACGCTACCACCCAGAGCAGCCATCAAGACTCCCGCTAAAGCGTAGACGCAGGCCATGCCAAGCACATAAGCCATGGCCAAGAGACTTGCTCGACCCTTTCCGATGGATTGCTTACCCTGTGTTCCAAACACCACACTAGACAGAATGGGTAGCATTGGAAGCACACAGGGTGTGAAAGCTAATGCCAAGCCCAGAATGAAAAAGGCCAGGAATAGATATCCAGTCGGCGTACTTTCCAAGAGGCGACTAATCGCATTAACGTCATCTCGCTCGCGCCATAGATCCACCAAGCTGAATTCTTTTTTGGACGAATTGCTTGCCCCGTCCAATACCTCCGGTATCGGTCCAGCCTTTACACCAGGGCCTGCAAGCAAAAATTTGAGAGTCATGGGTGGATAGCAAATACCCGCTTCAGCGCATCCTTGCAACTCCAACTCTAGATATAGAGGCTTTCCTGCTTCGGCTTTTTTATCTAAGGTAAGAAGAAATGCCTGCTTATAAACCTGCATTTTCTTTTGGAAAGTTTCATCAAACTTTTCGATTCCAGGCGGTAATGGCGCCTTCACTGCCTCTAATTTGTTGGGCTGGGAGCCCATCTTGAAATGCAGGGACTCTTGATAGATGTAGTAACTCTTAGCCGGGAAAATCTCTAATTCAATGTCATTGGTATTTGCTACCCAAGTAGCTTCAGCCTGAAATGCTTTTTCAGGCGGCAAAAATTCTGAGGTAGCAAATGCATTACCAAGAAGGAAATGGAAAGCAGCTAGAACAGAAATAAATTGATTGATCACTCTCATGAAGCTCACTTTACCTCGGACTCTACCCATTTGCCATAATGCGCTTCGTATTTTTCAGGGGCATAGGCAATCACCTCCGGCAAATCATAAGGATGATGACTTTTGATGAAATTAGAAATATCGACCCACTTATCTGCAACTGTTTTTGCTGACAACAGAACTTCATTTGCTTCACAAATCTTGCCCTCCCATCGATAGATGGAATGGACTCCCTCCTGAATTTGCACGCAAGCAGCTAGACGACCCTCAATCAGCAGGTACGCAATCTTCTTTGCATCCTCTAGTGATGCAAAAGTGGTGACAACAATCAGCAATTCAGTAGGTTTATCTAGGGTCATACTGTATTTATAACCGTATAAATGAAAAAAGCCAGACCGAAGCCTGGCTTTTAATCTTGCTAAAGGGCTTAAGCCTCTTCAGCTACTGCTGTTTCTTCAACTTCAGGGCGATCAACTAACTCAACCAAAGCCATAGGTGCATTGTCACCATGACGGAAGCCAAACTTCAAAATACGAAGGTAGCCACCTGGACGAGTTGCATAACGTGGGCCGAGCTCTGTGAAGAGTTTGGTCACGATATCGCGATCACGTGTGCGATTGAATGCTAAGCGACGGTTTGCTAAGTTATCTTTTTTACCCAAGGTAATCAAAGGCTCAACAACCATGCGCAATTCTTTAGCTTTTGGCAAAGTCGTTTTAATGACTTCGTGCTCCAAGAGTGAATTGGACATGTTGCGCAGCATCGCCAAGCGATGTGATGATGTTCTGTTTAGTTTGCGTAAGCCGTTTCCGTGACGCATGATGCTTCCTTTCTAATTATTTCTCGAGGTTAGCTGGAGGCCAGCTCTCGAGTTTCATGCCAAGACTTAAGCCACGAGCCGCCAATACATCTTTGATTTCATTCAAAGACTTACGACCTAGATTAGGCGTCTTCAACAATTCATTCTCTGTACGTTGAATCAAGTCACCGATGTAGTAAATGTTCTCAGCCTTCAAGCAGTTTGCAGAGCGCACTGTGAGTTCGAGATCATCAACTGGACGCATCAACATTGGATCAACCATTGAAGAGCGGCTTGGCGCGAGATCACCAGAAACTTCGCTGCTTTCGAGGGCTGCGAATACAACTAACTGATCAACCAAAATAGTAGCAGCTTGACGAATCGCCTCTTCAGGAGACAACACACCGTTTGTTTCGATTGTCATTACGAGACGATCGAGGTCGGTACGTTGCTCAACACGAGCAGACTCAACAGCATAGCTAACACGGCTTACTGGGCTAAATGAGGCATCCAATACGATGCGACCAATGATCTTGGTAGCTTCGTCATGGTATTGACGCATATTGCCTGGTACATAGCCACGGCCTTTTTCAACCTTGATCTGCATATCCAACTTGCCACCAGCTGACAAGTGAGCGATAACGTGATCAGGGTTAATGATTTCTACATCATGTGGCAAGTCAATATCTTTTGCAGTAACAACGCCTGGGCCTTCTTTACGCAAATTGATAGTAACTTCGTCACGTGACTGCAACTTAAATACGATACCTTTGAGGTTCAACAAAAGGTTAACTACATCCTCTTGAACGCCATCTAATGTGGAGTACTCATGAACCACACCTGCAATAGCTACTTCAGTTGGTGCATAACCAACCATCGAGGACAACAAAACACGACGTAATGCATTTCCGAGTGTGTGGCCATAGCCACGCTCGAACGGCTCCATAACAACCTTAGCTTGGTTGGCGGTAAGCGCTTCAACAGAAATAATTTTTGGCTTGAGCAAATTTGTTTGCATATTTTTTCCTTGAGAGTGCTAATTAGCGTGAATACAATTCGACGATCAAACTTTCATTAATTTCGCCGCTAATGTCTTCACGGTCAGGCACTTGCTTAAATGTTCCCTCGAGCTTGGCTGCGTCAACTGAAACCCAAGTAACAGCTGCCATTTGTCCAACCAAATTGAGTGATTCTGTAATACGCGCTTGCTTCTTCGCTTTTTCACGAATAGCCACTACATCACCAGGCTTAACCTGAATAGATGGAATGTTTACTGGGCTGCCATTGAGCAAAATTGCACAGTGAGAAACCAATTGACGCGCTTCAGCACGAGTAGAACCAAAGCCCATGCGATACACCACGTTGTCTAAACGTGACTCAAGCAACTGGAGCAATGTTTCACCAGTGTTGCCCTTACGACGCTCAGCTTCTGCGAAGTAACGGCGGAATTGACGCTCTAATACGCCATAGATACGCTTAACCTTTTGCTTTTCACGCAATTGGTTACCGTAGTCAGATGTTCTTGAGCCAGATGTACGGCCATGTTGACCAGGCTTAGTATCTAACTTGCACTTGTCTGACAGGGCGCGACGTGCGCTCTTTAAAAATAAGTCGGTACCTTCCCGACGTGCTAATTTGGCCTTAGGCCCTAAGTAACGTGCCACGATGCTTTCCTTTCTTTGCCGCAGTCTTACGACCGGCGGTGAGTTCACCCTTTAATTCAGATGAACGGTGGGCTTTAATAAAAAACTACTAAAACTGTTGTACTGCCAATATCCAAGCTTAGATACGACGACGCTTAGGAGGACGGCAACCATTGTGTGGAACTGGAGTTACGTCTTGAATCTCAGTGATCTTGATGCCCAATGAGTTCAATGCACGTACTGCTGATTCACGACCTGGGCCTGGGCCTTTGATCTGAACTTCCAAATTCTTGATACCGCATTCAATAGCTGTCTTACCAGCAACTTCAGCAGCTACCTGAGCAGCAAAAGGTGTTGATTTACGTGAGCCCTTGAAACCCTGGCCACCAGATGTTGCCCATGAAAGCGCATTACCTTGGCGATCAGTGATCGTAATAATGGTGTTATTAAAAGAAGCGTGAACGTGTGCAATACCGTCAGCAACGTTCTTTTTAACCTTCTTACGTGCGCGCTGTGAAGCTGCAGAAGCGGATTGTTGTTTTGCCATGTCAATAAACTTTCTTGATTATTTCTTGAGTTGCACGCCAGACTTACGTGGGCCCTTGCGGGTACGCGCGTTAGTCTTAGTACGTTGACCACGTACAGGCAAGCCCTTACGATGACGAACGCCACGATAGCAGCCTAAGTCCATCAAACGCTTGATGCTCATCGTTACTTCACGACGAAGGTCACCTTCAGTGATGAACTTACCTACTTCATCACGCAACTTTTCCAAGTCACCGTCAGTAAGATCTTTAACTTTTTTGTCGATTGCAACACCTGTGGTTTCACAAATTTTGCGAGCACGAGTTGTGCCAATGCCAAAAATTGCTGTTAAACCGATAACAGTATGTTGATGATTTGGGATATTTACCCCAGCGATACGTGCCATGAGATTTCCTCTTAATTAACCAGATCAGCCTTGACGCTGCTTATGACGTGCGTCTGAAGAACAGATCACGCGCACAACGCGTTTGCGCTTAATGATCTTGCAATTTCTGCAAATACACTTAACGGATGCTAAAACTTTCATAACTCACCTCTAAAAAAATAGGTACTACTTAATCTTTACTTCGCTCGGAAAATGATTCTGGCGCGGGTCAGGTCGTAAGGAGTCATCTCCACCGTCACCTTATCTCCTGGCAATATGCGGATGTAATGCATCCTCATCTTTCCAGAAATGTGCCCTAGAACCACATGTCCGTTCTCTAGCTTCACGCGAAACATTGCGTTCGGCAAATTCTCAATAATTTCTCCCGCCATCTGAATTACATCGTCTTTAGACATTCAGTTAAGCGCCCATCTTAAAGTTAGCTTTTTTCATCAAAGAACCATATTGTTGTTGCATTACAAATGACTGAACTTGAGCCATGAAATCCATTGCAACAACGACAATAATCAACAATGAAGTACCGCCAAAATAGAATGGCACGTTGTACTTCAACACTAAGAATTCTGGTAACAAGCAAACCAAAACCATATAAATTGCACCAGCCAATGTCAAACGAACCAAGATCTTGTCGATGTAACGACCAGTCTGGTCACCAGGACGAATGCCTGGAACAAAGGCGCCGCTCTTCTTTAAGTTATCTGCAGTTTCACGGCTGTTAAAGACCAAAGCTGTGTAGAAAAAGCAGAAGAAAATAATCGCAGCTGCATACAAAATTGTGTAGACGGGCTGACCTGGGGCCAACGTTGCCGCTAAATCTTTAATCACTCTGCTGAACATATTGGTTGGCTCACCAGAAGTAAACCAGCCAGCAATCGTGGCAGGGAACAAAATGATAGATGAAGCAAAAATTGGAGGGATAACACCAGCCATATTTAACTTCAATGGGAAGTATGAAGACTGACCGCCATAAACCTTGTTACCAACTTGACGCTTAGCGTAGTTCACCAAAATACGGCGCTGACCACGCTCTACAAACACAACAAAATAAGTTACCGCAATACAGACCACAACGATCAGCAATGCTGACAAGATATTCATGGAGCCGGTACGCACTAATTCAAGCAAGCTACCAATTGCAGATGGCAAGCCAGAAACAATACCGCCAAAAATAATGATAGAAATACCGTTGCCTAAGCCACGCTCTGTAATTTGCTCACCGAGCCACATCAAGAACATGGTGCCAGTAACCAGAGTTACCACGGTATTCAATTCAAACATTAAACCTGGGTTGATAACTAAGCCAGGCTGAGCTTGTAATGCAACAGAAATACCCAAAGCTTGGAATGTTGCCAATACAACAGTGCCATAACGTGTGTACTGAGTAATCTTACGCTGACCTGCTTGACCTTCTTTTTTCAATGCCTCTAATGAAGGCACAACAATAGTCATTAACTGCATGATGATCGATGCAGAAATGTACGGCATGATTCCCAAAGCAAACACGGTAAAGCGAGATAAAGCACCACCTGAGAACAGGTTAAACATACCCAAGATGCCGTCTTTTTGGCCTGAGAACAATTGAGCCAATTGGTCAGGATCAATACCTGGAACAGGAATATGCGCACCCAAACGGAAAACGAGCAAAGCCAAAACCAGGAATATCAAGCGTTGGCGCAATTCGCCATACTTGCCTCCTGATTTAGCAATATTCGCTGTGTTGGTAGGTGCTAGTGCCATCGTCTACTAAGAACTAATTAAACCAAGTCAACCAATTTGCCGCCAGCTGCTTCAATAGCTGCTTTTGCACCTGCAGTTGCTGTAATACCTTTGAGGGTTACAGCAATTGACAGTTCGCCAGTCTTAATTACTTTGACTGCATTGATTTGCTCACCAGCAAAACCATGAGCTCTCAAAACTAACAAGTCGACTTCTGGCAAGTTAATTTTTGCTAAGTCATTCAAAGTAATTTGACCAACGTGACGACGTGTCAAAGACACGAAACCGCGTTTTGGCAAACGACGATACATCGGCATCTGACCGCCCTCGAATCCAACCTTGTGGAATCCGCCCGAACGTGATTTTTGACCTTTGTGACCGCGGCCAGCAGTTTTACCAAGACCAGAGCCGATGCCACGACCTACGCGACGACGGTTTTTCTTGGATCCCTCTGCGGGTTTGAGTGTATTGAGTTGCATATTCTTCGCCTATTTACTTGCTAGTTATTAGCCAATGACTTTAACTAGATAAGAAACTTTATTAATCATTCCGCGAACTGCTGGAGTGTCTTCCAATTCTGAAACAGAATTGATACGTCCGAGGCCCAAACCACGAACAGTTGCACGGTGGCTTTCGCGTGTGCCGATCAAGCTGCGTACTAATTGCAGTTTGACTTTGGAGTTAGATGTTGTCATTTATAGATTCCTAATCTTTTGGTCTTAGCCGAGAATCTCTTCAACTGACTTACCGCGCTTAGCAGCAATTTCAGAAGGAGTGCTCATCTTGCTTAAACCATCAATCGTTGCACGAACCATGTTGTAAGGGTTTGTTGAGCCAAGTGACTTAGCAACAACGTTAGTTACACCCATTACATCGAAAATTGCGCGCATTGGTCCACCAGCAATAACGCCAGTACCGTCTTTAGCTGGAGAAATCATCACGCGTGATGCGCCATGCTTACCAATCACAGTGTGTTGCAAAGTACCTTTACGTAAGGAAACTTTGATCATCTTGCGACGTGCTTCGTCCATTGCCTTTTGAACAGCAACTGGAACTTCTTTTGATTTACCTTTACCCATGCCGATACGACCATCGCCATCGCCAACTACAGTAAGTGCAGCGAAGCCGAGAATACGACCACCCTTAACCACTTTAGTTACACGATTAACAGCGATCATCTTCTCGCGAAGACCATCATCACGCTCTTCGTTTTGCATCTTGGTTTGCATTTTTGCCATGTTTTTTCCTAAACCCTATTAGAACTTCAGGCCGGCTTCACGCGCAGCTTCAGCTAAGGCCTTAATACGGCCGTGGTAACGATGACCGGAACGATCAAAAGCAACATCAACAACGCCTGCTTTAACAGCACGCTCAGCAACTAGTTTGCCGATTTGTTTAGCCGCTTCAGCGTTGCCGCCGTTTTTGATCGCTTGGCGCAATTCTTTTTCCATTGATGAGGCAGCTGCCACAACTTTGGTTCCACATGGGCTATATACCTGTGCAGAGATGTGTGAATTGCTACGGATAACTGTTAAGCGATTTGCCAATGCTTCGGCAATGCGAATACGAGTCTGCCTAGCACGTCTTTGTCTGGATTCGTCTTTATTCATTTTCTAATCTCGCTTACTTCTTCTTAGTTTCTTTCAGATGTACAACCTCATCCACGTAGCGAACGCCCTTGCCTTTGTATGGCTCTGGTGAACGGTATGCGCGAACTTCAGCTGCAACCTGGCCAACTTGCTGCTTGTTGGAACCTTTAATAATGATTTCAGTTTGAGTTGGAGTCTCAGCTTTTACACCTTTTGGCAGGTTGTAAATAATGTCGTGTGAGAAACCTAACTGCAACTTCAATGTTTCGCCTTGAGCAGCAGCACGGTAACCAACGCCTACCAAGCTGAGCTTGCGCTCAAAGCCAGTAGTTACGCCAACAACCATGTTGTTTACTAAAGCACGGGCTGTACCTGACTGTGCACCAGCTTCTGGTGTGTCGTTATTTAAAACAACTGTCAATACGCCGTCTTCTTGTTTTAAACCAACAGAAGGATGCAAGTTGTGTGTCAAAGTACCTAATGGGCCTTTAACAGTAATGTTTGCACCGTTGATGCTGATTTCAGCGCCCTTAGGGACTGGAATAGGTGATTTACCAACGCGGGACATATTTCTCTCCTTACGCGACGTAGCAAATAACTTCACCACCAACGCCGTTTGCACGAGCTTTGCGGTCTGTCATTACGCCTTGTGGGGTTGAAATAATTGCAATGCCCAAGCCATTCATTACTTCAGGAATGTCGTGACGGCCTTTATAGATACGTAGACTTGGTGTAGAAACACGGTCAATACGCTCAATAACAGGGCGGCCTGCGTAGTATTTGAGTTCAATGTGTAGCACTGGCTTAGCTGCTTCACCTTTGATTTCAAAACTATCGATATAACCTTCATCCTGCAAGACTTTTGCAATAGCTACTTTAACTTTTGACGACGGCATCAAGACTACGGGTTTCTGCACTGCTTGCGCATTGCGGATCCTTGTCAACATGTCGGCGATTGGATCGCTGATACTCATGAGTTCTCCTAATTCTTTCGCCGCTTACCAGCTGGCCTTGGTTAAACCGGGGATTTCGCCACGGAAGGCGATTTCACGAATTTTGCTACGCGCTAAACCAAACTTGCTGAATACACCGCGCGGACGACCGGTTAATGAACAACGATTTCTTTGACGAATCGGGCTTGCGTTACGTGGAAGTGCCTGTAGCTTCAAGCGAGCTTCATAGCGCTCTTCATCGCTGCGTGATTGATCAGCAATGATTGCCTTGAGTCCAGCACGCTTTACAGCGTACTTCTCTACAGTTTTTGTGCGCTTATTCTCGCGCTCAATTAGGGATAGTTTTGCCACGTTAGCCTCTTAATTGCGGAAAGGGAATTTGAACGCTGCTAACAAAGCTTTTGCTTCTTCGTCAGTCTTAGCGGTCGTCGTAATACTGATATTGAGACCACGGAGGGCATCAATTTTGTCGTATTCGATTTCAGGGAAAATGATTTGCTCTTTAACGCCGATGTTGTAGTTACCACGGCCGTCAAATGCCTTACCGGAAATTCCGCGGAAGTCACGTACGCGTGGCAAAGCAACAGTCACGAAACGGTCTAAAAATTCATACATGCGTGCACCACGCAATGTGACCATGGCACCGATTGGGTAACCTTGACGAATTTTGAAACCAGCAATCGCTTTTTTCGCTTTTGTCACAACTGGCTTTTGACCTGCTACTTTAGTCAAATCACCAACTGCATTTTCGATAATTTTCTTGTCGTTCACTGCATCGCCCAAGCCCATGTTCAGGGTTACCTTGGTGATACGTGGAACTTCCATTACTGACTTGTAACCAAATTTGGCGATCAAATCAGCAACTACTTTAGCTTGATAGTGTTCTTGAAAACGTGTGCTCATAATTTCTCCGTGCCCCTTATGCGCTTAAAGTTGCGCCAGTGGTTTTGAGGAAACGTTGCTTTTTACCGTCCACGAGTTTGATACCAACACGTGATGGTTTGCCGTTACCGTCAACCACAGCCACATTAGAAATGTGAACAGGCATCGTCTTGTCAATCATGCCGCCAGTAACACCGGCTGCTGGATTTGGCTTAACGCTCTTTTTGTAAATATTTACGCCTTCGATTACTAATTTGTTCTCGAGAACGGCTGTAACTGTTCCTTGCTTGCCCTTATCGCGGCCAGTCAACAGAACTACTGAATCACCTTTACGAATCTTTTTCATATCAGCCTCTTAAATAACTTCGGGGGCGAGAGAAACGATCTTCATGAACTTCTCAGTACGCAATTCGCGCGTAACTGGTCCAAAGATACGTGTGCCGATTGGCTCTAACTTTGCGTTGAGCAATACCGCAGCGTTTCCATCGAACTTAATCAATGAGCCGTCTGGACGGCGAACACCCTTAGCAGTTCTCACTACTACGGCGTTATAAATGTCACCTTTTTTTACACGGCCACGTGGAGCAGCGGACTTTACAGTCACTTTAATGACATCACCGATACTGGCGTAACGACGCTTAGAGCCGCCCAATACCTTGATGCACAAAACTTCACTGGCGCCTGTGTTATCGGCGACCTGTAATCTACTTTCGGTCTGAATCATTTTTTAATCCCCAACTTGTTAGCCAAAGGCAAACAGTCTTGGTTCCGTCTATGGGCTTTAACGAAAGTTAAAACCCGGAATTAATGAAAAAACACTGCTTCTCCCAATAAAACCAGAGAAGCCTTCTATCATACTACGCAAAACAGGGATTTGGCAAGAAAGTTCGCCAAAATCCCTAATATTTCTTTAAATACCTTTTGATTCTTGAACTAAACGGGTCACAACCCAAGATTTAGTGCGTGAAATTGGCTTAGATTCAGCGATTTCAACGGTATCACCCATCTTGTATTGGCCAGCTTCGTCATGAGCGTGGTATTTTTTGGACTGTCCAACATATTTGCCATAAAGCGCATGTTTTACTTGGCGCTCAACTAGCACAGTCACAGTTTTTTGCATTTTGTCGCTAACGACACGACCCACAAGGGTGCGGCGCAAGGGTTTAGATAATTCTGTCATATCCCTTTTTCCTTATTTCTGTGCAGTTTTTTGAGTAATAAAGGTCTTTACGCGAGCAATTTCACGCTTAGTTTTACCCAATTGGCTGGTGTTGGTGAGTTGCTGAGTACCTTTTTGCATACGGAGCTTGAAGCTAGTCTTCAAAAGCTCTGTTAATTCTGCATTCAAGGCAACCAGATCTTTGGATGCTAATTCTGTCTTTTTCATAATCTCTATCCCGATCAACCTAAGTGGCGAATCACGAAAGTGGTTTGCAATGGCAACTTAGCAGCAGCAAGCTTGAAAGCCTCGCGCGCCAAACCTTCATCTACACCATCCATCTCGTACAAAATCTTGCCTGGTTGAATTTCTGCTACGTAGTACTCTGGATTACCTTTACCGTTACCCATACGTACTTCAGCTGGC
Organism: Polynucleobacter sp. GWA2_45_21; assembly: GCF_001830325.1. Taxonomy (GTDB): domain Bacteria; phylum Pseudomonadota; class Gammaproteobacteria; order Burkholderiales; family Burkholderiaceae; genus Polynucleobacter. Next base: position 4,846 of record NZ_MHZG01000015.1, on the reverse strand, counting down.
TTTTGTGAAATTGGCTTGTCTGGGAAAATACGAATCCAGATACGACCACCACGCTTAATGTGACGTGTCATTGCGCGACGTGCAGATTCAATCTGACGTGCAGTCAAACGACCACGGCCAATAGCTTTCAATCCAAAGTCACCAAAGGCTACTGAACTACCGCGTGTTGCCACGCCAGTGTTACGTCCCTTTTGCTCCTTGCGATACTTACGACGCTTTGGTTGTAGCATGCTTACTCTCCTGACTTCTGCGCTTCAGCACTTGGGGCTTCAGCGGCTTTCGGTGCACGCTTTACTGCTGGCTTAGCAGCAACTAAAGGCTTGCTGTCAGCTGCTGGTTTGCGTGCGGTTGTTTTGGCTGGTGCGCGACGTGGCTTTTTCTCTTCAGCTGCTGGCTCTGCAGTTACTGCTACAGCATCAGCACCGCGGCCTAATGTATCGCCTTTGTATACCCAAACTTTTACACCGATGATGCCGTATGTTGTTTCCGCCTCTGAAGTTGCGTAATCAATATCAGCCTTCAATGTATGAAGTGGAACACGACCTTCACGGTACCATTCGCGACGTGCAATCTCAGCACCATTCAAGCGACCAGAAGACATGATCTTGATGCCTTGTGCACCAAGGCGCATTGCATTTTGCATTGCACGCTTCATTGCACGACGGAACATGATGCGCTTCTCTAACTGTTGAGTAATAGAGTCAGCGATCAATTGAGCATCAACTTCAGGCTTACGAATTTCTTCGATGTTCACATGGACTGGAACGCCCATACGCTTCTGGAGTTCACGACGGAGAACTTCAATATCTTCACCTTTTTTACCGATCACAACACCTGGGCGTGAGCTGTAAATTGTGATGCGTGCGTTCTTTGCAGGACGCTCGATGATGACTTTGCTTACGGATGCATTCTTTAACTTCTTCTTGAGATAAATGCGGACATCTACGTCCTCTTTGAGCATCTTCGCAAAATCAGTATTGTTTGCATACCACTTTGATGTCCAGTTCTTCGTTACCGAGAGTCGGAATCCGGTTGGGTTTATCTTTTGTCCCATATCTTCCCTTAGTTACTCAAGGTCACGGTGATGTGACATGTTTGTTTTTCGATTTGATTACCGCGACCTTTAGCACGTGCTGTGAAGCGCTTCAAGGAAGTACCCTTATCAACAATAATTGTTGAAACCTTGAGCTCATCAATATCAGCACCCTTATTGTGTTCAGCGTTGGCCATTGCGGACTCAACAACTTTCTTCACAATGAAGGCAGCTTTCTTGGGGCTGAAATTCAAAATGTTCATAGCGCGAGCAATTGGCAAACCACGGATTTGGTCAGCGACCAAACGTGTCTTTTGCGCAGAAATGCGGGCGCCCTTGTGAATAGCTTTAACTTCCATCATCATCCCCTTACTTCTTCGTTACTTTCTTGTCAGCAGCGTGACCTTTGAAAGTACGGGTCAAGGCAAATTCGCCTAACTTATGACCCACCATGTTTTCTGATACATATACCGGAACGTGTTGACGACCGTTATGTACAGCAATCGTCAGACCAATAAAGTCTGGGAGGATTGTTGAACGGCGTGACCAAGTTTTGATCGGCTTTTTGTCTTTGTTGGCTTGTGCAACTTCAACTTTTTTTACTAAGCTGGCGTCGCAAAATGGGCCTTTTTTAGCTGAACGTGTCATATCTATTTATCCTTATCGCTTAACGTTTTTGACGACGTTGAACGATCATCGAAGTTGTACGCTTATTGCGACGTGTACGATAACCTTTGGTTGGTGTGCCCCATGGGGAGACAGGTACACGGCCTTCGCCAGTTCTACCTTCACCACCACCGTGTGGGTGATCTACTGGGTTCATTGCCACACCGCGAACGGTTGGGCGAATACCACGCCAGCGATTTGCACCAGCTTTACCGATAACGCGCAAGCTATGTTCTTCATTACCAACTTCACCAATAGTGGCACGGCAATCAATCAAAATACGACGTACTTCACCAGAGCGCAAGCGCACCTGAGCGTATACACCTTCACGAGCCAATAACACTGCAGAGCCACCAGCAGAACGTGCGATTTGAGCACCTTTGCCTGGCAACATTTCTACGCAGTGAATCGTGCTACCAACTGGAATGTTGCGAATTGGCAAGTTGTTACCAGACTTGATTGGGGCTTCAGAACCACTCATCAATGCCTGACCAACTGTCATGCCTTTTGCAGCAAGAATATAGCGACGCTCACCATCAGCAAACACGATCAATGCAATATTTGCACTGCGGTTTGGATCGTATTCCAAGCGTTCTACTTTTGCTGGAATACCATCTTTGTCATTGCGTTTGAAATCAACAACACGATAGTGATGCTTATGACCACCACCTTTATGACGGGTAGTGATGTGACCATTATTGTTACGACCTGCTTTTTGGAACTGTGGCTCTACCAACGCTGCAAAAGGCTTACCTTTATGCAGGTCAGGATTTACCACCTTGACCATTGAGCGACGACCTGGTGAGGTCGGTTTTGTCTTCATCAAAGGCATGATTAATTCGCCTCCGCTTCAAAGTTAATTTCTTGACCTGGCTTCAAGCTAACGTAGGCCTTCTTAGTATGGTCACGACGACCTTCAAAACGGCCATAGCGCTTTGGCTTACCTTTTTGATTCACGATTTGAACAGAGTCAACTTGCACTTTGAAGAGCAACTCAACTGCTTGTTTTACATCGCTCTTATTAGCGTCGCGTGTAACTTGGAATACCACTTGTTCGTTTTTCTCTGCAACCATAGTGGCTTTTTCAGAGATAACCGGTCCAAGCAGAACCTTCATCAAGCTGTGATCGTTTTTACGGACTTGGCTCATTTCAGCAACTCCTCAATTTTTGCGATCGCTGCTTTGCTTACCAATACTTTTTTGTATTGAACTAAAGCTAATGGATCAGCGTGCTGTGGCTCACATACAGCAACCTTATGCAAGTTGCGTGATGCCAAGTACAAATTCTCGCTAACCTGATCAACGATGATCAAGACTGAATCCAAGCCCATTGCTTTAACTTTGTCAGCTAAAACTTTAGTCTTTGGAGCATCAAGATTAAATTGGTCAACAACATTCAAACGACCTTCGCGTGCTAACTGAGACAAAATAGATCTCATACCAGCGCGGTACATTTTCTTGTTTACTTTTTGGCTGAAATTTTCTTCAGGTGAATTCGGGAATATACGACCACCTCCACGCCACAGCGGGGAAGAGCTCATACCAGCACGTGCACGACCAGTACCTTTTTGACGCCAAGGTTTTTTGGTTGTGTGCTTAACTTGCTCACGGTCTTTTTGTGCACGGTTACCGCTACGCGCATTTGCTTGGTAAGCCACAACAACCTGGTGTACCAATGCTTCGTTATATTCGCGCTCGAATACTTCTGGTGAGGCTTGAACGCCTGCGCCTAAAGTTCCGTTATCTTGGAGAAGCTTAAGTTCCATATTCGCTCTCCTTATTTCTTCTTCAACGGTGTCTTCACCGCTGGAGTAACAATAACTTTACCGCCTGGGGCACCTGGAATAGCGCCTTTAACCATGATGAGATTACGTTCTGCATCAATGCGTGCGATGACTAAATTTTGTACAGTGCGTGTTTCGTCACCAAGGTGGCCTGTCATGCGCTTACCTGGGAAAACACGACCTGGATCTTGCGCCATACCGATAGAACCTGGCACGTTATGTGAACGTGAGTTACCGTGTGACGCGCGACCTGAAGCGAAGTGATGGCGCTTGATAGTACCGGCATAGCCTTTACCAATCGTTACACCTTGTACGTCCACTTTTTGGCCAGCAGCAAATGCAGTGTCAGCAGGAATTACTTGTCCTGGTGTCATTTCTGCGATTTTTGCTGCATCTAAATGAAATTCGTTGAGACCGTTACCAGCCATCACACCCGCTTTAGCGAAGTGACCAGCCATTGCTTTGGTAACGCGAGTAGCTCTACGTGTGCCATGTGCCAACTGGATAGCATCATAGCCATCAGTTGCCTGGGTCTTGATTTGAGCGATTCTGTTGTCGCTCACGTCAATTACGGTGACAGGAATTGCTTCCCCTTCGTCCGTAAATAGACGGGTCATGCCGATCTTGCGACCGATTAAGCCTAAGCTCATATTCATGCTCCACGCCGACTTCGATTGGTCGGCAAAATTAATTTAAGTGATTTACAAGTAAAAGTACTTCTAAATCAATAACTTACAACGTTTTTAATGCTGATAAAACCTGAAAATCCGCCCAAATAATTGAGCGAAGCCTTAGATTCTATCCCGAAAGGCCAGTCTTGGCAAGCGCTAAGACTGGAAATACTGAATTACTGCAACTTAATTTCGACGTCCACACCTGCTGGGAGGTCTAATTTCATCAAGGCATCCACTGTTTTCTCTGTAGGATCAACAATATCCATCAAACGCAAATGGGTACGAATCTCTAACTGGTCACGTGAAGTCTTGTTTACGTGTGGTGAACGCAGAATGTCAAAGCGCTCGATACGTGTTGGCAAAGGTACTGGACCCTTAACAACTGCACCAGTACGCTTAGCTGTATCAACGATTTCAGCTGCAGACTGGTCGATCAAACGGTAATCAAATGCTTTAAGACGAATACGAATTTTTTGGTTTTGCATATTAATTCCAAAGAGCGTTGCGGTGCTGCCGCGTTATATTTCTAAAGAGCTCGGTGACATCCGCAGCACGGACGTCACCGGTTAGCAAACCGCTAAATATTTTTACTGCTATTAAGCCAAAATCTTTGCAACCACGCCGGCGCCAACAGTACGGCCACCTTCACGGATCGCAAAACGTAAACCTTCTTCCATCGCGATAGGAGC
>NZ_MHZG01000014.1 GCF_001830325.1 Polynucleobacter sp. GWA2_45_21 | reverse complement strand
CTTCACCTTAAATCGACCGTGAGACCCAAGCGCTATCAATCCTATAAGGGTCCTGAAGGCAAGGCAGCGCCCAATTTACTGGAGCGTAAGTTCAGTGCAGCTAAACCCAATCAAAAGTGGGTAACCGATGTCACGCAGTTCAATGTCTTAGGTCACAAGGTGTATCTCTCACCCGTATTAGATCTATATAACCAAGAGATCATCTCGTACGAGATCGCCGACCGCCCCCAAATGAATATGGTGATGCAAATGCTTCAAAAAGCCTTTAAGAGACTCCAATCCAAAGACAAGCCTATGCTGCACTCAGACCAAGGTTGGCATTATCGAATCGCACCCTACCAACAGATGCTTAAGCAAAAGGGTATTACTCAAAGCATGTCTAGAAAAGGCAATTGCTTAGATAACGCTGTCATGGAAAACTGGTTTGGGATGATGAAGACAGAGTTCTTCTACCAAGAGAAGTTTGAGAGCGTGCAGTCATTTAAAGCGGGACTAGAGGAATATATCCACTACTACAACCATGATCGAATTAAACAAAAACTAAAGGGATTGAGCCCAGTGCAATACCGAACTCAATCCCTTCTGGTAACCTAACTAAACTGTCCAACTTTTGTGGGTCAGTTCATTTAGTGGTGAGGGTTTTTTAATACTCAATTACTTTAGGTGTTGAATCTACCTATTTCTGCAGAGGCTTAGTAACCAGAAACAGATGGCAATGCCAAGCTACCTTTAGAAGCTTGAACGTTTTCATCAAGGTACTTTGTTAATGCAAAGACGGTATTGAGGCAAGGTGTAGGTGTCTCGGTAATCTTGCCAAGCTCAATTACTGAGCCCAACAAGGCGTCAATCTCTAAGCTACGGCCTGCTTCTAAGTCTTGCAACATGGATGTTTTATGTTTTCCGACTTTTTCAGCGCCAGCAATACGACGTTCAATGTCGACACGGAAAGTGACACCCAACTTCTCGGCAATCGTTTGTGCTTCGGCCATCATGTTGCGAGCCAACTCTTTAGTGAGTGGATATTGGCAAATACCTTCCAAGGTTCCATGAGTCAGAGAGCTAATTGGATTAAAAGTCATATTGCCCCACAACTTCAACCAAATCTCAGAGCGAATGTCTTCCAGGATTGGTGACTTAAATCCAGCCGCAGACATCATTTCAGACATCTTCTGAATACGCTCGGTCTGCTTGCCATCTAACTCACCCAATGGGAAGCGATTGCCTTCAACGTGACGAATCACGCCAGGGGCTTGAGTAAAGGTTGCTGGATACACTACGCAACCAATAATGTTATTTGGGTTGATTGCATTCTTCGCAACACCACCAGCATCGACTGTTTCAACAGAGTGATCCTGATAGTCTCCACCCAACTTCTGGAAGTACCACCAAGGAATTCCGTTTTGCATCGGAATCAAAATCGTTTCTGGACCCATGATTGCGGCAAGATCATCAATGATCGGCTCAACTTGGTGCGCCTTCACAGCCAAAATCACCACATCTGGAGTCTCAGCATCGCGAATTTTTTCAACTGCTTTTACCTGCGCCACTAAAGGCTCAGGTTGATCATCCATAATTAATGCTAGGCCACGCTCTTTGATTGCAGCCAATGTTGCACCGCGCGCAACCACAGTAACGTCATTACCGGCTCGCGCCAACATGACAGCAAGGTAACCGCCAATCGCGCCCCCTCCACCGATCACACAGATTTTCATAAGAACTCCATAAAGATAAGAAATTTTGAATTAGTGTCATTTTAGAGGCGAACATTTTGCGGTGCAACAAAATATTCTGCCTAATATTTAAGCAATTTGGGTCAACTTGCAATCAATCTAGCCCTAGGCACCAATCCACCCAAAAGCATGCCGGCAATACTAGCCAAAAGGCCTGCTAACTGAGGGGGGAGAATAGCCTCAGGGGCAAGAACCTCACAACTGATCCATATAACCAAACCACAAATGACAGCTAATAAGCCACCCAAAGAATTTGCTCTGGACCAATACACCCCAAAAGCGAGTGGTACAAAAGCTGCAACCAAAGTTACCTTATAGGCATTTTCAACCATCTTAAAAATCGATAAATTAGAGTTGATGGCAAAAAAAGTAACCACCGCTGTGAAGCAAAGCACGGTAATTCGCATGACCTTCAATAAGTCTTGATCAGACAAATGCTTAAAAAAGCCTCTTACAATATTTTCAGCAAATGTAACGGATGGCGCGAGCAATGTAGCGCTGGCGCAACTCTTGATAGCTGATAGTAAGGCACCAAAAAACATCACCTGCGCGATCAGTGGGGCATGGTTCAAAATCAGTTTTGGCAAGATCATTTGTGGATCTGTATATAAATACTGCTTCACTAGATCTGGACTAATGATGGTTGCAGAGTAAGCCAAATACAGCGGAACAAACGCGAAGACAAAGTACAGAACCCCTCCTAACAAAGCAGCTTGCACTGCAATGTTCACATTCTTAGAGGATGTGATCCTCTGAAACACATCCTGCTGTGGAATAGAGCCCAACATCATCGTGCATAAAGCGGCTGTAAATCCAAGGATAGAAGCGAGATTCATATCGGGCCAGAAATTGGAAAACTGGCCGGCAGCAACTGCATGCTCAAAAACTACACCAACACCACCAGTTTGGGCTGTTATCTCGCCACCGATATAAAGCATGCCCACCACAATGATGATCATCTGAATGAAGTCGGTAATTGCCACCGACCACATGCCCCCAAAGAGCGTATAAATCAGAACGCTACCAGCGCCAATTAACATGCCGGCTGTTTGCGTGATACCGCCTTCAGACACAACATTAAAAACCAGTCCCAAGGCTTTAATCTGTGCGGCCACCCACCCTAAATAGGAAACCACAATACAGAGCGTCACCAAAACCTCTACAGTACGGCCATATTTCTCTCGAAAGAAATCACCAATGGTAAGCATGCGGCGGTTGTAGAGATGACGAGCAAAAAAGAGTCCGACTAAGATCAGGCACAGGGAAGATCCGAAAGGATCAGAAACAATCCCGCCTAACCCTTCCTTGAGGAAGGTAGCTGGGATACCTAACACCGCTTCGGAGCCAAACCAGGTGGCGAAGACTGTAGCGGTGACGATAGGCAGAGGAAGGCTATGGCCTGCTGCAGCAAAGTCAGCCGTGTTTTTGACCCGTAGCGCAGCCCAAAGGCCGATACCTACAGATACTACCCAATAGATGATGACAAACCAAATCAGCATCGCCCAATAACTCCTTCAGAATTTGGACAAATTATATGGCCTTGTCACTTATGGGATTTAATCAATAAGGGTCAAATTTGAGTGAGCTGGTCTGACATAATTCATGGGTGAATTCCGCCATACACCCGACTGAGAACCCTAATAGCGATCTAGCCTATCAAAAGGCGATTTTGGGTTCCGTATCGCGCACTTTTGCACTCACCATTCCCCTTCTTCCCCCAGCAATTGAGGTGGTGGTCGGGAATACCTATCTACTGTGTCGGATTGTTGACACGATTGAGGATGCAGCCGAACTTAATCCAGCAGAAAAGCAGGGTCTATCTAAGCTATTTTTAGAGGCAGTTCTGGGAACTATTCCGGTGGAGGCTTTTGTAAGGCCCTGTCTAGAAGCATTAAAAGGCTACCCCAATGTCGATGAGCTCGATTTAATCGCTCACACGCCAACCGTCCTTAGAATTCTGCACACTTTTCCCGATACAGATCAGGCAGCGATTAGCCGTTGCGTTTCAATCATGTCCGATGGCATGTCCCATTTCCATGGCCGACAAACGCAAGAAGGGCTAAAAGATCTCGCAGAATTTGAAGAGTACTGCTATGTGGTGGCTGGTGTTGTGGGAGAGTTACTGACAACCATCTTTAGCAACTACTCTTCTGGATTTGCAAGACAAATCAAAGGGCATGAGCAACTGGCTATCGCCTTTGGTCAAGCTTTACAAATGACTAATATTTTGAAGGACTCACCAGAAGATCGTGCACGTGGCGTTTCCTGGAAACCAGTAGGCATGAGTCAAACCATGCTACTCAATATTGCCTACGAAAAGCTGCAAGAATCTATGCGTTACATTCTTCTGATTCCAGAAAATGAAGTGGGTTTGAGACGCTTCTGCTTTCTTGCTTTCGGTCTTGCGGTAATGACGCTTGAGAAAATTGCCGACAGAAAAGAATTTAGCAATAAATCTGAAGTGAAGTTATCTAGAAATTCAGTTTGGATTTTTTATGCTTTTACTAAGCTGGCCGCTAAAAATACATTCCTGATGAAAGCATTCTTTTATGCTGCATCCAGTCATCTCAGAAAACTATCTTCAAAGAATCCTTAAAGCACACCCTCGTGCTTTAAGAGCCAAATTTTGATCTGGCGATAGAAACCCGGGGCATCTTCCTTCATAAAACCCCCAAGACCCTGTGCAGAAACTACCCTGTGGCAAGGAGTAACCAAAGGATAGGGATTTGCACCACAGGCAGTCCCAACTGCACGAGGTCCACTTTTAATCTTTTTCGCAATCTCACCGTAGGTACTGGTCTTTCCTACCTCAATACCGAGAGTAGCATTCCACACTTTTTGCTGATGCACTGTTCCAGTGGGCTTTAGGGGAATATCAAATAGTGATGAAGCGTCCTTGAAATACTGGGCACTCTGTCTGGAGAATGTTTTGGCTAAAGCATTTCTCGGGGAAATTAACGCGGTACCCGGAGCTAGGTAATCGATTTTGGAGATCATCAAACTACCGTCTACCAACTCTGTTTGCACGCCCAGACACCCAAAAGGGGCAGATATCACGCAATACTCGGCTGAGGTAGAGATGGGCATGATGAAGATTCTGACACACATTGAAGAATAAATTCATGCAGGATTCCAATAAGGATATAGCTAGTGAAGTAGCACTTTGCTATATTGGACATTCCTTATTCTTTGCGGACATCACTGATGGACACTTTTTTTGATGATTGGCCTTTTATTGGTCAAGTCGCATTAGTTATCTTCCTGCTTGCACTTTCCGGCTTATTTTCCATGGCCGAAACCAGTATGCTTTCTTCCAATCGTCATCGCCTACGCGCTATGGCCAACGGCGGCAATGCTGGAGCTGCTTTAGCTGAAAGATTATTGAAGCGTATTGATTCCCTGCTTTCAGTGCTGTTGATTTCCAACAACCTCATCAATACCATTCTCCCAATCTTAGTTACCGGCATTGCTCTTCATATTTTTGGTGATAGCGGCCTAGTGCTATCGATAGCTACCCTAGTCGTTGCACTACTCATCATTATTTTTAGTGAGATCACCCCAAAAGTGATTGGCGCAGCCTTCCCAGAAAAAATTGCCAGCAATGTTGGCTGGTTCATTCTGCCCCTTACTTTCATACTCAAGCCATTGCTCTGGTTTATCAATAGTTTTGTATCTGGATTAATGAAGGTTTTTGGCCTTCAAACTTCAGCTGAAAATAGGGTCATGAGCAAAGAGGAGTTACGTAGCCTAGTACTCGAATCCAATCGTTTTGTTTCGGCTCACCATCGCAATATCCTGCTCAATCTTTTTAACCTTGAAAATATCTTGGTTGATGATGTGATGACACCGCGGTCTAAGATTGAGATATTAGATCTCTCAAGACCAATTGGTGAAGTGATTGAGCAATTGGAAACTTGCTATCACAACAAGCTCCCAGTTTGTGATGGCGACTCTGAACGCATCGTTGGCATTCTCTCAGTTAAAAAAGCACTCTCATTACTAGGGAATGCAGAGCTTCACCATGAAGACTTCAGATCCTTGTTAAATGAACCCTACTTCATCCCCAGTGGCACGCCTGTTCTTCAGCAGATGCAATTTTTCCAAGATAACCAGCAGCGCTTGAGTTTAGTGGTTAATGAGTATGGTGAAGTACTTGGCCTCGTCACTTTTGAAGACATTGTTGAAGAACTCATCGGTGAGTTCACCACTTCATTCTCGAATCTTTCCAATGACCCTCATTGGTTAGCTGATGGGACTTATCTTGCTAGCGGTAGCGCATCATTACGAGATTTAAACCGCCTTCTGAAGCTAGATCTACCGCTCGATGGACCGCGTACTCTAAATGGTTTGATCCTAGAAAAACTTGAGGCGATCCCTGATTACGACGTCAGCATTCGGATTGCGGGCGTAGTGATGGAAATTGTTCAGTTTGATGAGCATGGGGTAAAAACAGTCAAGCTATACCAACCCCTCAGCCAACCGAACCAAGATTGAGCGAGCTACTGCATGACTCTCACATTATCCGGACCTGGCATGACATCGCTGTTGATGCATTAAATAATCGGGCAACGGATATTCATATTGAGGCGAGATCTCAAGAAACCATCATACGCACGAGAATAGATGGTCGCCTCACCCTACAAAACCAATACCCCATTGATTTGCATGAGCGATTAATCACGCGTATCAAAATATTGGCACGCCTCGATATTGCAGAAAAGCGTTTACCTCAAGATGGGCGTCTTGTGATTGGCTATGACTTTAGCCATCCCAATATTGATTGCCGAGTCTCTATTCTTCCCACCCTGCATGGTGAAAAAGCAGTGGTCAGGATTTTGCCCAACTGCCTAGGGGAGTTATCACTAGATGAGATTGGCTTACTGCCAAAGCAGCTTGAAATAGTCCGCGATGCTATTGGTCAAACCAATGGACTAATTCTGGTAACGGGGCCCACAGGGAGTGGCAAGACACGTACTTTATATAGCTGCTTGAGCACACTAAACCAAGTGCAACGCAATATTTGCTCTGTTGAAGATCCTATTGAAATTCGGCTTCCAGGAGTAAATCAGGTGGCCTATCACCCAAAAGCAGGCTTAGACTTTCCAACCATTATTCGCGCCCTTCTACGCCAAGATCCAGATGTCATCATGATTGGTGAAATACGTGATTCGGCAAGCGCACAACTTGCCATCCAGGCAGCCCAAACAGGTCATTTAGTTTTAAGCACGCTCCATACGCGCAATGCTATTGGTGCTTTAGCAAGACTCAAAAGCCTAGGCATAGATGAAGAGTCTATTGAATCCTGTCTTCGTTGTGTCAGCTCTCAAAGGTTAATTCGAAAACTCTGCAAAGAGTGCAATTCGATGCAAAGCAAAATGCCTTGCAATCTATGCAAAGGCTCTGGCTATTTCGGCCGCATTGGCGTTCATGAAGTTTTGGGAAGCGAGCAGTTATTTGCATCAGCCCAAGCTCTGGATATCTACTCAGCAGGAACGCAACTACTGAAGTCTGGCTTAATAGATAAGGCATCCCTAGATACGGAGCTTGGGACTTGGCATTAGTACAAATGGGTTTAACCAGAAAACTCAGCCAATCTGAACAACTGCATTTTGCACAACAGATGCTTGCCCTCCTTCAGGCTGGACTTCCCCTACTCAATGCTATTCAGTTATTAATTCAGTCTGCGCCAAAATCATGGCAAATTTGGCTAGAAAATATCCGCACCCTACTTCAGAAAGGCAATAGCTTTTCTTTTTGCTTAAGCGCACAAGATGGCAAATTTTCTCCAGAGTTTTTTAACCTAGTTAGGGTCAGCGAGAGGACGGGTGATCTCAGCTTGGCACTCAGGACAATTTCACAGCAACTAGAAGCCCAGATTGAGTTGAGAAGAAAAGTTCAGCAGTCACTGACTTACCCTGTAATTACACTCACCACCTCCTTTCTATTGGTGCTGGTGATGATGATTTGGGTTGTACCTGTATTTAAGGAGGTTTTTGCAAACTTTCAGGCTGAGCTACCTACGCCAACCAAAATTCTGATTTCTATTTCCACAGGGGTCCAAAATTACTTTCTGGAAATATTACTCAGCGCGCTCGTAATAACCGCAGGCTTTATCTACTCCTGGCTCAAATCAAGCACCCTCCAAAAATATTGTGACACCCTCTTATTACGCACACCATTTTTTGGCAATCTATTTAGACTGGCAACACTCAGTCATTGGTGTCGAACCTTAGGACATTTACTAGAAACTGGTTTAGCGCTTCCAGATGCCCTGAGAATCACCGCGCAATCTTCAAATCACTGGGTAAGTCATGACTTTAGTGCTGAGATATTTAAACACCTCACTCGTGGCTGGCCCTTGGGAGAATCACTCAAAAGAGCAGACCCTAAATCACGACTTCTAGATCTAGAGACATTGCTGCTACTTCATATCGGGGCTGAAAGTGGTGCATTAGCCGAGATGCTAAATAAGCGTGCCACTTCATTAGGAACTCAGCTGAGTAGCCAACTCAATACACTCAGCCAAAGCTTAGAACCAGCGCTCATTCTTTTTGTTGGTGCCATTATTGGTGGCTTGGTCATAATCCTATATCTACCCATCTTTAATTTAGGGCAAATTATTTAGTGGATCTCATGGCAAGCATCTGGATAGTCAAATCCCTACTAGTACTGGCGTTGCTTTACTTAGCCTATATTGATTGGCGGACCCTTCGTCTGCCGAATGCAATCACATTCCCCTTGATTTTTTTGGGCATTGCTTTTAACTCAATTGCAGACCTGCACCTGACCACCCCAAGCGCTGCATTGATCGGGGCGCTCCTAGGATATGCATCACTTTGGATATTAAATACCGCTTATCGCCTCCTTAAAAACCGCAATGGCATTGGCATGGGTGATGCCAAACTCTTAGCGGCGCTAGGTGCCTGGTTGGGCTGGGGCGCTCTACCCAGCATCCTCCTGATTGCCTCTGTCACGGGAATAGTAGGCGGCATCATCTGGCTCCAATTACGCGGCCATCAACTGCAGCAAGCATTTCCTTTTGGCCCCTTTTTAGTGATTGCTGGCATTATTGAGCTGTTATGGCCCCAACTCATTCCAACTTTGATTCTGCCCAAGCTGATCTAAAAGCCTTGAAGGGTGAAATTCCTTTAATTGGCTTAACTGGCGGCATTGGTTCTGGCAAGACGGCAGTTAGTAACTTACTTGGCGAGCTCGGGGCCGGGGTGATTGATACAGACTTGATTTCCCATCAAATCACCGCGCCAGGCGGAAAAGCTATTCCATTGATTGCCAAAGAATTTGGGGATGACTTCATAGACCCCCAGGGGGCTCTTGATCGAGTCAAAATGCGGACCCTAGTTTTTGCAGATTCCAATGCTCGTCAAGCTTTGGAGAAAATAACCCACCCCTTGATTCAGCAAGAAACAGCCAAGCAAGCCTTTGGATTGGCTAAATCTGGAGTTCCATACCTTGTTTTTGTAGTCCCGCTGCTCATTGAGTCTGGATCTTGGGTAAAGCTGATTGACTACCTCATTGTGGTTGATTGCCCAGAAGAGACTCAAATCCAAAGAGTGATGCACCGCAGCAATATGACCCGCCTCGATGTGGAGAATATTCTCAATGCGCAAACGAGTCGCAATGTCCGTCTAGCAGCAGCTAACACCGTTCTTAAAAATCAGGGCAGTCTGGATGAGCTCAAATCAGAGGTTCTGAGTCTGCACCAACAATTGCTCAAAATTTAAGAAGAACGCCTAAGTTCGTCATAGAATATAGGCTTGTGATTGTCTACGAATACCCCTTCAATGAATTAGTTCGAAGCATGCTTCGGCTGGAGTACTTGTTCGCCCGCTTCAATCATTTCCTCCGCTCAGATGATCCAGAGCTACATCACAATGCAATTGCGATGTTGTTTGACTTGGGTGATATTGGATCACGAGGTGACATCAAATCCTTGTTGCTAAAAGAATTTGAGCGTCAAAAATATGCATTGAACGGTTTAAAGTCTTCCCAAAAGGTAGATCAAGAGGCATTGACACAAACGCTATCTGAGATTGATAAAGCCGCATTAAATATTAATCAATCGATGGGTAAACCAAATTCTGCAATTACTGAGAGTGAGTGGCTAAATGCTATTCGCACTCGATTAAATATTCCTGGTGGAACAAGTCCGATTGATTTGCCAAGCTATCATGCCTGGAAAAATACTCCCTCGACTCAACGCAGGGAGTTATTGGAAAAATATGTTGCTCCACTTTTGCCATGGCATGAGGCTTGCCAAATTTTCTTGAGACTGCTCCGTCAGTCAGGAGAGGCGAAAGATGTTGTTGCGCATCAAGGTGCATATCAACAAGCACCTTCTGGTAAGGTCTATCAATTGATGCGTATCGCTGTAGAAGATGATAGCCTCTTTTCAGAAATCAGCGCCAACAAATATCTTTTATCGATTCGCTTTCTGAAGATTGATCAAGATAGAAAACCGCAGATCTTGAATGAGGATGTACCTTTTAGACTCACCCTCTGCCAGCTCTAAATCTTTAGTAGTTTTAGCTTTTCCAGCATGGGCCAAGCAGCCGGCAATAAAGGCTCTACCGTCGGAAGCACACCACTGAGTAATTGCCAAGATAGCGCTTGACCCTCACACCCCGTAGGCGTTCCGCTCCATTTTCGAATAATGCTGACATGCAAACGAACATACGCATGTGGATAGTCATGTTCCAAGACAACTAGCTCTTCGCTAGATTCAATATCAATACCGAGCTCTTCTTGTAATTCACGCTTGAGTGCTGCGAATACCGATTCGCCAGCTTCAATTTTTCCACCTGGTACTTCCCAGTAACCAGCGTAAGGCTTACCCTCTGGGCGCTGACCCAGAAGATAGCGCCCTTCTGCATCCAATAGAATCCCGGCAGCGACTTCAGTCACAGGGCGGTTAGAGTCACTCATCAAAATACTTTAAGCGGTGTGCGAGCCGGCCCAGTGCTTAGCAAACTGCCAAGCCACACGACCAGAACGCGAACCTCTCTCTAATGCCCACACCAATGCTTCAGATCGAGCGCCCTCAATCTGGGTATCACTCAAGCCAAAATGGCGTAACCAATGAGCAACAATTTCTAGATACTCATCTTGCTTTGGTGGGTAAAAAGAAAGCCATAAACCAAAACGCTCTGATAGAGAAATCTTTTCCTCAACCACTTCACCCGGATGAATTTCTCCATCGTCCCCATGAACGTAACCTTCGTTGTCCTTCATATATTCAGGCAAGAGGTGACGTCGGTTAGATGTAGCATAAATCAAAATATTGTCGACTTGTGCTGATACAGAGCCATCCAAAGCAGACTTCATAGCCTTATAACCCGATTCCCCATCTTCAAATGAGAGATCATCGCAAAAAATAATGAAGCGCTCTGGGCGGTCAGCTAATAAATCCGTAATGTCAGCTAAGTCCGCTAAATGCTCTTTTTCAACTTCGACCAAACGCAAGCCCTGGCCAGCAAACTCATGCAAGCTTGCTTTAATGAGTGAGGACTTTCCTGTGCCACGTGCACCCGTTAACAAAATATTATTAGCAGGCTTGCCCTGAATAAAGTTTTTGGTGTTGTCACGAATCGCATCACGTTGACGATCAATATTTTTTAGATCCTCAAAGGTGATATCTGAAACATGCTTGACTGGCTGCAAAAAACCAATGCTTCCAAAGATACTATCGCGACGACGCCACCTAAAAGCGGTTGAAGATTTCCACTGCTCTTCCGTTAACTGCTTTGGTAAAAATGTTTCCAGGTGGTTGAGGAGTTGCTCTAATTTTTCATTCATTTCATGAATTCCTATGAGCGGTAGTCAGCGTTAATGGAAACATAGTCATGTGATAAATCACAAGTCCACATCGTCTGCTGCGCCGATCCACGACCCAAGTCAATCTTGACAGTAATTTCTGGAGCCTGCATCACCCTCTGGCCGTCAGCCTCTTGGTAATCAGGATGTCGGCCGCCATTCTTAGCAACCCAAACATCGCCAAGCCACATTTGCACTTGGTTAACGTCAAGGTCAGTGATTCCAGCATAACCAATCGCCGCAAGAATGCGGCCTAGGTTGGGGTCGCTAGCAAAGAAAGCCGTCTTTACTAATGGTGAATGGGCCACCGCCTCGGCTACTAAGCGGCACTCCACCTCCGTCTTACCACCCTGCACATCAATCGTAATAAATTTAGTTGCTCCTTCACCATCCCTCACAATCATTTGAGCAAGCTTACGGGCGAGATCGATTAATGCGGCTCTAACTAAGGCATAACTAGGTTCAGCAACAGATTGAATCTGCGCCGAGGACTGACCAGTTGCCATGATGATGAAAGAATCATTGGTTGAGGTATCGCCATCAATCGTGATCGCGTTAAATGAAAGATCAGCAATCTCACGCGTCAGTTGATTAAGCAAGCCTTGAGCAAAACCAGCATCAGTTGCAATGAACCCCAACATCGTTGCCATATTAGGATGGATCATGCCGGCACCCTTGCAAATACCGGTAATGGTCACAAGTCCAGATGGAGTATCCACTGTCATGGACGCAGCTTTAGGTTGAGTATCAGTAGTCATGATGGCTTCTGCAGCATCAAGCCAATGGTCTTCGCCTAGGTTAGCAACTGCTTTAGGCAAGCCAGAAATCAATCTATCGATCGGTAGTGGCTCCAGAATCACGCCGGTTGAAAACGGCAGAATTTGCTCTGGGTTGAGCTTCAGTTCCCTTGCTAATTCGGTACAAGTGGATAAAGCATCCTTCATACCCCGCTCACCAGTTCCCGCATTTGCATTTCCGGTATTGACTACCAAAGCACGAATCTCACCCTTTGCTCCATCCGAAGCTAAATGCTCTTTACAAACCTGAACTGGCGCAGCACAAAATCGATTTAAAGTAAAAGCACCGGCAACTTGAGAGCCAGGCACCAAAGTCATCACCAATAGATCTTTGCGATTGGCCTTTTTGATTCCAGCTTCGGCGATACCCATCTGAAAACCCTTCACAGGCTTTAGTTGGTCTTTTTGGGGGAGTGGTAAGTTAACTGTCATATAAGCTTCTAAAACAAGGGGTATTAATAGGAGAGGGCTATCCGCCACCTCTCCGAGTATAAAGATCAAAGCGATCTAAGATGGTCTGAATTTGCTCAGCAGAAAACAATGTATCAAACGTAATGGCCAGCTCTAGCACTGGAATACTTAAAAGTGCAATTTTGCGACTCTTTAAAGTGGTCCCACACATCCTAATCCGAGAATGGGGGCTAAGAAGAAGCTCGCGATCATCAATGACAAGGGAGGTTTGCTGGTATAGATCGCTTAAGGCTTCTGGCAGCCAACGGACTAGATCGTCTGGAGTACACCCCATCTCACGCTTGACCTCAAAAACAGCGCTGCCCGACAAAGAACTAACCACCTGCAACTGGAGGGCAAATGGCTAGGGCGTCATTTTCCTTAAGAACATAAGAAATACGCTGATCTGGATTTACGTAAACTCCATTCACCATTACCAGGTGTACTGACTTACTAGGAATTTTGTACAACTCAATCATGTCCCCAATAGTGCTTCCTTCAGGAACGACGATATCCGCCTCTACTCCATTTTTCTTGGAGGGCGGTAGGTAACTTGCCAGACCGGCAAACAACTTTAAGGTAACTTGCATACTTAAAGCTTAATTCATCCAGGTGGATTGTGCTTGCCCTTTTGCTAAGTAAGCTTCCATTGCTTGTGCTGGGTCACGCAATAAATGTGACTTCCATTCACCTAGTCGAGTCTTGGATTGAATGAGGCCTCGCAATACCCCAATGTGATCGGTCGCCCCTACGCAAGTAGCTCCAATCAAAATATCGCCCAAGAACTCCAAACGGAGATACTTGAAATGCTCTCGATCAACAATCTCTACATGATCACCGTCTTTTGCGCCAGACCATAAACCAAATGAGGACGAAATCAATCCTAGCGTATCTAGCACATTGATTTGCAATGCCCCAAGACTTTGGGCATCTCCACCAGTCATCGCAATACCTGCAATTCGCGCTTGATCGGCTGCATTGGGCTGAATTGCATTCACAATTCGATTCCCGGTTGAAAAATCAATCCCCTCAGCAACATCACCTGCAGCATAAATATCGGGATGAGATGTTTGCATACGCTCATTTACTAGAACGCCAGTATGAATCTCGAGTCCTGAATTTTGAAGGCACCCAATATTTGGCTTTACTCCGGTTGCCGAAATAATAAGATCCACCTCTAGGACTTTGCCATTCGAAAGCTTAACGCTCAATACGGATCCAGATGAGGAAATTTCCTCCACTCGTGTACCAGTGAACACATCAACACCTTTAGACTGAACCCACTCCTTAATCATGCCGCCCGCAAGTTCTGTCATCATCCTAGGCACCATACGGTCGCCCATCTCTACTACCGCCAGCTTTACATCTCGACTAGCTAAAGCCTCCAAAATAATGCAGCCAATAAAACCCGCACCCATCTGTAGTACCCGAGCACCAGGCTTGGCAATTGATGCAATAGTCCTGGCATCCTCCATGGTCCAGCAAGAATGTACTCCAGGCAATTGAATGCCTGGAATAGGCGGCTGTACGGGTACGGAGCCAGCTGCAATCAGCAGCTTGTCGAAAGTAATCCGGGCTCCCCCTCGAAGGACTAGCTCCTTGGTTTTGCAATCCACGGCATCTACACGACCATGTAACTGCTCAATCTTTAACCTATCAAAATGGTGAGGATCTTTGCGTAAATAAGTCCCTGACTCTTGAATGTTCCCCATTAATAAATAAGGGATTGCCATCCGCGAATAAGGTGGCACATCTTCAGAACCAATCATGACAATTTGATCAGAGGGTGAGCGCTTGCGTATGGTCTCTGCGGCAATTACTCCCGCAGGACCATTCCCTAAAATAACGTGCTTCATCTAAAAGATCTTAAAGACCAAGACGCTTAAGCGTTTCTGCACTCGGACGACCCTCAGGATCCCAGCCACGAATCTTATAGTACTCGGGTAGCATCTTATCTAAACCACTCACAGTACCCTTGCCTGGACCAGTTTTTGCAGCTTCTGTCATCAAGCGCTTCGGTAATTTATCGTCCTTGCTGGTGAAGCCTGCGCGATTATTAAAGTCACGCTCCATATTCCAAATTCGCTCACCAATCGTAGTTAAGTTCTCTACCGTAAACTCGTCTCCACATGCGGCCTGCAGTTGTGGTGCCACATCTGCAAGAGTCCAAGCAAAGCTCGTAAAAATACAAATCCCTGCTGAGTCAAATGCAGCAGTTGCATCTTGAAATGCCTTTACTAGCTCTGGCTTGCCTTGTGTATCAGCTGGCTCAGTCTTCACCGGAATACCTAAAACCTCAGAGGCAATCGTGTAGCCGCGTAAGTGACATGCGCCACGGTTTGAAGTTGCATACGCCAAGCCAATACCCTGAATCACGCGCCCATCATATGCAGGAAATTCTTGACCCTTGACGCTCATAGAGAGGTCGGGCTGACCGTATTTTTTGGTCAAACGTGCAGAACCAAGTCCAAGCTCTTTCCCAAAACCAACACCATTTGCAGTGATTTCTGCGAAGTAACACAGTGCTTTAGCAGAACCAAAGGGAGCCTCAATACCAAGCTGCTCTTTTGTTAGGACGCCCATTTCATACATTTCCATGACGGCACCCACGGTTGCGCCAAAAGAAATAGGATCAAATCCATCCTCATTACACAACATGTTGGCAAACTGCAATGCCTCTAAATCATTTACGCCATTTGCAGCACCCAGAGCCCAGGCTGCCTCATACTCTAAGCCACCCGAGGCGTTCATATACTGAGGCTTATTTTCAATTGAAAAATGTGTGTCATCGATTTTTGAGATGCGGCCACAGGCGATAGTGCATGCAAAGCAAGCTTGATTAGTTACTAGATGTGCCTTCCCATCTGATGCACGTGGGGTAGCCATCGCCTCAGCAGAAATATCCTTAGCGCCATCAAACTGAACATCTTGGTGATTGCGGGTTGGCAATGCACCAACTTCATTGATCACATTCATCAATACTTGGGTGCCATAAGTTGGCAAACCTTCCCCGGTGACACCATTACCCGCTAACACTGCTTTACCTGCTCGCGTCGCCTCCATAAAGGCTTTAGGATTTTTTATATTACCAACACCTTTTGTACCCCGAACAGCAACAGCTTTTAAATTTTTACTTCCCATCACCGCACCGACGCCAGAACGACCGGCGGCACGATGCAAATCATTAACGATTGCTGCATATAGAACTTCATTTTCACCGGCACGTCCAATACAAGAAACTCGAATTTGGGGATCTTGATGTTTAGTCTTAATTGCAGGCTCTGTTTCCCAAACAGTTTTGCCCCACAAATCAGAGGCGTCGATCAACTCTGCTTTATCGTTCTCAATATATAAATAAACCGGCTTAGGGGATTTGCCTTCGACAATCACCATATCCCACCCAGCCATTTTTAGCTCTGCGCCCCAGTAGCCGCCGGAGTTGGAGCAGGCAATAGCACCCGTCAGTGGGCCTTTAGTCACTACAGTGTATCGACCACCAGTCGATGCCATTGTTCCAGTAAGAGGACCTGTAGCCCAAATCATTTTATTTTCAGTAGAAAGTGGGTCTACCTTTGGATCCAACTCTTCGACCAAATACTTTGATGCCAATCCCCGCGAACCTAAATATTCTTTAGCCCACTGCATATTGATTGACTCCGAGACACAAGTGCCTGAAGTTAAATTAACGCGTAGTAATTTTCCAGCCCATGACATGATCGTTTTCCTATGCTTTTTAGTTGGAGCTACTTTGATTGCCGAGTCTGTCTGCCCACTCGCGCATTTTGTCTAAACCAGTCCAATCGGCATCCACATAGGTAATCGCCTGAGTTGGGCAAGCGGTTGCACAAGCTGGGTCGCCACCGCACAAGTCGCACTTCTGCACCTTACCAGTGTCTTGAACATAATTAATTGTTCCAAAAGGGCAAGAAATCGTACAAACCTTGCAACCTACACACGTGTCATCTGAAACGACCTTCGCGCCAGTGAGGATATCCAAGCTAATTGCATCCACAGGGCAAGCCTGAAGACACCAAGCCTCCGCACACTGAGTACAGGTATAGGGAACCTTCTTCCCTGTATCGTGAAACTCAAATACTTTAATTCGTGACTTAGAGGTATTAAACACTCCATAGTGCTCATAACTGCAAGCCATCTCACATTGAAGACAGCTTGTGCATTTATCTGCATTGATGTGCAGGGACTTTTGCATACTGGTTCCTTTGGCTCATAACTGCAATTTCTTGCATATAAGTGAACATCTTCAGCGATCCTTACACATCTAGATAGCTAGGGAAAGCCCTAGATGGCAGACAGAAAATAGAAATGGAGGCCAAGGCCCCCATTTAAATTCGATAATAAATTTACCAGTTGTTTATGCGAGTGCACCGCAGCAATTTTTGTACTTCTTACCACTGCCACAAGTACAAGGGTCATTGCGACCGATCTTAGGACCTGTGCGAATTGGTGCTGGAGCTATTTCAATTGCCGCACCAAGATCGCCAGTTGATCCAGCCACCTCAAGCTCTGCATCGGCATGCTGATACTGCACATCTGAGAGTTTGGCCAAGTCCTCATTCATTGACTCGGAGGCTTCATCTAACTCGCTTGCACTACGAATTTGGACTGTCATGATGTTTTTTACAACGTCATTCTTAATAACGTTAAGCAACTCACCATACAGCTCGAATGCTTCGCGGCGATATTCTTGTTTCGGATCTTTTTGAGCATAGCCACGTAAATGGATGCCTTGACGCAAATGATCCAAGGCAGCTAAATGCTCGCGCCAATGGGTATCTAAGCTGTAGAGCAAAACAGAGCGCTCAAATCCAGCAAAAGATGGACGTCCAGAAAGTTCTACTTTTGCATCGTATGTCTCTTTTGCTGCCTCGAGAACGCGATCAACGATTTGCTCATCGTCCATAGATTCCGCATTTTCAACCCAATTTTTCAGGTCGACAGTTAAACCCCAATCGCTAGCCAATACATTTTCCAGGCCAACTAAGTCCCACTGCTCTTCCATGGATTCTAAAGGAACATATAGCGCACAAACACCACGCAACACATCTTCACGCAAATTGGCAATCAGATCGCCAACATCATCGCTTTCCAACACTTCATTTCTGAGGCGATAAGTTTCTTTACGCTGATCATTAGCAACGTCGTCATACTCCAACAACTGTTTACGAATATCAAAGTTGCGGCCTTCAACCTTACGCTGAGCAGACTCAATTGAACGAGTCACCATACCAGCTTCAATAGGTTCGCCATCCGGCATTTTGAGACGATCCATTACTGCACGCAGACGTTCTCCAGCAAAAATACGCAGAAGTGCATCATCTAAAGAAAGGTAAAAACGAGAAGAGCCTGAGTCACCTTGACGACCAGCACGACCGCGCAGCTGATTATCAATACGTCGACTCTCGTGACGCTCTGTACCAATAATGTGTAAACCACCCGCAGCTAAAACTTGATCATGCAAACTTTGCCATTCATCTTGCAGAATCTTAATCTTGGCGGATTTTTCTGCATCTGAAAGCGCGGCATCCGCTTCAATCAAAGAAGATTGCTTGCCAACGTTTCCACCTAAAACGATATCTGTTCCACGACCAGCCATATTGGTGGCAATGGTGATCATCTTTGGTCTACCGGCTTGAGCAATGATCTCCGCTTCCCGAGCATGTTGCTTCGCGTTAAGAACTTGATGCGGCAACTTACGCTGAGTCAGTAGGCCTGCGATTAACTCTGAGTTTTCGATTGAAGTCGTTCCAACTAATACAGGTTGGCCACGCTCATAACAATCCTCAATATCTTTGATCACCGCATCATAGCGCTCACGCGAAGTCTTAAAGATCTGGTCTTGACGATCTTTTCTTTGACTGATGCGGTTTGGCGGAATAACTACTGTCTCAAGGTTATAAATTTCCTTGAACTCATATGCTTCTGTGTCAGCAGTACCAGTCATACCAGCCAACTTGCCGTACATGCGGAAGTAATTCTGGAAAGTAATGGTGGCTAGAGTTTGATTCTCATTCTGAATCGGAACGCCCTCTTTGGCCTCAACTGCTTGATGTAAACCATCAGACCAACGACGACCCTGCATTAAGCGACCAGTGAACTCATCAACAATGATGACTTCTTTATTCTGAACAACATAATGTTGGTCACGGTGATACAAAGAGTGTGCGCGCAATGCTGCGTACACGTGATGCATCAAAGTAATATTTTGCGGGGAGTACAAAGAATCGCCATCATTTAAAGCACCCAGGTCAACTAAGACTGCTTCTGCTTTGTCATGACCACGCTCTGTTAAATAAACTTGCTGGGACTTTTCATCTACCCAATAATCGCCTGGCTTTTCAACACCAGTACCGTCGGCTTTTTCTTCGCCAATTTGACGCTCTAAGTAAGCTGGTAATGCATTAATCTTGATGTACAAATCAGTATGATCTTCAGCCTGACCAGAAATGATTAATGGGGTACGTGCCTCATCAATCAGAATCGAGTCAACCTCGTCCACAATCGCATAAGCTAGGCCACGCTGAACACGTTGACCCAAATCTTGCACCATATTGTCACGAAGGTAATCAAAGCCAAACTCATTATTGGTACCGTAGGTGATATCAGCGGCATAAGCTTCTTGCTTAGTGGTGTGATCCATCTGTGACAGATTGACACCCACCTTCATGCCCAAGAAATTGTAGAGCGTTGCCATCCACTCGGCATCTCGCTGAGCCAAGTAATCATTTACCGTGATAACGTGAACACCTTTACCGGTTAAGGCATTTAAATACACAGGGAGCGTAGCGGTTAAGGTCTTACCTTCACCCGTTCCCATTTCAGCAATCTTGCCTTGATGTAATGCAAGTCCGCCCATCATCTGCGCATCAAAATGGCGCATCTTCATCACTCGTGAGCTAGCCTCACGAACTACTGCAAAAGCCTCTGGTGCAATATCATCCAATGACTCGCCCGCAGCTAAACGCGACTTGAACTCAGCAGTTTTTGCTTGCAATGCGGCATCATCCAAAGCTTGCAGGCTAGGCTCGAAAGCGCCAACCTTGGCAACCACTTTGCGATACTGTTTCAAGAGGCGGTCGTTTCGACTGCCGACCAGGGTTTTAAGAAGACCGATTACCATGGGATATTGAAGTAAATTAAGACCTTGAGTTTATCACCCGCACCCTCTTTTTATATGAACTTTGCCCCTAAACCCGTCCGCACTAAAGCCGCCCATGAGTGGCTGGAGTATTTGCGTGACTCTGAGGGCTTAGGTAGCATTTTGGCCAAAACTGAAGATCTAGCCAAACTCAAAGTTGCTCTCAAGGCTGCTCTGCTTGAAATGGATTTGGATAACTTGGCACCCAAAATTGAGCCTGGATGGCGTTCTGGCGGCCAGAATGAACTGTTTTTGCTGGTCAACGGAGCAAGTGTTGCCACCCGTCTTCAGCAAATATTACCCAGTTTAATCAATGAGTTAGCTAAAAAAGGGGTGGTTTGCAGCAATATCAAAGTGCGTCTTAAGCCTGCGCCACCGACCTGGGAAATTAAACCTCGCGAGGGGCATCAAGCAAGCCAGAAGCCAAGAGGGTTTAACTCTGTAGCGAGAGCTTCTTGGGAATCACTACTAGATAAATTGGCGCCAGATTCTGATCTGCGCAAGGCGGTCGAACGCCTTCTTCGAAGCAAACCTCAATAAACCTAGAAAAAGAGGGGCTGACTCTCTTTTGAATAGGCTGACGGAGCCTTATTTTCGGCAAAACTACTAATTTCATAAGCGCTTGGATCTTCCAAAAGCTTACGCAAAAGCGCGTTATTTAAGGCATGTCCTGATTTTTCAGCAACATAAGAGCCCACGATCGGATGTCCGACTAAATATAGATCGCCAATGGCATCCAGAATTTTGTGACGAACAAACTCGTCTTCGTAACGCAATTCTTCGTTATTCAGAATGCGATGCTCATCAAGCACAATCGCATTATCCAAACTTCCACCACGCGCTAATCCCATTCCTCGCAATGCTTCAACTTCATGAGCAAAGCCAAAAGTTCTAGCACGACCAATCTCACTTCGATACGCGTGTTCAGCAAAGTCGACTATAAAACGCTGACCCGTCTTATCGACTGCTGGATGCTTAAAGTCAATTGTGAAATCCAATTTAAACCCAAAAAAAGGCTCTAGGCGCGCAAGCTTGTCGCCCTCTTTGACCTCTATAGGTTTTTTTATCACCACGAACTGTCTTGGTGCCTCTTGCTCAGCAATGCCAGCTGATTCCATTAAGAACAGAAAGGAGGCTGCACTACCATCCATGATGGGAACTTCTTCGCCATCAAGCTCGATCAATAAATTATCAAGTCCCAGGCCTGCACATGCTGAAAGCAAATGCTCCACCGTGGATACACGTACTCCATCTTTTTGAATTACTGAAGCCAGGCGAGTATCGCAAACCGCCAGAGCAGTAGCCGGTACGACTGATTGCTCTGGGGTGTCTACACGTACAAATAGAATTCCTGAATTTACCGGTGCAGGCTTAATAGATAAGGTCACCTTACGCCCAGAGTGCAAGCCAATCCCCACGGTTTTAATTGGGGTGGCGATTGTGCGTTGCTTCATCATGGCTATATCTAAATTCAGGAATATTTCTCTTAAAGCTTCTTCAAAATGGAAGCAGCATCACTCACTTCAAACTTACCAGGCGCTTCACGATCCAAAGTTGTTACTACACCATTTTCAACAATCATGGCATAGCGATCAGAACGAAGGCCCAAGCCGCGCGCAGTCAAATCCAACTCGAGCCCAAGTTTCTTAGTGAACTCAGCACTACCATCACCCAACATGCGAATCTTTTTTCCAACCTTTTGATCACGGCCCCAAGCACCCATGACAAATGGGTCGTTTACCGAGATACACCAAATTTCATCAACACCTTTTGCTTTGATTGCATCAAAGTGCTCAACATAGCTAGGAACATGCTTTGCTGAGCAGGTAGGTGTAAATGCACCAGGTAGTGCAAAGATCACAATCTTTTTTCCAGCAGTTAATTTCTCAACTTCAAATGCATTTGGCCCAATAGCGCAACCTTCACTCGCTTCATCTAAAAACTCATAAAGAGTAGCGTTTGGTAATTTTTGTCCGACAGCAATCATGACATCTCCAATAAGTAATTGTTATTTAACATGCCAATGCAAGCGCGGGATTCGTCGTCCGGAGGGGCGCCGCGCTGGCATTCTGCAAGTACCTATTGTATTAAGCAGTTAATTAATCTGCTTGCTTACGTAAAAAAGCTGGGATTTCATAGTAATCAGCCCCTTTATCAAGCATGGTTTTTGCCTGTGGAGAGCTATCAGCACCTAATGTAGGGGCTGGTGTAGCCTCACGTGAACTACGGAATACCCGTGGCAGATCATATTGACTGTAATCAACACCGCTAGTGGCTGGCTGAGCAGCCATGACAGGCGCACTACCGGCACCTGTCATTGCCAAACCAGCACTAGTGTTCAGAGCTGAGTCCAAGCCTACTTTACTCATTGCCGCTGATGCGCTTGCTGGAGCAAAGCTGTTTAAGTCAGCCATGGTTGGCATCGCATCATGTGTACCTGTAGCTTGTCTCCAAACCACTTCTGGTTGATGGCTTTGACGCGCTTGTGGGTTATTCAAACCAGTAGCCACAACAGTAACGCGTAAAGCATCACCCAAGCTTTCGTCGTATACGGTACCGAAGATCACAGTGGCATCATCCGCTGCGTAACCGCGAATCGCCGCCATCACTTCACGAGTCTCAGACAATTTAAGTGAACGACTAGCAGTAATGTTGACCAATACGCCGCGCGCACCAGACAGATCCACACCTTCAAGCAGTGGTGAAGCAACAGCAGCTTCAGCGGCTAAACGTGCACGATCCATGCCAGAAACGGTTGCCGTTCCCATCATCGCCTTGCCTTGCTCGCCCATCACTGTTTTCACATCCTCAAAGTCGACGTTGATCAAACCTTGAACGTTAATGATTTCTGCAATACCTGAAACAGCGTTATGCAATACATCATCGGCGCATGCAAATGCCTTATCAAACTCAGCATCTTCACCCATCACTTCAAATAGTTTCTCATTGAGAACCACGATCAATGAATCTACATATGACTCGAGTTCAGCTGCACCATTCTCGGCAACCTTAAGACGCTTGACGCCTTCAAAATCAAATGGCTTGCTAATTACTCCAACAGTCAAGATACCCATCTCTTTGGCAACCTGAGCAACGATTGGGGCTGCACCAGTACCTGTTCCACCACCCATACCAGCTGTGATGAATACCATATGCGCACCTTGCAATGTATCTGCAATACGTGCACGTGCCTCTTCAGCAGAAGCCGCTCCAATTTCAGGTTTTGCGCCAGCACCGAGTCCGCTAGAGCCTAGTTGCAAATTCACAGATGCCTCAGAACGCTGTAAAGCGCCAGCATCGGTGTTCATGCAAATAAACTCTACGCCATTAACACCGCGACGAATCATGTGCTGAACTGCATTACCACCTGCACCACCAACTCCAACCACTTTAATAATGGTTTTGCCGGCTGTTTCTTGATCTAACATTTCAAATTCCATATACCCTCCTAGGTAATAAGTACTACATTGACGACGACGAAAAACTTAAAAATTTCCTGCGAACCATTCCTTCATGCGCGAAATCACACTTTGCAATGCGCCTGACTGAGATACTCGACGACCACGCAACAACTGAGCCTGGCCTTCCATTAATAAACCGATGCTGGTAGCAAATCTTGGGCTACGTAAGACTTCGTGTAAGTGCCCACGATATTCAGGCGTACCGATACGTGCAGGACGTAAGAAGACTTGCTCAGCAAGCTCCACCATGCCTGGCATTAAAGAAGTTCCACCAGTGAGCACGATCCCTGAAGACACCATATCTTCGTAACCAGAATCACGCACCACACCTCGCACTAAAGTGAACAACTCTTCAACACGTGGCTCGATCACTGCAGCTAAGGCTTGCTTAGACATTGGTCGCGGCTCGCGATCACCTACACCAGGCACATCAATCATGGTGGTCGGGTCTGCCATATCTTGACGAGCGATGCCGTACTGAATTTTTAAATCTTCCGCATCAATCGTCGGGGTCCGCAAGGCCATTGCAATGTCATTGGTAATTTGATCGCCCGCAATCGGAATCACCGCAGTATGGCGAATGGAACCTTGGCAATAGATTGCGATATCAGTTGTGCCGCCACCAATATCGACCAAGACAACGCCCAACTCTTTTTCATCTTCTGTGAGCACAGCCAAGCTTGATGCGAGAGGTTGCAAAATTAAATCATTGACCTCTAAACCACAACGACGGACACACTTCACAATATTTTGTGCAGCACTAACAGCGCCAGTAACAATATGGACCTTTACTTCAAGACGAAGTCCGCTCATTCCGATTGGTTCGCGAACATCTTCCTGTCCATCAATAAT
Source organism: Polynucleobacter sp. GWA2_45_21 (assembly GCF_001830325.1). Classification (GTDB taxonomy): domain Bacteria; phylum Pseudomonadota; class Gammaproteobacteria; order Burkholderiales; family Burkholderiaceae; genus Polynucleobacter. Next base: position 30,093 of record NZ_MHZG01000014.1, on the reverse strand, counting down.
GAATTCTTGGACAAGAATATGAAGGATTTGCTGATCTGTTGGAATATTGATTGCTTTAGCAGTTTCTAAAACACGCTCGACATCACCAGCACTAACTTCTTTGTCGCGAATAGCCACCATACCGCTAGAGTTAAAGCTGACAATATGATTTCCAGCAATACCGGTAAACACTTGCACGATCTGGCGATCAGCCATGACCTCAGCCTCTTCAAGCGCTTTTTGGATGGATTGGACAGTAGCCTCAATGTTGACAACTACACCCTTCTTCAGACCTTTGGACGCAGTTTGGCCGACACCAACCACATTAAATTGGCCATCAACCCCCAATTCAGCAACCAAAGCAACTACCTTGGAAGTTCCAATATCTAATCCGACCAATAAATCACGGTTGTCTTTACTCATTCTCATTCCTCATTGCTTCTGCTCGCTTTTCTTACCGTCTGCTTCATTCTTTTTCAAACTTGCCGAAGCAAGATGTACTGCAAAACCATTTGCATAACGCAAATCAATTGCATCTACGCGATTAGCCCACCTCTCTTGAACTTGTGGCCAATACTTAAATAGGCGCGCTACACGATCCTCGGTTAATGTTTTATCGGAGTTCTCTTCATCCCTACCGAACTCCACCTTCATTCCATTGGATAACTTCACATGCCAGGCATAGCGCTCAGAGAGGGTTAAGCTTTTTACTTCTGCACTCCAGGGCTTAAACCAGGCGTTCGCTTTTTCGTACAAGCGCATGACTTCTTTGCTTGCATCTTCTGGCCCCGAGAAATCAATCAAAGTAATGCCATCCCCCACATCAGAAACACGGCCAGCAAAAAGCTCGCCATGAGTATTCATTAAGGTATGACTATCAGCCCCACCCCAAGTACCAAATGGTTTTTGCTCTTCAATACTCACAATCAATCCGTTAGGCCAGACTCTGCGAACATTGGCATGACGAACCCATGGCATGGACTCGAAGCCACGCTTGACATCTTCTAGTCTCACGCTGAAAAAATTACCTTGGACAGTTTCCAAAACCTGTTGCTTCACCACAGGCTTATTAATATGTTTGAGGGTTTCTCCAGCCACCGGCTCTATCACCACTTGGCGCAAGGCAAAGACTGGGCGCTGACTTAACCACACCAAAATTCCAACACAAACCATGACTGCGAAACAGCGCATTAAGAAACGGCTCAGCTTTTGCATGCGTTCTGCATGATTCCAAAGCGGAGATGCCAGTGAAGCAAACACTTCACCGAAGCCGTTTAAGAAGGCGCTCATCCGACTCATGATTGCGCAGCCCCTTTACTATTGAGTGTCTGAGCAATAACCCAGAGAACCAGTTCTGCATACTCAACACCAGCCGCTTTTGCCGCCATAGGCACCAAAGAATGCGAGGTCATCCCTGGAGAAGTATTCATTTCTAAAAGATAGGGTTTTCCAGTCTGCTTATCCAGCATCACATCAGCACGACCCCAAGTCTTGCAGCCGAGAGCGCGATAAGCAGCTAATGCTAGTTCTTGAACTGCTTGATTTACCTCCGGTGCTAAGTCCGTTGGGCACAAGTACTTAGTCTCATCAGAAAAATACTTATTATGAAAATCGTAGTTAGCTTCTGGTGGAATAATTTTGATCACGGGCAAAGCTTCAGCATCAGCACCAAATCCAACCAATGGGCAAGTCAACTCATCACCAACAATACAAGTCTCAGCAATAACCTTCTTATCCATTCCTGCAGCCAACTTATAAGCAGCAGGCAATTCCTCGACTGATTTCACTTTAGTTAAACCAAGTGAAGATCCTTCATGTGCGGGTTTAACAATCAATGGCAAACCTAAGTGCTTCACTACAGCATTCCAGTCGCTGTCAGCTTTCAATTCTTCAAATTCTGGGGTTGAAAGACCGCTACTAAGCCAAACCAGCTTGGTTGCAATTTTGTCGATTGCCAATGCAGAGGCTAATACGCCGCTACCGGTATAAGGCAAACCCAAGAGCTCAAGCAATCCTTGGATAGTGCCATCTTCACCGTAGCGTCCATGCAAGGAAATAAAGATGCGGTCAAATTTTTCATTTGCTAATTCAGTTGGGCAACGTAAGCCTGGATCAAAGGGGTGTGCATCAACCCCTTTAGAAAGCAAAGCCTCTAAAACGCCACCACCAGACATTAATGAAATCTCACGCTCGCCAGAACGACCGCCAAGCAATACACCAACCCGACCAAGAGATTGAACATCTAAGTTTGCAAGCTCTTGCTTAACTCGCTCACCCCAAGAAAGTAAATGTTGATTTTGCTTAGACATGTTTTGCCTCCACTAATACATGAGGTAAGCCAGAGATAGAACCTGCGCCCATCGTGATTAAGACATCGCCATCACGCAATAAGGTACTGAGTTTTTCTGGCATTTCCCCTACGCTTGGGGCAAAAGCTACAGCCGCACTATCTAAGGAGCCATTTACAGTCTTATCAACAGAGAGAGCTGCCTTTATGAGGCTTTGACCATCTGCACCTGGAATCTTTGCTTCGCCAGCTGGATACACCTCAGTAAGTACAAGTGCATCAAAGTTTTTGAGGACTTGCACAAATTCACCAAAGCAATCACGAGTTCTTGTGAAGCGATGGGGTTGAAATGCCAATACCAATCGACGATCTGGATAAGCACCACGTGCTGCAGATAAAGTAGCTGCCATCTCAACAGGGTGGTGGCCGTAATCATCTATCAAGGTGAAGCTTCCACCAGATGCCAAAGGAATTTCTCCATATCTTTGGAAGCGACGACCAACACCACTAAATTCAGATAAAGCTTTCACTATGGCTTCATCACCCACACCTAATTCAGTAGCAATGCCAATTGCCGCCAAGGCATTTCGAACATTGTGCAGACCAGGCAAATTCAATTGCACTTCTAGGCGACCCGGTTTATTGCCATGGCGACGTACTGTTTTACGATCCACCGTAAAGTGCATACGCGTACCCTCAGCACGCACATTGCTTGCACGAATATCTGCATCTTCAGATAAGCCATAACGTAATACTGGCTGAGATACAAACGGAATAATGTCTCGAACGTTGGCATCATCAATACAGAGCACTGCCACACCATAAAAAGGCATGCGCTGAATAAACTGAACAAAAGCCTGCTTCAATCTCGCCATGTCATGCTGATATGTATCCATATGATCAGCATCGATATTAGTAACTACTTCCATCGCTGGAAATAATTGCAAGAAAGAAGCATCAGACTCATCTGCCTCGACCACAATAAAATCACCCTGACCTAATCGTGCATTAGCGCCAGCAGAATTTAACTTGCCACCAATCACAAAGGTTGGATCTAAACCGCCTTCAGCCAAGACTGAGGCAACCAAACTGGTTGTCGTTGTTTTGCCATGAGTTCCTGCAATCGCAATACCCTGCTTTAAACGCATGAGCTCACCCAGCATGACAGCACGCTGAATAACGGGAACCTTAGCTGCGCGAGCAGCTAGCACTTCAGGGTTATTTCCTGCAACTGCGGTAGAAATCACTACCGCCTCTGCAGTACCAATATTTTTAGGATCATGCCCAATATGAATTACTGCACCCAAATCTTTTAAGCGCTTAGTAGCGACACCTTCCGCCAAATCAGATCCTGATACCTGATAACCCAGATTCAGCAGCACTTCGGCAATACCGCTCATGCCTGCGCCACCGATACCAACAAAATGTATTTGCTGAACGATATGTTTCATATACCCACTCCCGCACAGTCTGCACATACTTCAGCCACACGCTGAGTTGCATGAGGCTTAGCTAAAGCATGAGCACGCTCAGCCATTACTTGTAAATCTTGGCGATTAAAGTTTTGAATCATGGACGCTAGATCCTGTGGATTGAGATCTTGTTGTGGCAACAGAATGGCTGCATCTGCATCCGACAAAAAACGTGCGTTTGCAGTTTGGTGATCATCAATCGCATATGGAAATGGGATTAAGCAGGATGCAACGCCACATGCAGCGATTTCTGAAACAGTCATTGCGCCCGAGCGACAAATGACAAGATCTGCTTGAGCGTAAGCGGTTGGCATGTCATCAATAAAAGGACGAATATCAGCATCAACATCTAAGTCAGCATAGCGCCGCTGTAGATCTGCAAGATGCTTTTCTCCTGCCTGATGAATCACAGATGGACGCACATCTTTATTCATTAGCGCCAAGGCTGATGGAATTACTTCATTTAAAGCAGCTGCGCCCAGACTCCCACCAACTACGAGAATCGACAAAGGTCCAGTGCGCTTTTCATATCGTTTAGATGGTGCACCTAGACTTTCAAATTCCTCACGGATTGGATTGCCAACCCACTCAGCTTGAGCCATCGTATCCGGAAAACCAGTTAAGGTACGCATAGCAATTTTGGCTAAAGCACGATTAGCACTTCCTGCTACAGAATTAGCCTCATGCAGAACCAATGGCCTCTTCAACAACTTGGTCATCAAGCCGCCTGGAAATGTAATGTATCCACCCATTCCTAAAACTACATTCGGTTTAATGCGGCGCATGATCTTTAAGCTCTGAAGACTGGCTCTTGCAAGATTAAATGGCAACATCAGTTTTGCTTTGATGCCCTTGCCACGCAAGCCGCTAAACTCAACCGCCTCAAATGGGAAGTCACAAGCCTTTACCAGTCGATACTCCATACCGCTCTGATTGCCAAGCCAGGATACATTCCAGCCACAAACGCGCAAATACTTGGCGACTGCCAGGCCCGGAAAAATATGCCCGCCAGTACCGCCAGCCATAATCAAGATGGAAGGCTTGGTCATAACTTACCTCCCCGCATCAAAATTCGGTTTTCATAATCAATGCGCAGGAGCATCGCCACTGCAACGGCATTCATCAAAATCCCTGAGCCACCATAGCTAACCAAAGGAAGAGTCAAGCCTTTAGTTGGTAGCAATCCTAAATTCACGCCCATATTGATAAAGGCTTGCCAGCCAATCCAGATCGCCACACCTTTAGCGGCCAAGCCAGCAAAACTGCGATCTAACTGCAAAGCAGTGCGGCCAATAATGAATGCGCGGCGTACGATCCAATAAAACAAAAAGATCATCACAACTACACCTACAAACCCAAGCTCTTCACCGATGACCGCCATGATGAAGTCAGTATGGGCTTCAGGAAGGTAATGTAATTTTTCAACGCTGCCACCCAAACCTAAACCAAACCATTCGCCACGACCAAACGCCATGAGTGAGTGGGTTAATTGATAACCTTTGTTTGCCGCATTATCGACTTGCCATGGGTCCATAAATGCCAGCATGCGACCACGACGAAATGGTGAGAGCGCAATCATGATGGCGCCACTCAATAGACCAACTAATACTAGTCCACCAAATAATTTTGCGTTGATGCCACCCAAGAATAAAATTCCAAATGCAATTAATGCAACTACAACGAACGCACCCATGTCTGGCTCAGCCATTAACAGGCCACCAACCAATGCAACTGCAATACCCATTGGCAACATGCCCTTCACGAATGAGTGAAGATACTCTTGGCGCTGCACCGTGTAACTTGCGGCAAAAATCACTGCAGCAAATTTCATTAATTCAGATGGCTGGAAATTCATAAGGCCCAATGGGATCCAACGCTTAGCACCATTTACCCCTTTTCCAACACCAGGAATCAGTACCGCAATTAATAGCAGAACTGTAAAGCCGAAAATGATTGGGGAATAACGATCCCAAACATGGGTTGGGATTTTGAATACCCAAATTGCAACACCAATCGCAATGGCTAATGAAATGCAATGGCGAATCAGGAAATAATTACTGCTGTAGTTTGCATACTTAGGGCCATCTGCCAAAGTGATGGATGCAGAGTAGACCATCACCAAACCAATCAAAGCTAAAGACAATACTGCCCAAACTAATAGCTGGTCATAATCCATCATGCGTGAGCGAGTTTGCTCAACACCAGAAACTGCATCTCTCAAGCCACTTCGGAAATTATCTATTCCACCTCTGGAAAAATTCCAGAAGCGACCAAGGCCCAATTTATTCTCAGGAAAAAGTTTTTCCTTCAAACTCATGCATGCGCTCCTTCGAATTGCATTCCCAATTCCTGAACTTCAGCCACAAACGCTTCAGCACGCGCTACGTAATCACTAAATTGGTCAAAACTGGCGCAAGCTGGTGAGAGCAAAACGATATCGCCAGACTGAGCTTGTTTTGCAGCTTCGGCCACCGCGTTTTGGAGAGTCTCACTCATGACAAATGGCACTGAATCAGCCAAAGCCTCAGCAATAATTGGGGCATCTTTACCAATGAGGAAAACACCTTTTACAAAACGTAGTGCAGGATCACGTAAGGGGCTAAAGTCTTGTCCCTTACCTTCACCACCAGCAATTAACCAGATCCGTTTACCAGACTCATTGGCACTTAGGCCATTTAAGGCGGCTACTGTGGCCCCTACATTGGTACCCTTGCTGTCGTCCACATACTCAACATTAGAGACAATTGACACACTTTGAACGCGATGCGGTTCACCATGGTAATCACGTAAGCCATGCAACAGCATATTCATCGGTAAACCAGCTGCTCGTGCCAAAGCTAATGCAGCTAGTGCATTTAAGGCATTGTGGCGACCACGAATACGTAAAGCATCGGCAGGTATTAAACGCTTGAGTCTTAATGGCTCGTCCTCTACAGCAGCAGCTTTACGACGACGCTTAGGTTGAGGCTCAACATCCTCATCTACCTCAGCCCAGACCAGCCAATCAATTCCACCGGCACGCAAATCATGTTCAATGCCAAAAGCACCCTGCTCATCAGGACGACTTGCACCAAAAGTAATGACTGATTTATTGGTTTTTTGCTCATCAGTGAGCAAATTCATCACCAGCGAATCATCACGATTCAAGATGCAGATAGTGTCTTGTCCAAAGATATTGGCTTTTGCATCAATATAGGCCTGCATATCCCCATGCCAGTCCAAATGATCTTGAGTAATATTTAATACGGTAGCTGCCGTTGCATTAAAAGTACTTGTATATACCAGCTGGAAGCTGGAGAGTTCCAATACCCAAATCTCTGGCATATCGGCAACTTGATCAGACTCATCCAAGCAAGACATCAGCTTATCTAAAGCGGCTGGGCTGATATTGCCAGCAACAGCAACACGCTTGCCAGCACGCTCACACAACTGCCCTGTTAGAGCAGTCGTTGTTGTCTTTCCATTAGTTCCAGTGATAGCCAATAGAGCTGGCTTATATTGAGTTTCTTCAACCTGAGCCATGCGATCTAATGCAGCAATCGCTCTCGCAAAGAACTCCAACTCTCCCCAGATATCAATATTAGATTCTTGCGCCTTAGCCAAGAATGAAGCGATTGGCTCTTGCAGTGGCGATAGACCAGGGCTAATTCCAATAACATCTACATTCTTTAAAGTAATGTCATCCAGAGGTCCAAAGAATGCTGCTTGAAGCCCTGCAAATTCAAGATCAGCTAACCAGGCTTTTTGTCGCTCATTTAACTGTTCGCGATCACGCGTATCAGCCAGGCTAACTTTAGCGGCGTTCCGTAAGCACCACTTAGCCATGGCATAACCAGACTCTCCCAATCCTAGGATTAAGAAATGCTGAGGCGCCTGATAGCCCCCATCATCGATGAGCGCCGGGTTAGCGAAGGCTTGATCTAAGTTATGCATATTCTTTGGCTTACCTTAATTTCAGGCTGGAGAGGCCAATGAGGACTAATAAAATAGTGATGATCCAGAAGCGAACTACTACTTGTGTTTCGCGCCAGCCACCTAATTCAAAATGGTGATGCAGTGGGGCCATCCTAAAAATACGACGGCCTTCTCCAAAACGCTTCTTGGTGAATTTGAACCAAAATACTTGAAGCATTACTGACAGTGTCTCTGCTACGAAAATGCCGCCCATCACAAAAAGCACGATTTCTTGGCGAACAATCACTGCAATAGTTCCAAGTGCGCCACCCAAAGCAAGTGCGCCAACATCACCCATAAATACTTGAGCAGGATGGGTGTTGTACCAAAGGAATGCTAATCCCGCACCACCCATGGCACCACAGAAGATCATGAGCTCACCTGCACCAGGAATGTAAGGAAATAACAAGTACTTTGCGTAAATTGCATTACCCATGACATAAGCAAAAGCACCTAGAGCGGCACCAACTAATATCACCGGCATGATGACTAGGCCATCAAGACCATCAGTTAAGTTCACAGCATTACTACTACCAACAATTACTAAGTAACTCAAAATGATGAACCCCATAACACCTAAGGGGTAGCTCACTTCCTTCATAAAGGGAATTAGTAAGTTTGATTTAGCTGGCAGATCTAAGGCAAAGCCACTTTTAAGCCAATCAAAGAACAGCTGCAATACTTTGAAGTTATTTACTTCCGATACAGAGAAGGCCAAATAAATAGCGGCAAATAATCCAATCAACGTTTGCCAAAAGAATTTTTCTCTTGAGGCCATGCCCTTAGGATCTTTGCGCGCTACTTTGCGGTAGTCATCCACCCAACCCACCAAGCCAAATCCAAAAGTCACAATCATCACAATCCAAATAAAGCGATTACTCAGATCAGCCCATAACATGCAGGAGATAAAAATACCCAAGAGAATCAATACGCCACCCATTGTTGGGGTGCCTGATTTCACTAAATGGGTTTGTGGACCATCTGTACGAACAGCCTGACCCATCTTTAATGCGGTCAACTTCCGAATAACCCACGGGCCAGCCGCTAAACCAATTAGCAAAGCTGTCACAGTTGCCATCACCGCTCTAAAGGTGATGTAGTTAAAGACTCGGAAGAATCCAAAATCATCCTGCAACCATTGCGCCAATATCAAGAGCATGCTTTAGCCTCCTCTAATAAGGCCTGTACTACACGCTCCATACGCATAAAACGAGATCCCTTAACCAAAATATCTAAGTGCAACTGCTTGTCTAACTCTTGACCTGCCAGTGCCAAATTAAGTTCTGCGAGCAAGCAATCCAAAGTTGTGAAATGAGTAGCTCTACTAGTGGCTAAAGCCTTCTCATATTCATTAAATCCTTGCACCGCGAATTTGCACTGCTCGCCGATAGCAAACAACTTAGAGATACCTTGCTCAGCAGCGTAGGCACCGACTTCCTCATGAAACGCAGGGCCTTGATCACCTACCTCACCCATATCGCCCAGTACCAACCAAGAATTATTTCCAGACTGTTTGAGTGCATCAATAGCAGCTCTCACTGAATCTGGATTGGCGTTATAACTATCATCAATCAAAGTGCGTCCAACATTTAAAGGCTTTGACTGCATGCGCCCATTTACTGGAACAAAAGATTCCAGGCCGGCCTTAATCTGCTCCAAACTTAAGCCAGCCCCCAATGCGACTGCGCTGGCCGCTAATGCATTGCGAACATTATGGTTTCCCAATGTATTCAGCTGAACCTCAAGCTTGCCAAGATCGGTTGAAATCTCAATTCGCCCACTGGCCAATAACTTACCAACTACAGCAGCTTTGGTTGAAGCGGAATCTGTAGACAAAGCAAAATCAATCACCTTGCGGCCTGCCGCGGCTTGATGCCAAACAACAGAAAATTCAGAGTCCGCTGGAAATACCGCAACACCATCCGCAGGAAGTGTGCTCAAGGCAGTGGCATGTTCTTTTGCAACTGCTTCGACAGTCGACATAAATTCCTGATGCTCGCGTTGCGCATTGTTAATCAGGGCAATATTAGCTTGAGCAATGACAGCTAGTTCAGCTGTTTCCCCAGGATGATTCATGCCTAGCTCAATTACTGCCAAGCGATCGGTTGCTCTCATGCGAAGCAAAGTTAAAGGGAGGCCAATATCGTTATTGAAGTTACCTTTAGTAACCAGAGTGTGCTCTTCACTGGCAGCTGCCTTGAAGATTGAAGCAATCATCTCTTTCACAGTAGTCTTGCCATTAGATCCAGTTACTAAAGCCACTGGAATAGAAAACTGTGCACGCCACGCCTTTGCCAACTCACCCAAACCCTGTTTAACATCCTGGACACATACCGCAGGTAAGCTTTCTGGGCATGCTGTTTTATCACTAATCAGGGCTGCACTTGCTCCTGCTGTTGCCACATCACCCAAAAATTCATGTGCATTGAAACGATCGCCCAACAAAGCAATAAATAATTCGCCGGACTGAATCTGGCGGCTATCGCTGCCAATATGAGAAATAGAAATTCCTTCAGCAGACTTTGCATCAGCATGAATTAACTGACTTCCTGGCAACATGGCATGCACTTGAGCAAGCGTAGTCATGGGTGTACTCATAAGCTACCCCCTGCCGCCAAACGAATATGCTCTTGATCTGAAAAATCAAATTTTTTGCCACTAATTTCTTGAGTGGACTCATGTCCTTTGCCAGCAACCAGAACAATATCTTTGATATCGGCATGTCTTACCGCGGCCATGATGGCCGCAGCTCTATCAGGCAGCGCTTGTATATTTGATAGGTCGCCTGACATACCAGCTTCGATCATGGCAATAATAGAACCTGGATCTTCAGATCGGGGGTTATCACTCGTAATCACAATATGATCAGCAAACTCTTGCGCTGCACGACCCATTTGGGGGCGCTTACTAATATCTCGATCACCACCGCAACCAAAGACACACCATACTTTCCCGCCGCGTTGATTTGCAATGGGGCGTAATGCAGTTAATGCTTTAGTAAGGGCATCCGGTGTATGCGCATAGTCCACAACAATTAATGGGCCTTCAGTTCTTTGCATTTTATTCAAACGAATCAATTCCATGCGACCAGGAACAGGGCTTAGTTTGCTCATACGCTTAGAGGCCTCGCTCGGACTCAAGCCTTGAGACAACAGAGCAGTCCAAACAGCAAGGCAATTACTTAAATTGAATTCACCTAATACCGCAAGCTGGACAGCGCTTGATCCCAAGCCATCAAGGTTGAATTGCGCTTCATAGCCTGCTGTCGTCAATACGGTATTTTGTGCATGAGTGCGTTTCAGACGATCACCAAATTTTTCAAACCCAGTAAATGCATTACCGCTTAATGCGTAGCCCCATACTGCTGGGCCGCCAACAGCAAGCAGTTTCATTGCTAATTCACGCCCAAATGCATCATCAAAATTGATGATGGCATTTTTAAGTTGAGGTAGCTGAAACAGCTTAGCTTTTGCCTCTGCGTACTCACCCATCGTGCCGTGATAATCCAAGTGATCTTGAGTCAAATTGGTAAATACAGCCGTACATACATCCAAGCCAGCAACCCGATCTTGATCAAGTGCATGGGAGGAAATTTCTATAGCGACTTGCTGAGCGCCTTCATCAAGTAATTCTTTTAATTGAGTTTGTAAGCGGGGTGCATCTGGGGTGGTATAGCCAGTCTGAATTAATGCCCCTGGAAATCCAGTTCCCAAGGTTCCCAGCACGGCGGCCCGATGATTGGGCTCATCTAAAGCTTGCGCCAGCCATTGCGTAATACTAGTTTTGCCATTAGTACCGGTAACGCCAATAACATTGAGCTGTTTACTTGGGTAGTCATACCACTCAGCACAGAGCTCTCCAGCCAAGTTAGATAAGCTTTCAATTGCAAAACACTCTGGTCGATCCAGGTACTCATTAGCAACCCCATCGGCAGGATCAAATACCACTGCTGCTGCACCATTTGCTAAGGCAGCCGCAATGTAATCACGACCATCACGTAGGGCATTGCCATGACCAACAGGATATGCAAAGAATATATCGCCAGATTGAATTTGACGACTATCAGCAGTAACTTTTGCATCCGCTGATGTGAGATCACGTAAATGAGAGATCAAGAGATGGGGTTCAATATTAACCATGGCCATCATCTTTTTATAACCACTGCATTTGATTTAACTGCAGCACTCTGAACTTCTGCAGGATTGCTATCCTGCAGTGCCATCTGTTTCGGATTACTATCAGGCAATACATTCAAGGCACGAAGAGTTTCGCTCACGATAGTAGAAAATACTGGAGCCGCAACATCACCGCCGTAATGACTGCCACCAGTTGGCTCATCGATCATGACAGCAACCACAATGCGAGGCGCACTAATTGGTGCAAGACCTGCAAAGTAAGCACGATATTTATTTGCGTAACTCTTTCCTACTAATTTATGTGCTGTACCTGTTTTTCCACCAACACGATAACCTTCAGCTTGCGCCTTAATGGCAGTACCGCCAGGCTCTGTTACCGACTCCATCATGTTGCGCATTTCGATCGCAGTTTTAGCGGAAATAATATGTGTACCAGGCTTGAACTCTGGACTACGTTCAATCGTAAGGGGGACTAATTCGCCATCACGAGCAAAGATAGTGTAGGCACGAGCCACCTGAAAGAGTGAACCTGAAATCCCATAACCAAATGCAATTCGCGCCTGATCAGTTGGCATCCATTTTTTATAAGGATGCACTGTGCCAGCAACAGCGCCAGGAAAACCAATCTTCGGGGCTTGACCTAAGCCAACAGATGTATAGAAATTCCACATCTCTTCCGCAGTTAAGTTATTCATCGCAATTTTGGCTGTACCAATATTGCTTGATTTTTGAATGATTTGAGAAACAGTTAAATTGCCATATGGATGGGTATCTGTAATTGGCTTTGGTCCGACCAAATATTTAGCGCCAATCGCCATATTGGTATTCGGGGCAATGACACCTTTTTCTAGAGCAATTGCAACGGTCAATGGCTTCATGGTTGAGCCAGGCTCAAAGGTGTCCGTCAAAACACGATTACGTAACTGCTCACCTGTTAATTTTTTACGATCATTTGGGTTATAGCTTGGGTAATTTGCTAATGCCAAAATCTCCCCGGTATGCGTATCCAGGACTACTGCACCGCCGGCACTTGCACGATGTTGCTCGACTGCACTCTTGACGGCGTTATAAGCCAAAAACTGAATCTTGCTATCAATCGAGAGCTGTAAATCCCTACCGTTTTGCGGCAACTGCAAAATCGCAATTTCTTCGACAACGCGACCAAGACGATCTACCACTACGCGACGCGCACCTGGGTGTCCTGCTAAGTCTTTTTCTCTAGAAAGCTCCATGCCTTCTTGGCCGCGATCTTCTACATTAGTAAAGCCAACGACGTGCGCCATTGCTTCACCTTCTGGATAAAAGCGGCGATATTCGTTGTTCAAACCAATGCCCGGAATTTCTAATTGCCTAATTTTCTGCGCTACTTCCGGATCTACTTGGCGCTTCAAGAAAATCTGTTTACGCTCTTCCTTTAGTTTTCTGCGTAACTCGGATTCACTGATCTGCAATAGGCTTGCTAATTTCTTCACTTTTTCGGCAGCCAAATCATCAGGCACTGTATCGTTATAGGCTATAACTGACTTTGCCTCCAAACTCGTAGCAATCACCTGACCATTGCGGTCTAATATTTTCCCGCGATATGCAGGCAGCTCTAGCTCACGTTGTGTACCACGAACACCTTTGGCTTCATAGAAAGCATTTCCCGGACCCTGAATCCAAAATGCGCGAATGAGCAACAGCATGAACACAAAGAACAGCATAAACAGCATCAGACGAGACCGCCACATTGGCAGACGCAATACTAAATTTGGCGTAGTTGAAAAACCTACCGGCCTCATCTAGTCTCCTTCAAATACAAAGTACGTTCAGGAGATATGGGGACCATGTGCAACTGATTACGAGCAACATCGCGAATCCGTGCAGACTTCGAAAGATTGCGTTGCTCATACTCTAAGCGCAACCAATCTTGATTGAGTTTGCGCTCTTCAATTTGTGCTCGCTCTAAAGAGATAAATAATTTACGTGCACGCTGCTGTGCTGCAACCAAAGACAGGGCGCAGGCTAACAATAAAACGAGTAATGTCAACGTGGCACGATTCAAACGAAATCTCCTGCGCGTTTTTCTGCGACGCGCATGATGGCCGAACGAGCGCGGGGGTTCTCTCGAACCTCGTCATCACTTGGTTTAACGCGCCCAATAATCTCTAGTGCACTTTGCGGCAAATCTCGATCTCGGACAGGCAAACCACGTGGCACTTCAACTTTGGCATGGGACTGCAGAAACTGCTTCACAATGCGATCTTCTAGCGAGTGGAAGCTAATCACCGCCAAACGTGCCCCTGGCTTTAATAAACTTAGCGCCGCTTTTAATCCAAGCTCTAAATCCTCTAATTCACGGTTAATAAAAATTCGGAGTGCTTGGAAAGTTCGAGTAGCTGGATCTTGACCCACTTCCCTTGTGCGGACCACGCTGGCCACTAAACTTGCTAGTTGCAAGGTTGTTTTTGGAGACAAGCCTTCTTCTCGCTTTGCCACAATAGCCTTAGCGATCTGAAATGCAAAGCGTTCCTCACCATAAGTCTTAATCACGCGTGTGATGTCCTCTTGTGATGCCTGCTCCAACCATTCTGCTGCCGTCAAACCGTGATCCGTGTTCATGCGCATATCGAGCGGGCCATCCTTGCGAAAGGAAAATCCTCGATGTGCTTCGTCCACCTGTGGAGAACTGATACCCAGATCCAACAAAATACCGTCCACCGATTCTGGCTCCGCGTATTGATCCATCTGCGCAAAACTGTCGTGGACAATTCTCAAACGAGAGTCGTTGATTTTTTCCGCTACTGCGATCGCATCCAAATCCTTGTCGAAGGAAATCATTCGCGCACTTGGCGGTAGCTGCGAGAGTAGCGCTTGTGTGTGACCGCCACGCCCAAATGTTCCATCGATCAAAAGTAGATTTGTTGATGCTTCGGGAGAATTGATGCGTGGACCACTGATCAGCGCCGTCACCGCCTCGGCCAGTAATACTGGGCGATGAGTTATGTTCATGGCACCCTGTCATCAAAAATTAAATTGCTTCAGGGCTTCAGGCATACCTTGTGCAATGGCAGCCTGTTCTTTTGCAGCGTAAGTAGCGGCGTCCCATAACTCTAGATGACTACCCATACCAAGCAGCATCACTTCTTTCTCAATGCCAGCTGCTGAGCGCAGCTCTGGGCTCACCAAAATTCTGCCAGCGCTATCCAAATCTACTTCTGCAGCATTACCAAGGAAGATTCGGCGCCACCAATGGGCATCCATCGGTAATTGCGCAACACGAGAGCGGAAGGTTTCCCACTCAGGACGTGGGAACAACAAAAGGCATCCATCTGGGTGTTTTGTGAGCGTTATGCGGCCCTCGCCTTGAACTAACAAGGCGTCACGATGCTTTGCCGGCACAGACATGCGGCCTTTTGCATCTAAATTGAGAGCTGACGCACCTTGAAACACCATTTACCCCACTTTTTCACACTTCCTCCCACTTTAGAGGATCGTAATAAGAGGGTCAAGTGTTTTTGGGTAATTTTTTAGGAAATTTCCTAGTGATTACAAACACTTAGCGTCATGTCTTGATAAAATGGTGCCTATAAAAATGCTACTTGAAACAACGGCTTGGAAAATATACTTAAGAATAGGTCTTAGCTATTTTGCCTAATAATGGATAAATATACTGTATTAATAAACAGTATTCTAAATAAAAATATGCAAAATAATTAATTTAGAACTAGATTTTGTAAGCAGTGCTTGTCATGACTTTTGACATCGCTTGCATTAGCTTTTGAATCGGCTCCGGCAAGACCGCCCCACCCGCTGAAATTGCGGCCTGTCCATGCTCGATTTCATCTATGCGCATTTGATCAACAATGGCTCGAGAACGCTCATCTTCAAGAGGCAATCTTTCTAGATGACTCTCAAGGTGATTCTCTACTTGCTTCTCAGTTTCAGCAACAAATCCCAGGCTCCACTTATCGCCCGCTAAGCCAGCAACCAAGCCGATTGCAAAGGATCCTGCATACCAAAGTGGGTTGAGATAACTAGTGTGTGAACCTAGCTCTTGGAGGCGGGTTTCGCACCAAGCTAAATGGTCCATTTCCTCTTGGCCAGAGTGATCCAACATCTGCCGAATTTCAGAATTACGAGCTACTAATTTTTGCGATTGATAGAGGGCTTGGGCGCAGACTTCACCCACATGATTGACGCGCATTAAACCTGCGGCATGCTCCCGATCTTTTGCATCTAATAAAGCAGTAGATTGCTTATCCGAACCCGGGGTTGGAC
This sequence comes from Polynucleobacter sp. GWA2_45_21, assembly GCF_001830325.1. GTDB lineage: Bacteria > Pseudomonadota > Gammaproteobacteria > Burkholderiales > Burkholderiaceae > Polynucleobacter. The sequence goes on along the minus strand of NZ_MHZG01000014.1, from coordinate 14,005 downwards.
GATGGGCATGAGCACCCCCTACTACAGAGCGTAAGGCTGTATCAAACTCAATAATGAAGCGATCGATCAAGGCCATGGGGTTTTAAAAACTAGACCAGAACCTCAGCTTTGCAGCTTTGTTTGGTCTTTAAACCCAGCTCAGCCAATAGTTCACGGTCTTGTTCTGCCTCGGGATTGCCGGTAGTGAGTAGTTGCTCACCATAGAAAATAGAATTCGCACCAGCTTGGAAGCACATGGCCTGAACTGCCCTGCCGAGCTCTTGGCGACCAGCTGACAAACGCACGCGTGCACGCGGCATAGTGATACGGGCTACAGCAATAGTTCTGACAAACTCCAGAGGATCCAATGGCTTCTGATCTGCCAATGGAGTGCCTGCAACAGGAACCAGGTGATTAATTGGAACTGACTCTGGATATGGGCTTAAATTGGCCAAACGAGCCAAGAAAGCGGCGCGCTGTTCACGAGACTCACCCATACCCACAATGCCGCCACAACACACTGACATACCTGCAGCACGTACATTAGAAATCGTGTCCAAACGGTCTTGGTAACCACGGGTGGAAATGACTGAGCGATAGAAGTCCTCGCTGGTATCCAAATTGTGGTTATAGAAGTCCAAACCGGCCTCCTGAAGCGCTTGAGCCTGATTGGCTTCCAACATCCCCAGTGTGGCGCAGGTTTCTAAGCCCAAAGCCTTCACGCCCTTAATCATGGCGGTGACTTTTTCAATATCACGGTCTTTAGGCTCTCGCCAAGCAGCGCCCATGCAGAAACGGTTCGATCCAGCGGCTTTAGCAGCCTTAGCGGCCTCCAGAACCTCATCCAGATCCATCAACTTATTGGCTTTGACGTCGGTGTCATAACGAGCTGCCTGTGGGCAATAGCCACAGTCCTCAGGGCAGCCACCGGTCTTGATTGACAAAAGCGTAGCCAGTTCCACATCGCCATCAGGGAAGTTAGCGCGATGGGTTTCTTGCGCCTTGAACATCAATTCACTAAATGGAAGGGCAAATAAAGCCTCAATCTGGGCTACAGACCAAGCACCCGAAGCGTCGACCTCTTTATGCAAATCCTTTTGAGACTTGACTTGAGTGAGGGGTTTTTCAGTAGTTTGGGTGGCCTGCATGGTCGAATTCCAGAAAATAGATCAATTCAAGGCATAAACATAACAGATACAGGCCTAAATTAGGAAAAACTAGTGGTCAAATACCAAACATGAAGCTTATTTCTGATCCAAATCAAACCTCGCTGGTTGATCGCAGCCTAGATGCCGTATGGCATCCCTGCACTCAGATGAAGCATCACGAATCATTGCCATTAATTGCCATTACAAAAGGTAAGGGTGCTTGGTTATTTGATGACAAGGAAAAGGCACTACTCGATTGCATTAGCTCATGGTGGACGAATCTTTTTGGTCATTCCAATCCACGTATTAACCAAGCCATTACGAATCAATTGGAGAAAATTGAACATGTCATGCTCGCCGGATTCACCCATCCGCCTGTAGTTGCCCTCTCCGAGAAATTGTCAGCTTTAACTCAAGGTCATTTGGGTCATGTATTTTTTGCATCTGATGGCGCCTCAGCGGTAGAGATCGCCTTAAAGATGAGTCATCACTACTGGCGAATAAATAATCAGTCTCAAAAGAAAAAATTTGTCTGTCTAGAAAATGGTTACCACGGAGAAACTTTAGGCGCCCTAGCAGTAACGGATGTTGCAATCTTTCGCGAAGCATACGGCTCACTTTTACAAGATGTTTTCACCGTGCCTTCACCTGATGCACGCAAAGCAAAATCTGGTGAGAGTGCTGATGATGTTGCCAAACACGCAGCAAAAATATTAGAAGAGTTGCTAGAGGCAGAGCATCAGCATATTGCTGCGATCATTGTGGAACCACTCGTTCAATGTGCCGGGCAGATGGCGATGTACTCTCCAGAATATTTACGCTTAGTAAGATCACTCTGTGATCGCTATAACATTCATTTGATCGCCGATGAAATTGCAGTGGGCTGCGGTCGATCAGGAAAGTTTTTTGCTTGCGAGCATGCGGGGATTTGGCCAGACTTCTTAACATTGTCCAAAGGCATTAGTGGCGGCTACCTTCCGCTTTCGCTCTCCATGACGACCGACAAAATTTATCGCGCCTTTTATGGCGATCAAATGCAACAAGGTTTCTTGCACTCACATTCCTATACAGGCAATCCACTGGCATGCGCTGCAGCACTTGCGTGCCTAGAGATTTTTGAAACTGACTCTGTTCTCGAAAAAAATCTTGAACGTAGCAAAGATCTTGCCAATGCATTTGCTTGGGCAAAAGTAGATCCTCGCATTGAACATTGGCGCCAGCAAGGCATGATCCTAGCCTTTGATATCAAACCTGAATCACTAAAAAATTCAGCTACGTTTTCACGAGAGATGTTCTCAGCAAGCATGATGGAGGGTATTCTCATTAGACCCATTGGCAACACGATTTATGTGATGCCACCGTACATCCTTACGACTGAGGAAGCGGTGCAAATGGGAGTTGCAGTACAACGTGCTCTCAATCAGGTGCTGGCATGAGTACAAACTTTAAAGCTCGCAATATGGCAGAGCAGCAGATTGCCAACTTGGATGAGCAATTGCTGAGACGCAAACTGCGCACTACCGAGTCACCCTGTGACACCAAGGCTCGCGTTGGTCAGCGAGAACTGAAAGCATTTTGTAGCAATGACTATTTGGGACTAGCAAATCATCCTGGATTGGTTTCTGCGCTTGCAGAAGGCGCAAAACTATACGGGGTTGGTAGCGGCGCATCACATTTAATTAGCGGCCATAGCATTGCACATGACTTGCTTGAAAAAAAATTAGCCGCCTGTGAAAGTAAACATATCCCTAATGCGAGAGCGCTATTCTTCAGCACCGGATATCTTGCAAACATCAACGCCATTACTGGAATTTCCAGGCTTGCTGACCAAGGTCAAGCCAGCATTTATTCTGCCAAACTCAATCATGCCTCTTTGATTGATGGTGTTCGCTTAGCTAGCGCACAAACTAAAGCTAAGGTGACATTGTTTGATCACCAAAATCTCGACTCACTAGAAGAATCGCTAAAGCAAGATACCTACCCCCTCAAGTTGATTGTGGTCGATGGTGTATTCAGCATGGATGGGGATATCGCACCCGTAGAAAAACTAATCGATATCGCCGAACAATATGATGCCTTGTTGATGGTGGATGATGCCCACGGATTTGGCGTGCTTGGCGAACAAGGTCACGGTATTTTGGAGCAAGCAGACGTACATTCAGAAAGAATTATTTATGTCGGCACGCTTGGCAAAGCAGCCGGTGTGAGCGGTGCTTTTATTTGTGCAGCTGCGCCGTTTATTGAGTGGCTCATCCAAAAGGGACGCCCTTATATCTACAGCACGGCTACACCACCAGCAATTGCCCATACCCTACTGAGCAGCCTTGAATTGATCGAAGGAGATGAAGGCATTGCGCGTCGTAAACAACTTCATAAGTTGATTCAGATTTGGAATGAGGAGATGAATTTCTCAAGGTGGGAGAAAACCCCTTCATCTACCCCCATTCAGCCAGTGATTTTAGGAAGCAATGCCAACGCATTAGCGGCAGCCAAACTCTTAGATGAAGCAGGTTATTGGATCCCCGCAATCCGCCCACCCACCGTCCCAGTTGGTAGCTCTCGATTGCGTATTACCTTTTCCGCAAATCACAGCACTGATGATTTACGTGCACTGATTAAGACATTGAAGTCTATTGAAAAACACGTAGAAAGCAATTCATGACGATCAATGCCTCTACTGGATTTTTTGTAACAGGTACCGATACTGAGGTTGGCAAAACTTTAGTTGCCGGCGCACTCATTCTGAAACTGAGAGAAACAGGTATCAGCGCAGTCGGCTTTAAACCTGTCGTTGCTGGAACTTATGTGAATGCTAGCGGTCAAAAATTCAATGAGGATTTAGAGACATTACGCATAGCTTCAGGATTAAATTCTCAAGAACAAAGTCTTTGTCCTTACGTTCTTGATCAAGCAGCAGCCCCCCATCTTGTTGCCAAGGAAAATGATGTCTACCTAGATTCCACCATCATCTTGGGTGATTTGCATTCACTAAATCAAAAATTTGAGGCGGTTGTTGTTGAGGGAGCAGGTGGATTTTTAGTTCCTTTAAATGAACAAGAAGATTTAGGCGATCTCGCTCAGGCAATTGATTTACCAGTCATCCTTGTTGTAGGCATGCGTTTGGGCTGCATTAACCACGCCCTACTCACTTGTGAAGCAATTCAGTCTCGCCAGTTAACGATTGCTGGCTGGGTAGCGAATATGCTTTCAGAGGAGATGCCCTTTCTGGAAGAAAATATTCAAACGCTAAAAGACCGAATTTTTGCACCATTTTTAGGCGTCATTCCTACCCTTCCTCAACAGCATCAGAAACCAGAGAATGCTCCTTACTCCATAGAGGCCTTAGAATTTGCTGCAGGGCATATAAAGCTGCCTGAGTAAATTCAGATAAGATGAAGTTATGCGATTACTTCCAGAAATCATCGACTCCGCATCAGCCATTCAAGAGATTCGTCGCAATATTCATGCGCATCCAGAATTACGCTTTGAAGAAAACCGCACTTCTGATCTTGTAGCGGAAGCACTTTCAAGCTGGGGAATCTCGGTTTATCGTGGCCTTGGTAAAACAGGCGTGGTCGGCAAACTTGATGGTGACTTGGGTCCAGGCAAGATGATTGGTCTGCGTGCCGACATGGATGCACTGCCATTACAAGAACATAACACCTTTGAACATACTTCAAAGAATCCCGGCAAGATGCATGCCTGTGGTCATGATGGCCACACAGCAATGCTCTTGGGTGCCGCTCAATATCTATCCAATCATCGCGAATTCAAAGGCACAGTCATTTTCATTTTTCAGCCGGCAGAAGAAGGTGGTGCTGGCGCACAAGAAATGATTAACGATGGATTGTTCAAACAATTTCCTTGTGATGCTGTTTTTGGTCTACATAACTGGCCAGGGCTTGCTGAAGGACATTTTGGCGTGACCTCTGGCCCGATGATGGCCTCCAGCAATTCTTTTGAAATCACTATTCGCGGTAAAGGCGGTCACGCTGCTTTGCCACATAACAGTGCTGACCCAGTGCTTACAGGCGCTCAAGTTGTACAAGCCTTACAGAGCATCATTACGCGCAATAAACGTCCAGTGGATGCAGCGGTGTTATCAGTTACGCAGTTTCATGCAGGTGAGACGAGCAACGTCATTCCGGATAGTGCATTTATCGGCGGAACCGTTCGCACATTCACCATCGAGGTGCTAGATTTAATTGAGCAACGTTTACGAGAAATTTCTCATAACGTAGCAAGTGCATTTGACTGCCAAGCAGAAATTAGTTTTGCACGAAACTACCCCCCACTCATTAATCATGATAAAGAAGTGGAGTTTGCCAGTGAAGTGATGAGCGAATTGGTTGGAGCCCAGAGCGTCAACACCTCAATCGACCCGACTATGGGTGCTGAAGACTTTGCATTCATGCTGCTGGAGAAGCCAGGTTGCTATGTGTTCCTAGGCAATGGCGATGGCGATCACCGCGCAGTTGGCCATGGCATGGGCCCATGCCATCTTCACAACCCTTCCTATGACTTCAATGATGCGCTGATCCCAGTGGGCGTCAGCTACTGGGTCAAGCTAGCGCAACGTTACTTAGAAAAATAATTCAGCCTAGCAGTGAATTTTTTACGAGTCTGTAAATTTAGCTGGGCGCTTTTCTATAAAAGCTGCCATACCTTCTTTTTGATCGTTTGTTGCAAAGCAAGAGTGGAACAAACGGCGCTCAAAATGAATTCCCTCTGAGAGCGTAGTTTCATAAGCAGTATTAATTGCTTCTTTCACCATCATTGCAGTCAGTAATGGCATGTCCGCAATTGTCTTGGCAATTGCTTTGACTTCTTTTAGTAAATCCGCTTGGGGGAAAATACGGGCAACCAGGCCAGAGCGCTCAGCCTCAGCAGCGTCCATCATGCGACCCGTTAAAGCCAAATCCATCGCTTTTGCTTTTGAAACTGCACGCGGCAAACGCTGAGTACCACCAGCGCCAGGGATGATTCCTAACTTCACTTCTGGTTGCGCAAACTTAGCGCTATCAGCGGCCATGATGGTGTCGCACATCATCGCTAACTCACATCCACCTCCAAGGGCATAGCCAGATACCGCTGCAATCACTGGCTTACGTACCTTTCTAATCTCTTCCCAATTGCGAGAGATAAAGTCACCGCGATAGACGTCCGCAAATCCATACTTCGCCATCGTCGCGATATCTGCACCAGCAGCAAATGCCTTTTCACTACCAGTCACAATGATGCATCCAATATTGTCATCCGCATCAAAACTCAATAGCGCTGTACCTAACTCATCCATTAACTCATCGTTCAGAGCATTTAATACTTGCGGGCGATTGAGGGTAATGATGGCAACCTTGCCATCCACTTCAGTCAATATGGTGTTGTAAGTCATCGATCTCTTTCAAAAATGATTTGTTCAGCGCGGCAACAATAACCACATCTTGCCATCTTGCTTCATGCGTCCTGCTAACTCACCTGCAGCATCCCCTGATCCCCAATAGTAATCCGCTCGTACCCCACCCACAATGGCTTTACCCGTATCTTGCGCCATGACCAATTTTTGTAAGGTTTGACTACTCAAAGGTCTAGTCGTACTCAAAAATACCGGGGCGCCCAAAGGCATCGCTTTCAAATCAATAGCAATGCTGCGCTCTGCTGTTAAAGGCACACCCAATGCGCCATTAGGGCCCAGATCAGCACTAACATTACCTGGCAACTCTTTAAAGAATACAAAGCGAGGATTAGCATTGAGCATTTCCTCTACTTGGCCTGGGTTACGTTTAGCCCATGCGCTAATGCCCTGCATAGTGGCCTGACTGCGATTAATTTCTTTACGGTCTAGCAACCACTGCGCAAAAGACTTAAAGGGCTGATCGTTGGTGCCAGCATAACCAAGTCGCAATACGCGCCCATCTTCTAAACGAATTTTTCCTGAGCCTTGGATTTGCATAAATGCGGCGGCGACAGGATCCTGTACCCAGGCAATTTCAGAACCCTTCAGAACTCCAGAGCTCATCAGCTCTGCACGCGCTGGTGCAGGATTTGGCTTAGAGCCCTTCCAAGCCTTTGGAAGACCGTACAAGGGAACGGTATAAGTAGCGGTTCGAGTCTGCGAGCCATTCATAACAGGCTCGTAATAACCCGTTATCAAGCCAGAATCTTTGCCAGTAGCGCTGTTACGCACTTCATATACTTGAAAATTCCCCTCGAAATATTGGCGAATTGCGCGCCCATCACGACCTGAAATACTGCTGGCCTGAGCACATACCTGACGCCAATTAATCTCACTATTGCGCTTACGCAAGGCATCACAACTCTTGAGCCAAGCAGGCCAAGCCTGGGTTAAATCATCCCCCTGCCAACCAGGCAAGTCTTGCCATGAGACCGATTGAAAGCTAGCGATCGGAGAGCTGTAAGGAGATGAGATGTTGCCACTAGAACGGTAACCAGACCCCCTAGTTGAAGGCGTAGAGCAAGCTGTCAACAAACCAGCAATTGCGAGAACGAATACACTGCAAGCAAGGATTCGCGGGGTTTTCTTGCGACTTATTAATTTGGATATAGAAATCATGATTGCCAATTTACTCGATGAATACCCCATGATCTTATTTGCCGTGGAGGGTGGCATTGCTTTAGCCCTCCTGCTCTTTATTGTCCTTTGGACTGGTAAGGGCAAAAAATAGTGTTTTTTGAGAGCCTAGTGCAAGGTTCTCGGCATCACCAGGGCAAATTCGGGGATGGGGGCCTGGAAAAACTGAGCCTCCTCAGTCACGCAGAAGTACTCTCCGCGCATCGTGCCTGCCGGCGTCGGTAAAGTTGCCCAGCTGGTGTATTCAAACTGCTCACCCGCCCGCAGGAGCGGCTGTTGCCCTACAACCCCCAGGCCACGGACTTCCTGAACATCATTATCCCCATCAGTAATGAACCAATGGCGGGCAATGAGCTGAATACTAGCCGTGCCGGTATTTCGAATGGTGACGGTATACGCGAACGCAAACTGGCGGTTATCGGGTTCAGACTGGTCGGGCAAATACTGGGTTTTGACCGTAATGCTGATTTCGTGAGGATTCATGCTCGAATTCTGCTCCATCCTAAGAGCAACTGCAAGCTAGAATCTAGGGATGGATAGCCAGAAATCACCCTCAAATAGCCAGTTTGTCATCGCCCCCTCCATTTTGTCGGCTGACTTTGCCTGCCTGGGCAAAGAAGTTCAAGATGTTCTCTTGGCGGGAGCAGACTGGATTCACTTTGATGTGATGGACAACCATTACGTTCCAAACCTCACTATTGGACCCTTGGTGTGCGAGGCGATTCGTCCACACGCTATAAAAGATGGCAAACCAGCCATGATCGACGTCCACTTGATGGTTGAGCCAGTTGACCGCCTCATTCCCGATTTTGCAAAAGCAGGAGCAAACCTCATTAGTTTTCACCCAGAGGCAAGCCCTCATGTGGATCGCACTATTAATTTAATTCGTGATCAAGGATGCCAGGCAGGACTAGTGTTAAATCCCGCAACGCCACTACATCACTTAGATCACACCCTAGAACTACTCGATCTCGTTTTGCTGATGTCTGTAAATCCGGGCTTTGGTGGGCAGTCATTTATTCCAAGCACCCTGAGTAAGATTACTCAAGTACGTGCACGACTAGATCGCTATCAACGAGAGACTGGTCGACACATTCGCTTAGAGGTAGATGGCGGCATTAAAGTCGACAACATTGCAGAAGTAGCTAAGGCTGGTGCAGATACATTTGTTGCCGGATCCGCAATCTTTGGCAAAGAAAATTATGCTGACGTGATTAAAGCGATGCGCGCAGAACTAGCGACGTCAGGAAAAGCGTAATGCAGCACGAAGAATTTCTAGCCCTAGCAAAACAGGGTTTCAATCGCATTCCATTGGTCAAAGAAGTTTTAGCCGACTTAGAGACTCCACTCTCACTGTACGTCAAACTCACTCAAGCATTTGGACAAAAGAATACTTACTTACTTGAGTCTGTTTTAGGTGGCGAGCGCTTTGGTCGCTTCTCGTTCATTGGCCTTCCTGCTAAAACTGTTTTAAGAACGGTTGGGACGCCAACGGCACCACTGACTGAAGTTTTATTCAATGACAAAGTCATTGAAACCAATCACGACAATCCACTCGACTTTGTTGATGCTTATTTCAAGCGCTTCAAAGTGGCGGTTCAACCTGGTCTCCCACGCTTCTGTGGCGGGCTTGCAGGCTACTTTGGTTACGACACGGTTCGCTATATTGAATCTCGCTTAGCAAAACACAAGTTGCCAGATGAATTAGGTGTGCCTGATATTCAACTGATGCTAACTGAAGAGTTGGCAGTGATTGATAACGTTGCAGGTCGCATTTATTTAATCGTCTATGCAGACCCAAGCGTTACCGATAGTTATGAAAAGGGCCAAGCTCGATTAAAAGAATTGCTTGCTTGCTTAAGCAAGCCTGTAAGCATGCCTGCTTCATTACCGAGCACCAAAACAAAGTTGATCCGTAAGTTCAAAGCAGCTGATTTTGAAAATGCTGTTCTCAAAACCAAAGAATATATTTTAGCTGGCGATTGCATGCAGGTCGTCATTGGCCAGCGTATTAGCAAGCCATTCACAGATTCACCACTTGCCCTCTACCGGGCACTACGCTCCCTGAATCCATCACCTTATATGTACTTCTATGACTTTGGTGATTTACAGGTCGTGGGCTCATCACCAGAGATCTTGGTGCGTCAAGAGCAGCGCGAGGGTCAGAAGATTGTGACAATTCGCCCTCTAGCGGGCACACGCCCTCGTGGCGCAACACCCGAAGAAGATGAGCGTCTTGCCACAGAATTACTTGCCGATCCAAAAGAGATTGCTGAGCATGTCATGTTGATTGACTTAGCTCGTAACGATGTAGGTCGTATTGCCAAGACAGGCACTGTCAATGTGACAGATTCGATGTCGATCGAAAAATATTCCCATGTCCAACACATAGTCAGCTCGGTTGAAGGTGAATTACTAGACAATATGAGCAATATGGATGTTCTACGCGCAACCTTCCCTGCTGGCACTTTATCGGGCGCCCCAAAAATTCGGGCGATGGAAATCATTGATGAGATGGAAATTGTGAAACGCGGCGTCTATGGAGGCGCAGTTGGCTATCTGTCTTTCTCTGGCGATATGGATGTGGCAATTGCCATTCGCACTGGCGTGATTCGTGATGGTGTGTTGCACTCCCAAGCGGGTGCTGGTGTAGTGGCAGACTCCGACCCCACCGCCGAGTGGAAAGAAACTGAAGCTAAGGCACGTGCAGTGTTAATGGCAGCTGATTTAGTACAAGGAGGACTCGATGCTCCTCATGATTGATAACTACGATTCATTTACCTATAACCTCGTTCAGTATTTTGCAGAACTAGGTGAAGAAGTAAAAGTCTTCCGTAATGATGAAATTTCTGTTGATGAGATTGCCAAAATCAATCCTGCACGCATTTGCATTTCACCGGGGCCTTGCAGTCCGGCAGAAGCAGGAATTTCTGTAGCGACGATTCAGCGCTATGCTGGACAAATTCCGATTTTGGGAGTCTGCCTTGGACACCAAGCGATTGGTGAAGCATTCGGCGGCAAGATTATTCGCGCCCAAAAAGTAATGCATGGCAAAACAGATGCTATTCATCACACTGGTGTTGGCGTTTTCAAAGACTTACCAAATCCATTTAAGGTGACGCGTTATCACTCTCTGGCCATTGAAAAGAGTTCGCTGCCAGCAATGCTTGAAGTCACGGCCACTTCTTCCGATGGTGAAATCATGGGTGTACGCCACAAGGAACTTGCAGTAGAAGGTGTGCAATTTCATCCAGAATCGATTCTTTCTGAGCATGGCCATGCACTGCTGAAGAATTTTCTCCAAGCCAAATAACTTAATAGCAATAAGTCGAACCACATGTCCATTACTCCACAGCAAGCATTGCAACGTTGCATTGAACATCGCGAGCTCTTTCATGATGAGATGACTGCCATGATGCGTCTGATCATGAGTGGCGAGATGCCACCAACTTTGGTTGCGGGACTACTGGTTGCCCTGCGCACCAAAAAAGAGACTGTTGGTGAAATTGCTGCAGCAGCTCAAGTCATGCGGGAATTTGCCACTCCAGTAATCGTTGAGGATAGAAAAAACTTAGTGGATGTGGTGGGCACTGGCGGCGATGGAGCTCACACATTCAACATTTCTACTGCTGCCATGTTTGTGGCGGCAGCCGCCGGAGCCAAAATTGCTAAACACGGTAATCGCAGCGTCAGCAGCAAATCCGGAAGCGCAGATATTCTGGAGTCTCTAGGCGTAAAACTATCACTTTCCCCAGAGCAAGTAGCGAAATGTATTTCAGAAGTGGGGGCAGGCTTTATGTTTGCACCCAATCATCACCCTGCAATGAAAAACGTCGTACCGATTCGTAAAGATTTGGGTGTGCGCACGATATTCAATATCCTGGGCCCACTCACGAACCCTGCAGATGCCAAACGCATCCTCATGGGCGTATTTCATGCTGACTTAGTCGGCATCCAGGCGCGTGTATTACAAGCCATGGGCATGGACCACGCACTCGTCGTCTATGGACGCGATGGTTTAGATGAAATCTCCCTTGAAGGCCCTACTCTGGTTGGTGAACTGAAAGATGGCCAGGTTCGTGAATATGAGATTCATCCACAAGACTTTGGCTTGAACACTGCGCCGACCAATAGCTTTAAGGTGGCCGATGCTGAAGAATCTAAAGCCATTGTTTTGGATGTACTCAATAAAACTCCTGGTCCAGCGAGCGACATTGTTTGTCTCAACGCTGGAGCAGTGCTGTATGTAGCGGATGTAGCCCCGAGCATTGCTAGCGGTATTCAGATGGCCCAAGCTGCAATTGCTTCTGGCGCTGCCCGTCACAAGTTGGACCAATTTGTATCTGCAACCCAAAACTAATTAAGATCTTCATGAGCGATATCCTCGACAAAATTGTTGCCACAAAGAAGATTGAGGTAGCTGCTGATTCAAAAAAAATCTCTTTGGCTAATCAACGTGATCGGGCCGAAGAAAATAATCGTGATGCCTTTTTAAAACCACGCGGTTTTATCCAATCTATTGAAAATAAGATTGCGGCAGGTAAAGCGGGTGTGATTACCGAGATTAAGAAAGCGAGTCCCAGCAAAGGAATCTTGCGCGAAAATTTTCAGCCAGCTGAAATTGCTCAGTCCTATGAAAACAATGGTGCCGCCTGCCTATCCGTTCTCACAGATAAAGATTATTTCCAAGGCTCTAATGCTTACCTTCAAGCAGCAAGAGCTGTATGCGGCATTCCTGTATTACGTAAAGATTTTACGATTGATCCATACCAAGTCTACGAAGCAAGAGCGATTGGTGCTGATGCGATTTTATTGATCGTGGCCTGCCTTGAACTCAATCAAATGAAAGAGTTGGAAGCTTGTGCACATGAGCTGGGCCTAGATGTGCTTGTTGAGGTACATAACGCACCTGAACTAGAGCAAGCCCTTGAATTAAAGACACCGCTACTCGGTATTAATAATCGCAATCTGAAAACCTTTGAGGTTACCCTGCAAACCACCTTATCTTTACTATCAGTGGTACCAACAGGTAAAACTTTGGTTACTGAGTCTGGAATTATGAGTCGCGCAGATGTTCAGCTAATGCGTGATCACCATGTCAATGCATTTTTGGTTGGCGAAGCCTTCATGCGCGCAAATGATCCAGGCGCAGCTTTAAGCGAACTATTTAACTAAGCAGGCCTCAAGCTCTTAAGTAGATCAAGGCCATATTTAATAAGGCCAATTAGCAGCACTGTTCCCAAAACATCCCCAATCATCATCACCAAGAAGTGATTAAAGCTTCCGGCCCCATCAAGCCCTCTCAGCGCAAACCACCATTGATGAAGACCTGCACTGAGAGCTGCGAAAATCAAGATGCAGGCCACTAAGTTCTGTAAGGTCAGGTTACTTAAGTCAGGCAAGATATTGATATTCCTTAATACAAAAGCTCTTGCTAAATAAGGTGCAAATCCGGATATCAATCCAATGCCGATGCAGGTGATGAGCTCTGGTGGAGATTGCCCAAAATAACAAATCATGAAAGATGCGAGCGCAATTCCAATGGCGCCTGGTAAACCATAGATGAGCGTCAGAAATAAACGTAATCCAGCAGGCAGATAAATCCAATTGACTCCCAAGCCATAGGCCAAATTATTCGTCAACCATGCATTGATATAGAACAAAATCGTGTACGTTACCGCGCTAATTAAAAAGCCTAAAAACCACTCTGAGAGTATTTTTTTCATGATTGCCGACATATTTGTTTACCAAATACTATGTCATGCTAGCAATCAAATTTATGCAGGTATATACTGATAAGGCTAACCCTAAGGCTAATAGCCTCAAAATCTCAATCGCTTATGTCGACCACTAAATCCACTTGTTATATTCGCTTTCTTAATTTGATTGATGTGCTTGACCGCATCAACCCTGGGAAGAAGCTCGACTCAATTGAAGAAGGTCTACTCGACAAAATTATTTTGAGCTTTGATGCCAAGAAGCCTATTTTGGTGGGAGACCTGATTTCCCTATCTGAGCTAGGCTCCCAAGCAACGCTTCATGGGCGACTCAAGAATCTCAGCGCCATGGGCTATATCAAGATGGCTGCGAATGAAGATGGGCGCAAAAAAGAGGTAGTTCCTAGCAAGATGGCCATCAAGCGCTATGAAGAAATTTCTAAGTGCCTTGCAAAGGCTGTTAAAGAAAGCTAATTAAGCCCAAGAAAATAAAAAAGCCCTTATCGTGAACTGACCCACAAAAGTTGGACATCCAATCCAACTCAAAGGGGTCAGCTTCATGAGCAAATACA
>NZ_MHZG01000013.1 GCF_001830325.1 Polynucleobacter sp. GWA2_45_21 | reverse complement strand
AGGTTTACGTTTTGCGATCCGTGAAGGTGGCCGTACTGTTGGCGCCGGCGTGGTTGCAAAGATTTTGGCTTAATAGTTTTAATAAAGGGGTGTAGCTCAATTGGCAGAGCGTTGGTCTCCAAAACCAAAGGTTGGGGGTTCGATGCCCTCCGCCCCTGCCACGATTTGAACTGAAAGTAATATGTCTCAACATACAGCAAGTCATACCGAAGAAAAAAGCAGCTGGGTCTCTGGACTCGCTGCTTTACTAGTCGTTGCAGCGTTGGTTCTTTACTACACGCTGGCCGATCAATCGATGTTGGTTCGTTTGGCTGTTTTGTTTGGCGGAATTGCTGTTGCAGTTTTGATTGTGGCGATGTCGGCAGATGGGCGTCGTTTTATCGCCTACGCAAAAGATTCTTGGTATGAAGTAAAAAAGGTTGTTTGGCCGACTCGTAAAGAGACGACTCAGATGACTCTAGTCGTATTTGGCTTTGTTGTGATCATGTCCCTGTTTTTGTGGATTGCAGACAAATTAATTGAATGGCTAGTTTTTTCAGTCTTCCTAGGCTGGAAGTGAGTAAAAAATGATTGATACTGAATTGGTCTCAAATAATCCACAAGCTACCGGTAATATGCGCTGGTACGTGATTCATGCATATTCAGGCATGGAAAAAAGCGTTAAAAGAGGTCTTGAGGAGCGTATTGCACGCTCTGGAATGCCAGAGAAATTTGGACGCATCTTAGTTCCATCTGAAGAAGTGGTAGAGATTAAGTCTGGCACTAAGTCAGTTTCTGAGCGCCGTTTCTTCCCTGGTTATGTATTAATTGAGATGGAAATGACCGACGAAAGCTGGCATTTGGTGAAAAATACGCCAAAAGTGACCGGTTTCGTTGGTGGGGTAAGAAACCGCCCAAGCCCGATTTCTACGGCTGAAGTGACCAAAATCATGGATCAAATGCAGGCTGGGGTTGATAAACCTAAGCCGAAGACCCTCTTTGAGGTGGGTGAGATGGTTCGCGTTAAAGAGGGTCCGTTTACAGACTTCAACGGAAACGTTGAGGAAGTGAACTACGAGAAGTCAAGATTGCGCGTTTCTGTTACAATTTTTGGCCGCGGTACCCCAGTTGAGCTGGAGTTCGGGCAAGTAGAAAAGATGTAAAAAACACCCAATTTAGGGGGTTTTTGTAGCAAAAGTAGTGGTTTTAAGTGGTTAGCAATAACCGAGGAGCGGATCTAGAAAGCCAAAAACTAGTGAAGCGTTTACTCAACAGCGGTCTTACCTAAAGAGGTTAGGCGCGCTTTTAGGAGCAATCAATGGCAAAGAAGATCATTGGCTTTATCAAGCTGCAGATTCCTGCAGGTAAAGCAAATCCATCACCACCCGTAGGTCCAGCATTGGGTCAGCGCGGTCTCAATATTATGGAATTCTGTAAGGCGTTTAATGCTCAAACTCAGAGCATGGAACCTGGCCTGCCAATTCCAGTCGTGATTACAGCGTTTGCTGATAAGAGCTTCACTTTCATCATGAAGACTCCTCCAGCAACCATCATGATTAAGAAGGCTGCGAAGATCGAAAAAGGATCACCGCGTCCTCATACCGATAAGGTAGGAAAAATTACACGTGCTCAAGCAGAAGAAATTGCTAAAGCAAAAATGCCAGATTTGACAGCTGCTGATATGGATGCTGCTGTAAGAACAATCGCTGGTAGCGCCCGTTCCATGGGCATCACAGTGGAAGGTCTCTAATCATGACTAAGTTATCTAAGCGTTTAAAAGCGATTGAATCTAAAGTAGATCGCAATAAGTTTTATGCATTGGAAGATGCATTGAACCTGGTTAAAGAATGTGCAACTGCAAAGTTCGATGAGTCTATCGACGTTGCAGTTCAGTTGGGTATTGATGCTAAGAAATCTGACCAAGTTGTGCGTGGCGCAGTTGTGCTCCCGGCTGGTACAGGTAAGCATGTTCGTGTAGCGGTATTTGCACAAGGCGAAAAGGCTGAACAAGCTAAAGCTGCTGGTGCTGAGATCGTTGGCATGGAAGACCTCGCTGACCAAATTAAGAGCGGCAAAATCGATTTCGATATTTTGATCGCATCTCCAGACACAATGAAGATTGTTGGTACTTTAGGTCAAGTATTGGGCCCACGTGGTTTGATGCCGAATCCAAAGGTTGGAACTGTTACTCCTGACGTTGCTACTGCAGTTAAGAATGCAAAAGCAGGTCAAGTGCAATTCCGTGTGGACAAAGCCGGTATCGTGCACGCAAGCATTGGCCGTCGCTCATTCGAGCCAGCCGCATTGAAATCAAACTTGCTCGCATTGCTTGAAGCTTTGAATAAGGCTAAGCCACCTGCATCTAAGGGTGTTTATTTAAAGAAGGTTGCCGTAAGTAGCACCATGGGTGCAGGCGTACGTGTAGACCAAGCATCGATACAGGCTGCTCAGTAATTAGCCTGTAGCAAAAAGAACTTTGGGTCGACTCCCGCTCTTTGAGTGAGGGTCGAACATCAAAGACCGTTGGTGAATTATTTGCTTACTCAGAACTAATTCTTAATCGTTACGAAAGTAATAGCCAGCGCAGATGGCGACCCTGAAAAGATTTCACAAGATTTCCTTGTGACAAATGATCAGACGCTGGTGTGTAACCCCAACTGGAAACAGTTGGTTTTTTAGGAGTTAAACCGTGCCTTTGAATGTACAAGACAAAAAAGCGATTGTTGCTGATGTCGGCGCTCAATTGGCTGGAGCTCAAACAGTCGTGCTCGCTGAATACCGTGGTATTCCAGTAGAGCAGTTGACAAAGCTACGTGCTAGCGCACGTGACCAAGGTGTATATCTTCGCGTTTTGAAGAACACATTGGCACGCCGTGCTGCACAAGGCACACAGTTTGAGCCTCTTGCTGATTCGATGGTTGGCCCCTTGATCTACGGCATCTCTGCTGATCCGATTGCTTCGGCAAAAGTATTGCAGAACTTTGCTAAGACTCAAGACAAGCTAGTCATTACTGCTGGCTTATATAACGGCAAATTGTTAGACGTTGCAGGCGTAAAAGCCCTCGCAACAATTCCAAGCCGCGACGAGTTGTTATCTCAGTTGTTAGGTGTGATGTTGGCACCAGTATCTGCGATGGCTCGCGTATTGGGCGCAGTAGCAGCGCAAAAATCAGCCGGAGCACCTGCTCCAGTTGCAGCACCTGCAGTTGAAGCAGCAGCCCCAGCAGAAGTAGTTGCTGAAGCCGCCGCTCCAGAAGCAGCTGCTGAGCCTGCAGCCGCAGCCCCAGAAGCTGGAACAGAAACACCGCAAACCCCTGCCGCTGAATAAGCGCAGATTAACTATTAAGTATTAGGAGCTAAAAATGGCGATTACCAAAGAAGAAATCATTGATGCAGTAGGTAGCATGTCCGTAATGGATTTGAACGACTTGGTTAAGGCGTTCGAAGAGAAGTTTGGCGTTTCAGCTGCAGCGATGGCTGTTGCTGGTCCTGCTGGTGGTGGCGCAGCTGCTGCTGGTGAAGAGCAAACAGAATTTACTGTTAACTTGCTCGAAGCTGGCGCAAACAAAGTTTCAGTAATTAAGGCTGTTCGTGAAATCACTGGCCTTGGCTTGAAAGAAGCTAAAGACTTAGTTGATGGCGCACCAAAGCCAATTAAAGAAGGCGTTGACAAGAAGACTGCTGAAGAAGCTAAGAAGAAGCTTGAAGAAGCTGGCGCTAAAGCAGAACTCAAGTAATACAAACTCAGTTAGCGCCCCTCAAAAAGGGGTGCTAGCCCTGTTGGGTTTGACCATTAGTGGTCAAACCCGATTTCATTTCTGATTGAAATCGGGTTTGCCTTCTGATACGACTGCAGAATGCAAGTTTGGTCGGACACTAGATCTTTCGATTTAGTGTTGTCCGCCAGTGATTGGTAGTGGCCAATCGCCAAATCTTTGTACAGTCGCTGAATTCGGAGATGAAATGAACTACAGCTTCACCGAACGCAAGCGAGTCCGTAAAAGCTTTGCTAAGCGAGTAAATAATCATCAGGTTCCATACCTGATCGCAACGCAGCTGGAATCCTACGCTAAATTTTTACAGGCTGATAAGCCGGCAATGTCTCGTCTTACAGAGGGACTTCAGGCTGCCTTTACATCAGCATTCCCAATTGTGTCCAACAATGGCTACGCACGTATGGAATACGTGTCATACCAGTTGTCACAGCCACCGTTTGACGTTAAAGAATGTCAACAACGTGGTTACACATACCACTCAGCCTTACGTGCAAAAGTTCGCTTGATTATTTATGATCGCGAAGCACCGACTAAGGTTAAAGAGGTAAAAGAGAGTGAAGTCTACATGGGTGAAATTCCACTCATGACTGACAACGGCTCTTTTGTGATCAACGGTACTGAGCGCGTTATCGTTTCTCAGTTGCACCGTTCCCCAGGCGTGTTCTTTGAGCACGATAAGGGCAAGACACATAGCTCAGGTAAGTTGCTGTTCTCAGCACGCATCATTCCTTACCGTGGTTCATGGCTTGATTTTGAGTTTGATCCAAAAGACATTCTGTATTTCCGCGTTGACCGTCGTCGTAAGATGCCCGTCACCATTTTGCTCAAAGCAATTGGTTTAAACAACGAACAGATTCTTGCAAACTTCTTTAACTTTGATCATTTTGCATTGAGCGCAAATGGCGCATCAATGGAATTTGTTCCAGAGCGTTTGCGTGGTCAGTTAGCCAGCTTTGATGTGCTTGATAAGAATGGCGTTGTTGTCATTCAAAAAGACAAGCGTATCAATGCAAAACATATTCGTGAACTCGAAGCTGCTAAGACTAAAAACATCGTTGTTCCAGATGACTACTTAGTTGGTCGCGTAGTTGCACGCAACATTATCGATCCAGACTCTGGTGAAATCTTGGCTTACGCTAATGATGAAATCACCGAAGAGTTGTTGGCTACATTGCGCGATGCAGGCATCAAGCAATTGGAAACCATCTACACCAATGATTTGGATTCTGGTGCGTACATTTCTCAGACATTGCGTACAGATGAAACTGCAGATCAAATGGCTGCTCGTATTGCCATCTATCGCATGATGCGTCCTGGTGAGCCCCCAACAGAAGATGCTGTTGAAGCCTTGTTCCAGCGCTTGTTCTACAACGAAGATAGTTACGATTTATCTCGCGTTGGTCGTATGAAAGTTAACAGCCGTCTCGGTCGTTCAGAGATGGAAGGCCCGATGGTCTTGTCGAACGAAGATATTCTCGACACCATTAAGTCTTTGGTTGATCTGCGTAACGGCAAAGGCGAAGTCGATGATATCGATCACTTAGGTAATCGTCGTGTACGTTGTGTAGGTGAGTTGGCAGAGAATCAATTCCGTGCAGGTTTGTCACGTGTTGAGCGTGCAGTTAAGGAACGTCTCGGCCAAGCCGAAACAGAAAACCTCATGCCGCATGATTTGATTAACAGCAAACCAATCTCTTCAGCGATTCGTGAGTTCTTCGGTTCCTCACAGTTGTCCCAGTTTATGGACCAAACAAACCCATTGTCAGAGATCACGCACAAGCGTCGTATTTCTGCATTGGGACCTGGTGGTTTGACACGTGAGCGCGCAGGCTTCGAAGTTCGTGACGTGCATCCAACCCACTACGGACGTGTTTGCCCAATTGAAACTCCAGAAGGACCAAACATTGGTCTGATCAATTCACTCGCGTTGTTTGCGCGTTTAAATGAGCATGGTTTCTTAGAGACTCCATATCGTAAAGTTTCCAATAGCAAAGTAAGCGACGAAGTTGTTTACCTATCCGCTATTGAAGAAGCGAAATACGTGATTGCTCAGGCAAACGCAACGATCGACAAGAGCGGTAAGTTGGCCGATGAATTGGTTTCAGCGCGTCAAGCTGGCGAGACCATGATGGTTAGCCCAGAGCGCATCGATTTCATTGACGTTGCTCCTAGCCAGATCGTTTCTGCTGCTGCTTCATTGGTTCCATTCTTGGAGCATGATGATGCGAACCGTGCATTGATGGGTGCGAATATGCAACGTCAAGCGGTTCCTTGC
Source organism: Polynucleobacter sp. GWA2_45_21 (assembly GCF_001830325.1). Taxonomy (GTDB): domain Bacteria; phylum Pseudomonadota; class Gammaproteobacteria; order Burkholderiales; family Burkholderiaceae; genus Polynucleobacter. Next base: position 9,702 of record NZ_MHZG01000013.1, on the reverse strand, counting down.
TTGCGTCCAGATAAGCCATTAGTTGGCACTGGTTTAGAGCGCATTGTTGCGGTTGACTCGGGCACAGTTATTTTGGCTTCTCGCGGCGGTATCGTTGACTACGTTGATGCAAACCGTGTGGTGATTCGTGTAAACGATGACGAGACAGCGGCTGGTGAAGTTGGTGTGGATATTTATAACCTCATCAAGTACACCCGTTCAAACCAAAACACCAACATCAACCAACGTCCAATCGTTCAGGCTGGTGATCGTGTAGCCCGTGGCGACGTAGTTGCTGACGGTGCATCTACCGACTTAGGTGAGTTGGCTTTGGGTCAAAACATGACTGTGGCATTTATGCCATGGAACGGTTACAACTTCGAAGATTCAATCTTGATCTCTGAGAAGGTTGTTGCTGATGACCGTTACACCTCTATTCATATTGAAGAGTTGTCGGTTGTTGCTCGTGATACCAAGCTTGGTTCAGAAGAAATTACACGCGATATCTCGAACTTGGCTGAGTCACAACTCTCCCGTTTGGATGAGAGCGGTATTGTTTACATCGGTGCTGAAGTTGAAGCTGGTGACGTACTGGTTGGTAAAGTTACTCCGAAGGGTGAGACTACTCTCACTCCAGAAGAGAAGTTACTGCGTGCGATCTTCGGTGAGAAAGCATCTGATGTTAAAGATACTTCTTTGCGCGTTCCATCTGGAATGATTGGTACTGTTATTGATGTTCAAGTCTTCACTCGTGAAGGTATTGAGCGCGATGCCCGTGCACAGTCAATTATTCAAGAAGAATTACAGCGCTATCGTTTGGACTTAAACGACCAGTTGCGTATTGTTGAAGGCGATGCCTTCATGCGTTTAGAAAAACTGTTGATTGGCAAAGTTGCTAACGGCGGCCCTAAGAAATTAGCTAAAGGCACTAAGATCGACAAGGAATATCTTGCTGACTTAGACAAATACCATTGGTTTGATGTTCGTCCAGCAGATGATGAAGTTGCTACACAAGTTGAAGCAATCAAATCTTCTATCGAAGCGAAGCGTAAGCAATTTGATGAGGCTTTTGAAGAGAAGCGCACCAAGCTTACCCAAGGCGATGATTTGCAGCCTGGCGTAACGAAGATGGTTAAGGTGTACTTGGCAGTTAAGCGTCGCTTACAGCCTGGTGACAAGATGGCCGGTCGTCACGGTAACAAAGGTGTGGTTTCTAAAATCGCCCCAGCAGAAGATATGCCATTTATGGCTGACGGACGCCCTGTTGACATCGTCTTGAACCCATTGGGTGTTCCTTCCCGTATGAACGTAGGTCAGATCTTGGAAACCCACTTAGGTTGGGCCGCTCAAGGTATTGGTAAGCGTATTGATGAGATGGTTCGTCAACAAGCTAAACAAGCTGAACTCCGTAAGTTCATGAAGCAGCTTTACAACGAAACCGGTCGTATCGAAGATATCGATAACTTCACTGATGAACAGATTACTGTTTTGGCTGAGAATTTACGCCAAGGCTTGCCATTTGCAACTCCAGTGTTTGACGGTGCTACAGAAGCAGAAATCGGACGCATGCTCGAGTTGGCTTATCCAGAAGAAGTGGCTACTTCTTTGAAGATGACTCCTTCACGTCAGCAAATGATTTTGTGCGACGGCCGTACTGGCGATCAGTTTGAGCGTCCAGTAACTGTTGGCGTAATGCACGTTTTGAAACTCCACCATTTGGTCGATGACAAGATGCATGCACGTTCAACCGGACCTTACTCCTTAGTAACGCAACAGCCACTGGGCGGTAAAGCTCAGTTTGGTGGTCAGCGCTTTGGTGAGATGGAAGTTTGGGCCCTCGAAGCATACGGTGCTTCATATGTCTTGCAGGAAATGCTGACAGTGAAGTCCGATGACGTCGCAGGCCGTACCAAGGTTTACGAAAACATCGTCAAGGGCGAGCACACAATTGATGCTGGCATGCCCGAATCCTTCAACGTGCTGGTAAAAGAAATCCGCTCGTTGGGTATTGACATTGACATGGAGCGCAACTGATATGAAAGCATTGCTCGATTTATTTAAGCAAACGCAGGGTGATGAGCAGTTTGATGTCATCAAGATTGGTCTTGCATCCCCTGAGAAAATTCGCTCATGGTCTTTTGGTGAAGTACGCAAACCAGAAACCATCAACTACCGGACTTTTAAGCCCGAGCGTGATGGTTTGTTCTGCGCCAAGATTTTTGGACCAACCAAAGACTACGAGTGCTTATGCGGTAAGTACAAGCGCTTAAAGTTCCGTGGCGTTATCTGTGAGAAGTGCGGCGTTGAAGTTACGCTTGCTAAGGTACGTCGTGAGCGCATGGGCCACATTGAGTTGGCAGCCCCTGTAGCGCACATCTGGTTCTTGAAGTCATTGCCGTCCCGTTTGGGTATGGTTCTCGATATGACATTGCGTGATATCGAGCGCGTTCTTTACTTTGAAGCATATGTCGTTGTTGATCCTGGTATGACTCCTGAAGGCGCAATGAAGCGTGGTCAGATCATGTCTGAGGATGAGTACATTGCCAAGACTGAAGAGTATGGTGACGGTGCATTTACTGCCATCATGGGCGCTGAAGGTATTCGTGATCTCTTACGTTCGATTGATATCGATCGCGAAGTTGAGACTATTCGTGCTGACTTGAAAGCTACTGGTAGCGATGCCAAGATCAAGAAATACGCTAAGCGCTTAAAAGTGCTCGAGGCGTTCCAGACTTCAGGTATTAAGCCTGACTGGATGATCATGGAAGTATTGCCAGTATTGCCACCTGAATTGCGCCCATTGGTGCCATTGGATGGCGGTCGCTTTGCTACTTCAGATTTGAACGACCTCTATCGTCGCGTGATTAACCGTAACAACCGTCTCAAGCGTTTGTTAGAGTTGCGTGCACCAGAGATCATCGTTCGTAACGAAAAACGTATGTTGCAAGAAGCGGTTGACTCATTGCTCGATAACGGTCGTCGCGGTAAGGCTATGACTGGCGCCAACAAGCGTCCTCTCAAGTCCTTAGCTGAGATGATTAAAGGTAAGAGCGGTCGTTTCCGTCAAAACTTGCTGGGTAAACGCGTTGACTACTCAGGTCGTTCTGTCATCGTGGTTGGCCCAACATTGAAATTGCATCAGTGCGGCTTACCAAAATTGATGGCCTTGGAATTGTTCAAGCCATTTATTTTCAACAAGCTCGAGACTTTGGGAATTGCAACCACTATTAAGGCTGCGAAGAAAGAAGTTGAAAGTCAGACTCCAATCGTTTGGGACATTCTCGAAGAAGTGATTCGTGAACATCCAATCATGTTGAACCGTGCGCCTACATTGCACCGTCTCGGTATTCAGGCTTTCGAGCCAATGCTGATTGAAGGCAAAGCGATCCAATTGCACCCATTAGTCTGCGCGGCATTTAACGCCGACTTTGACGGTGACCAAATGGCTGTTCACGTTCCTTTGTCGCTCGAAGCGCAAATGGAAGCACGTACATTGATGTTGGCCTCGAACAACGTATTGTTCCCAGCTAACGGCGAGCCATCTATCGTTCCTTCGCAGGACGTGGTGTTGGGTCTGTACTACGCTACTCGTGACAAGATCAACGGTAAAGGCGAAGGCATGGTCTTCGCTAATATCACTGAAGTAATTCGTGCATACGAGGCTGGCCAGGTTGAATTGGCTTCCCGCGTTGCTGTGCGTATTACTGAGTTTGAGATTGTGGACAAAAAGGCAGAGGGCGATGCCCGTTTTGCTGAAAAGACCAAGATCTATCAAACTTCAGTTGGCCGTGCAATTTTGTCGGAAATTTTGCCTAAAGGCATGTCTTTCGAGGAAATCAATAAGCCTCTGAAGAAAAAAGAAATCTCACGTTTGATCAACACTTCATTCCGTAAGTGCGGTCTTCGTGAAACAGTTATTTTTGCTGACCGCCTCTTGCAGTCTGGTTTCCGCTTGGCGACTAACGCCGGTATCTCGGTTGCAATCGACGATATGCTGATTCCAAGCTCTAAAGAGCGCATCATCACTGAAGCTTCTACCAAGGTTAAAGAGTATGACAAGCAGTTCATGTCAGGCCTTGTAACCAATCAAGAGCGTTATAACAACGTGGTTGATATTTGGGGTGCCGCTGGTGACCAAGTTGGTAAAGCGATGATGGATGAGTTGTCACACGTTGACGTACTCGACCGCAACGGTAAAACTGTGCGTCAAGAATCTTTCAACTCCATCTACATGATGGCGGATTCTGGTGCGCGTGGATCTGCAGCGCAGATTCGTCAGTTGGCTGGTATGCGTGGTTTGATGGCGAAGCCTGATGGCTCCATTATTGAAACCCCAATTACTGCGAACTTCCGTGAAGGTTTGAACGTGTTGCAGTACTTCATCTCTACTCACGGTGCTCGTAAAGGTCTGGCTGATACAGCATTGAAGACAGCGAACTCTGGTTACTTGACACGTCGTTTATGCGACGTAACTCAAGACCTCGTGGTTATTGAAGAAGATTGCGGCGCAACTTCTGGCGTAACGATGAAAGCGCTTGTTGAAGGTGGTGAAATTATCGAAGCATTGCGTGACCGTATTTTGGGTCGTGTATGTATCGGTGACATCGTTCACCCTGACACACAAGAAGTCATTGTTCCTAACGACACATTGCTCGACGAAGATCATGTTGATCAAATCGTTGCCTTGGGTATCGACGAAGTTAAAGTTCGCACAGTGTTGTCATGCTTAACTCGCTTTGGATTGTGCGCTAAGTGCTACGGCCGTGATTTAGGTCGCGGTGGCTTGGTGAACGTTGGTGAGGCGGTTGGTGTTATCGCTGCTCAGTCCATCGGTGAGCCAGGCACACAGTTGACTATGCGTACCTTCCACATTGGTGGTGCGGCGTCACGTGCATTGGTTGCAAGCAATATTGAAGCGAAGTCTAACGGTACTCTGAAGTTCTCTGGCACGATGCGTGTTGTGAAGAATGCGAAGGGTGAGCAGATCGTGATTTCACGTTCAGGCGAAGCTGTGATCATTGACGATAACGGTCGTGAGCGCGAGCGTCATAAAGTGCCTTACGGTGCAACTCTTTTGTTGAAAGAAGATGCAGCAGTTAAGGCTGGCGCAAGCTTAGCAACCTGGGACCCATTAACACGTCCGATTATTTCTGAGTACGCTGGTATTGCTCGCTTCGACAACGTAGAAGAAGGCGTTACTGTAGCTAAGCAGGTTGACGAAGTAACCGGCCTCTCCACTTTGGTGGTGATTGACGGTAAGCGTCGTAGTGCTGCTAGCAAAGGCGTTCGTCCAATGATCAACTTAGTTGATGACAAGGGCGGCGAAGTGATGATTGCGGGTACGGATCACCCAGTTAACATCGGTTTGCAAGTTGGCGCTTTGATCACTGTTAAAGATGGTCAAAAAGTTGAAGTTGGTGAAGTATTGGCACGTATTCCAATCGAATCACAGAAGACTCGCGACATTACCGGTGGTTTGCCACGCGTTGCTGAATTGTTCGAAGCACGTTCACCAAAAGATGCTGCTGTATTGGCTAAAGTCACTGGAACGGTTTCCTTCGGTAAAGAAACCAAAGGTAAGCAGCGTTTAGTGATTACCGATATGGATGGCGAAGCTAATGAATTCTTGATTCCTAAAGAGAAACAAGTTCTCGTTCATGACGGTCAAGTTGTGAACAAGGGCGAGATGATTGTGGAAGGCCCTGCCGATCCGCATGACATCTTGACACTCCGAGGTATTGAAGAGTTGGCGATCTACATCGTGGACGAAGTTCAAGATGTTTACCGTTTGCAAGGCGTGAAGATTAATGACAAGCACATTGAAGTCATCGTGCGTCAAATGTTGCGTCGTGTGCAAATCACTGATGGTGGCGATACTGCCTACATCACTGGTGAGCAAGTTGAGCGTTCTAAGTTGTATGACGCAAACGATGCTGTGATTGCACAAGGTAAGCGCCCAGCTCAGTTCGAGAACGTGTTGCTTGGTATTACTAAGGCATCCTTGTCGACAGACAGCTTCATTTCAGCGGCTTCTTTCCAAGAAACCACCCGTGTATTGACCGAAGCTGCAATTATGGGCAAGACCGATACACTCCGTGGCCTCAAGGAAAACGTCATTATTGGTCGCCTGATCCCTGCTGGTACCGGCTTGTCTTACCGCCGTGCACGCAAGGTCAGAGAGCAATTCGAGCGTGATCGCGCTCAAATGATTGCCGCCGAAGAGGAAGCAATGGCTGATATGCCTGTAGAAATAGAGGCTGAAGTGATTGCTCCTGCTGGGGAGGCTGATCCAAGCTAATTTGGTATTCCTGGCCAGAAATGGCCAGTTTTTTCCCTCGAGGTTGACGGAAAGGGCTGGCCAGGCTAGAATGCTGAGTTCTACTGATTCAGAAGAGGGTCGTTTTGACCTAGGATTTCTCTAAGTCATTGATTTTCTTGAAGAAAGCAACAAAGAAGTACTAACCGAGCTATTTTATGCCAACAATTAATCAATTATTACGTAAGCCAAGAACCCGGCTGACCGTTAAAAGCAAGAGCCCTGCGCTGCAAAACAGCCCGCAGCGCCGTGGTGTATGTACACGTGTATACACAACCACTCCTAAAAAGCCTAACTCTGCGCTACGTAAAGTAGCTAAAGTTCGCTTAACCAATGGTTTTGAAGTGATTTCATACATTGGTGGTGAAGGCCATAACCTCCAGGAACACTCAGTAGTGTTGATCCGTGGTGGTCGTGTAAAGGATTTGCCAGGTGTTCGTTACCACATCGTTCGTGGCTCACTTGACTTGCAGGGTGTTAAAGACCGTAAGCAGTCACGTTCCAAGTACGGTGCTAAGCGCGCCAAGAAAGCTGCTTAATAGCAACTTACAGTATTTGCAGTAAGTCTTCGTTTGTCAGACTTTAAAGACAAGTAAGTGGCCGTTCCGTCTAGAGATTTCTTTAGATAGTAGGACGGCCGGAGCGGGTGATCCATGTGGGCCACCCCTAACTGAACTGAAGGAGTAGTTATGCCACGTCGTCGTGAAGTTCCCAAACGGGAAATCCTGCCTGATCCAAAATTCGGCAATGTAGAAGTAGCAAAATTCATGAACGTCCTCATGTTGGACGGCAAGAAATCGGTTGCAGAGCGTATCGTTTATGGTGCCTTTGACCACATCGAGAAAAAAGCAAACAAAGAACCACTTGAAGTTTTCTCAACAGCTATGGGCAACGTTAAGCCAATGGTTGAGGTGAAGAGCCGTCGTGTTGGTGGCGCCAACTACCAGGTTCCTGTTGAAGTTCGCCCATCACGCCGTTCCGCTTTGGCAATGCGCTGGGTGCGCGAAGCCGCTAAAAAGCGCGGTGAAAAATCTATGGCTCAACGTTTGGCCAACGAATTATTAGAAGCTGCAGAAGGTCGCGGCGGAGCAATGAAGAAGCGTGAAGAAGTTCACCGTATGGCAGAAGCTAACAAAGCTTTCTCACATTTCCGCTTCTAATCGCACAGCAAAGAAAAGGTACCAACAGTGGCACGTAAAACCCCTATCGACAAATACCGCAATATCGGTATTTCTGCGCACATTGACGCAGGTAAGACAACAACAACAGAACGCGTTTTGTTCTACACCGGTGTTAATCACAAAATCGGTGAAGTGCATGATGGCGCTGCAACCATGGACTGGATGGAGCAAGAGCAAGAGCGTGGTATCACGATTACTTCTGCTGCTACTACAACGTTCTGGAAGGGCATGGCTGGTAATTTCCCAGAGCACCGTATCAACATTATTGATACCCCAGGACACGTAGACTTTACTATTGAAGTTGAGCGTTCAATGCGCGTTTTGGATGGCGCTTGCATGGTTTACTGTGCAGTAGGTGGCGTACAGCCACAATCTGAAACTGTTTGGCGCCAAGCTAACAAGTACCAAGTTCCACGTTTAGCATTCGTAAACAAGATGGACCGTACTGGTGCGAACTTCTTCAAGGTCTATGACCAAATGAAGATGCGTCTCAAAGCAAATCCTATCTTGATCCAGATTCCAATCGGCGCTGAAGAAAACTTCAAAGGTGTTGTGGACTTGGTAAAGATGAAGGCCATCTATTGGGATGAGGCTTCACAAGGCACTAAATTTACATACGAAGATATCCCTGCTGAATTGCAAGCATCTGCTGAAGAGTGGCGCGAGAAAATGCTCGAAGCTGCTGCAGAGAGTTCAGAAGAGTTGATGGAAAAGTATCTCGGCGGCGAAGGCTTGACCGAAGAAGAAATCAAGGCAGCATTACGTCAACGTACTATCGCCAATGAAATCGTTCCAATGTTGTGCGGAACAGCTTTCAAAAACAAAGGTGTTCAGGCGATGTTGGATGCGGTTGTTGAATTGTTGCCTTCACCATTAGACGTTCCACCAGTTCCATGTGAATTGGAAGATGGCACACCAACAACACGTGAAGCTTCTGACAATGCGAAGTTTTCAGCATTGGCATTTAAGATCATGACTGACCCATTTGTTGGCCAGCTCATCTTCTTCCGTGTTTACTCAGGTGTAATGAAATCTGGCGACACAATCTACAACCCAATCAAGGGTAAGAAAGAGCGTGTTGGACGTTTGTTGCAAATGCATGCAAACGAACGTGAAGAAATTAAAGAAGTATTCGCTGGCGATATCGCAGCTGCAGTTGGTCTGAAAGACGCAACTACAGGCGAAACATTGTGCGATCCAGATAGCATCGTTATTTTGGAGCGCATGGTATTCCCAGAGCCAGTGATCTCTCAAGCTGTAGAGCCAAAGACAAAAGCTGACCAAGAAAAAATGGGTCTTGCTTTGAATCGCTTGGCACAAGAAGATCCTTCTTTCCGTGTCAAAACAGATGAAGAATCTGGCCAAACAATTATTTCCGGTATGGGCGAGCTCCACTTGGAAATTTTGGTTGACCGTATGAAGCGTGAATTCGGTGTAGAAGCAACTGTTGGTAAGCCACAAGTTGCCTACCGTGAAACGATTCGTAAGGTTTGCGAAGAGATCGAAGGTAAATTCGTTAAGCAGTCTGGTGGTCGTGGTCAATACGGTCATGTGGTATTGAAGTTAGAGCCACAAGCCCCAGGCAAAGGTTTTGAATTCGTTGACGCTATTAAGGGCGGTGTAGTTCCACGTGAATACATCCCTGCAGTAGAAAAAGGAATTATCGAAACATTGAACTCCGGTATTTTGGCTGGCTATCCAGTTGTAGATATCAAAGCAACATTGTTCTTCGGTTCATACCATGACGTTGACTCCAACGAAAACGCATTTAAGATGGCGGGCTCGATGGCATTCAAAGACGGTATGCGCAAAGCAGCACCAGTGTTGCTAGAACCAATGATGGCTGTTGAAGTTGAAACACCAGAAGATTTCATGGGTAACGTAATGGGTGACCTCTCATCACGTCGCGGTATTTTGCAAGGTATGGATGACATTCCAGGGGGCGGCAAGATCGTTCGCGCTGAAGTGCCATTGGCAGAGATGTTTGGTTACTCAACTGGCTTGCGCTCGTTGACCCAAGGTCGCGCTACCTACACCATGGAATTTAAGCATTATTCCGAAGCACCTAAGAACGTTGCTGAAGCAGTTATGGCTGCTAAAGCGAAGTAATTTATCCACATTATTTTGAATATTGACTAGCTAAGAAGGCAGACAAAAAAATGGCAAAAGAAAAGTTTGAGCGGACAAAACCGCACGTAAACGTTGGCACAATCGGTCACGTTGACC
>NZ_MHZG01000012.1 GCF_001830325.1 Polynucleobacter sp. GWA2_45_21 | reverse complement strand
ACACAGCATCCCCATGAGCTTTTTGGAGATGGCTGGGAAAGCTGGGGGCTAGATGATCGAAAGTCTTTTAATCATCTGAAGAAATCAGAATATAAATGAACGATCTGTTATTGCTAGAGTCGCTCCGCGGTTAATTAAATCACCGCTTAAAAGACAAAGCCCCCACAGGACTTGAACCAGGGGCCAAAGCATTCCGGTTTGTGTGGCTTTCACTCCTCCATGGACTATGCATTCATCATATAAAGATTTGCATCCTTACTTAGATGGTTGCCGTCTAGTCTCTATACCTTCAATAGCACTTTCGCACTGAAGCTTGGCTCGACGTTAGCGTATTCATTTCTGAACTTAGCTTTCTCCGAATTTGACACCATCCCTTATGCAGTTTCCACGCATAAGGCACAACTTTCGCTATGAGGCGGATATCCAAAGAAAACCACTGGGATTTCAAGGTATTACCTCACCTGTTTATCGATGTTGGAGCGTTTGTGTGACTACCCTAAAGAAGCTATAAGAAGTACTGCATTACTCTTTGACTTCCAAAATCAAAAAAATAGAGAAATAGACTAAATACCTCGTTTCCCTAAGGGGTTCTTTTATGAGCTACTTACCATTACTTAAGGTAACGCTTACTCTTTATTCCATCCTGCAAAAGCAATATAAGAACTGTTGCGTGGTTCCCATGGGGGTTTGATGGAGCTCTGTTGAGCTATTGATTAATTTAAATGTCTTACCAAACTGCCCATGAAGGTTTTCTGAGTCATAGCGAACCACATCTAAGCCGCTACACTTCTCTGGACCCTCGGGTCCAAAAGTGGACATAATCACATAGCCACCATGCTTAACTGAGCGCATCACTTGTTCTACATACTTCACCCGCTGCGCTTCTTCAGTTAAAAAATGAAAGACAGCTCTATCGTGCCAAACGTCAAAATAACCTTGCGGTAATGTTGCTTGCGCAATATCAGCGCAGTACCAGTGAACCTGATCAGCCTGCTTACCAATGCGAGCTCTAGCGACATCAATTGCTTTTTGAGAAATATCTAAAACACTGATGTCCTCATAACCCTCAGACAAAAGGTCATCCACTAGCGTAGATTCACCGCCACCAATATCAATAACGGCAGCACTCTTATTGGCACTAGCTTGGTGAATTAAATTTAATGATGTCTCAAGGTGTGGCGCATACCAACTCACCGCATCTGGCGCCTTGTCGCCATAGACCTTTTCCCAGTGTTCTTTTTTGTTCATTTGCTAGTGCTTAGGTTGTTTATTAACAGCCTTCTTATAAGCATCCATGCCGCCTTTAGTTTTCCACTCTTCATAGCCACCTTGAAGAATGCGCAAATTCTCATAGCCAGCAACACGCAAAGCAAAGCCTGCCTGAGCTGAGAGACTGCCGGTATTACAGTAGATTAAGACAGGCTTGTTCTTAGGAATCTTATCTTTTTGTGCCAAGACTTGGCGCCACTCAATGTTGACTGCTCCTGGAATATGACTCTTATCAAACTGAGCCTTATCTCTAGCATCAATCACCATCATCTTCTTGTATTCTTCAGCGGGTATCTGCTCAGGAAATATCGTAGCGCCGCCATAGTCTACAAACTCAAGATAACCCGCCATCTCATCAACAGCAATAGCTTTGTTATCAGCAAACGCTGGGCTTGCTACGAATGATGTGAGCGCAAGCGCAATGAATAGTTTTCTCATTTATTTCCCAGTCTTAATAGTTGATTTGAACTTATCGAATTCAGGTCTTACGCTATCGTTAAATAACTTACCTTGCCTCTTCTGCTTGGTCGTTCCCTCTAACTCCAGAATGTCCGCAATGATTTGATAGCTCACCATGCCATTGTGAGCGCCACCACTTGCCGCTATGTTTTGTCCGTTGTACCAAACTGAAGGAGCTGGCGTTAATGGCGGAACGGCTGTTTGGGGCAGAATCAAAATGGGTAGTCGATACGCATTAGCAATTTCTGCGGCAATTTGAACATTGGTATTACATCTGGTTCCGGGAGGGTCTTGATTAATGAATACCAAGGCTTTTTGTCCATTAATCTCGAGTGGTACAGGGCTATCAGCTAGAACACTTAATGAGAACAAAGAGATAATGACACCCACGAGCTTTTTAAGCATTTACACCCTCACTTATATTCAATAAAATCATTGAATGATTATGCCTAAACAAAAATTGACTTTCAAGCAAAAACTGTTCGAGCAATTTGCCAAACTCGGGAAAGCCCTTGGTTCTGAGGTGCGCTTAGAGCTTATTGAGCTCATTATTCAGTGCCCTACAGCTGTTGAAGACCTTGCTAAAAAGGTTAAATTGCCCATTGCTAATGTGTCGCAACATCTACAAGTACTCAAACAAGTCGGCATTGTGAACACGATCAGACAGGGTAAATCCATTGTTTATGAGATAGCGGACTCAGATGTTATTGATTTATTCTTAAAGCTACAAGGTGTAGGGCAGCGCCACATTGAAGAAGTCGATAGCCTGGTTAATAAGTACCTCACCTCGCGCGATAGCTTAGAAGGCATGCCAGTTAATCAAGTGCTTAAATTGGCTAAGCGTGGAGAAATCACCCTTTTAGACGTTCGGCCTAGTGAAGAGTACGCTCACTCCCATCTTGAAGGGGCACTCAATATCACCCTTGAGGAATTAGAAGAGCGATTGGGAGATTTTCCAAAATCTAAAACCATTGTGGCTTACTGCCGAGGAACATATTGCGTATTGTCTTATGAGGCGGTTAAACGACTTCGAGAAAAAGGATTTAAAGCAGTTCGAGCCGAAGATGGCATTCCTAATTGGCTCAATATGAATCTGAAACTAGCCAAACAAGACGAGTAGTGATTGTTCCGTCTTAATCGCCTTATTCAAACGCCACAGTCTGCTTTTAAGTCGGCGCTTGTCCTCTCTTTAGCCGTACATATTTGCTTATTGCTTTTATGGTCTCCATCAACAGTAAAGCCACTAAAAAAAGTTAAAGAAGATATCGTTGTTATCAAACTGAATGAGCCGCAAGAAAAACAAGAGCCCGTCAACATCCAAAAGAATCAAACGCTCACAACAAAAGCCCCAGCAACACAAGCTGCCCCTAATGCCCCAACAGCAGAGGAATGGGCTTTTGCCTCAACATACACATTAAAAAATAGTAAAGGCTACAGACACACTTGGGGCAAGCAAGTACGTAGCATGATGGGTACCGCTGTGGAAGGCCCCGATCAAGGGCATGTGAGATTCAGAATCGAGATTGCCCCAAATGGCAGCATTACTAGAGTTGAGACCCTCTGGAAAACATCTGATAAGGCTGAGGCCCTTGCTCGCAAAGCAATTTATTCAATGCCACCGCCACCACCCACGCCAACTGGAAAACTACTCATCTTTGAAAAGACAATTTCGTTCACACCATTTGCCGCTGATGACGCACCAATTTATAGTGATGACTGTTTACCCGACCCGCCAACATTTACCAACCCCTTTGCTTGGGATGGCAAATCGCCACAAGAGATAAAACAAATTAAACCCGCTGAAAAACTCAGTCCTGAAGCCTTAGCTGAATGTCTTAAGCAATTACCGCAAGACTCTATTGAAGGTGTGGTCGCTCATAATCAGCGCCAATTTGAACAGTGGCGATCGAGTAAGCCGAATTAACCAGGTCAGTGTCCCGTAACTAGACGCTGAATAAGTTTGTTCTATTTAGAACAGACAAAAACAAATCCTCTATCTATCGAGGCTTGATGGAATGATGATCTAAGAAGCATCTCCATCATTAATAGATTTTGGTTTTGGGCATGTAGATCTCAGCCCATCTATATGCTCCAGTAAGTTTGGCAAAATTCGTCCCCACATAGGGTCAACAATAAAATCAATGCCTTCTCGTCTGGCCATTTTTGCAGCAGGCACAAAATCAGCATCGCCAGCCATTAATACAATCTGGCTCACTTGATGCTTCATTGCCAAGGACGAAATATCGACTGCGATACGCATATCAACGCCTTTTTGCCTCACATTGGGCATAACATCATGCTCTGTTAACTGCTCAAACTTAACTTTCCCTTTAAGCATTAATTCTATTTTTTCAGGCTTAATAGTCCAAGGGGTTTCATTAGATAAATGCCCCAATCGAAGAGCTGTCTTGCGCTTAGCCTTTAGGTGTTCATGAAGCTCATTTCTAAAAATAGCCTCCTGAGACTTTGAAAAATCAACAGCGCTTTTAGTTATGGGATTGTGTAATTTTTTATTTAAGGGAGCGCAATCATAGAAAAAAATTCTATACAACTCATGCTTTCTGCGTTCCTTGCCTTTTACGCCCTCAACCAAATGGGCTAGCGCACATCTAAACAAGAATTCAGATGCCCTCTTGGCATCATAAGAATTATGTGGCTCGATTTTCCGAAATCGCTTAATAAAATAAGCGCCATCTATCAGTATGGCTGTAGACATAACTTTGGCTCTTCAACAAAATAAAAAAGCCCAGGGGTTCGGCAAATCCTAGATGTTTGGATCGCTTACTGCCAAGGGCGGGATGAATGAATAATACTCCCTAACAATTACACATTGCTAGTAAGGTTTACCCAAATACAACAAACATGCTTTAAAGAGCTTTAAAACGATGTTTCTGGGTAATAAAAATTCCAAGATGGGATTGTTCTGGCCAACACAACGCTGCGGATGCCATTTGGGAATTATTCGAAACCGCTGAGAGCCACGAAATTCGGTGCTTGTAGGGCGGTGGGTCGCAACCAGCTAAGACCCAATGTGCAGAACTGTTTTAGTCCTCTATCCTAGCTTTTCAATCCTCTGCTCTACCGACTGAGCCACCAGGCCAAGAGTGGGAATTATAAATGAAACTTAATGCTAGGCTGAAAAAAGGCTATCAAGAAGGTCTTGCCCTCAACCTAACTGGCTTTAGCCGCAAATTTAGCCCTAGCGGCATGTAATTTTCTATAACTATCAATCAAGCGGTGGTGCCTATCAAGGCCCTCTAGCTTCATGCTTGTAGGAGTCAAACCATAGAATCGGACAGCGCCATCTACTGATCCCATGACAGCATCCATTCTCTCGTCGCCAAACATTCGGCGGAAGTTTGCTGTGTAGTCATCCAACTCCAAGTCATCATCTAATACGACCTCTAACACCGCATTTAATGCCTGATAAAACAATTTGCGCTCGACCGTATTGTCGTTGTATTGCAGAAAGGCGCCGACTAACTCATGCGCCTCTTCAAATTGCTTTAAGGCAAGATGGATGAGCAGCTTCAGCTCCAATACTGTTAACTGACCCCAAGGCGTATTCTCATCAAACTCAATGCCAATCAATGTGGGAATATCGCCGTACTCATCCAACTCATTATTTTCTAGATTTTCTAGTAGCTGGCTTAGATTGGCATTATCTAGTTGGTGTAGATTCAAAACATCGGAACGGAACAATAGTGCTTTGTTGGTGTTATCCCAAATCAGATCTTCAACTGGATAAATCTCGGAATATCCTGGCACCAAAATTCGGCAAGCAATCGCACCCAGCTGGTCATATACCGCGACGTAGGCCTCTTTGCCCAAAGACTGAAGAATGCCAAATAATGTAGCGGCTTCTTGAGCATTTGAGTTTTCCCCTTTTCCAGAAAAATCCCACTCAACGAAATCGTAATCTGGTTTTGCACTAAAGAATCGCCATGACACAATGCCACTAGAGTCAATAAAGTGCTCAACAAAATTATTTGGCTCAGTCACTGCCTCACTTGCAAAAGTGGGTGGGGGTAAATCATTCAAGCCCTCCAGACTGCGGCCTTGTAGGAGCTCCGTTAGGCTCCGCTCCAGAGCGACCTCCAAGCCTGGATGTGCACCAAAGGATGCAAATACTCCTCCCGTTCGAGGGTTCATCAAAGTAACGCACATGACTGGGTAGACGCCACCCAAAGATGCATCCTTAACCAACACCGGAAAGCCCTGCTCCTCAAGACTCTGAATACCAGCCAAAATACCGGGATACTTTGCCAGGACTTCTTGCGGCACATCCGGCAATGCAATTTCATCTTCAATTATTTGACGTTTAACTGCTCGCTCAAAGATCTCTGACAAGCATTGCACCTGTGCTTCAGCTAGTGTGTTGCCAGCGCTCATGCCATTACTGACATACAAATTTTCAATTAAGTTGGATGGGAAATAAACAGTCTTGCCATCTGACTGTCGCACATATGGCAACGAACAAATTCCCCGCTCTACATTGCCAGAATTGGTATCGATTAAATGTGAGCTACGTAGTTCACCATCGGCATTAAAAATCTCTAGGCAATATTCATCAAGCAGTTCTTTGGGTAATGCATCTTTAGGTCCCGGCTTAAACCAACGTTCATTTGGATAATGAACAAAATGGTCATTGGCAATATCTTCACCCCAAAATGCGCCCGCATAAAAATGATTGTTACTCAGTCGCTCGATATACTCGCCCAGCGCTGATGCTAAAGCGCTTTCTTTGGTAGAGCCTTTGCCATTGGTAAAACACATTGGCGAGTGTGCATCGCGAATATGCAATGACCACACATTAGGAATCAGATTGCGCCATGATGCAATTTCAATCTTAATTCCTAGATTAGCGAGCACGGCAGACATATTCGCAATGGTTTGTTCTAGCGGTAAATCCTTGCCTGGAATAAAGGTGCTTACATCTGAGACCGAGTTCAAAGTTAACAGGCTCTGCGCATCAGCATCTAGGTTCTTAACCTCTTCAATGACAAACTCCGGGCCCGCCTGCACGACCTTCTTGACCGTACAGCGCTCGATGGATCGCAAGATACCCTGACGATCATTGGCAGAAATATCTTCTGGCAATTCAACCTGAATTTTGAATATCTGTTGGTAGCGATTTTCTGGGTCGACAACATTATTTTGCGAAAGGCGAATGTTCTCAGTTGAGATATTGCGTGTATTGCAATACAGCTTCACAAAATAGGCGGCACATAAAGCTGAGGAGGCTAAAAAATAGTCAAAAGGTCCCGGGGCTGAACCATCCCCTTTATATCGAATGGGCTGATCGGCAATCACCGTGAAGTCATCGAACTTGGCTTCGAGCCGCAACTTATCGAGAAAGTTAACCTTTATTTCCATGGGAATAATTCCGAAATGATGTGAGCGCTATTATCCGTCGCAACGTCAACGCTGTGTGCCACACCCATATCCCCAAAAATCATTACCAGGGGCTCATGGCGGGGTTTTACTGCTCGGCTTTATTGCGTGATGTGTCGATTCCTAAGGCCTTTAGCTTGCGGTAGAGGTGGGTTCGCTCCAGACCAGTGTATTCAGAAATCTTGGTCATGCTACCGCCCATAATGATCATTTGATGCTCAAAATAGGCTTTTTCGAATAAGTCCCTAGCCTCACGGAGCGGCAAATCAAAATAGGTTTTTGCAATTCCGCTAATGTACTCACCCTCTTGTGCTTGAGTCACTTGCTCGCTAGCTGCTGCTCTAGGAATGGGGGTGGATGAAGGTGCCGATGGTGTCTTCTCCTCCGCAGGCTCTACATATTTAGGCGCACTCTCAAGCGCCTTATTCACTGTCTTTAGAAGCTTTTGGAGTGCAATTGGCTTTTCTAAGAAGTTGAGTGCGCCAATGCGTGTAGCCTCAACTGCGGTATCAATCGTGGCATGTCCAGACATCATGACTACTGGCATCGTGAGCTGACCTGTCTTAGACCACTCCTTTAATAGAGTAATACCGTCAACGTCTGGCATCCAAATATCAAGCAAGACGAGGTCTGGGCGCATTTGTTCGCGGATTGTACGAGCCTGCATAGCGCTCTCAGCCGCATAAACAGTGTGGCCTTCATCCGTCAGAATCTCATTGAGAAGCTCTCGGATTCCCATCTCATCGTCGACCACCAAAATACTTGCCATACTTATGCTGCCTCTTTTGCCAGATTCATAAACAAAATTGATACTTGTGCACCGATCACTTCGTCTCCCCGCATGCGGTTTCGAACTTCAATTTTGGCGCCGTGATCATCCACGATTTTCTTCACTACTGCCAGACCCAATCCAGTGCCCTTGCTCTTTGTTGTTACATACGGCTCAAAAGCCCTTGCCAATATCTTAGCTGGAAATCCTGAACCGCTATCACTTATTGTTAGGCGTACCGCATTCTGTGGCACACCATTGACTTCACCGTAAGACACTAATTCAGTTTTTACTTCAACCGGCTCAGCCTGATGCTTACCCTCAAGAGTAGCATCTTGTGCGTTCTGTAAAAGATTATGAATAATCTGCCTGAGTTGCGTAGGATCGCCCATGATGTTGGGACAGCGCGCATCTAGTTGGGTTTTTATGGGGCTGCCTTCGTACAAACCCAAAATCTCTTGTGTCAAGGTGTTGATAGAGACTGATTTGAGTTGTGGGCTAGGTGTTTTTGCAAAATCCCTAAAGTCATTGACCATTTCTTTCATTGCCTGAACTTGTCCGATGATCGTTTCCGTGCTGCGATTCATCATCTCTTCTTGCTCAGGGCTTAGCTTGCCTGCTAACTTATGCTGCAATCTCTCTGCAGAGAGCTGTATGGGGGTTAGAGGATTCTTAATCTCATGCGCTAGGCGTCTGGCAACCTCACTCCAAGCAATCGAGCGCTGAGCGCTGACTACATCAGTAATGTCATCAAACACCACCATGCGCAAATCCGCAGTTAACTCGGTTCCGCGAATAAATAAGGTCACACCAGGCTCATTCTCAAACTCGTTTGTACTGTGGAGCTGAATCTGCTTTTGCCATACTGGCGCAGATTTCTTAGGCTCTAAGTCTGGCTGACCACTCTCTACGCCGACTGCTAGCTTCATTGTGGCAAAGCCCTCTTTAATTGCCTGATCAAATTCAACAAGACTTGGGCTTTCACTTAAAGGACGTCCATCCAGTTGAGTTAGGTCTTGCCCAAAGATGCGATCAGCACCTGCATTGCTTGAAACCACATTGAAATTTTTATCAAAAATACAAACGCCTGCGGTTAAATTACCCAATACTGTTTCTAGGAATGATTTGGATTCTTGGAGGGATGTCCTGGTATCGGCCAACTGACGGGTCATCACATTAAATTGACGAGTTAACATCCCCAATTCATCACCAGTATCCAACTCGGGCTTGGGAGATAAGTCACCCTGAGCAACAGCCTGAGTCCCCTTTAATAACATCAACAAAGGTCTGGCTAACTGACGGCCCAAAGTCAAGGCCAAAGTAACCGCCACAAATAATGCAAAAAATAGCGTTAATGTAAGCGTACCCACAAACATTTTCCTTAAGCCAGTTCGGCCCAAGGACTTCTCTTGATAATCGCTATAGGCAGACTCAACTGCAACGATATTTTTAGCTAATGGTCCAGGAATAAACCGTACTAACTGTAAAAAATATTTTTCTTCCACCTCTTTGACAGAACCCGATTTATTGGAGAGCTGTTTTTTACGCACAATTGGGACGATCGCCCTCACTCGATAACCGCGCTCCCCACCATCTATTTCTATTTGCTCTACAGAAGTGATGCCCTTCTTTTTAAATGCCTCAGCAATGACATCGGGAGCAGGTGCGGGAAGATATTTTTTAGGTCGTGATTCACTAGTTAAGATCAAGTTACGCTGAATACCAAAAAGGCTTACCTCTTGAATGCCAAATTGATTGCGAATCTTCATCACCATGGGGCCAACCTGCTCAGAGCTCGTGCCCGATGGGACCTGAATAATTTGCTCAGCAATGTAATTGCCTTCAGCCAAAATCTCTTCTTGTGCAACGCGCAGGGTAACGCGCCCCAGCTCCAGCCCAGCGTCTAGTGCAGACTCTACCTGCACATCAAACCATGTCTCAATGCTTCGAGAAACGAATTGCAAAGAGACGCCATACAAAATTAAGCCCGGGACGACACCAACCAAGGCAAAAATCATAGCTAGCTTAGCAACTAAGCGGGTACCAAATCGGCCCTTACGCCAACGAATGGCAATGACTATCACCAAGGTCAAAATGACCAGCGTTAAACAAATGCCAATGATGACGTTGGCTGCATAGAGCCAAATAAAATAGTTATCAAAGAACTCAGTATTTGATGTTGCAATGGATAGCAATACTAGTAGGAGGAGCGCAAAAGTACCAATCACTGCCATCGCTATCGGCAGCGCGCGCCTTTTCCAAGCGTCCTTCTCAAACGCATTTGATCCAATGAAGTCTAAAGATATCTTCATCGTTTAATCAGGTTGGGGCCAGTTGGTAAAAATGGAAAGCGAACCCAATCACTAGTGACATTCCAGTCACGATTGTTTAGCGCATTTACTTGAAATGGCTTGGGTAGCTTACTCAAATCTAGAGTCATTCTGAGTGCTGCAGTGTATGACTTGCTTGCGTCAATTTGGCTGCCATCAATAACCCGCCAACCCCCGATACTCCCTACGGCCTGCAAGGCTTCAAATATTGTTTTTGCAGAAAAGGTAAAGCCCTCAGAAGCGATACGATATTGCTGAGTCATTGGCTGATATGACAAGCGCGTTAGTCGCTGCGCCAGTGCAGGCTTTTCATCAAACCAATACCAGCGTGAACGAGTTACATCAAACTCAGTCTGAAAATATAAGACAACCCCTTTTTGAACTGCGTCTTCTAGGCCAGGGCTTAATTCAATCTTAAAAGTGGCATTCAATAGCCAGTCGTTATCCACCCGCTCTAGCTCAGCAGATTTAAGTTTGATTCCCTCTGCATTTGCAGTCACCGAAAATAGACTCAGCGTTATCAAAACACAAAGGGTGAATTGTTTAATGCATTGGCTCATGGCCCTTTTTTCTTAAACAAAGCATAGAAAAAACCATCATTTAGCTCGGCAGGCAAAATTTGTCCTGGAGCGCTCAATCGTAACGCATCGGAATACTCATTCGCAAACCAAACGGCCTGCTCCTCACCCTCTTCCGGAAATACAGAGCAAGTCACATACAAAAGCGTACCGCCCATCTTCAGCATCTTCCACGCTTGCTCCAAGATAGCACGCTGCCTTAGTTGTAAGGCCTTAATGTCTGCCTCACGACGCAAGAAGGGAATGTCAGGATGTCTTGCGACAATGCCAGACGCGGAGCAGGGTGCATCCAATAGAATTTTGTCAAACAGCTTGCCATCCCACCAGACTGCCTTTGAGGCGTCGCCACGCACCACCTGAACATTGTCAGATTGCAATCGCAATCGATCTAAATTGCCGCCAATTTTTCCAAGGCGCTGACCATCTAACTCCAATGCAATCATCTCGCATTGCGCCAGCTCCAATAAATGGGCAGTTTTTCCACCAGGCGCAGCACAAGCGTCCAATACACGCTCTCCCGGTTTTGGATCAAGGAGAACTGCTGCAATTTGGGCCCCTGCATCTTGAACAGAAACGGCGCCACTATAAAATCCCGGCAAATCGGATACCGGCACGGGCTCACGCAAGACCAATGCAGAATTCAACGAGATTCCAGCAACGCTATCAATGGGCTCAGAAACGATGCCGGCTTGATGCAATAGCTCTTGATATTCCTGACGCGTATGCTGTTTGAGATTCACCCGCAAAATTAAGGGTGCACGTTGGGCCTGCTGAATCAACATGGCCTGCCAAGACTTGGAATGGTTGCGCTTCAAGCTAGCTCGCCACCAGGGCGGGAAGAACATAGGAATAGGGTCTGGGGGATAAGGCTTCTCATTCTCAGCCTGAACTGCCAGGCTAACCTTACGCAGTACAGCATTCACTAAGCCCTTGGCATACATCGTTGGCTCATATTCACTACAGGCCTTTACTGCCTGATCAACGATCGTATGAGCTGCGTAGCCCTTGCTTTCTGAACCACGTTGTAAGAACAAGGCAATTGCTACGCTTAATAAATGCTCTACTTCTACTGGTGGTGTCTTTGGAATGAATTGCTTAATGAACTCATGAGATCTCACCCACTTACGCAAAGCGTCAAATGTAAGGCTTTGAACAATAGGGCGTTCGTGCGCATCCAGTTGATCCAATACTTCTGTGAGTGATCGACCCACCATCACCTCACCAATTGCTTGCGCAGAAATAGTGATCGCCTCGGATAGCGGAAGACTGCGTGGTGTTTTTTGGTCAGTCAAATTATTCCGCTCCGGGGTAAACCCCGTTTTTAGACATGTTAATTAAACGAGCTACCCGCTCCTCCATTGGGGGATGGGTAGAAAAAAGTTGTGAGAGGCCACCAGCGGTCAGAGGGTTAATGATCATCATCTGCGCCGTTTCAGGATGCCGCTCAATTGCTTGAAATGGGATACCTTGGGCATAGGCATGAATTTTTTGCAGGGCCTGTGCCAAGGACTCAGGATCAGAGCTCATTTCCGCTCCGCCACGATCGGCCTCATATTCACGCGCCCGAGAGATGCTCATTTGAATTAGGCTTGCTGCCAGAGGTGCCAAAATCATTACCGCCAATGCCGCAATGGGATTGCCTTGCCGACCCTCTGAATTTCGACCACCAGCAAACATCGCTAAATTTGCCAACGCAGAAATGGCGCCGGCCATAGTTGCTGCGACAGTAGAAATCAAAATATCTCGGTGCTTTACGTGTGCAAGCTCATGCGCCATTACGCCGCGCAATTCACGAGGCGAAAGAACTCTGAGGATGCCGGTGGTTGCTGCAACAGCAGCATTCTCCGGATTGCGACCGGTTGCAAATGCATTGGGTGCATCCTCATCAATTAAAAATACTTTGGGCATGGGGAGTCCAGCCTTTTCAGCCAGCTCTTTAACCATGGCATACAGCTGGGGAGCGGAATGCTCATCTACTTGCTGTGCATTCGTCATCTTGAGGACCATCGTATCTGAGAACCAGTAGCTAAAAAAGTTCATTCCGATTGCGATCAGCAGCGCAATCAACATCCCCTCTTCACCACCAAGCATGCCACCAACCACTATGAAGAGCGCAGTAATTGCCGCCATCAAAATCGCGGTCTTTGCTAAATTAAACATTTACGTCTCCTTGCTTGTTTGCCATCTTTTCAAACCTCATTACATGATGTGCACTTACTCCACCAGGAATGCATAGACTTGCAGAAATCTTTTTTCCGCCTGGTTTTTGCATTTCTAAAATCTCGATCACGCCCTCACCACACTGAACATACACACCATCAGCACTACAGCCCACAATTTGTCCAGGCTTAGCAGCTGGATCCACTTCCACTTGCTTGGGCAAGCAAGAGCTCCAAAACTTAAATTGCTCACCTTGAAGGCAGCTCGTTGATCCAGGAAATGGATTGAAAGCCCGAATGCGTCGATCAATTTCAACGGCGCTGAGTTGCCAATCAATTTCTGCCTCGTTCTTTAATATTTTTTCTGCATAGGTAATGCCGATACTAGGCTGTGGAACTCTCGCAATGACAACACCCTTTTCTAGATCATTCAGAACCTTCACCATCAACTCAGCGCCTAGCTTTGCAAGACGATCGTGAAGTGTTGCGCTAGTTTCGTCAGATGCAATTTTCAGATCACCCACCAAAACGGTATCGCCAGTATCTAGACCGGCATCCATTTGCATGATGCTCACACCGGTGCAGGCGTCACCACTCTCAATGGCACGCTGTATTGGGGCTGCGCCACGCCACCTTGGCAACAAAGAGGCATGAATATTAAAGCAGCCAAATCCACCATTGCGAGATGCAAGGTCCAGAACATCTTGAGGAAGAATTAATCCGTATGCAACTACAACCATTGCATCAAAATCAATACCAGATAAATATTGATATGCCTCAAGTGCTGCCGCTTGTTTCTGCAAGTCAGGGTGGCTCTGTTTAAGAGAGACCGGTTGCAATACAGGAATATTTTTTTCTTGCGCAAAAAGTTTTACGGGGCTCGCCTGTAAATGCATGCCGCGACCTGCACGACGATCCGGCTGGGTAAGTGCTAAAACAATTTGATGGCCAGCCTCTTCTATTGAGCGCATTGCTTGCGCAGCAAACTCTGGGGTACCAGCAAAAACAATTCTCATTGGGCGCTTAGCGCTCGCCTACTAATTCTTTTGCGCGCTTTTTCATTTTGAGAGAAATCCGATTGCGCTTCAACATCGAGAGGTACTCAACAAACACCTTGCCCTGTAAGTGATCCATCTCGTGTTGCAAGCAGACCGATAACAAACCATCTGCCTCTACTTCAAATTCTTTTCCGTTGATGTCGAGCGCCTTTACTCGAACTACCGCCGGGCGATCAACTTCATCGTAATACTCTGGCACAGAAAGACATCCCTCGCGCCATGATTTTTTTTCTGGGCTTGCCCAAACCAATTCTGGATTGATGAACACCATTAGCTCATCTTGATTGTCAGAAACATCAATCACCACAATTCGCTCATGAATATCAACCTGTGTTGCAGCCAAACCAACCCCAGGCGCTTCGTACATTGTCTCGGCCATGTCGGCCACAATTTTTTTAATACGTGCGTCTACCTGAGCTACAGGTTTGGCAACCTTATGTAGGCGTGGATCTGGATAGCAAAGGACGGTTAATAAAGCCATATCGGAATTATCCAACAGAGTAATAAAGCTGTCCTGATAGTTCTCTCTTGCCCCATGCTGAAAATTGCTTTATGAACACCCCAAAAAATCCAGGCATCACCCAAATTCATCGAAACACCCCTTGCTATCCATCTCGCCTATTGGATTTGTACGACCCTCCCAATTCACTCTATATATGTGGGGATATTCGCTTGCTGGATTTCCCAATGATCGCCATTGTTGGATCCCGCAAGGCCAGCCAAGAGGGGATCAACAATGCCCACTATTTTGCTCAAGCCCTATCTGCAGAGGGCTATCTCATTATTTCGGGCCTGGCCAGGGGTATTGATGGCGCCGCCCACTTGGGTGCCCTTGGACAGAAACAGGACCAGCCAACCATCGCAGTATGCGGAACGGGGCTGGATATTGTGTACCCCAGAGAGCACCAAAGATTAGCCCAAGCGATTGGTAAGAGCGGCTTACTGGTATCTGAATTGAGGCCAGGGTTGGGGCCAAAAGCCTGGCACTTTCCACGCAGGAACCGCATTATTGCCGCCCTAGCACTAGGAATCCTAGTAATCGAAGCAGCTGAGCGCTCTGGCTCATTGATTACAGCCAGACTGGGGGTAGAGCTTGGTCGTGAGATCTTTGCAATTCCCGGGTCGATACATCACCCCCTATCCAGGGGCTGTCACCAGCTACTTCAGCAAGGCGCCAAGCTAGTCCAATCCCCAAAAGATATCCTCGAAGAGCTGGAAAATTGGTGAAAACTGCATTTAAACCCCTTTAAAGGCCTATTTTAGGTAAATTTAGGCATTAAAAGGGTGTTTCGAAGCCCCAAAAATTGAGGGTTTTGGACTTTTGTTAATTTATCGGTTAATAATAAAAAAGGGATGTGGGGAAGGTTGGCCCAAAAATTGATGTAATTTGGCCCCCTATTTGCATCCATTAAAAACATGATTTCAAGCTCAAATTTAGGCAAAACGCGTGGCAACTAAAGCAACTACCAAAAAAAGCAGCTCAAAGACTTCAACCGTGGATCACCCTAAGGCGCTGATCATTGCGGAGAAACCTTCTGTTGCGAATGACATTGCCAAAGCTTTAGGAGGCTTCACTAAATATGAGGACTATTTCGAGAGCGACAACTTTGTCATCTCCTCTGCTGTGGGCCACTTATTAGAAATTGCTGCCCCCGAGGAATTTGATGTCAAACGTGGCAAATGGTCGTTTGCAAACCTACCGGTTGTGCCGCCCTATTTTGATTTGCGTCCGATTGCTAAAACTGAATCGCGTCTCAAGGTGTTGCAAAAACTCATTAAGCGTAAAGATATCAACGAACTTATTAATGCATGTGACGCGGGCCGTGAAGGTGAATTAATTTTCCGCTTGATCGCGCAGCATGCGAAAGCCCCGCAGGCCATTAAGCGTCTCTGGCTGCAATCTATGACCCCAGCAGCGATTCGTGATGGCTTTGCCTCTCTGCGTAGTGATGCCGACATGCAGCCTCTAGCAGATGCAGCACGCTGCCGCTCTGAAGCAGATTGGATGGTTGGCATTAACGGCACTCGCGCAATGACTGCATTTAATAGCAAGAGCGGTGGATTCTTTTTAACGACAGTTGGTCGAGTACAAACACCAACCTTATCAATCGTTGTAGAGCGCGAAGAGCTGATTCGTAAATTTATCTCTAAAGACTATTGGGAAGTGAAGGCTGAATTTATTGCTGCAGCTGGCGTATATGAAGGCCGCTGGTTTGACCCCAAGTTTAAAAAAGATGTTGCTGCTCCAGATGCGCGCGAGAATCGCCTATGGAGTGAAGCTGCTGCACAAAGCATTGTGGCCGCGTGTCGCGATAAAAAAGCAAGCGTCAAAGAAGAGGCTAAGCCAGCAACTCAGCTAGCGCCTCAACTGTTTGATTTAACTAGTTTGCAACGCGAGGCCAATGCACGCTTTGGCTTCTCCGCCAAAAATACCTTGGGCCTGGCTCAAGCGCTTTACGAGCGTCATAAGGTGCTTACTTATCCACGTACGGATGCTAAGGCTTTGCCCGAAGATTATTTGGATACAGTGAAGCAGACCATGGAGAACCTAGCGGAGAGCTCATCAGAATATCGTCCATTTGCTAAACAAATTTTGCAAGGCGATCCTAAAGATCCAAAGGCAAAAGCTGGATATGGCTGGATCAAACCAAACAAACGTATTTTTGACAACTCAAAAATATCTGATCACTTTGCGATCATCCCAACCCTAGAGTCTCCAAAGAGTCTGAGCGAGCCAGAGCAAAAGTTGTATGACTTGGTAGTCCGTCGCTTCTTGGCAGTGTTTTATCCTGCTGCCGAGTTCCGTGTCACCACTCGCATCACCGAAGCATCGGGCCATCACTTTAAAACCGAAGGCCGTGTTCTAGTATCCCCAGGCTGGCTAACTGTCTATGGCAGATCCAACCAAGCAGATGATGAACTGGTGGCCGTACAAGAAGGCGAAACCGTACAAACTGAATCCATCTCCGCCATCCCATTAAAAACCAAACCCCCTGCTCGCTATACAGAGGCAACCTTGCTATCAGCTATGGAAAGTGCGGGCAAATGGGTCGACGATGATGAGATGCGTGAAGCCATGGCCGAAAAGGGCTTAGGAACACCTGCAACCCGTGCGGCGATTATTGAAGGCTTGCTAGCAGAAAAATATATGGTTCGCGAGGCGCGCGAGCTCATTCCTACAGCCAAAGCATTCCAACTAATGACATTGTTACGCGGACTGGATGTTGAGGAATTAACTCGCCCCGATCTCACGGGCAGCTGGGAAAACAAGCTCTCTTTAATTGAGCGTGGCGAGATGAATCGCGATACCTTTATGCAAGAAATTGCACAGATGACGCAACGCATCGTCAAGCGTGCGAAAGAGTATGACAGCGACACCATTCCTGGCGACTACGCGACTATGTCTACACCGTGCCCACACTGTAAGGGCGCAGTTAAAGAAAACTATCGTCGCTTTGCATGTGAGAAATGCGGATTCACGATTAGCAAAACTCCGGGCGGACGTGCATTTGAATATCCAGAGGTAGAAGAGCTGCTTCGTGAAAAAACTATTGGGCCGCTCCAAGGCTTTCGCAGCAAGATGGGCAGGCCATTTGCCGCAATTATTAAGTTAAGCGAAATTCCTGAAGATGATGCTGACTATCCAAATGCGGGCTTTAAGCTTGAGTTTGATTTCGGCAATACACAAGAAGATGAATCGGAAGCAATCGACTTTACCGGCCGTCAGGCTTTAGGTGTTTGTCCAAAGTGCTCTGGTGCCGTATATGAAGATGGTATGCGCTATCTTTGTGAAAACAATACCGGCCCAAATAAATCCTGTGATTTCAAAACGGGTAAGGTCGTTTTGCAACAAGAAATTTCTGCTGAGCAAGTTCAAAAATTGCTCGCCGAAGGCAAAACAGATTTGCTGACCAATTTCAAATCAAACCGTACTGGTCGTGGCTTTAAAGCCTATCTTGCTTTAGGTGCGGACGGCAAAATTGGTTTTGAGTTTGAAGCAAAAGCACCTAAAGCAGGTGCTGCTGCTAAAGCACCAGCAAAGAAACGTGCAGGCGCAAGTGCTGCCACTAAGTCTGCAGCAAAACCTAAGCGTGCCAGCAAAGCAAAGTCGTCTTCGAGCACCTGACTCGCAATCAGTTTGGCAGCCAAGGCCGACCACAAAATACCTCTTGACCCCAGGGCTGTTGCCAAAAATATCCCTGGGCGTTGAGTGAGCGCCCCAATAATCGGCAAGCGATCACCAGCAACACAACGTACGCCGACAAAACTTCCTGACTTCTGAAGATGGCTAACATCACCCTCTTCATAGTCCAGCAAACCCTTTGCCTGCTCGCGATTAAAGTCATCGCTTGTATCCCAATCCTGCAGATCGGACTCTCCTTCATCAAAGCTAGAACCCACTATCCACTGGTAACTTCCATCAGGTAATTTCTTGGCTGGCAAGCAATAGCCATCGCCCGAGATAGCAGTACGAGGTAGTTTTGGCACCCACGAACTATGTTTATTAATAGAAAAAATACTCAGCTGTCCGCGTACCGGCCTCAAGGGAAGTCGCACGTCGATACTTGCAGCTAAATTTTTAGTCTCTAGCGCTGCTGCAATAATGACTTTGTTGGCGGTCATGATGGTGATGCCCTGGGGATCGATCAATCGCCAGCCCGCAGGGGCTTTCTCCAATCGGGCTACCGAAGTATTCCAACGGCAAGTCAATTTTGGATTGGGAGACAACGCATCTTGCGTTGCTTCAAACAAATCCAAAGATGCCCCGCGAGGGAGCCAAATTCCGTCTTGAGAAATTCCACAAGCTTCCATTGCCTCATTTGCATACAGCGCCTGCGCCAAGCCTTCATCAAGATTGAGTGACTGCAAATAGTCTGAAACATCATCCCGATTAAAAACTTTATCCTTCTTATTTGGTTGAAAGATGCCATGCTGATTCCAGCGCTTGCCCCAGCGGGCTTCGGCCATCAAAAATGCAATGCGAGTTAAACGTAATAAACGGGGGGCACCTCGACCAACATGCGGATGAGCAATAGCGTAGGCGTGACTAGAACATGCTGATGCGGGATGGGAGGCTGAATCAAGGATGCAAACTGTTTGACCGCGTTCAAGCAGTTCATTGGCAATGCTAGATCCCGCAATGCCTGCCCCAATCACCACGATGTCATGGTGTTGGGGTGAGGTCATTAAATGCGGATGTTTTTGAAAAGGCTTCTTAAATTCCTAGGGGGTGCCTAGGCGTTTAAGCGCTTCTCAATTTTGCTACGAGCTTCGATTAACTCTTTAGGCAAACGCTCACCTAGATGCTCGAATAATTCTGAATGCAGCTTGAGCTCGTTTTTCCAATCGTCAACAGCAACGGTAATGGCTTTTTCAAACTTGTCTGCCGAGTAATCGAGGCCATTCCAATGCATATCAGCATGCTCTGGGCAAATACCAAATACAGTTTCTTTGCCTTTGGCTGCGCCTTCAGCACGGCCCAAGATCCAAGAAAGCACTCGCATATTTTCACCGAAACCAGGCCATACAAACTTGCCGTTTTCATCTTTGCGGAACCAGTTCACACAATAGATTTTTGGCAGCACAGCACCTTCAGCAGCAAGCTTGCTACCAATATTTAACCAATGCTGGAAGTAATCGCTCATGTTGTAACCAGCAAATGCAATCATTGCAAATGGATCGCGGCGAACAACGCCGACCTGGCCAGTAATCGCAGCGGTAGTTTCAGAGCCCATTGTGGCGGCCATGTAAACACCTTCTACCCAGTCACGTGCCTCACTTACCAATGGCACTGTGTTTGAGCGACGACCGCCAAACAAGAATGCATCAATCGCCACACCCTCAGGATTGTCCCAATTTGGATCTACTGCAGGATTATTTGTAGCAGCTACAGTGAAGCGTGAATTTGGATGTGCGGCTTTACGGCCAGCAGCGCCATCAGCAGGAGTCCAATCCTTACCTTGCCAGTCAATCAAATGGGCAGGAGGTGTATCAGTTAAACCTTCCCACCAAACATCACCATCATCAGTTAAGCCAACGTTAGTGAAGATCACATCTTGGTTTAATGAATCGAGACAGTTTGGATTGGTTTGGCGGTTTGTTCCGGGAGCAACGCCAAAGTAACCAGACTCTGGGTTAATCGCAAACAAACGTGTCTTACCTGTAACAGGGTCTTTGCGTGGCTTGATCCATGCAATGTCATCGCCAACTGTAGTGACCTTCCAACCCTCAAAGCCTTTTGGAGGAATCATCATAGAGAAGTTGGTTTTTCCGCAGGCAGATGGGAAAGCCGCAGCAATATGGTATTTCTTGCCCTCAGGTGAAGTTACGCCCAAGATCAACATGTGCTCAGCTAGCCAGCCTTGATCGCGCCCCATATTGGATGCAATACGCAAAGCAAAACATTTTTTACCTAGCAATGCATTGCCACCGTAACCAGATCCAAAAGACCAAATCTCGCGAGTTTCTGGGTAGTGAACGATGTATTTGTTTTTGTTATTAGGCCAAGCAACGTCTTTTTCGCCTGCAGCCAATGGCTTACCAACCGTGTGGATGCAAGGAACGAATTCGCCAGTGGCGCCAAGCTGATCAATCACGGCTTTGCCCATGCGGGTCATTAAGCGCATATTGATAGCAACATAAGGGCTGTCAGACAACTCAACGCCAATATGGGCGATTGGGGAGCCAATTGGGCCCATAGAGAATGGCACTACGTACATTGTTCTACCGCGCATGCAACCATCAAACAATGGTTGGAGGGTGGCACGCATTTCGCTTGGCTCTACCCAGTTATTAGTTGGGCCGGCATCTTCTTTTTTTGCAGAGCAAATAAATGTGCGGTCCTCAACACGAGCCACGTCATCAGGGTCTGATAGCGCTAAGAACGCATTTTTGCGTTTTGCTGGATTGAGACGCTTAAATACGCCCGCATTTACCAGCAACTCACAAAATTCATCGTATTCAGCCTGAGAGCCATCACACCAGTGAATCTTGTCCGGCTTGGTTAGAGCGGCAACATCTGCAACCCATTGAATGAGTTTTTGATTTTTTACGTACTCAGGTGCATTGGTATTGATAGTCATGAGAGTCCTATGAAATGTAATATTTTTGATCGCACTATTTTAACATTTTGGGCGTATTTTTAGGCGCAGGCCCACCAAGAGCAAACCCTTTACTTGCCAATACAAAACTGGCTAAATATCTTGCCCAAAAGATCATCTGGGAGCAGTTTTCCGGTGATCTGCCCAAGCTGATCTTGTGCTAAACGGAGCTCTTCTGCAAATAACTCCAGCGATATGTTGCCATCTGCAGCGAATTGTTGAGATTTATCTAGATGGGTTGCTGCTCGATCCAGACAATCGAGATGTCTTCTGCGAGCCACGATGGCACCCTCTTGAGAACCACCCCAGCCAACCGATTCTAGGATTTTTTGTTTTAAGGCCTCGATCCCATCGCCAGTCTTGGCCGAAATAAGTAAAGACGGATTTTCACTGTTGCCAAGCTTGGCACTGCCCAACAAGTCGGACTTGTTGTTCACCTCTAGGACGGGGCACTTTGGTGGGAGGGCCTTCAATATTTGGGTTTTTAACTCCAAAACAGCTGCGCTATCGATCGTATTAATTGAATTTGGGTCTTGCAGAAAAATAACTAGATCGGCAGCTCGTATTGCCTCCCAAGACCGCTCAATCCCCTTTGCCTCAACAAGATCGCTGGTCTCGCGTAAGCCGGCCGTATCAATGATGTGCATCGGGACACCGTTTATGGTGATGCTTTCCTTAACGCGATCCCTTGTGGTTCCAGCGATAGGAGTGACAATTGCCACCTCTTCACCAGCCAAGCGATTAAGAAGCGAACTCTTTCCAACATTGGGGGCACCAGCCAAAACTAGCTGAATGCCATCGCGCAAAATTTTGCCCTGTTTTGCACCCTCTCTCAGCTTGTGCAATTTTTCCATTACGGTGCTCAAGCGCTGGCGAGCTTGGGCATTCTCCAAAAACTCAATCTCTTCTTCAGGAAAGTCCAGGGTGGACTCAACCAAAATGCGTAATTGGGTGATTTCTTCTATCAAGCTATTAATGTCGTTTGAGAAGGCCCCTTGCAATGAGCGCGCCGCACCTCGTACTGCCGCCTCACTTTGAGCATCAATTAAATCTGCAATGGCCTCTGCTTGAGCTAAATCGATTTTGTTATTGAGGTATGCGCGCAAAGAAAATTCGCCCGGCTCTGCAATAACCAAGCCTTGATCTTTTCCCAGCTCGAGACACCGCTTCATAACCAACTCTAAAAGCTGGGGGCCCCCATGGCACTGCAGTTCCAAGACATCCTCACCAGTAAAGGAAGCAGGGGCAGCAAAGTAAATTGCAATCAGTTGGTCAATCGTCTCGCCTCGTGAATCACGTAGGGTAAGGAGATTGGTCTGGCGAGGGGTAAGCGCCTTATGAAACAGAGCTTGAGCCATTGGCAAAAGCTGTGGGCCGCTAATACGAATAACGCCAACCCCAGCCTTACCCGGCGCGGTGGCAACCGCAATGATGGGTAGCTTTCTCGTCATCATTGCGGGTACCCCTTGTTTATCTTTTTATCGACTAAAAATTTATTTAGCCGTCTTTTTTCCAAACATTTGATTGATTTGCCACTGCTGAGCAATTGAGAGTAAGTTGTTCACCACCCAATACAAGACCAAGCCTGCTGGGAAGAAGAAGAACATTACAGAGAATACGAGCGGCATATACATCATCACCTTCGCCTGAACTGGATCCGGTGGTGTTGGATTGAGTTTGGTTTGCACAAACATGGAGGCGGCCATAATGATTGGCAAAATGTAATACGGGTCTGGAACTGATAAATCATGAATCCACCCAATCCATGGGGCATTGCGCATTTCTACTGAGGACAGCAGAACCCAGTACAGCGCAATAAACACGGGGATCTGAATCACCACCGGCAAACAACCGCCCAATGGATTAATTTTTTCCTTGCGGTACATCTCCATCATGGCTTGATTCAGTTTTTGTGGTTCACCCTTGTACTGCTCTTTCATTGCAAGCAGGCGCGGCTGAACTTCCTTCATGCGTGCCATAGATTTATAGCTAGCAGCAGACAGCGGGAAAAACACCAGCTTAATTAGAATGGTCAACAAAATAATTGACCAGCCCCAGTTGCCCACATAAGAATGGATGTTGTCCAAGAGCCAGAAAATGGGTTTAGCCAAAATGGTTAAGTAACCATAATCTTTTAGCAACTCAAAGCCCGGAGCAATTGTTTCCAATACGCGCTCTTCTTGTGGCCCCACAAATAGTTTGGCTTTTTCAACAACTGTTGTGCCTGGTACAACTACGCCCAGCGGCACTTGCATACCGATTCGGTAAAGGTTGTTATCAATCTTTCCAGCATAAATATCTCGTGCCTCTTTATCGCTAGGAATCCAAGCACTAGCAAAGTAATGCTGAACCATAGCAATCCAAGCGGGGTCACCAGCTGGAACTTGCGTAGGAATAGTAATTTTGTTTTTATCAATCGCCGTGAATTCCAGCTTATTGAATTTTTCTTTTTCAGTGTATGTGGCTGGACCAGTGAAGGTGCTTGCTGAGAACGCGCCGTCAAAAGGTCCAATCTTTTGCTCTTGAGAAGCATCGCGAACGATTTCTGTGTACAGGACTAGTGGTACTGCGTTTGCATTGCTTTGTGTAACGCGGTGTCCAACATCAACCACGTAACTGCCAGCACTTAAGATAAAGGTCTTCTCTAGTTTTACGCCGTTGCGCTCGCTTACTAAAACAATGAAGGGGTTGCCTGAACCGTCTTTACCGGACTGCGCCAACTTAAATGTACTGGTGTGATTCGGCAGGTCTACATTACCTAAGGCAATTAACCCGGAGCGTGCAAAATATTTATGATTTTGTGTGTATTGAAACAGCTCAACCTGTTTTTTTTCTGGTGTGAGCTGCTTAGGCAGTGTTGCATCAATGATGGTGCCGCCGTTTGCACTAATCTCCAAAATCAATACGTCATTTTTCAAAACAAACTTTTCAGCTGTTTCTATTGCTCCAGCAACAACCATAGGCGTTTGGTTTGGGGCTGGAATACTTGGATTTTGTACGGGTGATGGAATATCGATTTTGTTCGCCGTTGTCTTATCGGCCACAGCGGCAGTATTGACAGGGCTCCCACCAAACATCGATGGCTTTCCTTCATGAACTTGCCAGTTGTTGTACAACAAGAGGCCCGACATGGAAAAGATTGCCCAAAGAATTGTTTTTTTATAGTCCATTTGCATTCACTTAATGATGATGAGATGTTGGTTTTACTGCTGGGTCGTATCCACCCTGTGACCATGGATTACAACGCAAAATACGCCACAGCACTAGCCCAAAGCTTTTAAAAAACCCGTAATTCGCAAAGCAGTCACATGCGTATTGAGAGCAAGAGGGCGCAAACTTACAATGCATGCCAACAAAAGGGCTAAGCGCTATTTGATAGAGCCGCACAAATTTAATGGCCACTTTGTTTATTGAATGCACGTTAAATTAGCCCTGCAATTTGTGTTCGCAGAATTTCTTTTTCTTTGCTTCTGAGTCTGCCGCGTGTTTCGCGACCAATTGGTTTTTTCAGCTTCACCACAACATCACTGTTGAGATTGATAGCTTGAGCGCCCCTGACTAGTTCTCGGATCATGCGCTTTAATTGGTTCCGGTCTACCGCACGCTTAGCTAATTTTTTGGCTACCGCAATACCTAAGTCGGGTTTAGTGCCCTGATCGGAAGATGCCAAATACAAACCCCAATACAAACTTGTCTTGGGGCGTGTTTTCAGTAACTCAGAAATCCTGGCGCTATTCAACTGCTAAATTAAACAGCCAGACGTTTGCGGCCTTTAGCGCGACGTGCGTTTAATACTGCGCGTCCGCTCTTGGTTTTCATGCGAATACGAAATCCGTGGGTGCGTTTGCGACGTGTTACTGAGGGTTGGTATGTTCTTTTCATGATTCATCCTGCAAAACCCCGTATTTTCCTTGTTGCCAAGCAAAAGGTCAACCGCCACGGAAGAATATATAGGTATTTTTCTCTATTTTATTGGCGGTAATTATATAAGCGATTGATTTTATTAAGTTTTCTATTTTTATTCACAAGTTATCCACAGGTTTTCCACGTTTTTCCAGCTTGTGGATAACTTTATCGGCTCGCTACAATGGATCCTCCAAAAATATGAGCAACTTACAAAATCCCCCCACATTGAATTCACTCAGCCCATTGGGGTTTTGGGACGGCGCACTTGGTGCGCTTGCTCGCGAACTTTCCCCCCAACAATTTAAGACTTGGATTCAACCATTAAGCTTGGTTTCTTATGATGAAAGTGAGCAATCACTCATATTGGGAGCCCCAAATAGATTTAAGCTTGATTGGATTAAAAAGACTTTTTCCGACCGCCTCCAAGAGATGGCAGACGAGTATTTTGGCCACCCAATCACCCTGAGTTTTGTTCTCAACATTGAGGGGTCGAGCGCGCAGTCGCCGGAGATCAACCCACCTCCTCAAGATAAATTTGAGCCACAAGAGGTGCTAATGGGTTCGGACAACAGCTCTACAGAGGAACAGTCTTTTGAAATTGAAGACCACTCTAAATTAAACCCAAACCTTACTTTTGAGACTTTTGTGACGGGTAAGGCGAACCAACTTGCAAGGGCGGCATCTATTCAGGTTGCCCATAACCCGGGCACCTCATATAACCCCATGTTTTTATATGGTGGGGTTGGCTTAGGCAAAACACATTTAATTCATGCGATTGGGAATCACCTTCTAAAAGAGAAGCCAAATGCTCGAATTCGATACATTCATGCTGAGCAGTATGTCTCTGATGTGGTTAGGGCTTATCAGCAAAAGGCTTTTGACCGATTTAAGCGTTATTACCATTCACTGGATCTGATTTTAATAGACGATATTCAATTTTTTAGCGGCAAATCCAGAACTCAAGAGGAGTTTTTCTACGCCTTTGAGGCGCTGCTAAGCAATAAAGCCCAGGTCATCATCACAAGCGACACCTACCCCAAGGAAATGGCTGGAATAGATGATCGATTAATTTCACGCTTTGATTCAGGGCTTACGGTTGCAATTGAACCGCCAGAGCTGGAAATGCGAGTCGCTATTTTGATGAAAAAAGCTCAAAGTGAGGGCATCCCAATGAGTGAGGATGTGGCTTTTTTTGTGGCAAAACACCTCAGATCAAATGTGCGCGAGCTTGAGGGGGCGTTAAGGAAAATTTTGGCATTTGTACGCTTCCACGGCAAAGAGGTCACGATTGATGTGGCTCGAGTAGCCTTAAAGGACCTACTCTCAATACAAAATCGCCAAATTTCTGTTGAAAACATACAAAAAGCTGTTGCGGACTTTTACAGCATCAAAGTGGCTGACATGTATTCAAAAAAGCGCCCAGCAAACATTGCTCGACCCCGTCAAATTGCTATGTTTATGGCCAAAGAGCTGACCCAAAAGAGCCTGCCAGAGATTGGCGAGCTGTTTGGTGGGCGAGACCACACAACTGTTTTACATGCGGTTCGAAAGATTGGTGAGGAACGCTCCCACGACGGGCAACTTAATCACGAAATCCACGTTATCGAGCAAACCTTAAAGTCTTAGGTTTTTTGCCTGTGGATAAGGTTGTGGATGGCTCAATGGATAACTTTGGGGACAACATGTGGATAAATTGTGGAAAGCTGGCGCTTCATGCAAAAATAGGGTGTTGATAAAAAGTTATCCAATATTTATACAGCGTTTATACAAAAGTTTTCCACAGGTTTTTTTGGTTTTAATGGGTTGTTTTATATAAGGTTTTTGAGTTATCCACTGAAAAAAGAAGCCTTATTACTACTACTACTAAGATATATACAAGGATTTAAAAGCAATGCAACTCGTAAACACTTCGCGCGATAGTTTATTGAAACCACTCCAGGTAGTTAGTGGCATTGTTGAACGTCGACACACCCTACCAATTTTGGCAAACCTATTGTTTAAAAAACAGGGTGACAAGGTATCCTTTGTGTCGACGGATATAGAGATTCAAATTACCACTAACGCTAGCTTTGGTGTTGGTGCTGAGGATGTCACCACTACGGTGGCCGCAAGAAAGTTGTTGGATATCTTACGTGCACTTCCAGAGGGCCCGGTTGCACTCAATCTTAAAGACAACAAGATGGTTGTACAGAGTGGCAAAAGTCGTTTCTCTTTACAAACACTTTCTGCAGCTGAATTCCCTGTCATGCAAAGTGTTGGTGAGGTGACTGCAAGTTGGAAGATGACTCAAAAGAGTTTTCGTCAATTAGTTAGTCAAGTCCATTTTGCGATGGCGCAACAAG
Organism: Polynucleobacter sp. GWA2_45_21; assembly: GCF_001830325.1. GTDB lineage: Bacteria > Pseudomonadota > Gammaproteobacteria > Burkholderiales > Burkholderiaceae > Polynucleobacter. The sequence goes on along the minus strand of NZ_MHZG01000012.1, from coordinate 31,597 downwards.
ATATTCGTTATTACCTAAACGGTATGTTGTTGGTTGTTGAAGGTAAACAAGTGATTGCAGTGGCCACCGATGGTCATCGCTTGGCTTACTCTCAAGTTGAGCTGGCGGAAGCTTCTGTGGGTTCTGGGCAGAGACAGGAAATCATCATTCCACGTAAAACAATTTTGGAGTGTCAACATCTACTTGAAGATTCGGATGAGTTGTTAGAGATGACTCTTACATCAAATCAAGTGAAGTTTTCATTTGGTGATATCGAGTTAATTTCAAAACTCGTGGAAGGAAAGTTTCCTGATTTTCAACGCGTGATTCCTAAGGGGCATAAAAACTCCTTAGTGGTTGGGCGTGATGTTTTGCAGTCAGCCCTACAGCGTGCAGCAATTCTGACAACTGATAAATTTAAAGGTGTACGTTTTTCTTTGTCGCCAAATCGAATTACCGTTCAATCGACCAACGCCGAACAAGAAGAGGCGCAAGAAGAGATTGAAACTGAATACAGTGGTGATGCAGTTGAGATTGGTTTCAATGTGAGCTATCTCTTAGACGTTTTATCAAACTTGAAAAATGAAAAAATTCAAATTAGTTTGGGTGATGCCAATAGTAGTGCTGTGATTACCTTACCTGGTTCTGAAGATTTCAAGTATGTTGTGATGCCAATGCGTATTTAATTTAGAAAAAAATGACTGAAGAAAAAAAAGTAGTAGAGCAGTACGGTGCATCATCGATCCAAATCTTAGAAGGTCTTGAGGCTGTTCGTAAACGTCCAGGGATGTACATTGGAGACACCTCCGATGGCACGGGTTTACACCATTTGGTTTTTGAGGTTTTAGATAACTCAATTGATGAAGCATTAGCAGGATATTGCTCTGAAATTACTGTCGTCATTCAAACTGATAACTCTATATCTATAGTTGACAACGGGCGCGGCGTTCCAACGGGGATTAAATACGACGACAAGCATGAGCCAAAAAGAAGTGCGGCTGAAATTGTGATGACTGAGCTGCATGCTGGCGGCAAGTTTGACCAAAATAGTTATAAGGTTTCTGGTGGCTTGCATGGTGTGGGTGTTAGTTGTGTAAATGCGCTCTCAAAATGGCTGAAGCTTACTATTCGTCGCGACGGTAAAGCGCATTACATGGAGTTTGCGCGTGGTGTTATTCAAAACCGCAACATTCAAGAAGAAAATGGTGTTGCAGTTTCACCGATCACCATTACAGGTGATACCGCCTTATCTGGTACTGAGGTACATTTTTTAGCGGACGAAGAAATTTTTGGAAACATTGAGTTTCATTATGAAATTCTTGTAAAGCGTATTCGTGAACTCTCATTTCTAAATAATGGTGTTCATATCAAATTAATTGATCAACGCTCTGGTCAAGAAGAGGATTTTGCTTTCTCTGGCGGTGTTAAAGGTTTTGTCGAATACATCAACCAAACTAAAAATGTTTTACACCCTAATATTTTTTACGCAGAAGGTATTCGCCCGTCAGACTTAGGTGGCAACATTACTGCTGAAGTATCTATGCAATGGAATGATAGTTTTAGTGAGCAGGTTTTATGTTTCACTAACAACATTCCACAGCGCGATGGTGGTACCCACTTAACCGGCTTGCGTGCTGCAATGACCCGCGTTATCAATAAATACATTGATGAGCATGAGGTTGCTAAAAAGGCCAAAGTAGAAATTTCTGGTGATGATATGCGTGAGGGCCTAGCTTGCGTATTGTCAGTCAAAGTGCCTGAGCCAAAATTTTCGAGCCAAACAAAAGATAAATTGGTTTCTAGTGAGGTTCGCGGACCAGTAGAGGAAATTGTTGCAGAAGCCTTGAGCGCTTATCTACAAGAGCGTCCAGCCGATGCAAAAATCCTTTGCGGAAAAATTGTAGATGCTGCACGTGCTCGTGAAGCAGCTCGTAAAGCTCGTGATATGACTCGCCGTAAAGGGGTTTTAGATGGTTTGGGTCTTCCTGGAAAATTGGCGGATTGCCAAGAGAAAGACCCCACCAAATCTGAATTATTTATTGTCGAGGGAGACTCTGCGGGCGGTTCTGCTAAGCAGGGGCGTGACCGACGTTTTCAAGCGATTCTTCCTCTTAAAGGAAAAATCCTCAACGTTGAAAAAGCCCGATTCGACAAGATGTTGGCCAGCCAAGAGGTGGTTACTTTAATTACCGTTCTTGGAACTGGTATCGGTGTTGAGGAATACAAGGCTGATAAGTTGCGCTATCACCGCATCATCATCATGACCGACGCGGACGTTGACGGTAGTCACATCCGCACACTCTTACTCACATTCTTCTATAGACAGATGCCTGAGTTGATTGAGCGTGGTCATATTTATATTGCACAACCACCTTTATATAAGGTGAAGTTTGGTAAGAATGAGCAATACATTAAAGATGATGCAGAGTTGAATCAGCTACTCTTAAAAATTGCGCTGGAGACAGCATCACTACAAACCCCAACTGGTGAAATTATTGAGGGTGCAGCATTGGGTGAGTTGGCCAAACACTATCAAGTCATTCAATCAGTTGTGGATCGCCTATCACGCACCATTGACGAAGATGCTTTACGTGCAATTGCCTCTGGTACCCAGCTTAACTTAGACACAGAAAAGTCAGCACACGACTCTGCCGAGCTTTTGCGTCAGGCGCTTGCTGATTCTTTAAATCCTCTATCGCTACCCCCAGAAATTATTGTGCAAAAAGAAGAGCGCACCGATCGTTATAAATTGCTGCTATCTCGCCGCATTCATGGCAATCTAAAGTTATCAGCAATTAACTCTGATTTTGTTCATGGTGATGATTATCAAAGCCTGTCAAATGCTGCTGCAGTTTTATCGGGCAAAGTGTTGCCGGGCTCAAAGGTTCGCCGTGGTGATCCAGATAAAAATCAAAAAGAACAAGCCATTCAAGATTTCAGGGCCGCCTTCTCTTGGTTGCTTTCCGAAGCTGAGCGTGTGCTCAGTCGTCAGCGCTATAAGGGTCTTGGTGAGATGAACCCGTCTCAGTTATGGGAGACCACCATGGATGCTGGTTCAAGAACTCTGCTCCAAGTCAAAATTGAAGATGCGATTGCTGCTGACCAGGTCTTTACTACATTGATGGGTGATGAGGTTGAGCCGCGCCGCGCCTTTATTGAGAAAAACGCTTTAATTGCTCGCAACTTGGATGTTTGATTAGATGGGTAAAAAGAAATTGGCTGTACCGAGCGTAGATAGGTCTTGCATTGTTGTTAAGTCCTCACCCATTCACGGTAAAGGTGTGTTTGTTGCTAAACCCATTAAAAAGGGTACGGCCATCATTGAATACAAGGGGGAGAGGATTAGTTGGAAGTTGGCAGAGAAGCGCCACCCACACGATCCAAAAGACCCAAACCATACTTTTTACTTTTCGCTAGAAGATGGAAGGTGCATTGACGCTAAGTATGGTGGCAATGCAGCACGTTGGATTAATCACTCATGCAAACCCAGCTGTGAAACAAGAGAAGATAGTTTTGATGGTGAGCCTCGCGTCTTTATTTATGCGAAACGTGACCTTAAAGTGGGTGAAGAACTTTTTTATGATTACTCACTTGATGTTGAGGGCCGAGTCACCAAGCAAATGAAAAAAGACTACGAGTGTCGTTGTGGTGCCAAAAAGTGTCGCGGCACCATGCTGTCCCTTGACGGCAAATAATTCTAAAAATGTTATTTGTTAGCATTCAAGAGTTGGAGGCGGCCATCAACTATTGGCGCAGCCAGTCACCCGCGGTTGGTGAAGAATTGCATTTGTGTCCTGAGGCTGCAGCGCTTGCAAAACCCTATGCCCTGATGATTGTCCAGGGGGCTCAAAGGGTTCCCATGGATGTATTGGATGAAATGGCCAAGACAGCAATCCAAACTTTTTTAAAAAATACCCAAGCAACTTAAACAACACACCCTTTATGTATTTAGGGTTATCGCTATATTAGTAAACACTCTCTTGGAGTATCCTCAAACTCTTGCCTAAGAAGTGGCGTGAGGAATTGAGTTTGCAAGAAACAATATTAAAAACAATTGGTCTTGGAAAAACCTTCAAGGGTTTTTCCGCGGTGAGTGACGTCAACTTGGATGTTGCTCGTGGAACTATCCACGCCTTGATTGGGCCTAACGGGGCAGGCAAAACTACCTGCTTTAATTTACTCACCAAGTTCTTGGAGCCTAGCGCGGGCCAAATTTTATTTAACGGCTTTGATATCACCAAAGAGAAGCCCGCCCAAATCGCGCGTCGTGGTGTGGTTCGGTCATTTCAGATTTCCGCTGTTTTCCCACATTTAACTGTTTTAGAGAATGTTCGTGTTGCACTGCAGCGAGGATTGGGCACCGAATTCCATTTTTGGAGGTCTGGGGACTCTCTGAACGTGCTTAATGAGCGAGCTGAAGAGCTCTTATGTGAGGTTGGGTTGGCTGATTTTGCCCATGAGGAAACTTTAAACCTGGCCTATGGACGTAAAAGGGCACTAGAAATTGCCACCACTATGGCTATGGAGCCCGAACTCATGTTGCTGGATGAGCCCACGCAGGGCATGGGTCACGAAGATGTTGAGCGCGTCACCGAGTTAATTGATCGGGTGGCTAAGGGTAGAACTATTTTGATGGTTGAGCACAATATGAAGGTGGTTTCATCTATTGCCGACCGAATTACGGTATTACAACGGGGCTCGGTTTTGGCTGAAGGCTCCTATCATGAGGTTTCAAACAACCCCCTGGTGGTAGAGGCTTATATGGGTAGCCATGGGGGCGATAGCATATGAGCACCATGGCGCTAGAGGTTAAAAACCTTGAATCTTGGTATGGCGAGTCCCACATTCTTCATGGTGTGAACTTTTCTGTTCGCGATGGTGAGGTGGTAACCCTGTTGGGTCGCAACGGGGCAGGCCGAAGCACCATCTTAAAAACCATCTTAGGTCTAACCAGCAAAAGAACGGGGTCAGTAGAGATTTATGGCACCCAAACCATTGCGATGCCAACCTATAGAATCGCCCGCCTAGGGGTTGGCTTTTGTCCTGAAGAGCGCGGTATCTTTGCTAGCTTAAGCGCTGAAGAGAATTTGTTGTTGTTGCCAGAGATTGCTCCTGGCGGCATGGGTTTAGATGAGATTTATGAGATGTTTCCCAATCTCTACGAACGACGTAATAGTCCTGGCACAAGGCTTTCGGGTGGTGAGCAGCAGATGCTCGCAATGGCACGTATTTTGAGAACGGGCGCAAAACTCCTATTGTTGGACGAAATTACCGAAGGCCTGGCCCCGGTGATTGTTCAAAAATTGGGTGAGGTGGTAACTAGTTTACGTAACAAGGGCTTCACTATTGTGCTGGTGGAGCAAAACTTCCGCTTTGCTGCCCCCTTGGCTGATCGGCATTATGTGGTTGAACACGGCAACGTGGTTGAGGTTGTCAATCAAAGCGAGCTTACTGAAAAAGCAGGCTTATTAAATGAGTATCTTGGTGTCTAGTAGTTATTTATAGGAGACGTAAATGAAGTTAAAGCAAATTACCGCGTGTCTGGTAGCGACAACCCTTTTTGGATCAAATCCAGTATTCGCGCAAACATCCAAAGTGAGTGGTGACGTAATCAAGATTGGTGTCTTAACAGATTTATCATCAACTTATTCTGACTTAGCTGGCCCTGGTGCAGTGATTGCAGCAAAAATGGCAATCGCTGACTTTTCAAAAGACGGCACTGTTATTGGTAAGAAGATTGAGCTCGTTAGTGCTGACCATCAGAACAAGGCAGATATTGCCGCCAATAAAGCGCGTGAGTGGTACGACAAAGACGGTGTTGATGTGATTGTTGAGCTGGTCTCAACCAACGTTGCTCTTGCTGTAATGGAAGTGGCAGAGCAAAAAAACAAAATTACTTTGGTATCTGGCGCAGCCTCCTTACCAATTACCAATGAAAAATGTACTGCCAATAACGTGCATTGGACTTACGACACTTATGCGCTTTCAAACGGCACAGCTAAAGCTGTTGTAAAGCAGGGCAAAAAGAACTGGTACTTCCTTACTGCTGACTATGCTTTCGGAGCGGCTTTAGAGAAGGACTCCACCAATGTTGTTAATGCTAACGGCGGTAAAGTGCTTGGAACTAGTAAGCACCCATTTCCGAATAGCGACTTTTCTTCATACCTCCTGAAAGCACAGGCTAGTGGTGCTGATGTTGTAGCGTTGGCAAATGCGGGTCAAGACACCATCAACTCTGTTAAACAAGCTTCCGAGTTTGGTATCAACAAAAAACAAACAGTTGTTCCTTTGCTAATGTTTATCTCTGATGTTCACTCTTTGGGTTTGAATGCAGCCCAAGGTATGTACTTAACCGAAGGCTTCTACTGGGATAAAGATGAGAAAACACGCGCGTTTTCTAAGCGCTTCATCTTGCAACATAAGCGCATGCCAACCAGTGTTCAAGCCGGTGTTTACTCATCTGTTCTCGCCTATTTAGCCGCAGTTCAAAAAGCGGGCACAGATGATACTCAAGCTGTAATGAAGGCTTTGAGATCCACCAACATTGATGATGGTTTGTTTAAAGGAAAAATCCGTGCTGATGGTAAGTTTGAGCATGATATGTATTTGCTTGAAGTGAAGAAGCCATCTGAATCCAAGAGCCCATGGGATTATTACAACGTCAAAGCGGTGATTCCGGCTGCTGAGGCAACACAACCACTTTCATTGTCACGATGCAAGTTGGTTACTAACAAGTAATCTATTTCTTATTAAGCATGTTTGAACTTCTTGGAATTACCCCACAAGGGCTGGTTGCTCAGCTCTTGGTGGGGCTTATTAATGGCTCTTTCTATGCCATTTTGAGTTTGGGTTTGGCCATTATTTTTGGCCTACTCAACATCATTAATTTTTCTCATGGTGCTCAGTACACCATGGGCGCATTCGTTGCGTGGATTGGTCTAACTCAGGTTGGTCAGTGGATTGGTTTTCCAGAGTTTTCAATTAATTATTGGTTTGCACTAATTCTTGTGCCCCTAGTGATGGCAGGTTTCGGTTTGATACTTGAGCGCACTATGCTCAGGCGCCTTTATCACCTGGATCATCTTTATGGCTTGTTATTAACCTTTGGTTTGGCGCTCATTATTGAGGGCATGTTTCGTCACTGGTATGGAATTTCTGGTGAGAGCTATTCAGCCCCTGAGATATTGCAGGGCGCCATCCCATTAGAGTCGATTGGCATTATTTTGCCCAAGTATCGCTTGTGGGTGGTGGTGGCCTCATTGGTAGTTTGTTTTTCTACTTGGTTTGTTATAGAAAGAACAAAGTTGGGTGCATACCTTCGTGCCGGAACTGAAAATCCAAAACTGCTTCAAGCGTTTGGTATCAATGTACCTTTAATGATTTCTTTGGCCTATGCCTATGGTGTAGGTCTTGCTGGTTTTGCTGGTGTTTTAGCAGCACCAATTTTTCAAGTGAATCCATTGATGGGTTCGAATCTCATCATTGTAGTTTTTGCGGTTGTTGTGATTGGCGGCATGGGCTCAATCATGGGCTCTATTTTGACTGGCCTGGCTTTAGGTTTAATTGAAGGATTAACTAAGGTGTTTTATCCAGAAGCATCTGGCGTAGTAATTTTTGTGATCATGGCAATTGTGTTGCTTATTCGTCCTGCTGGACTTTTCGGCCGGGAGAAATAAAGTGAACTCAAAAACAAAATTGTTGTACGGCATTCTGGTTTTAATTGCCCTATTGCTACCTTTTCAAGACTTCATCTATTTAGTGTTTGCAATGAAGGTGTTGTGCTTTGCCCTCTTTGCTTGTGCCTTCAATTTGTTGTTGGGTTTCACGGGCCTCCTTTCTTTTGGTCACGCCGCATTTTTTGGAACCTCTGCTTACATTACTGCTTATCTTTGTAAAGAGGCCGGCCTGTCTCCTGAGTTTGGAATTGCTTTAGGTGTGCTGGGCTCAGGCGCCTTGGGCTTTTTAATTGGCTCTTTAGCAATTCGTCGGCAGGGTATTTATTTTGCGATGGTGACGTTAGCTCTTTCGCAGATGGTGTATTTCTTGGCCGTACAGCTTCCATTTACAGGTGGCGAGGATGGCATTCAAGGTGTGCCACGTGGAATGTTGTTCGGTTTGATTGATTTAAAAGATGACGTCAGCATGTATTACTTTGTGCTGGCCGTTTTCTTGTTGGGATTTGCGTTAATCGTTCGCACAGTGCATTCCCCATTTGGCCAAGTCTTAAAGGCTATTCGTGAAAATGAACCGCGCGCAGTTTCTTTGGGTTATGACGTTGATCGTTTCAAGCTAATCTCTTTTGTGATTTCAGCTGCGCTTGCTGGTTTGGCCGGTTCTTTGAAAACCCTTGTCTTCCAGTTGGCAACGTTGACGGATGTGCATTGGCATATGTCTGGCGAAGTGGTCTTAATGACTTTGCTTGGCGGCATGGGCACAATCCTTGGCCCAGTGGTTGGTGCAGGTATTGTGGTTGGCTTGCAAAATTACCTGGCTAATATTGGATCTTGGAGCACCATTGCAACAGGATTTATTTTTGTAATCTGCGTTTTGGCATTCCGTCGCGGAGTTGTTGGCGAAATTACACACCTCTTTAAGAAGAAAAATTGATTTAGGTTTTTTCTTATTCGTTTTTAGTGCGGCGCTTCGGCGCCGCACTCATTTAAAGCCTTCCGCCATTCACTAGAAATGCACCCCCTGGGTGATGTGCATTGGGGGGTTGCCTAACACCAACAATTTCTCAGTATTTTTATAGAAAACTCAATTAAATCAATGAGTTGTGAAATAACAACCACATTTTTTATTATTTTGGCATGTATTTGTTTCACGTGAAACCTACAAAATGCTATGATCATCGCCCTATCTGAGGCAAATCATGCGTTATTCAAAGAACTTCGATGTCATTGTTGTTGGCGGCGGTCACGCCGGGACTGAAGCCGCCCTTGCGGCTGCGCGCATGGGATGCGACACCCTCCTTATTACGCACAGTATTGAGAATTTAGGCGCCATGAGCTGTAATCCCTCAATTGGTGGGATTGGCAAAGGCCACTTGGTTAAAGAAATCGATGCTATGGGCGGCGCTATGGCGGCGGCTACCGATGAGGCCGGTATTCAGTTTCGGATATTAAATTCAAGTAAAGGCCCTGCTGTTCGCGCAACCCGCGCCCAAGGTGATCGGGTTTTATATAAGGCGGCGATTCGTCGTCGTCTTGAGAATCAACAAAATTTGACTCTTTTCCAGGCTGCCGTTGATGACCTTCTGGTTCAGGGTGATGAGGTCCAGGGTGTGGTTACACAAATGGGCCTGAAGTTTATGGCCAAGAAAGTAGTCTTAACGGCTGGAACCTTCTTGGATGGAAAGATTCATGTAGGTTTAAATAACTATGCTGGTGGTCGAGCTGGTGATCCAGCCGCCGTTTCTTTATCTGCCAGACTGAAGGAGTTAAAGCTTCCCCAGGGAAGATTGAAGACTGGCACCCCACCCCGGATTGATGGGCGAACCATTGATTTTTCTGTGATGCTGGAGCAGCCTGGGGATTTAGATCCCGTACCGGTTTTCTCTTATCTAGGTAGACCAGAGCAACATCCCAAACAGGTGCCATGCTGGATTTCCCATACAAATGAACAAACACACGACATTATTCGGGGTGGTTTAGACCGCTCACCAATGTATACGGGTGTGATTGAGGGGGTTGGCCCACGCTACTGCCCCTCTATTGAGGACAAAATTCATCGTTTTGCTTCCAGAAATAGTCATCAGATCTTTCTGGAGCCCGAAGGTCTAACAACGAACGAGTTTTATCCGAATGGTATATCTACCAGCTTGCCATTTGATGTTCAGTGGAACTTGGTCCGAAGTATTCGTGGACTGGAGTCTGCCGTCATCGTGCGCCCCGGTTATGCCATTGAATACGACTTCTTTGATCCGCGGCATTTGCGTCATAGTCTAGAGACCAAGGCGATTGCCGGCCTTTACTTTGCTGGCCAGATTAATGGAACAACGGGTTATGAAGAGGCTGCTGCCCAAGGAATGCTGGCCGGCATTAATGCTGGCTTGGCAGCACAAGGCAAAGAGCCCTGGTTGCCCAAGCGTAGCGAGTCTTATATTGGTGTTTTAGTGGATGACCTGATTACTTTGGGTGTTCAAGAGCCATATCGCATGTTCACCAGCCGCGCGGAGTACCGCTTGAGCCTGCGGGAAGACAATGCAGATTTGCGCCTCACCACCATTGGGCGTGAACTTGGCTTGGTGGATGATTGCCGCTGGGCTTCGTTTTGCAGAAAACAAGAGGCTGTTTCACGTGAAACATCTCGCTTACAAGATATTTGGATTGGACCAAAACATGGATCGGCAAAGGCTGTTTCCGAGTTGTTAGGACAGGATTTGTCGCATGAGTGCAGTTTGGCCGATCTTTTAAGGCGCCCTGGCATCACTTATGAGGCGGTTATGGGCTTGGGAGAGGGCCTTTGGTCGCCAGGAACATTGGACGACGACCTGGGTTTAGCGCAACAAATTAGCGACCAGGTTGAGATTTCAATTAAATATCAAGGCTACATAGATAGGCAGGCTGTTGAGATTGCCCGTCAGGAGCATAACGAAACCTTTCCTTTGCCAGAGGCTTTGGATTACACCCAAGTACTTGGTTTATCCAAAGAGGTGCAGCAAAAGCTGAATTTGCATAAACCTGGCACTCTTGGGCAGGCTGGCAGGATTTCTGGCGTTACGCCTGCAGCACTCTCTTTGTTGTTGGTCCACCTGAAAAAAGGTTTAGGCCGGACGCAAGAAGAAGCTCATGAGTAATGATTTGGTTTCTTTGGGGATTGAAAGTTTGGATCTCAACCTTAGTGCTGTCAATATTGCTGATTTGGAGCTCTTTTTGCAGGAAATGGGGCGCTGGAACCAGGTGCATAACTTGACAGCAATTGAGGGCGAAAAGAACTCTGTGCGTCTGCATCTCATTGATTCTATTACTGTTTTACCATTAATGCGCCAATTTCTAACCCAAGAAACCCCCAATATTGCAGATCTTGGTTCTGGTGGTGGATTGCCGGCTATACCCATTGCGATTTTGCAGCCAAGCTGGCATGTAACCTTGATTGAGGCTATCCGAAAAAAAACGGCATTCTTGCAGCATGTACGCGGTAAGCTGGGATTGAAGAATATTCAAGTTCTAAGTGAGCGCGTTGAGGCGGTAGCGAAATCACAGCCAGCACAGTTTGATGCGGTGATTTCGAGGGCGTTTACTAATCTTGCCCACTTTCTAGAGCTTGCCCTTCCCCTTCTCAAGCCAAATGGTTTGGTATTTGCAATGAAGGCTAAGCGTGCAGATGAGGAGCTGCAAGATGTGTGTATGGATGACTGGCGATTGGTGGCGGATGAGCCCCTGCACATCCCAAATTTGGAGGTTGAGCGCAGGCTTTTAGTCTTAACCCCCGTGAGAAAATTACCCCTTTAAAGTACGACATTTTTTAAGAAAAATTATGGCCAAAATATTTTGTATTGCGAATCAAAAAGGCGGGGTTGGAAAAACCACTACTGCTGTGAATTTGGCCGCTGGTTTAGCTGGACATCAGCAACGCGTTTTGCTGGTAGATTTAGATCCACAGGGCAATGCCACAATGGGATCTGGTATTGAAAAAGCGGATCTCAATAGCACTGTGTATCAAGTGTTAATTGGCTTGTCATCAGTCAAAGAATCTGCAGTGCCTTGTGAGAGCTCTGGCTATGATGTGTTGCCAGCAAATCGTGATTTAGCTGGTGCAGAAATTGAGTTGGTAGATTTAGATTCTCGCGAACAAAGATTGAAAGATGCGTTAGCTCTTGTAGCGAATGATTACGACTTTATTTTGATTGACTGCCCACCCGCATTATCTCTGTTAACGCTGAATGGATTATGCGCAGCGAACGGTGTAATCGTGCCAATGCAGTGTGAATATTTTGCATTAGAAGGATTGTCGGATTTAGTGAACACCATCAAACAAGTTCACGCTAATTTAAATCCTGACTTGGTGATTATTGGATTGTTACGCGTCATGTTTGATGCGCGCATGACATTGCAACAACAAGTTTCCGATCAACTGATTGAGCACTTTGGTGACAAGGTATTTAAGAGCATTATTCCTCGCAACGTCCGCCTGGCCGAAGCCCCGTCCTATGGGCTTCCTGGGGTGGCGTTTGATAAATCATCTCGTGGAGCTAAGGCCTACTTGGAGTTTGGTGCCGAGATGATCGGGCGCATTAAGCAAATGTAAAACCTAGGAACGATAAAAATATTATGGTTGCAATAAAGAAAAAGGGCCTGGGTCGCGGCTTAGAGGCCTTGCTTGGTGATAAGGCACAAAAAGAACCCACAGCAGAAATTAATCGTTTGCCATTGACTGCATTGCAGGCTGGTAAATATCAACCGCGTCAAAAAATGGAAGCGGTTGCATTACAAGAGTTGGCTGAAAGTATTCGTGAGCAAGGTGTGATGCAACCACTGTTGGTGCGTTTAGTTGCTCCTGGTAAATATGAAATTATTGCTGGCGAGCGACGCTTTCGTGCGGCAACATTAGCCGGCTTAAAAGAGGTGCCAGTTTTAGTTTCTGGCGCCAATGATCAGGCCGCTGCAGCAATGGCCTTAGTCGAGAATATGCAGCGCGAAGATTTGAATCCGCTGGAAGAGTCTCAAGGGCTCGCAAGACTGATTGAAGAGTTTGGTTTTACGCACGAACAAGCAGCAAAGGCGGTAGGTAAATCACGCAGTGCGGTAACGAATTTGCTTCGCTTAAATCAATTGGCAAAACCAGTGCAAGCCATGCTTTTGGCAGGCGATATTGATATGGGCCATGCACGCGCTTTATTGCCGCTTCCTGGCGCTAGTCAAGTTGCGCTGGCACAAAGAATTGCAGCGCAAGGGCTGTCAGTTCGCGAAGCTGAAAGGATGGCTGCAGCCCTTGCGCTGGCGGGAGGCCAGATTGGCGATAAAAAGACTAAAACTAAGGCCAGCGCTGATGCTCCAGCTCACGACGCAGATATGCGTCGATTAACACAAGAAATCGCTGATTTAATAGGTTTGAATGCGGTATTCAAGTTAAAAGGCAAGGGTGGCGAGCTCAGGATTCAATTTAGCCAGTTTGATGAGCTGGATTCATTGCTTAAAAAGCTGGGTATTGAGGCCTAAATTGAGCAGAAATATGTTTCCAAATCCTTTGACATATTGCACTGCACACATTAAACTCACGGGGCTAAATTGATTCCTCAAAAAAATCAATTTTCCGAGGTAAATGACTGGGATGAGCCCGAAGAAGAGGTATATCGGGTTTTAAGTAAAGAGGAAATGGCGGCGCTGCAAGCTAGTAACGCCATTAAACACCCCCCGCTGTCTCCTTGGAAGATTTTGGCTGCACAAGTAGTGGTTACCGTGCTCAGTATGGTGATTTGGTCAATTTTTGGGGAGCCGGTAGGGGTTAGCCTTTATACTCAGTCGGCCTTTTTAGGTGGTTTAATTAGCGTCTTGCCCTCCGCCCTGTTCTTAGTTCGGTTGGAGTTGGCGAAAAAAACGCAGATATTGAATCCAGGGAATTATTTGGCAGCATTAGTTTCTGGCGAATTTATCAAAATCGTCGTTACCTTGATGCTGTTTTTAGGGGTTGCATTTTGGATCCCGGGCGTGCTTTGGGTCCCACTTTTGGTGACTTATGTGCTGGCCCTTAAGTGTGTTTGGCTAGCGTGGTTGTGGCGCTAAGAGTAATAAATGTGATTGAACCAAAGGACTTTTAAGAGATGTCTAGCGAAGTAAACCAAGCCCACGGGGCAGCCGAGCAAATGACGCCAACAGCGTACATTTCTGAGCACTTACAAAACCTCAACAATACAGGTGGACCACAGTCGTCCATCATTGATTTCAGCATTATTAATTTAGATACGATTTTTTGGGCATCAGCTATGGGCTTGCTCGCCGTATTTATTTTGTTGATTGCAGCACGTCGTGCAACTCCTGGAGTGCCAGGTCGTTTCCAGTGTTTTGTTGAAATGATTGTAGAAATGGCCGAGACACAATCCAAGAGCATTGTTCATGGTGACCGCTCTTATATTGCTCCGCTCGCACTATTCGTATTCTTTTGGATCATCCTTTTAAATACTCTGGACTTAGTCCCAGTGGATTGGGTTTTAGGCGTAAACCATTTCATCGAAAGTTTTGGTGTTCATGTGCCACACCATAAGGTTGTTCCTACAACCGATCTAAATGCGACCATGGGTATGTCCATGTCCGTTTTGCTTTTGGTTTTCTTTTACAGCTTCAAAGTAAAAGGTTTCGGCGGCTTCTTACACGAGCTTGTTTCTGCCCCATTTGGCGCAAAGTGGTACTTGGCCCCATTCAACCTCGCTTTGAACATCATCGAATATCTTGCTAAAGGTGTTTCACTGGGAATGCGACTTTTCGGCAATATGTATGCCGGAGAGCTGGTCTTCTTGCTGATCGCATTGCTTGGTAGCGTGTGGACATTTAATTTAGATTTATCCCTGTTCGGATTGGTGGGCCATGTTATTGCAGGATCAGCTTGGGCCATCTTCCACATTTTGGTTATTTTGTTGCAAGCCTTTATTTTCATGATGTTGACCTTGGTCTACATCGGGCAAGCGCATAGCCACCACTAAGATTTTTATTTTTAACTTATCTCTTTAACTTCAGGAGTCAGCAACATGCAACAATTTCTCGCAAACATTCAAGGTTTCACAGCAATCGCTATCGGCATCATCATCGGCCTCGGCGCGATCGGTGCTTGTTTAGGTATTGCATTGATGGGTGGTAAGTACATCGAAGCTTGTGCACGTCAACCAGAATTGATGGAGCCACTCCAAACTAAGATGTTCCTTTTGGCTGGTTTGATCGACGCTGCGTTCTTGATCGGCGTTGGTGTTGCAATGTTGTTTGCTTTCGCAAACCCACTGCTCGCAGTTATTAAGTAATTGTTTTGGCGTGGGTGACCATCGGGTCATCCAACCGTTCTCAACAATACTGAAAGGAATATCGTGAATCTGAACGCGACCCTATTCGCGCAAATGATCGTTTTCTTCGTCTTATGGTGGGTTGTTGCACGTTTTGTGTGGCCACCGCTAGTTAAGGCGTTAGATGAGCGTTCAAGCAAAATTGCTGACGGCTTAGCTGCTGCCGAGCGCGGTAAAGAAGCACTCGCATTAGCAAGCAATGAAGCAGAGCAAGAATTAAATAAAGCACGCCAAGAAGGTGTGCAGCGTGTTGCAGAAGCAGAAAAACGTGCACAAATGTCCGCCGAAGAAATTCGCGTCAACGCACAAGCAGAAGCAGCCCGCATTATTTCTCAAGCCAAGCAAGATGCAGATCAACAAGTTACTCGTGCACGTGAAGTCTTGCGCGCTGAGGTTGCAGTGTTGGCTGTTAAAGGTGCAGAGCAAATTTTGCGTCGTGAAGTTGACGCAAAAGCACATGGCGCATTGCTTGATCAACTAAAGGCAGAACTTTGATATGGCTGAATTAGCCACGATTGCACGCCCTTATGCTGAAGCGCTTTTTCAAAGCGCCAAGCCTGCTGAGCTTGCCACTTGTTTAGAGCAGTTAAATGAATTGGCGCAGCTTGCTGCATTGCCAGAAGTTGCTGCCTTATCAAACAATCCTAAAGTATCTGCAGACGATTTAAGCAAACTGCTTTCCGGCATGGTGAAGACAAAGCTGGATAGCAAGATTGCAAGCTTTTTAAATCTTGTAAACCAAAACCATCGCTTATCTGCCATTCCTGAAATTGCTCAGCAATTTGAAGCAATGAAGAATCAGAGCGAAGGTGCAGCAGAAGTAATGATTACTAGCGCATTCCCATTAGAGGGTCCTGCGCTAAAAGATTTATTGTCAAGTTTGAAGAAGCGCTTTGGGGGTAAAGAATTGCGCCCAACTATTCAGGTTGACCCATCTTTGATTGGCGGAGTACGCATTCAGGTTGGTGATGAGGTAATGGATAGTTCTGTTAAGGCACAGTTGGCTCAAATGCAAGCAAGTCTTGGCGCATAAGTTATCCCTATTAAGAACATACGAAATAAGACCCAGGAGTAAGTAATGCAACTCAACCCTTCCGAGATCAGCGAACTGATCAAAAGCCGAATTAGCGAAATGGGTGTTGATTCCCAACTTCGCAACGAAGGCACTGTAATTTCAGTGACCGACGGTATTTGCCGCGTACATGGCTTGTCTGGTGTTATGCAGGGCGAAATGTTGGAATTCCCTAACAACACAATCGGCCTCGCGTTGAACCTTGAGCGTGATTCAGTTGGTGCTGTGGTGTTGGGTGAATATACCCACATTAAAGAAGGCGACCCAGTTAAATGTACTGGCCGCATTTTGGAAGTTCCAGTTGGCCCAGAGTTGCTCGGTCGCGTTGTAAACGCACTTGGTCAACCAATTGATGGCAAAGGCCCAATCAATACTAAGTTGACTGACTTTATTGAAAAAGTTGCTCCAGGCGTTATTGCTCGTCAATCCGTTAGCCAGCCAGTTCAAACTGGTTTGAAGGCGATTGATGCAATGGTTCCAATCGGCCGCGGTCAACGTGAGTTGATCATTGGTGACCGTCAAACAGGTAAAACAGCAGTTGCGGTTGACGCGATCATTAACCAAAAAGGTAAAGGCGTTTATTGCGTTTACGTTGCGATTGGTCAAAAAGCTTCTACTATTGCTAACGTTGTTCGCAAGCTCACAGAGCTCGGCGCAATGGAGTACACAGTAGTTGTTGCAGCAAGCGCATCTGAGTCTGCAGCGATGCAGTACCTCTCAGCCTATGCTGGTTGCACAATGGGTGAGTACTTCCGTGATCGCGGTGAAGATGCATTGATCGTGTATGACGATTTAACAAAACAAGCTGTTGCATACCGTCAGATTTCTTTGCTCTTGCGTCGCCCACCAGGCCGCGAAGCTTATCCTGGCGATGTGTTCTACCTCCACTCACGTTTGCTTGAGCGCGCTGCTCGTGTAAGCGCTGACTATGTAGAGAAATTTACAAACGGTTCAGTAAAAGGCAAGACAGGCTCTTTAACAGCATTGCCAATTATTGAAACTCAAGCGGGTGACGTTTCTGCATTCGTTCCAACCAACGTGATTTCGATTACTGACGGCCAGATCTTCTTGGAAACTGACTTGTTTAACGCTGGCGTACGCCCTGCGATTAACGCCGGTATTTCTGTTTCACGTGTTGGTGGCGCAGCTCAAACCAAAGTCATTAAGAAATTGTCCGGCGGTATTCGTACCGACTTAGCGCAGTATCGTGAATTGGCAGCGTTTGCTCAGTTTGCTTCTGATCTTGACGAAGCAACTCGTAAGCAGTTGGAGCGCGGTCGTCGTGTTACAGAATTGTGTAAGCAAGCTCAGTACAAGCCTTTGCAGGTTTGGGAAATGGCGGCTTCACTCTACGCTGTGAATAACGGCTACTTTGATGACCTCGAAGTGAAGAACGTACTGCCATTCGAAAAAGGTTTGCAAGATCATTTGAAATCTAAATACGCTGATTTAGTTGGCCGTATTGAAGAGACCAAAGATTTGAGCAAAGATGACGAAGCTGCTTTGCGTGCTGCAATTGAGGATTACAAGCGTTCAGCCTCTTTCTAAGAGGGCTCGCATAAATCATGGCAAGCACAAAAGAGATACGATCAAAGATCAAGAGCGTGCAAAACACGCGCAAGATCACGAAGGCAATGGAAATGGTCGCCGCATCCAAGATGCGTCGCGCCCAAGAGCGCATGCGCAATGCGCGTCCATATGCTGAAAAAATTCGTGAGATTGTTGCCAATCTTTCTAAAGCAAATCCTGAGTTCCGCCCCGCTTACATGGCAACTCGCGAAGTGAAGAAAATTGGCACGATTTTGGTTACAACAGACAAGGGTTTATGCGGTGGCTTGAATACCAACGTGCTGCGTCTGATTGCAAACCAAGTGCGCGATATGGAAGGCACTAATGTTGGCATTGAATACACTGCCATCGGTTCAAAAGGCCTTCAGTTTTTAAATCGCTCAAAAGCAAAACTCATTTCTCAAACAATTCAGATTGGTGATACGCCACATATGGATGTTTTGATTGGTGCAATTACTGCTCAATTAGAAGCGTTTGAGCGTGGCGAAATTGATGCGGTTTATTTGGCATACACACGTTTTGTTAATGCAATGAAACAAGAGCCTGTTTTAGAAAAACTCTTACCTTTGGAGTCTGCTGCATTAGC
This sequence comes from Polynucleobacter sp. GWA2_45_21, assembly GCF_001830325.1. Lineage (GTDB taxonomy): Bacteria > Pseudomonadota > Gammaproteobacteria > Burkholderiales > Burkholderiaceae > Polynucleobacter. The sequence goes on along the minus strand of NZ_MHZG01000012.1, from coordinate 13,402 downwards.
TCCAGAAGAGAAGGCAGGAAATTCTTGGGATTACATCTACGAACCGGATGCAGAGTCCATTTTGAATGGCTTGCTCAAGCGTTACGTAGAGGCAATGATTTATCAAGCTGTTGCTGAGAATATGGCTTCAGAACAATCTGCACGCATGGTCTCAATGAAGGCCGCTTCAGATAATGCGAAGAATGTGATTGGCGAATTGCAATTGGAATACAACAAAACACGACAGGCTGCTATTACTAAAGAGTTGTCAGAGATTGTTGGCGGAGCGGCTGCTGTTTAAGCGGTCAGCGTTTAGGAATACGAAAGAATTCAGGAATTAAAAGCGGAGAAATGCGATGAGTAACGGAAATATCGTGCAGTGTATCGGTCCAGTGGTGGACATTCAGTTCCCACGCGACAAAATGCCAAACATTTATGATGCGTTGACATTAGTTGATAGCGGCGAAAAATCATTTGCTGAAAAAGGTTTGACCTTTGAGGTGCAACAACAGATCGGTGACGGCGTAGTTCGCGCGATTGCCATGGGCGCAAGCGATGGCTTACGTCGTGGCATGGAAGTGAAATCTACTGGTGCGCCAATTTCTGTTCCTGTTGGTCCAGCAACACTAGGACGCATCATGGACGTTTTAGGTCGCCCAATTGATGATGCAGGCCCAATCGCTACTGAAGAGCGTCGCGCAATCCACCAGCCAGCACCAAAGTTTGATGAGCTCTCACCTTCCGTTGACTTGTTAGAAACCGGTATTAAGGTTATTGACTTAGTTTGCCCGTTTGCTAAAGGCGGTAAGGTTGGCTTGTTCGGTGGTGCGGGTGTTGGTAAGACCGTGAACATGATGGAATTGATTAACAACATCGCTAAGCAACACTCAGGTTTGTCAGTGTTTGCCGGTGTTGGTGAGCGTACTCGTGAAGGTAATGACTTCTACCACGAGATGAAAGAATCTAACGTTATCGACAAAGTGGCGATGGTGTTTGGTCAGATGAACGAACCTCCTGGCAACCGTTTGCGCGTAGCGTTGACTGGTTTAACAATGGCTGAAGCGTTCCGTGACGAAGGCCGTGACATTTTGTTCTTCGTTGACAACATCTACCGTTATACACTCGCAGGTACTGAGGTATCAGCGTTGTTAGGTCGTATGCCTTCAGCTGTGGGTTATCAACCTACTTTGGCTGAAGAAATGGGTAAGTTGCAAGAGCGTATTACTTCAACCAAGACTGGTTCCGTTACTTCTATTCAGGCCGTTTACGTTCCTGCGGATGACTTGACCGACCCATCACCAGCAACAACCTTCTTGCACTTAGATTCTACAGTTGTGTTGTCACGTGATATTGCTGCTTTGGGTATTTACCCGGCGGTTGATCCATTGGACTCAACTAGCCGTCAGCTCGACCCACAAGTGGTTGGTCAAGAGCACTATGAAGTAGCACGTGAAGTTCAGATGACATTGCAACGCTACAAAGAATTGCGCGACATTATTGCTATTTTGGGTATGGACGAGTTATCACCAGAAGACAAATTGGCCGTATCACGTGCACGTAAGATTCAACGTTTCTTGTCCCAGCCTTTCCACGTTGCTGAAGTATTTACTGGTTCACCAGGCAAATACGTTCCATTGAAAGAAACTATCCGTGGTTTCAAAATGATTTGCAGCGGTGAATTGGATCACTTGCCTGAGCAAGCGTTCTACATGGTGGGTTCAATTGATGAAGCCATCGAGAAAGCTAAGAAGCTTTAATCGAACTCATCTAGGGAAATTATGTCAACCATACGCGTCGATGTAGTAAGTGCTGAGCAATCTATTTTCAGCGGTGAAGCCAAGTTTGTTGCGCTTCCTGGTGAGAATGGTGAGCTCGGTATTTTGCGCGGCCACACTCCTTTGATTACACGCATTCGTCCAGGTTCAGTTCGTATTGAAAAAGCTGACGGTGATGAAGAGTTTGTATTCGTTGCAGGTGGCTATTTAGAAGTTCAGCCTGATCATGTCACTGTATTGGCAGACACTGCTATTCGTGGTCATGATTTAGATGAAGCTAAAGCTTACGAAGCTAAGAAGCGCGCTGAAGAAGCAATGCAAAATCGTGGCACTGACTTTGATTTGGCATTGGCTCAATCAGAGTTTGCAATGGCAGCAGCACAGCTTGCAGCAATTGCTCGTTTCCGTCGTAAGAAGTAAGAGCCGGTCATCTCCTTGCTGTTAAATGATCGGTTTTTAAAAGCCTGCTTGGGCGAAGCGGTTGATCAAACACCGCTTTGGCTCATGCGCCAAGCGGGTCGTTATCTCCCTGAGTACAATGCCACTCGTGCAAGAGCTGGAAGTTTTCTCGGCCTCGCAAAAAATCCTGCATATGCTACCGAAGTAACGCTCCAACCATTGGATCGTTATCCGCTAGACGCAGCAATTTTATTCTCTGATATTTTGACCATTCCCGATGCAATGGGTTTGGGTTTGAAATTTACTGCCGGTGAAGGCCCGAGTTTTGATCATCCCCTTCGCACAGAAGAGGCGGTGAAAAAATTACGTGTTGCAGATATGGATCAGCTCAAATATGTTTTTGATGCTGTCTCTGAAATTCGTAAAGCTTTGATTCAGGATGGTAAGCAGCGTGTACCTTTGATTGGTTTCTCTGGAAGTCCCTGGACACTGGCTTGCTACATGATTGATGGTTCTGGCTCTGACGACTTCCGTCATGCCAAGACCATGATGTTTAGCCGCCCTGATTTACTGGAACATATTCTTGAAATTAATGTGCAGTCAGTTGCCGCTTATTTAATTGAGCAGGTAAAAGCTGGCGCACAAGCGCTGATGATTTTTGATACCTGGGGAGGTTTACTTCCTGATGGCTGGTATCAGCGCATGTCTTTAGCAGCCATGCAAAAAGTGATTGCACTACTACCCCGTGAGCATGAGGGTCGTAAGATCCCGGTAGTTATGTTCACCAAGGGTGGCGGTATTTGGTTAAATGATATGGTCCAGGTTGGTGCGGATGTTATTGCGATTGACTGGACTATGAAGTTAAGTCGTGCACGCAAGCAGCTTTTAGACATCAATAAGCCCTTGGCATTGCAAGGAAACTTAGACCCTCTCATCTTGTTCTCAGATCCAAAGCAAGTTACAAGCGCTGCAGAAGATCTTTTGACAGACTTAGCTGGTGCGCCACCATTAAAGCCAGGCTTGCACCCGCTTGATGGGCACATTTTTAATTTGGGTCATGGCATTAATCAATTTACACCGCCTGAAAGTGTGACAGCCCTCTCTGAAGCTGTAATCTCTAAGTCAAAAGCCCTTCGGGCAAAGCAATAAGCACAAGTAATTGCTAACTTTGGCCAATATTGTGGCAAAAGTTATGCACAGAAATGTGCAAAATCATAAATACAGTGAGATTCGTGAGAATTATCAACTTTCACCTTTAGTAAGCAATGTAAGCCATTGATTTATAATAATAATTATAAAAATGCTGAAATTCTGTGCAGAAGTGCATTCCTATAAAATAGATGTAGAAATATAAAGCAGCGAATGATATCCACAGACTTATCCACAGGGTAAGACAGAAAATTTGAGTAAATGACGCCCCATCCCATCGTTGTTCAGATAGTGATAGATAAGCCCCTAGCACAGGGGTTTGACTATCTATGGGATGCAGAAAAATTAGGCAAATTACCTGAAATAGGTAATGTAGTAGAGGTGCCTTTTTCTAGGGGCAAGGAGATTGGGCTTGTAATAAAAGTGAGCAATCACTCCGATTATGAGATAGAAAAGCTTAAGTCTGTAGAGCGCCTTGCTCCTCTTCCAGCATTTGACCCCGCCTTATTGAGGCTGATGAATTTTGCAAGCCAGTACTATATCCACGCCCTGGGAGAAACCATCTTGCCGGTTATTCCGCAGATGTGGAAAAAGGCTGATAACTGGGAAAAAATTCCCGAAAAACTAGAGTCAGCCCAAAAGAGTAAAAAAAAGCTTGATGTACTTGCAGAGGGTTTAATAACCCAAGAACAATTAAATCCTAGTCAAAAGAATGCTTTGCAAGAATTATTAGCAAGTCATGAAAAAGAAAATCAATTTAGAGCAATCCTTTTACAGGGTCAGACCGGCAGCGGAAAGACCGCTGTATTTCTGAATTGGTTAGCAAGTATCTTGCATGATGAAAGCGCACAAGTGCTGTTGCTGGTGCCAGAAATTAATTTAACGCCGCAACTAGAAAGGCGAGTGAAGGCCTACTTCCCAGATAAAAAAATGGCTGTACTGCATAGCGGTGTCAGTGAAAAGAAAAGAGGGGTTGCTTGGTATGAGGCAATGACAGGCAAGGCGAAAATTATTTTAGGAACAAGGTTGGCAGCATTAACGCTAATGCCAAATTTGCGCGCCATCGTAGTCGACGAGGAGCATGACCCGTCATATAAACAGCAAGATGGTACGCGATACTCAGCAAGAGATTTAGCAATATGGCGAGCGCATGATCAAAAAATTCCCATCCTCTTATCTTCTGCAACGCCATCACTAGAAACCTGGCTTGCCGCTCAATCGGGCCGCTATGAATATATTCGGCTAGATCAGCGAGCGCAGGGTGCAAGCCTACCAAGCGTGCACCTAATCAATACGCGTGACCCTCAAAATCAATTTAGTCCAGGGGATGTGGGCGCAACCAAAGAAAAGAGCCTTATTAGTAAAACGCTTGCGAATGCCATCACTAAGACCTTGGCAGAAAAAAAGCAGAGCTTAATTTTGATTAATCGCCGAGGTTATGCTCCAGTACTGAGTTGCTCGGCATGCAATTGGTTGTCAAAGTGCGCGCAATGCTCAACCTACACTGTGATGCATAAGGCGGGAGCATTAGGGAAAAGATCGGTGTTGAGTTGTCATCATTGTGGCTTGGCAAAACCTGTTCCACAGTTTTGTCCAGATTGTGGGAATGCCGATCTAAAAACGCTTGGGCATGGTACACAAAAATTAGAAGATGCAATTGAAGACATGTGGCCTCAAGCTAGGGTGCTAAGGGTCGACACAGACTCAAGCAGAAAGAGTAAAGGAGCAGAGGCACTCTTTCAGGAAATCCACAATGGAAATGTAGATATTGTTGTTGGCACTCAAATGATTGCCAAGGGACACGACTATCAAAACATTGGATTGGTTGCGGTATTGGATGCAGACAGTCGACTCTATTCGGCAGACTTTAGGGCTGCAGAAAGATTATTTGCGCAGTTAGTTCAAGTGGCTGGACGGGCAGGTAGATCTGGCAGCAGCAGTGATGCTGGTGGTGATATTTATATTGAGACTCAGTACCCCGAGTCACCGGTTTTTCAGTATTTGCTTAGACACGATATCGATGGATTTCTAGCATTCACTGCAAGCGAGCGTGAAGAGGCAAAGTTACCGCCCTACTCTTATCAAGCCCTCATACACGCGGAAGGCAAAAGCTTAGATAAGGCGATTCAGTTTTTGAATGAGCTGAAGGCTCGCATGAGAAGTAAAGGCATGCTTACGAAAGAGCTGAAAGCCTATGATCCTGTGCCCAAGCCTGTTATGAGGGTGGCGGGATCAGAGCGTGCTCAATTATTAATTGAGTCAGCTAATCGCAAGACGCTACAGGAGGCCCTTGAAATGATTGATCAAGATTTGCGTCAAGATTCCACAGGAAGAATCAGCAAAACATCACGCATCCGTTGGCTCGTTGAGCGGGACCCAATTAGTATTTAGGCACCCGGTCCATATTCATATTGCGCAAGAGACATTAAGGCATTTAGATCGGCCGTCAGAGATTCTTTTGATGTCGGCTTAATTTTAAATAGCCAAACTGCATATGGTTTTTCATTCACTACTTCAGGGTTGGCATCCATCTCTTCATTAAGGGCGACGATCTCGCCATTAATGGGTGCATGAATATCGCTCGCCGCTTTAACAGACTCTATCGCAGCAATAGCCTCACCTCGTTTTACTTGTTGCCCAACTTTTGGCGCTTGAAAAAACATGACATCACCCAAAGCTTCTTGCGCATGATTGCTAATGCCGACCCACACTAGCCCGTCATCTTCGATGCTGGCCCACTCATGTGATTCTGCAAATTTAAATGTGTCTTGAGTTTTCATTGTGTATCCTGTGAGACATATTCTAGCGTCTTTGCCATAAACTAGTGGCTAACTACTTTAAGCATTTTTTATTTATGCCGATCAAATTAGGAATTGTTCCTGTTACCCCATTTGAACAAAACTGTTCCATCTTGGTTTGCCAGGAAACTGGCGATGCGGCAGTAGTTGATCCGGGCGGAGATATCGATAAGATTTTGGATGGCGTTAAGCAATTGGGCGGAACTGTTAAAAAAATTTTATTGACTCACGGCCATCTAGACCATTGTGCTGCAGCTAAGGACTTGGCTGATCAATTAGGCGTCCCTATTGAGGGCCCACAAATTGATGAACAGTTTTGGTTAGATCAATTGCCTGAGCAAACTGTTCGCTTTGGATTTGGTCATGCAAAAGCATTTGTGCCTACTCGCTGGTTGGAGGATGGCGACCATGTACAAGTTGGCAATGTTGATTTGGAAGTTTTGCACTGTCCTGGCCACACCCCAGGCCACGTAGTATTTTTTGACAAAGAAAATCGCTTAGCTTTAGTTGGCGATGTTTTATTTGCTGGATCAATCGGCAGAACAGATTTCCCACGTGGCAATCATGCCGACTTAATTAATGCGATTAAGACAAAGTTGTGGCCGCTTGGCGATGATGTGCAGTTTGTTCCGGGACACGGACCTATGTCCACTTTTGGCAAAGAGCGCCAAACAAATCCCTACGTTGGGGATTGATCAAACTTGAATTTGGTGACGCCTAATTGAGAAATTAGGCTTTTGCTGAGCCAGTGCGATGTGTGCGGTTGTACAAACAGCTAGCGCAAATCCAGCGTTGCTTTCGATTGCTTGTCGGAATCCAGGTGCCACCTTCTAGGCGCTTTTCGCGACTGCATGAAGAGCAAAACTTAAGGCTCTGTGAGGTTTCTTGGGTAGCAGCTGGAGTCGAGGTAGTCATGGGCAATCCGGGTAAGCCAAATCTTGTACAGAAGATCTATTTTACCCGTTTTGTCCCGCTGGGGCTGGGCTTAGGACGACTCGGACTGAATCGGCCGTTTTATTGCCATCGAAATCTAACCAAGCCTTATTTTCAAAGTCATACAGCTTGCACTTGCGCGCTGTATCGAAATACCAGGCCCAAGAGAACTTTTGCACAAAAATACGCTCTGGAAGGATGGTTTCGAGGGTATTTTGGGCCTCTTGAAGGCGATACAGGGGTACGCTCATATCCACGTGATGGGCTGTGTGTTCCATAATGTGGTGCATTAAAGAGCCCCAAACCCAGTTAAAGGTCAAATGAACTGTAGTTGAAACAAATGGCTGCGCACGCAACCACTCAGACTTCTTGTCGTACCAGGAAACTTTTGGGTGGGTATGGTGAACATAGACCACAAAGCCAATCATTCCGTTCCAGAACAAGAATGGAACAACAAAGCCAGTAATCAGGCCGATCCAAACTGATTGGCCTGTAGCGAGAGCCCCTGCAATTAGGCAGCCAATCCAAATGATTGCAAAGCCAGTCACTAATAAATTGTCTTTAAGGAAGATTGGGCGATCACCCGGCTTATTCTTCGCATTTGGGAAGTACTCACGTCTCCACCAAATTTCAATAAGGTAGTAGAAAACTGGGCCCCAGCCGCTACGATAAAGGCGCTCCAGAGCTTTGCGCCATGCTGGCAGAGCATCAAACTCAGCTTTCGATAGAGGAGCCCAGACGAAGTCAAAGCCCTTAAGGTTGGTTTGACCATGGTGAACTACGTTATGGCCTACATCCCATAAGCTGTATGGGGTTAGGGATGGCAAGAACGCAATACGACCCAAGACCTTGTTCAGCTCGCGGTGAGGTGTATAGCTTTGGTGGCAAGCATCATGCCCTAAGATAAAGATGCGGCCGGTAACAAAACCAGCTACCAAGCCCAAGATAATCTTAATTAAGATGCTTTCGACAAAAATGGTCCCAGCAATACAAGCAAGCCATAAAACTGCATCAATTACTAAAAGCGCGATTGCTTTTGCTGTTTCTCCTTGAGCCATTGGGATCAGCCAGCTGCGAATGATTTTACGGTGCGGCAATGGAAGGTCAGGTGCCAAAGGATTGGCAATTGAGGGCTCAGAGAGTGCAGAATTTAGATGATTTGACATGATAAGAATCAATAAGTTAGGTGCAAATGATAGCCTTTTTCACGGATTTACGCATGATATAGGTCAAAAACCCCCCTGTTTTGGTGCGCCCGGCAGGAATCGAACCTGCGACCCTTGGCTTCGGAGGCCAATACTCTATCCACTGAGCTACGGGCGCCAGTAGGAAATTCGCTAACTACGCCATTGTAAGTGCCTATACCCTCTCGGTCTCGTTATAATCACGGCAAAGTAATCCTTTAACCCGTCAAACGATAAAAGTCCTATGAGCGAAGCGCACGGCAGCCTAATTAAGTCCCCTAAACAACTAATCATCATGGTGTTTGCTAGCTTTTTTGTGCCACTGATTATTATTTTGTTACTAATGGTGTTTGTAAATAACGGCAAGCGTACAGATGCTGAAGCATCTGCTGAGGTATTGATTAAACCTGTTGCGCAATTAAACTTTAAAGACGCTAGCAAGCCGCGTGAGTTGCAAACTGGGGAGCAGGTATACAAGACAGTATGTGCATCATGCCATGCAAGCGGTGCCGCTGGTGCGCCGAAGTTTGGTGATGCGGTTGCCTGGAGTGGCCGCCTAAGCAAGGGCTACGATGGATTGTTGACCTCAGTAATCAAGGGCAAAGGCGCTATGCCTGCACGTGGTGGTGCAAGCCCAGCTGACATCAGCGATTACGAGCTAGGTCGCGCCGTTGTGTATCTGGCAAACTCAGCTGGCGGTAAATTGCCAGAGCCTAAGGCTCCCGACACCCCTGCCGCTAAATAATTTTTAGCGCACTCAAAAAAGCTGGCATGTAGCCAGCTTTTTTATTGCCCATCATCTTGGCCTTTAGCATCAAGCGCCACTTGGTAGGCCTCTTTCTTGCTGAGCCCTAGCGTTTGTGCGAGCACAGCAGCAATTTCCTTGCTGCCTAAATAGGGGCTTAATGCATTTGCCCACAGCAATAGCGCCGAGCGCTCCGGAGCCTCATCAGCATTAGCTTGGCGGCCGGCCACCAAAACAATAAATTCACCCTTGAGACTTTCTGCTTGTTCAAGCCACACGGGAATATCTGCGGCAGTGAGGGTGACGAGTTGCTCAAATTTTTTAGTCAGCTCCCTACCTACCAGTACCTGTCGATCTGGCTCTAGCTCTTTGTTCATCATCATCAGCGTCTCGCGGATTTGATGTGGCGATTCAAAAAAAATGCTCGCTTTTGAATTGCTGCGAATATCTTGGATCAGCGTGCTTCGCTCTTTGACTTTGTTTGGCCAGAAGCCGAGAAACTGAAAGCGCCCTTCTGAAGGTAGCATCACTGAGCCGCTAGCAGAAACGGCAGAGGATACGGCGCTAGCGCCAGGTATGGGAATAATTCGAAAGCCTGCTTTTTGAACTGCATTCACCAGGCGTGCGCCTGGATCAGAAACGCCAGGCGTGCCCGCATCTGAAATGTAGGCCCAACGTTCATTTTGGGAGAGATGCTGAATAATATTTTGAGCGCCAGCAATCTCATTATGTTCATGCAAGGCGACACACTTCTTATGAATGCCAAAGTGTTGAAGCAAGGGCGCGCTATGCCTGGTGTCCTCACAAGCAATGCCGTCTACAGAATTCAGTACATGCAGAGCCCGCAAAGTGATGTCTCCCATATTGCCGATGGGAGTGGCAACCATATATAAGGCCCCAGCCGGTAAATCCTGCTGTTTTAAAAAGTCAAAGGAGCTTAATTCCATGGGGCGATCTTTTATACAAGAGACATTAATAAGTAAGAGAATACGTCTCTTTTGAATTAGGGGGCAGCATAGACATCTTGCGCGTACTTTGGCGCATAATAATGTGATGGATAAAGATACCCTCGAACGTTTGCGCGCTCGCGCATCCCAACATTTCTTGGACAGCATTGCTGTAAAGCAAGAAGCTGAAAAATTACTTCCCGAGCAAGTTGCTCTTGGCATCGTTGCCATGACAGATTGTTTGCGCGCTGGCGGAAAGGTGATGGCCTGCGGTAATGGTGGATCTGCTGCTGATGCACAACATTTTGCCGCTGAGCTGATTGGTCGCTTTGAGAGAGAGCGACAAGAGTTGGCTGCGATTGCATTGACAACTGATACTTCAATTTTGACTGCGGTAGGAAATGACTACAGTTATGACGAGATTTTTAGTAAGCAAGTACGTGGTCTTGGAAAAAAAGGCGATATCTTGCTTGGAATTTCTACATCCGGAAATTCAAAAAACGTAGTGAAGGCAATCGATGCTGCAAAAAAAATGGGGATCAAAATTATTGCCCTGACTGGTAATGGCGGTGGAAAAATTGCAAGCTTGCTAGACGCTGATGACATTCATTTGTGTGCACCCTCCACTCGTACTGCACGCATTCAAGAAACGCATTTAGTTTTGCTTCACGCGCTATGTGATGGTGTAGACCATCTCTTGCTTGATTAATAGTCTCACCAATTAGAAAGTTCTTACATGAGAAATACGCTCACCATCAAACTGTTTGCTGCGATTTTGATTTCATCGCTCCTATCTGGATGTGGAGTGTTAGCCGTTGGTGGTGTTGTAGCGGGCGCGAGTGTCATGGCTGACCGTCGTACGCCAGCTGTGCAGGCAATTGATAAGGGCATTGAACTTGAGGCTGGCAATGCTCTGGCTAAGCGCTATGGCGATGATGCACATATCAATGTGACATCATTTAATCAAAAGGTATTGTTGACCGGTGAAGCGAAAGATGCCGACATTAAAGGCCAGGCCGGCGCTTATGTAAAGGCTATGAAGAACGTACGTTCTGTCTTTAATGAATTGATCATGGGGCCAAATAGCAGTTATACGGCTCGCGCAAACGATACATTCCTCGAATCAAAAATCAAAACACAAATGATTTTTACAGACAAGTTGCCATCCAATTCCATGGCGATTGTTGCTGAAGGTAGCAGTGTTTATTTGATGGGAATTCTGACGCAGAATGAAGCAGCGATTGCTAAGAAAGTAGCAAGCAATGCTGACGGCGTAAAAGAGGTTTACGCCTACTTCGATATTATTTCTGAGGCAGAAAAAGTACGCTTAGAAAAACAAGGCAAGGCCGATGAGTCTCAGCCTAACTCCGCTCCAAATCAGTAAGTAGTTTGGTGGTGAGTCAGCAAAATTATTTTTGAGATCAGACGTGAAACTTTTTTTGCTCGCCACCCTCCTTTCGCTTTTCTCTGTTGGTGCGCGCGCTACTGCGGATGATGCAAAGGCGCTCGCACTTGCAAAACAAAGTGCTTGCCTAGGGTGCCATGCGGTAGATAAAAAAATTGTGGGGCCAAGCTTTCAGGCAATTGCAAAAAAATATGCGAACGATCCTAGCGCAATAGTATTTTTAAAAAACAAAATTATTAAAGGCGGTTCGGGATCTTGGGGTGTTGTGCCAATGCCAGCAAATGCGAAGTTAAGCGATGCCGATGTATCCCTGCTGACAACTTGGATTTTGCGCGGAGCATCTAGCGCAAATTAAGTTGGGCGAACGACAGGCTTTCCTAGTAACCAAGACCAGGCATCATTTGAACGCTTAAAATTTTCTTTCAGCGCATAGTCAAAGTCTGCCCATTGCTCATTGGTGGCCTCTTCAACAATCGTGCCTGGATTTGCAGGCGGCAGCTTCAAGTAAGCGTCTGCATCACCATATGCATATTCAACGCGCATTCCAGCCTTTTGAGCCAGCCGCATCATCGCTCTATTGTTTGCTAGGCAGTGCATAAACAAGGTTTCGATACGCGTATTGCGTGAGTGCACTGAAGCCCGTGCTAGCAATGCAGTGCCAATCCCCATTCCACGCCCAGCTGGAAGCACGGATACGCCAAACTCCGCAGCCCGTGGCTGATTTTTGATTTTTGGTAAATAGGCCAAATGCGCCATACCAATCAGGTTTAGTTCCGAATCAAAGCTACCAAAAACGGTATCTCTATTGAAATCTAGTCCATCAACATAGTGATGAATAACCTCATCAGGTGTTTGGGTGCCAAACCGTAAACGGCGATCCTCTTCATTTAATAACAAAAGATGACGCAATATCTCACCCTTGTGTCCAGCATGTAATTCGCGAACAGGAACAACCGAGCCAGCCGTATATGGCTTGCTAGGTAAGTGATTGGTCGCTAATTTATGGTGCATTGCAGTATCTTAGCAGAAATTACCAAAAATTTCAGGGTTTTCCCTAGGTATATGTCAATTTATGGATGGCAAACAGCTTAGAAGGTAAAAACTGCGGGTATACCACTGCTTTTTTATGCCCTATCCATAAAAAATACGTAAATTTTGAAAAAAAGTTCAAAATTTTTTTAATCCCTATCTCATTGTTTTGAATGGGTTTATTTTAAAAGTAAGAAAAAACTTCGCATTTTGAGAGAAAAAGACTACGAAAGGTGTTGACAGACCCAAATACGTGGGATATAGTCTCATCTCTCTGCTGAATGTTTTTAAGAAATACGAAACAAGTCAGCCCTCTTTAAAAATTAGTCAACCGATAATTGTGGGTACTAAGTGAAAGCATCAAGTCCTTCGGGACAGATGTAAATAAATAGTACTCATAGACAGTAAAAAGATTTGGTTTTATTACCAAGTCAATTTCTTGAATGAGTGCGACGATCCGCAAGGATCACAGGAATTGAACTGAAGAGTTTGATCCTGGCTCAGATTGAACGCTGGCGGCATGCCTTACACATGCAAGTCGAACGGCAGCACGGGTGCTTGCACCTGGTGGCGAGTGGCGAACGGGTGAGTAATACATCGGAACGTACCTTATCGTGGGGGATAACGCAGCGAAAGCTGTGCTAATACCGCATACGCCCTGAGGGGGAAAGCGGGGGATCGAAAGACCTCGCGCGATTAGAGCGGCCGATGCCTGATTAGCTTGTTGGTGGGGTAAAAGCCCACCAAGGCGACGATCAGTAGCTGGTCTGAGAGGACGATCAGCCACACTGGGACTGAGACACGGCCCAGACTCCTACGGGAGGCAGCAGTGGGGAATTTTGGACAATGGGGGAAACCCTGATCCAGCAATGCCGCGTGAGTGAAGAAGGCCTTCGGGTTGTAAAGCTCTTTTGTCAGGGAAGAAACACCGGCTCTAACACAGTCCGGGAATGACGGTACCTGAAGAATAAGCACCGGCTAACTACGTGCCAGCAGCCGCGGTAATACGTAGGGTGCGAGCGTTAATCGGAATTACTGGGCGTAAAGCGTGCGCAGGCG
>NZ_MHZG01000011.1:199392-205864 GCF_001830325.1 Polynucleobacter sp. GWA2_45_21 | reverse complement strand
TAAACTGTCCAACTTTTGTGGGTCAGTTCATATGCGGGCCTTTTCATACTGACTAAAAGATTAAGCGTCTTTAGCAATCATGACATCAGAAGCTTTGATTACAGCCCAAGCCTGATCGCCAACCTTAAGCTTGAGTTCATCTACAGCCTCATTAGTAATCGAGGCGGTAACGATATGACCCGAGCCAATATCGATCTTCACGTGAGAAGTGGTTTGCCCCATTTTGAGTTCAACAACCTTACCGCTGAGAGTATTGCGTGCGCTGAGTTTGACTTTAAGTTCCATGAATTTTCCTAGTAAGTTATTTTTTTGCGTTCGGGAAGAAGAGCTGTTCACCGTCAATTTTGTAACTGGCAATCACGTCTTGACCGTTCTGGGAAGTAATCCAGTCAATAAATGCTTGGCCTTCAGCCTTTTTCACATGTGGGAATTTTGCTGGGTTAACTAACATGACACCATATTGGTTAAATAGCTTTGGATCGCCTTGAACCAGAATTGTTAAATCACCACGGTTCTTGAAAGAAAGCCAAGTAGCGCGATCAGTCAGGATGTAGCCATTCATTGCTGAAGCAGTATTGAGCGCTGGGCCCATACCTGAACCAGTTTCTTTATACCAAGCGCTTGGAGCTACTGTAATGCCGGCATCTTTCCAATAGCGTAATTCTGCAGCGTGTGTGCCACTCTTATCCCCGCGAGATACAAATGGTGCCTGAGCTGCTGCAACTTTCTGAAATGCTGCTTTGATATCTTTACCGCCTGCAATTTTGGCTGGGTCAGATTTTGGTCCCACTAATACAAAGTCGTTGTACATAACTTCGGTACGTTTTGTGGCGAAACCTTCGTTCACAAACTTTTCTTCAGCAGGTTTATCGTGCACAAACACTACATCGGCATCGCCACGACGACCGATATCTAAAGCTTGACCAGTTCCAACAGCAACTACCTTAACATCAATACCAGTCTTCATTTTGAAGATGGGCAACATAAATCCAAAGAGGCCAGATTGTTCTGTAGAGGTTGTGGATGACACAACAATGCTTTTCTCTTGCGCATAAGCTGAGCTGCCTAACAGCGTGAGAGCGGTAAAGGCGGTTGCCAGTAATCTATTAAATGAGTATTTCATTTGAGTTCACTTTCATTGAGTGTATTCGGTTAAGATTTGTCATATTACAAAACATGAATATGCAAAAAATTACATATGAGAATTCAGATTCGGCCGACCCTGGTTTTTGGTAGCAAAAACACAAAAGACCCGGCTATCGTTGATTTGGTGTGGTTAACTGCTTTGCTTAAAGACATTGAGCATGGCAAAACACTCATGTCTGCCTGCAAGAAAATGGGCCTGTCCTATAGAAATATCTGGCAAAAGTTAAACGATGTTGAGCAGGCTCTCGGCTTTAAGCTTATCGATAGAGTGAGGGGGCATGGCTCCCAGCTTTCAGAATATGCTCGCTATTTGATTCAATTTACCGAGGACTTCGATCAAAAGACGATGCGTTTGGGACAATCCAGTCTCTTGCACTTGGAGGAAGGATTCTCTCAATTTCGGGTTAAGGATAAAAAACAGCTGCGCTTTGCTAGTAGTAGTGATCCTATTATTCAAAAGGCCGTTTTTGAAATTGGTGGATTTGAGCTCATTACAGCGGGATCCGGTGAGGCTTTGGAGCGCTTACTCAATTATGAGGTGGGCATAGCTGGTTTCCATGTTTCTGATCCACAAAGTTCTCAAATTATTTCTAAACGGTTGCAAAAAGAGGGGATGCAAATATTTCCTGTGATGAAACGTGTTCAGGGATTATTGGTTGCTAAAGGAAATCCCCACAACATTATTTCAATCAAAGATCTACTGAGACCAAAGATTCGCTTTATCAATCGACAGAAGGGTTCCGGTACGCGCCTGCTCCTAGATACTATTTTGGCGAAAGAGGGCATGCTTGCCCGTGGCATTAAAGGTTACGAGAACGAAGAATTTACCCACTCCGCAATTGCTACGGCGATATTGGCCAAAAAGGCAGATGTAGGTATGGGAGTTAAAAGTATTGCCCTGGAGAATGGTTTAGATTTTATTCAGCTCAAGGACGAAATCTTTTTTCTGGCTATGAGCGAGGAATTAAGTCTTAACGCTGATCTTGCAAAACTCATTCGGAAAATCCGAGTCCTCTCGGGTGCTAGCCCAGGCTATAAATCGATTGGACTAAAGAAGCAGATTGCTGGCTGGCTTTAGCCTGTGAATTGACCCAATACACCCCATTCAATCTCGGTTTTAAGCTTTTCAATACATTGGTCTAGAAATTGAGATAAATTGTAGGAATTAACAACAATCTCTATTCCTATCGATATGAATTCATCCCTTCGCTCCTTGATTCTGATTGCCGCCTCTACAGCTAGTTTTACGGCGTTCGCAGAGCCTGGCGAGAACACCTATAAACAAGTTTGTGCTGCTTGTCATGGCTCTGGGGTCTTAAATGCGCCCAAGCTGGGTGATAAGGCTAAGTGGGCTCCTTTGATTGCTGAGGGGCAAGCAACTCTGACAGCGCATGCTTATGTAGGTGTCAGGGGTATGCCTGCTAAGGGCGGTAATCCCAACCTCACAGTAGAGGGCTTCTCCGATGCTGTGGCATACATGGCTAATAAAGCAGGGGGCAACTGGAAGACTCCCGATGCCAAAACTTTAGCCGCCATTAACAAAGAAATTGAAGCGCGCAAAGCTGGTTTAAACAAGAAGCCGTAATAAGAACCTATCAGCGTATGAATTTACAGCCACATCAGATAGAGATCATTGGCTATTGCGCTGCGTTTCTAACGACGATTGCTTTTCTTCCTCAAGCTATTCAATCGTGGCGTACCCGCGATCTTTCTGGGATCTCGGTGGGAATGTATAGCCTGTTTACCGCTGGGGTAGGTCTATGGCTTGTTTATGGCCTCATGATTGAGACCTGGCCATTAATTTTGGCGAATGCCCTGACCTTTGCTCTGGCCTTCAGCATTTTGCTTCTCAAGCTAAATACCAAAGACAAAAAATGACCTTCCTTCAGGTAGTGTCATAATTAATTCACAAAATAATTAATAAAAAATAGACACTCTTTAGAAAGGCTATTCATGAGCACTACATACGTTATCGAGCCACCGATCATCCCATCACTTCCAGTGGTGGGTGACACCCGTCGATTTGCCGTGAATCGCATCTATTGCGTTGGTCGTAACTATGCTGACCATGCACGCGAGATGGGTCATGATCCCGATCGTGAACCCCCATTCTTTTTTATGAAGCCAGCCAACTCGATCGTGACGGATGGCAAGGATATGCAATACCCCAATCTGTCGAACGATGTTCATCATGAGATTGAGATGGTTGTCGCTATCGGCAAGGGTGGCGCCAATATTCCTGCGGATAAAGCGCTAGAGCATGTGTATGGTTACGGCGTTGGTCTGGACATGACTCGTCGCGACCTGCAGGGTGAGGCTAAGAAAATGGGACGCCCTTGGGATACCGGTAAAGCCTTTGATCAATCTGCTCCTTGTGCCGCGCTGACTCCTGCTGCTCAGTTCGGACATCCGAGCAAGGGCACAGTAAAACTATTAGTTAATGGTGAAGTGCGCCAAGAGGGTGATCTCAACCAACTGATTTGGAATGTTCCAGACACCATTGCCTATCTCTCCACCTTATTTACACTCGAACCAGGCGATTTGATTATGTCTGGTACACCTGCTGGTGTTGGCCCCGTCAAAAAGGGTGATGTACTTGAAGGTAGTGTCGAAGGACTTGCACCACTCAAAATCAAGATTGTTTAACTCAAACAATCACCGGTAAAAACTACTTACCAAGCCACTTTGGTGGGCGTCCTTCAAGGAAGGCATTAACCCCTTCTTTGAAGTCGACGCTGTTGTAAGTTTCTCGCATCAGTTCAGTGCAGTCCGGTAAATTACTTTCCATCAAACGCGCTAAGGTCACTTTGCTCGCTTTTTGAGTAATTGGTGCAAGTGCAGCTAATTTTGTGGCCAAGGCTTCAGTCGCCTCGGCAATCTCTTCTGGAGAAGTCGTTTGATAAAGATAGCCTGAGTTCAATAACTCGGGCGCCTTAATCAGTTCCGCAGTCAATAGCATGCGTTTGACCATGGGCACGCCTAAGTGATTAGCGATCCAGGATAGGTTGCTCGGCGACAAACAATTACCTAAAGTTTTTGCTACCGGAATTCCAAAGCGCGCATCAGTAGTTGATATTCTGAAATCACAAGCAGTAGCAATCAATAAGCCGCTGCCAACCGCCAAGCCTTCAATGAGTGCAATGGTTGGAATAGGTAAGTGTTGTAAAGAATGAAAAATAGCGTCTACTGCAACTTCGTACGCCTCATTTTCTTTCAGGTCGATAAATTGCTGAATGTCGCTACCAGATACAAACGCTTTGTCACCGGCGCCTCTAAAAATAGCTACCCTAATCTCCGGTCTAATTGCTATGTCATCGCAAATTCGCTTGAGCTCTTCATACATCGGCCAGCTTAAGGCGTTGCGTGCTGCAGGATTATTGAAGGTAATGCGGGCAATGGAGCCATCAAGCTGGAAGTCGACGCAGGGCGGGGTGGAGTTCATGAGCTCATTCTAAACAAAAGACCCTTTAAAGCCCTTGTTTTTCAGGCAAGAACCCACCTGCGATAGAATTCTCCCATGTATATGTTTCTACCTTTCCTGACAGCCCTCATCGGTCTTGTCCTTGTTTGGTTTGAGAGGCGTCTGGCAGCATTAGTGATGCTAGCTATTACCGTCGGTATCCTGATGTTCTGGTTCCGTGTTCATGCCACCAATCATCTCAATCTCAGTCTGTAAGGAAAATGACTAAGCATTCCTTTCCTTCTCTTGCGGCACTGGGTAATCAATTAGCCTTAGCTGGGATCATTGGCATGCTTTCTTATGCCTTTATTGATCAATTCTATTTTGGTGAGTTACCTTGCCCGCTGTGTTTAATGCAGCGCATGGGTTTTATCATCATCGGTTTTGCTCTGGTATTGAATATCCGTTGTGGTGCTCATTCTGCTCATTACGGCTGGGGAATTATTGGTGGTTTGGTGGGGATGATGGTGTCTTTGCGCCAAGTACTCTTGCATATCTTGCCAGGCGATAAAGGATTTGGAAAAACTTTCTTAGAGTTGCATTTTTATACCTGGGCTTATGTCGGCTACGTAGGATTATTAGCAGGTCTTGCGATTTTATTGATGCTGCCTAATCGTGATGTGCGCTCACGCTCTCTGTTTGCAACTGTTTTAGTGGCCACATTCATTCTTCTTGTCTTTGCTAATCTGGCATCCACACTACTTGAGTGCGGCATTGGACCTTGCGCTGATGATCCTGTTAAATACGATGGATTAATTTGGTTGCGCTCGCGTCTTGGCATTTAAAAAGTCGTAAGTTATTCATGATGAATACTTCTAAAGTGGTGAAGGCTCTAGCCATTGCATTTGCTTGCCTGAGCTTTGCAAGCACCGCTCAATCTCAAACAGCCAAATCCAATACGGATTGGCCCAAACAAGCGATTCGTATTGTGGTGACATTTACTCCTGGTGGTGCGCCTGATATTTTGGCGCGCGTGCTTGCGGAGAGTTGGCAACAAAGCCTTGGAGTGCCAGTCCTAGTAGAAAATCGACCTGGCTACGGCGGCAATATTGGTGCTGACCTTGTTGCCAAGAGTGAGCCAGATGGCTACACACTCCTGATTGGTACAGTAGGCATCCACGCAATCAACGGCGCCCTCTATGACAAGATGTCTTTTCATCCGATAAATGATTTCACGCCAATTAGTTTTTTGGCGAGCACGCCCAACGTATTGGTAGTGAATAAAAAATTGGGTGTGAGCAATTTGCAAGAACTCATTGAACTAGCTAAAGCCAAACCCAATGAACTCACTTTTGGTTCGTCTGGTGTCGGCACCTCTTTGCATATGTCCGGTGAGCTTTTTAAAGAAATGACTGGAGTACAGATTCGGCACATTCCGTATAAGGGAAGGGCACAATCTTTGCCCGATCTGATTAGCGGCCGGATTTCTATGCTCTTTGATAATCTATCCTCCTCACTTTCCTTGATTAAGGCCGGGGAAGTTCAGGCTTTGGGGGTCACCTCACTAAAACGTTCTCCGGCAGCTCCAGATATTCCAACGATGGCTGAGCAAGGCTTACCTGGATTTGAGGCAATATCATGGTTCTCGCTGATGGCACCCGCAAATCTCTCGCCAGCCCTGCAAAAACGCCTAAATACCTTAACTCGCCAAACCCTCAATCAAGCTGAAGTCAGAAATAAACTGCTCGCAAGTGGGTTAGATCCTGCTCCTGGAAGTCCGCAAGAGCTGTCTAAACTGATTCAATCTGAGACCGATAAATGGGGTAGAGTGGTTTACAAATCAGGCGCAAAATTAGAGTAGTGAATATCTCAAGGTAAGTAACAAATATTCGAATAAATACCCAATTCTTGTCAGCCTGGATTTTG
>NZ_MHZG01000011.1:0-199363 GCF_001830325.1 Polynucleobacter sp. GWA2_45_21 | reverse complement strand
AAGCCGGTAATGTTGGCTGGGCAGTCTCTGTTGGGGGTGGCTATGGTGGTGGATATGGCGGCGGTTGGCGTCCAGCAGCATACGGCCCAGGTTGGGGTGGTGGCTGGGGTCCAGGTTGGGTAGGCGGATATTACGGCCCTTGCTATGGTTATCCATATGCTGGCTACTACGCTCCACCAGTGGTCTATGCAGCTCCACCTGTGGTGACCTATGCGGCTCCACAACAACCCATGGTGTTAGCTTCTCAGCCTCAGCCTCCAGTTTGGTATTACTGTGAAGCGAGCGGACAATATTTTCCTTATGTGCAAAGTTGCACATCCGGCTGGCAGACTCAGCCAGCAATGCCGCCATCTGGTAACGCATCCACAAGACAGCGCATTCAAAATTAAAAGAATTTAACGATTTAACCGATTTAAGGAATCCATATGAAACGTGCCGTACTGACTTTGGCGATCATCAGCTCATTAGCTGCCTGCGTCTCTGCACCAACTGGTCCAACCATTGCAATCATGCCGCGTGAAGGTAAGCCGTTTGAAGTCTTTCAGCAAGAGGATCAGCAGTGCCGTGAGTTTGCTGCAAATGCGATTAAGGACACCAGTAATGCAGCTCTTAAAGAGGGTGCTACTAGTGCAGCTATTGGCGCTGCTTTAGGTGCAGCAGCGGGTGCAGTCATTCAGGGTGGTAGTAGTCAGAATATCGGTACCGGTGCAGGCATTGGTTTGCTTGGTGGTGCTGCGATGGGTGCCATGAATTCTTCTGGAAAGCAAAATCAGGCCCAAGTTCAATACAACATCGCCTATCAACAGTGCATGTATTCCAAAGGTAATCAGGTCCCTAGCTACCCAACTCAAAACTTTGGAGGCAGCGGCAGTAATAACAATGGATACAACATTCCACAAGGCAAGCCATCAATGCCGCCAAATGGGTTCAAGACAATTCAGTAATAAATCAATTCAGTCAATCTGTTACTGGAATTAAATCTCGACTAAACCTCAATCGGCGGATGCGTTTTCTCAAAGCGCGCCGCAGTTTTTCTAAAGAGGTAGAGCAATAGCAGTGCAGCCAATCCCAGACTTATGCTATTGCCAGCCCAAAAACCGTTGGCACCCTGCAAGAACTCAGGCGTGTTGCCAAACACATTAAAGCCCATCATGTAGCCGCCCCCAAGGCCAACACCCCAAAGCGATCCTGCGTAAATGACCATCGGCCAAAAGGCAATCCGGTAGGCCCGCAGAATGAAGGCTGCTGTAATCTGCAGGGCATCAAAGACTTGATAAAAGGCGATAAACAAAAAGAGTGGAACGGAAAATAATTTCACTTCTTCTGGCGGATCATATAAATCTAGAAGTTGCACTCTAAAAATCCAGACTGCGATACCAATCACAACACATAAGCTGGTTGTGAAGAATACCGAAGACCAACCAATCTCCTCGGCACGCTCTTGCTTGTTTGCGCCAATCGATTGAGAGACCAAAGTCATTGTCGCAATCGACAGAGACAGTGGAACCATATAGATCACAGTTCCCATATTGGCCACAATCTGATGGCCAGCTAAAGCAGTGGTGCCTAGGCGCGCAATGAAGAGTGACATGAAAGTAAATGAAGTCACTTCAATTAAATAGCTAAAGCCAATTGGCGCACCCAATTTCAGCAAAGTCCAGATGCGGTGCCAGTCAGGCCAGCTAAAGCATGCAAAGATCTTAAATGGCTTGTAGAAGCCGTCAAAGAGCACAAAGCCCAGAGTGATGATGAGCCAGAACCAATTGATGATGACGGTAGCTACTGCGCAACCTGGACCACCCATGCCTTCAATGCCCAGGCCGCCATAAATAAATAGCAGATTGAGTGGGAGCTTTAAGCCCAAACCAATCAGTTGCACGACAGTGATAACCGCTGGCCTAGAGACTGCATTGTGTAATGCCATGAGGACACGCATGGCCATGCTAGCCGGCAAGCCAATGGCAAGGATATTGAGATACAGCTTCGCTTTGCCTTCAATATCTGGTGTGACTTGAGAGATCTGCAGAAGAAGATCAGCATTAAGCAGAATAGCGCCGCCCAATATAGTTAGACCTACTGCCAGCCATGTGGCTTGACGCACTTCTTCACCGATCTCACCAAGGCGTTTGGCGCCAAAGAGTTGTCCTGCTATTGGGGCAAGAGCAGAGATCACGCCAGTGAGGCCAACATAGATGCTAATAAAGATGGCGGATGCCATTGCAAGAGCAGCTAAGTCATCGGCGGAGTAGCGTGCAGTCATGGCGGTATCTAAAACACCAAAGGTAATGACTGCAAGCTGACCAATCAGTAGAGGGCCAGCAAGTTTTAATAGGGAAGGGATATCCTCGCGCAAACGCGATAATTTAAAGTGCAACACGTTTTATTCTTTACCGGCAGGGGTAATTTGATAGAGGCGCAGACGTTCATCTCGGTCAGAAGCGCGACGATCTTCCCAGAGTAATTCTATTTTCTTTTTATTGAGGCTGGCATATGCCTTTGCCTCTGAAGAGCTATGTGTCAGCATGAGATTGCAGCTAGGGTCATCTCGAAGTGGAAGCTTAGTGAAGTAAGCAAACGAAGCCAACTGTGCGGGGCCTAGATTGCTGGTATCGATGCAACCTGGTGTATTGGCAATCATTTGCATGAGGCGATCAGATACATTGCGATAGGTCTTGGCGTAGTTAATCGTTGGCAACCAAAGCGTCATCAATAAGACCCACATCAAGGTGGTGCCGGATGCAGAAATAATTAGGCAGCGCCAGATTTCTTTTGGAGCTCGAGACGTTCTCCAGCGCACAATCGCTAGCCACACACCAGTAATGATCAGCGCGACAACAAAACTAAAGTAATCAAACTGCGCCTGAAAGCCCGGCAAGAGTCTCGCCAAATTAGCGGCAGTCGATTCTGGGAAGCCAGTCACTTTTGCTAGCCAAATAATCCAAATAGCTAAAGCAATCATGGTGAAGCTAAACATCGCAAACCAATCAATAAAGCTAATGAGGCTACGCTTGAGAATCGGCAGGCTAAATGCGGCAATGATCGACAGGCTTGGAATCAAAATGATCAGGTCATGCTCATTGGCTTCTAGTCTGAAGAGGGTATAAATCAAGCAACCAATAAATAAGCTGAGCGGAATGCACAGATGGGGAGCGCGCCATTGACCCGCCTCTTTGACTCGACCCCAATGGGCGAGGGAGATGATGGCTAATGGCCAAACTGGCCAGGCATAGGCCCAGAAGTTCACACTCAAAAACCCGAGGGATTCAATGGAAGGTGTTGTGCGCATCTCTGGCATATTGCGCCAGCCTTCTTCAGCGATATGGCGCCACTCAGGAGTGAGATTACCTAAATACCAAAGCGCAGGCCAAATCGCAAAACCAATCAAGCCTAAAACTGTACTAGTTAAAGTCCAACGAAAACGTAGCTTTGCATTGCTCGCAATGACTGCAATGATGGTGGAGCTAACGATGATGAGGCTGAGCGTGAGATTGCTGGAGAGTGCAACAATCGCAATGCCAAGACCAGTCCATAAGCCACCTTGCCAGGGTTTATCCAAGCCACGCACAGTCCCGTATAAAACAATGCTGATGCCCATCAGTTGAGCCATCATTGGCGTAGTCTCATGTGCACGCTGTGCAAGACCGACGCAGGCCAAGAAAATCAGCAGGGCACCATCAGCCAAGGTCATGCCATAGTTTTTACGACCAGGCTGACCACCCACCGCTAAGACCATAGGCTGAACTTCTTGACGACGGCCTAATAGGTAAGTCGCGTACCAAATCGCTAGAGCAGAAGCAAAAAAGCAAACTGCCGCATAAAGGCGCGCCGCATTGGCCATACCAATCAGTGGACCAAAGAGATCCATGAGGGTGGCACCTAGCCAGTAGGGAAAGGGTGCGCCTAACGAAACATCGCGCCCGGCAAGATGCGGAACGATCCAATCGAGTGCTTTGCCACTTTGCAAAGTCCACATGCCACCAAAGCCGATGGCATCTTCATTTTTCCAGGGGTCACGCGCAAAGAGGCCGGCAAAACCATAGACCAAAGTTAACGCAAAAATAATGATGCGTGGAATGGAGGTGGTGGCGGCGGCGGTGAGTTTGACCATATAAAACTAGTAATAAAAAAGGCAGCAAACGCTGCCTTGATTATCTCGCAAGGGAGGGTGAATACTGAATATCCAAACCCCAGCCCCTTTGTGGAGTAAGCCTATTACTTCTTCTTCGCTGGCTTTTCAGCAGCTTTAGCTTCTGCAGCGGCAGCTTTTTTCTCAGCTGTTTTAGCAGCGCCATCACCGGAAGCTTTAGCAACAGCTTTAGTACCGAATTTCTGACGGAATTTCTCAACACGACCGGCAGTATCCATAATCTTCTGGGTACCAGTGTAGAAAGGGTGTGACTCAGATGAAGTCTCGATCTTGGCCAATGGATATTCATTGCCATCTTCCCACTTGATTGTCTCTTTAGTAGACATAGTGGAGCGAGTCTTGAAGCTGAAGTTATTAGAAACGTCTACGAAGACGATTTCACGATATTCGGGGTGAATGCCAGGTTTCATTATTAAGTCCTATTAGCAGGCAGCCGTTTTGGTCCAAAGACCCAAATACTTACCCAGTTAAATGCAAATTATTAAAGCGGTAAAAGCGAAATTATGCCATGAAATCAACAACAAAGCTCACTTTTACCGACTCTGAGAGCCTAAATTAGCCGCCCTTACGCATTAAATCGAAGAATTCACCGTTATTTTTGGTGGATTTGAGCTTATCAACAATAAAGTTCATTGCCTCAATATCGTCCATATCGGCCAATAATTTACGTAAAACCCAGATTTTCTGGAGGTTTTCAGCTTTAACCAGCAACTCTTCACGGCGGGTGCCAGACTTGTTGAGGTTAATCGATGGGTAAACACGACGTTCAGCCAAACGACGCTCAAGGTGTACTTCCATATTGCCAGTACCTTTGAACTCTTCGTAGATGAGGTCATCCATGCGGCTACCTGTTTCAATCAAGGCCGTAGCGATGATCGTGAGTGAGCCGCCTTCTTCCACGTTACGTGCAGCACCGAAGAAACGTTTTGGACGTTGTAATGCGTTTGCATCCACACCACCAGAGAGTACTTTTCCGGATGAAGGGATGACAGTGTTGTAAGCACGAGCAAGACGGGTAATCGAGTCAAGCAAGATGATGACGTCTTTTTTCATCTCAACCAAACGTTTGGCTTTTTCAATCACCATCTCGGCAACTTGAACGTGACGCACCGCTGGCTCATCAAATGTAGAGGCAACCACTTCACCTCGTACAGAGCGCTGCATTTCAGTAACTTCTTCAGGACGCTCATCCACCAACAGTACGATCAAGATTGCATCTGGATTGTTCGCAGAAATCGCATGAGCAATGTGCTGCATCATTACAGTCTTACCGGATTTCGGTGAAGACACGATCAAGCCACGCTGGCCATAGCCAATCGGGGAGATCATGTCGATAATGCGGCCAGTTAAATTCTCTTCAGCTTTGATGTCACGCTCTAATTGAACAACGCGATTTGGGTGCAAAGGCGTTAAGTTCTCGAACATGATGCGGTTCTTTAAAGCCTCAGGAGGCAAACCATTGATCTTGTCTACCTTCACCAAGGCAAAGTAACGCTCACCATCTTTAGGAGTGCGAACCTCGCCTTCAACGCTGTCACCAGTGTGCAGGTTAAAGCGGCGGATCTGTGCAGGGGAGATATAGATATCGTCCGGAGAAGCCATATAAGAGGCATCAGGGGAGCGTAAGAAGCCGAAGCCATCAGGCAACACTTCCAAAGTGCCGTCACCAAAAACAGATTCACCTTCTTTAGCCCGTTTCTTGAGGATGGCAAACATCAACTCTTGTTTGCGCATACGTTGCGTATTTTCAATCTCCAGGCTGGCTGCCATTTCAAGCAGAGCGGATACGTGGAGTACTTTTAGTTCAGATAATTGCATGTGGTTCTCGGGTGTAGATAAGGGTGTAAATGTGTTTTGGGGTATCGCTGTCTAGATGGACATCAGACAGATTGGGAAAACAGAATTTGGGAGTATTTGCTAGAAAAAAGAGGGGAGAAAATTGCGGGGAATATTGCTGGGATCTTGCTGAAAATCGAGGCACTGAAAGTGCGTTGAAATAGATACTACACTAAAAACAGCTCAAAACCACAGGCTCACCCAGTGAACCTGTGACCAGGGACTATTTACAGATGACTATCAATAAACGCAGTCAACTGGGATTTGGCCAAAGCGCCTACTTTTTGAGCAGCAACAGTGCCGTTCTTAAAGAGGATCAATGTAGGGATGCCGCGAATATTGAACTGGGCAGGAACGCCTTGGTTCTCATCCACGTTCATCTTAGCGATTTGGATCTTGTCGCCGTATTCACCAGCCAGCTCTTCAAGGATAGGGCCGATCATCTTGCAAGGACCACACCACTCAGCCCAGAAGTCGAGGAGAACAGGTTTATCGGACTTGAGAACGTCTTGCTCGAAAGAAGCGTCAGTTACATATTTGATGCCGGCACTCATGAAAATTCCTTAATTAGTCTTATTTAGTTTTATATAGTTATTGCGCTACAACGCTTATATTAGCAATAAGCCACACTTTCTGCCCAAATACTGAAAAACCAGCCCCAGAACCACCCTCAATGCCGCACCCATTTCCGACCCTAAACTCGCAACAGCAGCCACATGCTTGGGCAATAGCGCCTAACGCCAGTGCTCTGAAGTCACTCGCCGAGGGTATTTGGAATTGTGCAGTGCAAACGAAGCAGCGCCCCTTAGTGGTTCTGAGTACTGCAGGCCCATTAATGGGGGTAAGGGCAGCTCTTGAGAAATACCGTCCTCAAGACCTAGATCCTCAGATTGCCTTTTTGCCGCAAGTGATGAGTTTTAGCGATTGGTTAGAAGCGGCACCAGGCGCATGGAAGTTCCCTAAGAAGCAAACCGATCTAGAGCGTTGGTTATCTGTTTATATCAATCTACGTAAACACAAAATATTACAAAGCTGGTTTAAGGCGGAGAGTGAAGCGGGGGCTTGGGGTTTAGCACGGGCAGTGATTGATGCCTGCGACTCATTATCCGAAGCAGTTGTGCCGCTGATGCAAAGTGAAATTAATGCCTTAGTACAAAACCAAACCCTCGATTCAGAGTTGTGGGTAAAACAAGTAGAAACACTGTTGGATCAGGCGATCGCTAAAGCTTATGTTGGTTTATCTCGTAAGGTCGTTGATCAAGAATCCAATGTTTTGCTGGCCTTCTGGCGCTTCCTTAGTAGCCCAGGAGATCCTGTCCTACGTAAGCATTTCGCTTTAGCTGCTCATCTGCAAACAGCCAGAACCAATCAAGCTGTGGCAAGGCCGTTGATCTGGGTAGAGACTGCCGATCCTAAGCCAATTGATCAAGAGATGATGTCTCGGTATTTACATGAGTATTCCCAATTTGCGCCTGTAGTGAATATTGGAATGGATTGGCATTCAGTAGCACTGTGGTCTGAGGCATTAACTGGACAAGACGCTGAAGGGCAGCTCAAACCAGTGGATAGCGAACAGCAGAAACTGATTGATCACAATATTCAAGCAAGCTTTCATGATGGATGGAAGTTGCTAGCAGCTCGGCGCTTTGAAGAGTTAGCTTGGGCAGCGGCCAAATCGATTGAGGCGCATTTAATTGCAGGTAAGACCAATATTGCATTGGTTGCGCAAGATCGTTTAGCCGCCAGAAGAGCGCGCGCATTACTGTCACGTTTTGGTCCGAGTCTGCGTATTCGTGATGAGACTGGTTGGAAACTTTCAACTACCCGTGCCGCAGCATCTCTCAATAGTTGGTTAGAGTTGATTCGCTCGCCAAAAGAGGGGCCGAGTGCAAGTGTCTTGCTGGAGTTTTTGCAAAACCCATTTTTTGATATTGCTCATACCTTACAAAAACCATCAGAGGCTTGTGTCAGTCTCATTGCTCAGCTTGAAGATATTCTGATTGCAAGCCAAGCAAAGTCAGGCTGGGACACCTTTCGGATTGCGATTGAGCGAGCTAACGTCTATTCATCATCGCGCGGCAGCATCCCATATGAATCACTCTTAGAGTTGCTCACCTTATTACAAAGACATCATGCACAGTGGTTAGAGCTCAAACTCGATTGTGAAAATGCCTATCTACTCCTGCAATCCAATCTGCAAGAGATGGGTATGACGCAACAACTTGAAAAAGACTCCGCTGGTAAGCAATTGCTCGAAGTGCTCAAGACTTTTGATTTAGGCGCGGGAGCTTATCGGCAGCTTGCAATGCGTTTGCCGGAGTGGCTAAGCTTACTGAAGACTGTAATTGAGGAGGCCTCCTATCAAGAGGTAGGTCAGCAAGCGCAAGCAACGCTGAGTATCTTGCCGCTGAGCTCAACACGCTTGCGTGAGTTTGATGCCGTTGTCTTGGTGGGTTGCGATGAGCAACAGTTGCCAGCGTTTTCTGAGCCGCCATTATTTTTCTCGGATACGCTCAATCGCTTATTAAAAGCCTCAACCATTACAGCGCAATATATTCAGCAGGCTAGAGATCTATCGCAATTACTAATTTCTTGTCCACAGGTCGATTTGCTTTGGCAAAGTAAAAGCAAAAGCGGCGAACCTCTCAGACCATCGGCCTGGATTAGTCGCTTACGTACCCATCTTCGAGATTGGCCGATATTAGAGGCGAAGCCTGATACGCATTCAGGCCTGTCAGACCCACTGCAAGAGGCGGTTACAACCGTTAACCCGGATATTGCTTTGCCGATCAGCATGTCTCCTAGCGCTTACAAAGCATTACGAGATTGCCCTTATCGTTACTACGTTCGTAGCATCTTGGGTTTACGTAAGGCCAAAGAATTTGAAGATGGCTTTGATGCCTCATTGGCAGGCCAGGTTTTACATGCTTTGTTAAAGAACTTCTTCCAAGCATTAAAAACAGAAGAACAAAAAACCCATCCGAGCATTCATCAGGGTGAAGATGCTCGTCGTGAGTGGATGCAAGAACATCTCATCAAGCATTCAGAAAAAGAATTTGAGCGCTTGATTAAGGGTGACGCTAGAGTCTTGGGAACTTTACGTGACTGGCAAAAACAAATTCCTAGCTTTGTAGATTGGCAGCTAAAGCGTGAGGCAGAGGGTTGGCAGTATCACGATGCCGAGTTGCCGGTTGGATTCATGGTGATGCTGACTGATCCCGATGGCGTACAAAGAGAGATTGAGATAGCGGGGCGTGCTGACCGCTTTGATGTGAACACCAATAATTCCAGTGCCGCCGCAGTCATTGATTACAAGAACCAGGGCATTAATAAAATCAAGAAGCGGGCAGATCACCTTTTGGATGATCCCCAACTGCTTATCTATGCCCGCGCCGTCAATGAGAATGCCATTGCAGCGCATCTTCCAGGTCGTACCATCGAGCAAGCTGAGTGGGTGTCATTAAAAGCAGATCTTAAGAAGGCCGATGACAGGATTGTGAGGGCTCATCCGGTTGAGCAGATGCCGGAGATGATGGAGCAATTTTCAGAGAAACTCAATGAGGATCTCGAGGTCTTATGGGCGCGCCAGCCCATGAAAGCGTTTGCACCGGATAGCGTTTGTCAGTATTGCGAAGCCAGGGGTATTTGCAGAAAGGGGATGTGGTGAGCGATAAGTTTGACTACGCCGTAGCCTGCAACCCAAATAACTCGGTGATTGTTTCTGCTTGTGCGGGCAGTGGCAAGACCTGGCTCTTGGTTGCGCGCATGGTGCGCTTATTGCTTGCAGGCGCTAAGCCTCAAGAGATCTTGGCGCTGACCTTTACCCGTAAAGCCGCCCAAGAAATGCGCGACCGCCTTTACGGATTGTTGGAGCAGTTTTCTCAAATGACTGATGAGCAACTCATGCATGAGCTCACGATCAGAGGATTGGATGATGCACAGGCTAAGCAATTACTACCGCAAGCAAGGAAGCTCTATCTCAAAGCATTAATGAGTCCCCAATCGATTGTGATTGATACCTTCCACGGATGGTTCGGCAGACTGCTTGGAGCAGCGCCAATCTCCGCAGAAGTTCAGCCTGGATTTAATCTTCGCGAGGATGCTAAGCGTTTGCAGGAAGAGTGTATGCAAGATTGGTGGGGGGATTTACCTGCTGATCTTAAAAAGCACTATGACGTTTTACTCAACGAGTTTGGTGCTTTTGAGACCGATAAATTCTTGATGGGTAATTACAGCCTCTTTAAGCAAAGAGGTGCTTGGACATTCTTCTTGGCTTCTTGCAAGGCTAAGGGCATTAGTCCGGTCGACGCTTTAGCGCAATGCTTGCCCAATTTATCTTTGCCAAACCCGTTAGAAGAATTTTGGCGACGTCCTGGCACTAAAGAAGATTTACAGGTAATGCTTGATTGCTTTAGTAATGGCACGCCTACCCAGAAGAGGGATGCCCCATTTATACAAACTGTTATCAATCACTATGATGCTGGTGGCTCGGTAATGGAGATTGCGGATCAGTGGCAAAGCTATTTCTTGACTAAGGCCATGACACCGTTAAAAGATATTGCGACGATGTCTGCGCCCATGCAGAAGCATCTGGCTGCGACTGGTGGCGACCCGACGCAGATCACCTCCATTCGGAATGCTTGGGTAGATGCCTATGAGGCATGGTCCCTCTGGAAAAATGATCAAGATGCCTATGCAATCAACGCGGCTTGGTTTGCGATGAGCGAAGCCATGCTAAGTCATATGCAAAAAGCAAAAGAATCAATGCGCGTGTGCGACTTCGATGATTTGGAGATTGGTGTGAGTCAGTTGATGGCCAATCCAGATAACGCTGCTTATCTTCAAGCAAGGCTGGATGCTAAGTACAGCCACATTCTGATTGATGAGTTTCAGGATACCAATCCACTGCAATGGCAGATTTTGCGTTCTTGGTTGGAGGGGTATGGACAAGACGGCTCTCGTCCAAGCGTCTTTATTGTTGGAGATCCCAAGCAATCAATATATCGATTCCGCCGTGCTGACCCAAGGCTATTTACAAGCGCCAGAAAATTCTTGGAATCGTCTCTGCAGGCAAAGTATTTGGAGAAGAACGCCACCCGCAGAAATGCTCATGCAATTAATGATGCAGTGAACGATATCTTTTTAACGGATGCAGTTCCATCAAGCTATGTCTTTGCCAAACAAGCTACTGACTGGAAAGCCCCATTGGAGGGTATGGCTGATCAGGAGTTTGCTGCTAAGGGTGAGGCGATGTTATTGCCGCTGATTGAGCGTGTAGAGCAGGATCAAGCTGAACGTACTGGTAGCGCTCTAGATAATCCCATTGAAGATTCGGGACTAACTGTCGGCGTGCAGCAGCGCTATTGGGAGGGTCAACAAGTAAGCCGTTTGATTCATCATGTTCTAGCAACACGCCAAGTGATTGATAAAAAAGATGGCAAAGAGTATTGGCGCCCAGCAAGAGCTAGTGACTTTATATTGCTCGTCAAGCGCCGCGCCTATTTGCCACAATTTGAGCGAGCGCTGCGCGAAGCAGGCTTGGCTTACGACAGTTCCCGTTTGGGTGGCCTCCTGAATACTTTAGAGATTGACGACTTAATTGCCTTGCTCACAGTCTTGGTATCGCCAAGACATGATTTACCGCTAGCGCAAGTGCTACGTAGCCCCATCTTTAGCTTTACCGAGCAGCAAATGCAGGAACTCAGCAGTCATGTAGGTGATAGTTACAGTCAAAGCCAGGGTCAAACTAAATCATCTTGGTGGGATGCTTTGCAAAGCAGCTCTGTGGCAGAAGTTCAGAAGGCGGCACGCTATTTAGAGCGCTGGAGAGGTCTAGGAGAAGCATTGCCTGTACATGACCTGCTTGATCTCATTTATCAAGAGAGTAATTTGCGAGTGAGTTATGCGGTAGCCTCTCAAAATCTTGCGCGCGCTCAGGTGTTGGCTAATTTAGATGCTTTCTTGGAGCTCGCCTTAAATCAAGACGGTGGTCGCTATCCGAGTTTGAGTCGCTTTATCGAGCAGATTAATGCCATGCGCCGGGGCGATGATGATGAGACTCCGGATGAGGGTGATGTAGAGGTTGAGGCGGATGACGATATTGGTGAAGTAGATCTCGATAGCGAGATGTCTGAGGAGGATCAGCACAAGCGCGTACGACTCATGACTATCCATGGAGCCAAGGGACTAGAGGCACCATTTGTCATCATGCTCGATGCTAACCATACAGAGTGGAAGGCGCCGCATCGTGGCGTACTGATGGATTGGTCTCCGGATGAGGCTAGCCCAAGCCATCTTTCCCTGTATACCGCAAAGTCTTTGACGGAGAAGCGCGCGGCAATCTACGAGAAAGAGAATGAAGTTAGTCAGAATGAAAATTGGAATGTCTTATATGTGGCGATGACTCGGGCACAGCAAGGCTTATGGATTAGTGGCGTGCAATCCCATATCAAAGACGGCATTAGTCAAAAATCTTGGTATGGCAGAGCGCTTGCGGCAGGCATGGAGACTTTGGATGCTGCTCAGTTAGCTGAACTGCCACTTCAAGAGCAAGAGAAAGTAAATTCCAACGGTAGCGAGTCATTCCAGATAAATCATTTCCAATTGTCATGGGATGCAGCTAAGCAATCTCATCAAGAAATCATTGCCGATATTGAAAGTGGTGTACTAGCAATTGCTAAAAAAGCAAAAGAGCAGGCACAAGCGGTAGAGCAACCCGATCCAGAAATCCTGGAAGAGGG
The DNA here is from genome assembly GCF_001830325.1 of Polynucleobacter sp. GWA2_45_21. Classification (GTDB taxonomy): domain Bacteria; phylum Pseudomonadota; class Gammaproteobacteria; order Burkholderiales; family Burkholderiaceae; genus Polynucleobacter. The sequence continues at coordinate 186,640 of NZ_MHZG01000011.1, read as the reverse complement.
TACACATTTCCATCAATTGCTAGAGTTCTTAACTCCGCATTCAGGTAACCAAACAGCAGCCCTAATGCCAACCGAGCAAGAGCTCATGAATTGGCTCAGCATCGATCAAGGACATGCTCAAAAACTCATGGAGCGCGTGCAGCTTGTTATGGGGATGCCCAAACTCAAGCCCTACCTCACGGACAATCAGTGGGTACAGGCCTGGAATGAGATTGACATTGCAGATAAAGAAGGCAAGAGCTACCGCATAGATCGCTTAGTAGAGTTTGATGACCACTTGGCCATCCTCGATTACAAGCTCACTATTCCAGAAGAGGGCAGCGTAGCTTATGAGAAGTATCGAGCCCAGCTGAATAACTATAAAGAAGAACTCAGCAGAATTCGTCAAGACAAGCCTAATAAGGCGTTCTTAATTTCCGCTCAGGGCAAGATTAAAGAGGTGATTTAAGGGTGTTCTTAGGCGGCTATTTTTAATTTGCTTGAGATTAAATTGCCTGTACTCATTTTCTTCTCAACTACGGCAATTGATTTGGCTTCCTTTTTAATTTCACCTAATACTTGATTGATAAAAGTTTGCCAACCATCACCCTTAGATTTATAAAAATCTAAAACATCTTTATCAATTCTTAAGGTAACTTGTTCTTTCGTGCCGCTGCCTAAGGGTCTACCGCGACCACGAGCTATTCTGGGTCTGATTTCCTCCCACTCTTCATCAGTAAGTGGAAGGTTATCTGGATCTGACATCGCTGCTTTAGTAATCGCGGCATCTTCTGCGGCGCTATGTCTAATTAATTTCTTTTTCATACAAGCTTATCTCGCGGTTATTTGCTTTTCTTAGGCTAATAATTCTTTTACCAATTGATAATTTCATCGGGAATATTGTAGTTACGTTAAATCACATCAGCAATGAATTTATATAGCTACAAAAATTAAGGGAATAGCGATGTCATTTACCCTGTAGTTGTTTTATTACTCAGTTGGGTGCCTGTGGGTAAAAGCGACAAAAAAGCCCTTTCATAGGGGTTTTTATATGAAATAAGTCCCAGGTATTGAAATACTGTATAGATATACAGTATATTAGAACCCATGGCACTTATCGCACTTCCACAAAGCTCCTCAGAAAGCACTCTGACCCAGGCCCCACAGGCCTTGGCAGCTCATTCTGCCTATGAGTTCAAACTGCTGAGTCACCGTATTTCAGCAGGATTTCCGAGCCCAGCAGCGGATTATGCGGAGGAAGGTCTCGATTTAAACCACTATTTAGTCCAAAACAAGCCAGCCACATTCATGTTCACCGTCAAGGGTGATTCGATGATGGGTGCGGGTATTTGTGACGGCGACAAGGTGGTGGTCGATAAAGCCCTCAAGCCAAAACATAAAGACATCGTGGTTGCCGTAGTGGATGACGAGTACACCATCAAGCGTCTCTATCAATTGCGCGGCAAAACAGAGCTTCAGCCAGAGAACCCCAATTACAAGCCGATTACCTTTGATGAGGACAGCGAACTCCAAATCTGGGGTGTTGTCGTTGGGGTAGTGCGTAAATACAGCCACGCCAGCAGTAGAAACGGGAGGTCCGTATGAATCAAACCGGCCAAACCAATCAACTCTTCGCGCTCGTGGATGTGAATAACTTCTACGTCTCTTGCGAGCGTGTATTTGCTCCCAAGCTAGAAGATGTGCCTATGGTGGTGCTATCGAATAACGATGGTTGTGCCGTAGCGCGTAGTGCTGAAGTTAAAGCGCTGGGCGTAAAGATGGGTACGCCCTGGTTTCAGATGAAAGACCTAGCTAAGCAGCATGGCATTCAGGCCTACTCTTCAAATTACACCTTGTATGGTGATATGAGCGGCAGGGTAGTCGAAGTCTTAAGAAAGTTCACACCCAATCTCGAGGTCTACAGTATTGATGAGAGCTTTCTACAGATCGAGACAGTGCTCAAGCAATATGCTGACCCAACTAGCTTGGGCCAAATCATCAAGCAAGATGTTAAGGACACTACAGGCTTGCCTGTATGTGTTGGCATTGGTGCTAGCAAGACGCTCGCTAAGTTAGCCAACCACTTAGCCAAAAAGAACCCCCAGTTTGCTGGCGTATGCGACATCAGCTCCATGTCCAAAGAAGCGCTTTACCAATGGATGGCAGAGACAGCGGTAGGTGAGGTATGGGGTATTGGTGGAAAGACTGCCAAGAAACTCAAAGAGCTCAAGATCAATAGCGTGTTTGATTTGGTGCAAGTATCACCACAAGCCATGCGTCAACAGTTCGGTGTTGTGATTGAGCGCATTTGCTATGAGCTGCGTGGTGTATCTTGCTTGCAGCTCGAAGAAGTGGCCCCAGCTAAACAACAGATTATTTCTTCAAGAAGTTTTGGTAAGCCAGTAACTTCAATGGAAGAGTTGGCTGAGTCTGTAGCCACCCATGCTGCCAGAGGTGCCGAGAAACTCAGAAGCCAAAAGTCAGTCACGGGCGCGCTCACTATATTTATGCAAACCAACCCACATAAGCCGTTTGAGCCACAGCATCATCAAAGCATCACAGTGGTTCTGAGTGATCCTAGCGATAACACCTTAACCCTTACTAGCGCTGCATTAAAAGGACTAAAGCAAATCTACAAGACAGGCTTTAAGTACAAGAAGGCAGGTGTCATCCTTAACCTCTTGGCTGATAAACCCACCATGCAGCAATCATTATTTGATGACATGGAAGTCAAAGGCAAGTCTGCTGGACTCATGAAAGCCATGGACTCGATCAATACCCGTTTTGGTAATGCCGCCATCAAAACCGCAGCATCAGGAACTAAACAAGACTGGCAAATGAGATCGGGTAATAGATCGCCGAACTACACCACGCAGTGGGATGAGTTGCCGGTTGTGCGCTAAAGAACAGGGCGAACGGCAATATAAAGAACAAGCCAAAAAGATAAAAAAATGAATAAAAAACAACAAACAATACAACTAAATTTACTAGCTCATTTCGTGAGCTAGTAAGCCAATATTCTGAATACATAGCAGCAAAACAGAAGTAGAAACAAGCAAAACCTAATTAACGAAGATACACACCAGGAGAGATTAAATGGAACTATTAAATAACTTCAATGGCATCACGCTCGCAATCATCATGATCTTGTCTTACTGCGCAGTACTGAAAAGCACAAAGCGCAACGAGCGTAGCAATACTCAAGTATTTAGCCGCAAGTATCAGTAAGGTAGGAGAAGTAGAAGTAAAGCAGAAGTAAAGAAAAAACAGAACAAGCAGCAGCTGCCTGGAAGGGGAATAAGGAAATCACGGATTCCTTATTCCCTAGTAAAGGCGGGTCTATATAGACTCATCGCGATGTCATGAAAACATCACAAATATCGCTAAAATGAGCGCATGAAAGAAAACCTCAACGCTGTAGAGAAAAAATTACGCCCACTACCACGCTGGATATTCATGTCCCGATGGTTGCAGGCACCTCTGTACATTGGATTAATTGTTGCCCAGGGTGTCTATGTATGGCAGTTCTGGTTGGAGTTAGTCCATCTAATTAGCATGATGGCCGATAAGTCCATGACAGAAACAGCATTAATGCTGATCGTCTTGGGCTTAATTGATGTGGTGATGATTTCTAACTTATTGGTGATGGTCATCGTGGGTGGATGGGAAACGTTTGTTTCTCGTTTGGAATTAGAAAATCACCCAGATCAACCCGAATGGTTGTCTCATGTAAATGCTGGGGTGTTAAAGGTAAAGCTCGCAACTGCGATCATCGGAATTTCATCAATCCACTTACTCAAGACTTTCATCAACGCAGCTTCCTATGATGAAAAAACCTTGATGTGGCAAACCTTAATCCACATTACCTTTGTGTTGTCAGCAATTGCGATTGCCTATACGGAAAAGTTGGTGGCTGCTGCCCACAAGCATTAAAAATCAAATGAAGATTTATTTGAAGCTGAAGGTAGCTTAAGCCTGTAAGGCCTTGCGAAGATACTCAGAGACATCGGATTGGCGAAGCATCCACTGCTTATAGTCCGATGGCACTTGGCTAATGAGTTCGCCTTTGTGTTTACCGAAAGGCATGATGGTCGGAATACGCGCTTTCTCAGACATTTCCCATAAAGCATCCAAAGAAGATGGCTTAAGCTTCTCGATGATCTGACCCAAAATCTTTGAGCAGATCCACACATCAGCTAACGCGCTATGCGCATCACGCAGCTGTTCTCTAGCAGTAGCTCTTTCAAAGTAATAGAGCAGGGCGCTTTGCGTATGGCTGTCTAACTCGGGCCAAAGGCTACGAGCAAGAGCAAGAGTACAAATGCGTTTCACATCAGGCTTACCAATAGCCTCCCAGTCAAAATCAACGCTATGACCAATGATGTATTTAGTACCGCCAGGCAATCTAAAAGAGCTGCTGGCGGGACAATTAACCAATTCCTCATCCATGATGTGGTGAGTTGCTAGAGCACCCAAGCTAATGGGTTTTCCTGGGTTATAGCGTTGCACCCAAGGATTACCAACAGCGAGGGGATTGATAGAGGTGACGTCTAAAGAGGCGGCCTCAATAATGACGGCATTGTTCTTGTCGGTTGCTTCTACATCAAAAATAATGGCTTGGGGCATGAGCTTCTTAACCTAAAGGTAATTGATTGGCTATTGTGCCTTGAGTTTGACTTATCTCTGCTAAGGACCATTTTTAATGAAGCTTAAGCTGCCTTCATTTCAAACTTAATCATCTTGCCAAGTGCAGATGCAGCACTTGTTAATGTGAGCAGCGTGAGGCTTGTATCTGATTCATCTAGTAAACGGTTGAGGGCTGCTCGGCTGGTATGCATTTTCTTCGCCATCAAAGTCTTGGTAAGCTTTTGCTTGGTCATTTCTTGTTCAATTTGCCAGGCGATGACTCTTTTAACTGCCACTGCGCTAGAGTGGTCAAAGATTGCTTCCTCTTTTAAGAAGTCATCAAAGCTACTGCCAATGTGTTTTTTCTTCATGAGTACCTCCTTAATTTCTTTGCTCTATCTTTTGCCAGATCTAAATCAGACTTCAAGGTTTTCTGCTGCTTTTTGATAAATCCATGAATCAATACCATTGAGCCTCCATTTAGAACAAACAGAACTCTGGCGATGCTCTTGCTGAGATTTACTCGAACCTCCCAAATATCACCATCAAGATGTTTTACTAAGGGCATCCCTAATGGCCACCCAAATTGAACAGTCTTGATGTCTTCCCCAATTCGTTTCTTATCAAAAGCACTCAAGGACTTAAGCCACCCCCTAACTGGTTCATTTCCTTGTTCTGTTGAATAAAAATTAACTTCTAGGATGGGATTTCTCATCCAAGTAGCGTACCAATTATGGTACATATCTTACATCATCTTTTACTGAAAGGATTGTAGGAAAGTACGTAATTTAGAAAAATAAGAGCTTGCTTATATTTAGGGTGTCTAACAAAAAGATACTGACTAATTCAAATCATTTAACTTTTAGCTGAGGGGGCTAGCCATGTCGCATTCCTACAGCTAAATAATCCCTAACTTCTGTAATTCCGACCTCGAAACCTCTACGCTGAATCTTTCTGACTACCGGGGGATTAGGAATGCACCTAGCTATTGAATGTAGGCATAAGCAACTACGATTGTTTAGGTTGGTAATGGATTCCCGGGTTGTCCTAGTTTTGCTGATTATTTGGATGATTTGGGGAATCTTCAGGGTCTTAAAGATCCTGTAATTGGGCTAAATCTAGCTTGGGGAAGGTGGACGAGCCCGACCCCCGGCACTGACAGAATTGGGTTTGGCTGCTTCGTTCCCGACCTGACCAGGTTATCCAAACCGCCATGCGGGGAGGCCCGTCCAATTCCATTTTAGCTTGTTAGAATGTAATACATGACAGCATTGGCTTTAGCCCGTTCGTGGCGCCCTAAAACTTTCTCCCAATTGGTAGGACAAGACCATGTGGTTAAGGCGTTAACCCATGCCTTAGACCAGGGTCGACTACACCACGCTTGGCTCTTTACAGGCACTCGCGGGGTCGGAAAGACCACTATTGCCCGAATTATGGCCAAAGCCCTCAATTGCACCGGGGAAGATGGCCAAGGTCGCATGACCTCAGAACCCTGCGGAAAATGCCCAGCCTGCCTAGAAATCGATGCCGGTCGCTTTGTTGACTATATAGAGATGGATGCTGCGAGTAATCGCGGGGTAGACGATATTGCCGCTCTATTAGAGAAGGCAGCCTACGCTCCCAGTAATGCGCGTTACAAGGTCTACATGATTGACGAGGTGCATATGCTCACCAATCATGCCTTTAATGCCATGCTCAAAACGCTCGAAGAGCCGCCTGAACATGTGAAGTTCATACTTGCGACTACTGATCCGCAAAAGATTCCGGTAACGATTCTGTCCCGCTGCTTACAGTTCAATCTCAAGCAAATGCCAGTACCCCTCATCGTTGAGCATTTAGAAAAAGTTCTCGCCGCAGAAAATGTTGATTGCGAAACCAATGCACTGCGTGTTTTAGCTAAAGCAGCACAAGGCTCCATGCGTGACGCCTTATCACTCACGGATCAAGCCATTGCATATGCTGCTGGCAAAGTATCTGAAGAAGCAGTGCGCGGAATGCTCGGCACATTGGATGATGCTTATCTCATTCGCATTCTGGATGCCTTGATTGCAAAAGATGGTGCAACATTGCTAGCTATCTCTAATGAGATGGGTGAGCGCAGTATGTCTTTCTCATTAGCACTTGCTGATCTATCCAGCCTCATTCAGAAAATCGCCGCTGCACAAATTGTTCCAGAATCTGTTTTAGAAGATTGGCCTGAAGCTGCAGAAATTCGTCGCTTAGCTAGTGCGCTTACAAAAGAAGAGGCGCAACTCTTCTACCAAATCAGTATCACCAGCCGTCCAGATTTATCACTCGCACCTGATGAACAAACTGGCTTTGCTATGACGCTTCTACGTATGCTGGCCTTTCGTCCCGGAAATGAAACTCCAGGCAGAGCGGGTAACTCCTCGCCGCCAGTAGCTTCCGCAACATCGGCCCCAAGACAAGCTTCACCCGCAAATCAAACTGCTGCTCCTGCAAGATCAGTGCCTGCAGCATCTGCTCCAGCGCCTATGGCTAGTAAGCCAGCTGTTTCAGCGTCTCCAGCTCCTGTACCAGCGGCCACTGCATCTGCAGCCAATCGTCCAGACTGGCATGCCTTGATGCGTCAGTTGCCGGTTAAAGGTTTGGTTCAGCAGTTAGCATTTCAGACAGAGTTGCAAGATTGGGAAGATTCACCAGCAGGCGTGCGCGCCACCGTCGTGACGCCAATGCCGCAACTAGCTTCAGAAGCTTCTGTTGGACGTTTGGCAGATGCCTTATCAGCGCACTTTGGTAAACCGATCAAAGTGTTAATCGAGAAGGGTGAAGTTGAAGGCAAGACAGTAGCTAAAGTCGATGCGCAGATTCATCAAGAGAAAAGACAAAACGCAGAGCAGATGATTGCTCAAGATCCATTTATTCAGCAATTAGAAAAAGAGTTTGGAGCCAAAGTAGTGGGTGGTTCTGTTAAACCTCTTTAATTGTCAGATTTAACAATAGTAGATACAAGGAAATAAAGCGATGATGAAAGGTGGCCTTGCTGGTTTGATGAAACAAGCCCAGCAGATGCAAGAGAAGATGAAGGTAGCGCAAGAGCAATTGGCTGCGCTAGAAGTCACTGGCCAAGCTGCCGGTGGTTTAGTTAAAGTCACCATCTCTGGCAAACACGAAATGAAACGTGTACAGATCGATCCAGGCGCAATGGATGATCGCGAAATGCTGGAAGACTTATTAGTTACTGCCTATACAGAAGCATTCAAACAAGTAGAAGCTGCTAGCTCACAAGTGATGTCTGGTGCTACTGCAGGTATGCCAATGCCTCCTGGCTTTAAGTTGCCGTTTTAATCATTAATAAAAAACTGTTCATTTAATGGCACGTCAAGAAGCTCCGCAAGATGCTCTCGGTCGTTTGATTGAGGCATTGCGGGTATTGCCTGGAGTGGGGCCAAAGTCAGCGCAACGCATGGCTTTCTATCTACTACAGCATGATCGCAATGGCGCAGCTGTATTGGCCCAATCATTAGGTGAGGCGGTTGAGACTGTAGGGCACTGCGCCCGTTGCAATACCTTCTCCGAAACCCAAATTTGCGCAACTTGTAATGATGATCGTCGAGATCCATCTTTACTGTGCATTGTGGAAACACCAGCTGACCAAGTGATGGTCGAGCAGACTCTCAGCTTTAAAGGTAATTACTTTGTATTAATGGGCCGCATCTCACCACTCGATGGCATGGGCCCCAATGAAATCCATTTCGATCGATTACTCAATCGCATTGAAGCTCCAGATACTGGAGTGCCAGTCAGAGAAGTTGTTCTGGCAACGAATTTCACCAGTGAAGGTGAGGCAACAGCCCATTACATTGGTGAAGTACTCAAATCCAAAGGTATCAAAGTCACCAGAATCGCCAGAGGTATTCCGGTAGGTGGTGAACTTGAGTATGTGGATGCAGGCACATTAGCTAGAGCGCTGATGGATCGCCGTACCGTTGGCTAAGCGTCACTAAATCGACATAAATTCTAGGTAAATTTCCTCTTTTTGAGGATAATTTGGCCTGCACCCCTGTTGAGCTTCAATCTCACGCCGTGCCTAACCGAGTTCTCTTGTTTTTATTCCGGTAGATCTGGCCATAAGCTATTTTTAGTCATTCATTGGTCATTGACGCTAAGTACTGTGAAATTGTGAATGACCCACAAATTCTATTTTCTCCTGTTGAGTTTGTTTGCTGCTGTATGCAGCACGACTGCGCTTGCTCAAAAGGCTGGATCAGGATCGGATCAAATTGCGAGTTTTGCTTCGCCGATTGAAGGTCTACCGACCGAGGGAAGTCTGTGGGGCTTGCCAGTAAATTTTCATGGTCAAACCACTTACATTAATCAGCGCTATAACAACTTCACTTCATCCTACTCTGGCCAGAATAGCTTGAATGCTGAGAAGTCAATGAGTTACACCTGGTCTGGCACTTTATTCTTTGGTGCGCGTATTGCACCAAATACCGATGTGTATTTCAATCCAGAGGTGATCTCTGGAGTGCCATTCTCTGATCTTTCTGGTTTGGGTGGTTTCTCTAACGGTGAAGCTACCAAAGCCAATGGCGCGCAAGCGAAGTTTTATTCAGCACGTGCCTTTGTGCGTCAAACCATTAATCAAGAGGGCAACAAAGTCGTTCTTGAGAATGAAGCTAATCAAATTACGCAAACAGTGAGTAGTAATCGCGTAGTGCTGACTGGCGGTCAGTTCTCCACACTCGATATCTTTGATGACAGTCGTTATGCCAAAGATCCCCGCATCCAGTTTATGAACTGGGGCAACATGACCTATCTTGCTTATGACTACGCCGCTGATGCGAGAGGTTATAGCTGGGGCTTGGCAGGCGAGTGGTATCTTGGTAATTGGGTGATGCGCGCTTCACGCATGCTCGCTCCTAAATCACCCAATGGTCGCGATCTTGATTGGCAAATCTTCAACACCTATGGCGATCAAGTTGAGATAGAACGTCAACATCGCATAGCCGATCTTCCTGGCAAGGTCAGCGTCCTAGCTTATCGCAACAAAATGATCTTGGCGCGTTTCTCCGATGCCACTAATTACATCGATCAGGATCCGAATGCTCGTCAGGGAACTCAGGCGATTAATAATGTCCGTAACAATATGCAGTACAAAACCGGTATTGGTATCCATGGGGAACAGGCTTTAACTAAGGATCTGGGTATCTATGGTCGCGCCTTTACATCTGATGGTCAGACGGAAACCATGTCGTTCACCGAAGCCGACAACTCTATATCGATTGGCCTAGGAATGAATGGCACTAGCTGGAAACGCCCAAAGGATAGTATTGGTATCTCTGCTATGCAGAACGGTTTATCAAGCTATCGTCGTAGCTACCTTCAGGCGGGTGGCGTTTCTTATTTCATTGGTGACTTCGCAAGCCCAAGTCAGACGATTTCCTATTCACCGGAGCGGATCGGTGAGGTCTATTACAACGCCACCGTGATCAAGAACGTTCTAGCTGGTGTGAACTTCCAGCACATCATTAATCCCGCCTACAACGCTGCTCGGGGGCCGGTGAACATCCTATCCTTCAGAGTTCATGCTGAATTCTAGGAATTTCACGTAGTATTGATTTAATTATTGTCTTTAGAATCAATAAGATAAGAATTCAGAATTCATGGACATTTGCTTCTAGCCCCCTATAATCTCGAAAACCCCCTTGTAATGTAGGGAAATCTATATTCAGGGCTATAAAAACAGCATTAGTAGAGATTTAGAGGCAGCCGATTTGATTTACGGCAAGATTAAAACTAGCGAATCCATTGTGGCAAAAGCAAAACCCTCAAAGTGGCTTGCTTGTGTTTTTGCCCCCCTGTTTTCTGTGACTTCTGTTTTTGCGCAAACATCACCCGCTAATTCAGCAATCCCAGCTAGTGTGACTGTGCAGACAAATGATTCCAAAGAGGTTTTATCTACACCTCCGGTAGTCAGTAATGACACTAGCAATTCAAGCGCTCCGAATGCTTCTCAGGCCGCATCCTTATTTGCGCCGGTAACGCAAAGTAATACGCCGAAGATTTATACAAAGGGCGCACCATCAGGTCCAGCAGAAATGGATTTGCGTCAGCTCTGGAACGAGCTTAAATTAAATAATCCGCAATTGTCTTCTTTGCGTGAATCCTATTTATCCGCAAAGGCAACCGTTCCGCAGATTAATGCTCCAGCAAACCCTCAAGTGGGCTTAGTGTGGTCAGGCATGCCAGCGAATTCACCGTTTGCCTTGGGTGGGGCTAATGCTCCTTCCCCGCAATACCCTAATGGCATCAGTAGCAATAACTCTATTTCTGTAGCGCAGCCGTTTCAGTTTCCGGGTAAGAAGAGTTTGGCATCGGATATTGCTAATACCAATGCCGAGGCACTCTTAGCGCAAAGCGAATCCACTTACTTGCAGTTGGGTGCTCAACTATCGACCCTGTATTACACCGCCTTAGCATCCCAAAAGCAGCTGCAGGTTCTGAAGGAATCTGTAATGCGTTTAGAAATGATTAAGAACGTGGCTAAAGCGCGCTACTCGAATAACGCCTCTGCTTATGTTGAGTATCTCAACGCGCAAGTAGCGCAGAGCGCGGCGCAAGCAGATCAATTTAATGTAGAGCGGCAGCTATCCGTTTCACTCAATAACATTAATACACTGGTGGGTCGCCACTCGAGAGAGAAGCTCGTGCTACGTGGCGACGTGCGTCGTGCAATGAACAGCGTTCCAACCTTACTAGAGTTGGAAGACTATGCCGAAACCAGTCATCCTTCATTAAAGAGTTCGGCTTTACAGCTGGAGGCTGCACGTAAAGGCGTGGATCTAGCAAAGAAAGCCTACTTGCCAGACTTTCAGGTCATTGGCTCATCCTTTACGCCACGTGGACCATTCTCTGCTAACAATGGTGCGATGTACTACCAGTTTGAATTGGATCTGATAATTCCGCTGTATTTCTTTACCAAGGAAAAGTATGGGGTAGAGCAGGCACAGCGTAACCAAGCAGCAGCGGAGGCTGGCAATATCTCTAATCGTCAGCAGATTGTCTTGGCGGTCAATAGTGCTTATGCCACATACCAACAAGCCAAGAGCCAAGCGCAATTTCTGAAAGAACGCCAAGTTCCACAAGCAGATGCTGCTTATAAGGTGGGTCTTACTCAGTATTCAAATAATGGTCAGGGATTTAACGATTTGCTGACAGCACAAACGCAATTGCGCAGCCTCGAAGTTCAATTGGCCTTAGCGGAGAGTAATCTACTCCAAGCGCAAGCAGTATTGCTGGTTACCTCTGGCAAAGAACCTTTTTAAGGAGCGGTATTGAAAGACAAAATTCTTTCTGTTCTAAAACAACTTGGTGATAAAGCAAAACCTATCGCTGATAAGGCATTGCATTTTGGCGGCCATAGATTGTATGTGGCTATTGCTAGTGTTGCTGCGCTGTACTGGAAGCTTAGCCCTCAAAATCGCTACCGCATCCGCTTAGCTGCCTTTGCTTTCGCCATTTTGTCGATGGGTATTGTTTTAGGGCGGATTACCAACGTCAATCGCAATGTCAAGATCGAGGCTTCCGATAAGGCTCTCAAGATAGAGAAGAGCGGTGTCTTGGAGTTAAGACTTCCGGGTGTCAAACTGAACCCAGAAATCTATATCTTCCAAACAGCAGAAAAAGTACAGGTACCAGTAGATATCAAAGTGCCAGGCCGCTTAGCGTTTAACGCCGAAAAGTCTAAGGTGCTATCTGCGCGTGCTCCAGGACGAGTAGAACGTATTTATGCTTTTGATGGCGCCGAGGTCAATATCGGCTCTCCAATAGTAGAGCTCTATAGCCCAGAATTTGTTTCAGCCCAGCAAGAATACTTACTCTCTTCAAAAACAGCCCAGGTATTGGAGTCCAGTAAAACCATGGGTGACTTGCTTGGCGATGCTCGCATTACTCAACAAGCGGCCGCAAATCGCATGCGTAATCTCGGCGCTGGCGATGGTGATATCAAGACTATTGAAACTACTGGTAAAACTCAAAGTAACTTAGTGATGAGATCACCCCTCAAGGGTGTAGTGGTTAAGCGGAATGTGGAGCCAGGGTCTGCTTTGAACTCTGGTGATGTGATTGCCACCTTGGCAGATCCAAAACAACTGTGGTTCCTGGGTAATGTATTTGAACAAGACTTACGCTTGATTAAACCGGGTCAGAAGTTAGTTTTGCAGGTTGAGGCCTATCCGGATAAAGAGTTTGTAGTTTATGCAAACTATGTTGCTCCAACAATAGATCCACAAACTCGAGCTTTATTAATACGTGCCGATATAGATAATCATGATGATCTTTTGCGTCCTGATATGTACGCCTCTGCCAAGCTGACTACTGCTATGGCGGATGCCATCGTTGTGCCTCAAACAGCAGTGGTACGCATACGCGAGATGCGTTACGTGATTATTAAGGCGGGAGACGAGATCTATCGTCGTATTCCTGTCAAAGGTTACGATTTAAACAGCAAGGCCTTTGCTATTACCGATGGCATTCAGCCTGGCTCTCGCATCCTGGCAGAGGGTTCAGTACTACTCAATGATCGATTTGCCAAGCAGGAAGATTAAGTGAGCGCCTTTACTTCCTTCATTCGGGGTGTACTTGAAAAACGCGTGCTTGTCATCGTTGGTTCAATTGTGCTGCTCGGTTTGGGGATGTATAGCCTCTCTAAGTTGCCGATTCAGCCTTACCCTGGGGTAGCGCCATTAACGATTCAGGCGATTTCTCAATGGCCTGGTCGAAGTACGACTGAGGTAGAGCAGCAGGTCACGATTCCGGTTGAGAATGCCTTGGCAGGTATTCCTGGTCTGCAGGCTTTCCGTTCCGTATCCTTATTTGGATTATCTGTTGTGACTTTGAAATTCAATGACACAACGGATCCATTTCAAGCGCGTCAACGTTTTATTACCAGCCTGTCTAATGTGAATTTTCCGGATGGAGTCACTTCCAGCGTCAGTCCAGATTCTGATGCGACTGGTGAGATCATGCGTTATGAGGTGAAGTCGGATTACGCCTCGTCGACTGATCTAAAGACATTGCAGAACTACGAGATTTATAAAGAGCTTAAGCAAACGCCTGGGGTTGCAGATGTTTCTTCATTTGGCGGCAAGGTTCGCCAATATCAAGTGATTGTTAGCCCAGAAAGCCTGCAAGCAAAGGGCGTCACTGTTAATGAATTAATTACCGCCTTAACTAATGCGAATAGCAATACTGGTGGCGGACTATTACCCAGTGGAGAGCAGCAGTTTGTAGTTCGTGGGGTAGGGCTTTTAAAAAGTATTGATGATATTAAGCGCGTTGTTGTTTCAACTCACAATGGCGTACCAATTCGCATTGGTGATGTTGCTAGTGTTGTGATTGGCAACGCACCACGTTTGGGTATGTTCCAGTTTAATGACAATCCAGACTCTGTTGAAGGTATTGTCTACTTACGTCGTGGCGAGAATGCCACCGAAGTCCTGGCGCGTGTTCGCAATACTGTTGAGAATATTAATAAGCAAATACTGCCGCCAGGAATTGAAGTAAAGCCTTTTTACGATCGTCAAGTTTTGCTAGATATCACGATTGGCACAGTAAAGCACACGCTGTTCTTTGGCATCTCATTAGTGCTTGCAGTACTGTTTTTCTTCTTAGGTAATTTGCGTGCAGCAGCTGTAGTGGCTGCAGTCATTCCATTGGCGCTTTGCGTATCGTTTATTCAGATGCATTTATGGAGTGTTCCAGCAAACCTGATTTCTTTAGGTGCGATTGACTTCGGTGTCATTGTTGACTCTGCGGTCATCCTGACGGAGAACGTGATGCGCCACCTAGAGGAGGGTGGCAAGCGCCTCAATCAAAGCATCATCCTGGCAACAAGCGAAGTACAGCGCGCCATGATTTATTCCACTGGCATCATTATTGTTGCCTACTCCCCATTGTTCTTTATGGGCGGAGTAGAGGGCATCATCTTTAAGCCAATGGCCTTCACCATGGGCTTTGCCTTGATCGCGGCAATGATCTTAAGTCTGACATTCTTGCCAGCCATGATCTCTTTGGTCTTCGGCGAGAACTTGCATCACAAACCGCCTAGATTTATCACCAAGCTCTTGGATGGCTATAAGCCTTTACTCAGAAGATGGATGGACCGTCCTTTGACCGTTGTCTCGGTTGCGGTATTTGTATTGGGTTTAACCTTATTAAGCGTGACGCGCCTGGGTACAGCATTCTTACCAACCCTAGAAGAGAACAATATTTGGCTGCGAGTCACTCTGCCTAATACGGTGGATTTAGATTACTCGGTTAAGGTGGCTAATCAGTTGCGTGAGACTTTCTTAAAGCAGCCAGAAATTGAAAAAGTGGCAGCCCAGATTGGTCGTCCAGATGATGGCACAGACTCTACTGGTGTATTTAATCAAGAATATGGACTCTATCTCAAGAGTCCAGACAAGATGCCAAGTGGCTCCGGTAAAAAGGAGTTGATTGCCAACCTGGAGATTGAGCTAAAGAAGATTCCAGGAATTACCTATAGCTTCTCGCAATACATTCAAGATAACGTGAATGAGGCTTTATCAGGAGTGAAGGGTGAGAACTCAATCAAAATTTACGGCACTGATCTTGAGGTTCTGGATCAAAAGGCCCAGGAAGTCATCTTCCAGCTCAAAAAAGTCCGTGGTGTAGCAGATGAAGGCATTTTGAAAGAGCTAGGCCAGCCCACTTTAAATATTCAGATTGATCGAGAGCGAGCTGCTCGCTATGGCATCAATGTGAATGATATTCAGACGCTGGTTAGCAATGCTATTGGTGGTGCTGCGGTCACCAACTTGCTAGAGGATGAGAAAACTTTTGGTGTTGCGATTCGTTTAAGTGAAGGTAGTCGTAACGATGTGGCTGATATTGGTCGCTTGTTGGTGGATTCGCCGAGTGGTGCGGCCATTCCCTTGTCGATGGTTGCTACTGTCCAATTGTCTGATGGACCATTTTTTATCTATCGTGAGGCTGGTAAGCGCTACATTGCCATTAAGTTCAGCGTACGTAACCGTGACCTAGGTAGCGCTGTTGAGGATGCTCAATTCTTAGTTGAGAAAAATATCACCTTGCCACCAAACTACTCTATAAGCTGGGATGGTCAATTCAATCAGATGAAGCAAGCGCAGAAGAAACTGATGCTGATCGTACCTTTAGCATTGGTTGGCATTTTCTTATTACTTGTTAGTGCTTTTGGTAATTTCCGCGATGCGGTCATTGTGATGATTAACGTACCGTTTGCAGCTATCGGCGGTGTCATCGCATTGCATCTCGCGGGGGAGACTTTGAGTATTTCCGCCTTCTTTGGCTTCTTGTCTTTATTTGGTATTGCAATTCAGGATGGGGTGATCTTGATCTCCTTTATCAATAAGACGGCAGCGACTGAACATCGTGCGATGAAGGATGCCATGGTGGAGGGTGCTTCCTTACGCGTTCGCCCGGTACTGATGACTGCGGCACTTTCTGGTCTCGGGCTACTGCCAGCCGCCTTATCCCATTCGATTGGCTCCGAGGCTCAACGCCCCTTAGCCCTGGTCATTGTGGGGGGTATGGTGACGACAACTATTTTGACCCTCTTGGTATTACCAGTAATATATGGGTGGTTCAGAGGTCGAGCGTTGACCCAGATGGCAAAGGCCTAAGGCTATATAGAAAGCAGTGAAATTCATGAGTGAAAATACAAAACAGCCACACATTCTGATTTCGAATGATGATGGCTATCTTGCTCCTGGTCTTTTGGCTCTAGTCAACGCCATTCGCCCATTGGGGCGGGTCACTGTAATTGCTCCCGAGCAAAATCATAGTGGCGCATCAAACTCTTTAACACTCTCACGACCACTATCGATTCATCGCGTAGCTGGTGGTGAGCGAGACGGCTTTTTATTCATTAATGGCACCCCAACTGATTGCGTTCATATCGCGATGACTGGGTTCTTAGATGAAAAACCAGACCTCGTAGTTTCTGGGATTAATCAAGGCGAGAACATGGGTGAAGATACTTTGTACTCAGGCACTGTAGCTGCCGCAATTGAAGGCGTCATGTTTGGTGTTCCTGGTATTGCATTCTCACAAATTGATAAGGGCTGGAATCGCATTGAAGATGCTGCAAAAGCTGCGCACGATATCGTCGCGCAAATGCTGGCGTCTAAGATGGCGCACAGTGAAGGCCCTGCAACTTTGCTGAACGTGAACATCCCAAATCGTCCTTATGCTGATTTATATCGTTGGCGTGTCACTCGCTTGGGTAATCGCCATCACTCACAACCAGTGGTTATGCAAAAAAGTCCACGTGGTGATGACATTTATTGGATCGGTGCTGCCGGACATGCAAAAGATAGTTCTGAGGGCACTGACTTTCATGCAATTGATGAGGGTTGCATCTCGATCACGCCAATGCAATTGGATTTAACGCATCATGCCCGTTTGGCTGCCATGCGAGCTAACGGCTGGACTCGCGGTTGAGGTCATCGGCAGAACGTAATGCCGGTCATCGGCAAGCGCTAGCTGCGAAGGTCCTCGCTGCAGGGGTCAAACACGGCAAAACCTTGGAAGCGATTGCTACGGTTCCTCGCCATGCATTTATGGATGCAGGGATGCATCCCCAGGCCTATGAAGATACTGCTTTGCCCATCGGTCACTCACAGACGATTTCGAAGCCGTCGGTAGTTGCTCGCATGATTGAGCTTTTACATAAGCCAAAACAACAGTTGGGCAAAGTATTAGAAATCGGTACTGGTTGTGGATATCAAGCAGCGGTACTCAGTTTGCTATCTGATGAAGTCTATTCAATTGAGCGCATTCGTCCTTTGCACGATATGGCCAGAGAGAAGCTGCGCCCATTTCGGATTAAAAACCTGCGCCTCATTTATGGGGATGGGATCTTAGGTCTACCCCAGGCTGCCCCTTTTGACGGAATTATCCTGGCTGCAGCTGGATTAGGTATTCCTGACGCCTTATTGGACCAATTGGCTATTGGCGGCCGCCTTGTGGCCCCGGTTGCCAAGAATGAGAAAGAACAGCAATTGATTATGGTTGAGCGGATGAGCTCCCAGCGCTATCAAAGAACGGTTCTGGACGAGGTCTTTTTTGTCCCCTTACAATCAGGGGTAGTATGAAAATTCCTATGAAAATGCTATCTAAATATCTCTTATTGCTTCTTGCAATGACTTCTTTGCTGCTCAATGTGGGTTGCTCAACCACCCCTAGGGCTAAGCCGGCGAATGTTGTTGATCGAAGTGGTGGTGGAAATGAACCAGCTCCACCTGGCTACTATCGCGTTAAGCGTGGCGACACCTTAGCCCGCATTGCTTTAGATAATGGGCAGTCCCCACGTGATTTAGCGCAGTGGAATAACTTATCTAATCCCAACTTAATTGAGGTGGGCGATCTTATTTTGGTTAAGCCTCCAGCTAATAGCAGAATGACTGTTAAGCCAATTCCGAAAACGGCTAGTGATGCCCCAAAAGCGGATGCACCAAAGGTCGATGCTGCCAAAGAAGCTCCCAAAGAAGTCGTTGCAGAGCCAGGCATTCGTTTGTCATGGCCAGCTAAGGGCAAAGTCACTGAAGAGTTCAGTGAAAAAACCAAAGGGATTGATATTGCTGGTAAGTTAGGTGAGCCGATTACCGCAGCATCAGACGGTAAGGTGGTCTATGCAGGCAATAGCTTGCGTGGTTATGGCAACTTGGTCATCATCAAACACGACAACACCTATCTCACAGCCTACGCCCATAATCGAACACTCTCAGTAAAAGAAGGTGATCCGGTGAAGAAGGGTCAGAAGATTGCCGAGATGGGTGATACCGATACGAATTCAGTAAAACTCCACTTTGAATTACGTGTGAATGGCAAGCCAGTAAACCCAACGCCATACTTGCAGTAATTGCTCGTGATCAATTGCTAGTAATTTAAGTATGGCAACGGTTCTCGTCTTCGATATTGAAACCATTCCTGATGTAGCAGGATTGCGTCGCCTCAATGACTATCCCGATACCTTATCTGACAGTGAAGTTGCAGCTAAAGCAATGGCAGAGCGGGCCGAGAAAACTGGTAGTGAGTTTCTGCCGCTGTATCTGCAGCGTATCTGCGCGATCTCCTGCGTCATCCGTAGAACCACCAAGGATGGCTCACCCCAAATTAAGGTCGGCACACTAGGCAATGCGCAAGATGATGAGAAGGTATTGATTCAGACCTTCTTTGAGCTTGTTGAAAAATACACTCCTCAGTTAGTGTCTTGGAATGGCAGTGGTTTTGACCTGCCAGTTTTGCACTACCGCGCATTAGCAAATCATGTACAAGCTCCTCGCTATTGGGAGATGGGAGAGAGCCAAGAAAACGATAGCCGTGAATTTAAGTGGAACAACTACATCAGTCGTTATCACATGCGCCATCTCGACTTGATGGATCTCTTGGCTAAATTTAATGGTCGTGCCAATGCGCCTTTAGATGGATTAGCAAAACTTTGTGGTTTTCCAGGCAAGATGGGCATGGATGGCAGTCAAGTATGGCCGGCCTATCAAGAAGGCAGGATTGACGAGATTCGCCGCTATTGTGAAACCGATGTGGTGAACACCTATCTGATGTACTGCCGCTTTCAGTTGATGCGTGGCGGCTTCTCATTAGAAGAGTACAAAGAAGAAATCACTTTCGTTAAAGCCTATTTAGAAAAAGAATCTAAAGAGCCACATGGTGAGCAGTGGCAGGAGTATCTCTTGGATTTCGCCCCCGATGCGTAGAGGTGAAAAGCCAGTCCACATCGTTGTGACTGAGCCCGTACGAGTTGACTCCCTTGATCTAGATGCCCAAGGCATTGCGCGCTTAGCGCCCAATGAGGAAGAGCTCAATCAAGGTCAAAGTGGCAAGGTCATTTTTATTCAGGGGGCACTGCCAACTGAGCTTGTCACTTATGTCATCACGCGTGACAAAGTCCGCTTTAGTAAAGCCAAAGTACTCGATATCCTCAAGCCTGCTGTATTTAGAGCGGAACCTAAATGTAAAGCCTTTGGTGTTTGCGGTGGTTGCACGATGCAGCACTTGGATATCAGGGCGCAGGTTGCCATGAAGCAGCGCGTGCTTGAGGATGATCTCAAGCACATAGCTAAAGTAGCCCCTGAAGAAATTCTTCGACCCATGGGTGGGCCTGCCTGGGAGTACCGTCATCGCGCGCGCTTAAGTGCGGTTAATCGCTCTATCAAAAAAGGCACCGTGCTGATTGGATTTCATGAGGGTAAGAGTGGCTATGTTGCTGACATGACTGCTTGTGAGATTTTGCCTAAGCATGTATCTGATTTATTGCCCGAGATGCGTAAATTGGTAATGGCTCTTTCCATTGTCGATCGTATGCCACAAATCGAGATTGCTGTAGGTGAGCCTGAAGATCCCAATTCAGAAGACCCTAAAAAGTTAAAGCCAGTCACTGCATTGGTATTCAGGAATCTTCTGCCACTAACGCCTGCAGATGAACAGTTGCTCAGAGATTTTGCAGATGCGCATCAAGTCTGGATATGGCTACAACCCAAGGGTATAGAAACGGTTGCGCCGTTCTATCCTTTAACGGGCAAGCTTTGCTACCGTCTGCCTGAGTTTGAAATCGAGATGCCATTTAAGCCAGCGGATTTCACGCAGGTGAATCATATGATGAACCGGGCTTTGGTCAGTAGGGCGATTCGCTTGCTGGAAGTGAAGTCAAGTGATTGTGTGCTCGACTTATTCTGTGGCATTGGTAATTTCACATTACCGCTGGCAAGAAGGGCAAGCAAAGTTCTAGGTATTGAGGGTTTAGAAAGTCTCACAACTAGGGCTAAGGCTAACGCTGAGCATAATCAGCTCGCAGATAAAGTCAGTTTCATGCAAAGCAATTTATTCGAAGTGAGCACGGAAACGATCGCTTCATGGGGCAAAGCTGAGCGCTGGCTAATGGATCCCCCGCGTGAGGGCGCTATGGAGATTTGCCAGGCCCTAGCTCAACTCCATGAGCAAGGCAGTGATCTGCCGCCGCAACGCATTGTGTATGTCTCCTGTAATCCCAAGACCTTAGCTAGAGATACGGACATTCTCTGTCATCAGGCAGGCTATGTTCTCAAGAGTGCGGGCATCGTTAATATGTTTCCCCATACCTCCCATGTAGAGTCAATGGCAGTGTTTGAAAGATCCCAGTAATTCAATGATTTAAAAGATTGGCAAATCAACATATTGAAGCAAAGAAAAAGGCACCCGCAGGTGCCTTTTTTATTAAAACTAATTTCTTAGTCTCTGTCGCCGCCCATAATGCCCAATAGTGCGAGCAAGTTGGTGAAGACGTTGTATACGTCAAGGTAGATAGCTAAAGTAGCCATCACGTAGTTAGTTTCACCACCGTTGATGATGCGCTGAACATCAACCAAGATAAAGGCAGAGAAGATTCCGATGGCTAAGACCATCACAGTCAACATCAAGGCTGGTAACTGCAACCAGATATTGGCTAATGAGGCTACGATCAAGAGCAGTACACCTACCATCAACCATTTACCCATGCCAGAGAAGTCGCTTTTGCTCACGGTAGCAATGGAGGCCATTACGGCAAAAATCGCCGCAGTGCCGCCAAAGGCCAGCATGATCAAAGTAGCGCCATTGCTGTAGCTATTGAGTGTGTAACCCACTAGACCGGACATCATGATGCCCATAAAGAAGGTGAAACCTAGTAGGAGCAGAACACCTAAGCCGCTGTCCTTATTTTTCTGAATAGCCCAGAAAAAACCAAAAGCGATTGCCATGAAGACGATGAAACCCATGAAAGGGTTGCTCGCCATAAAGTTGAGTCCAAAAGCAACGCCAAGCCATGCGCCAATGACGGTAGGAACCATTGAGAGCGCCAATAGGGCGTAGGTATTGCGCAGAACGCGGTTGCGTATCTGTGGTGTGCTGATCGAGCTTGTTTGCCCAAAGCCGTAAGAGTTGAGATCACTCATATTGACTCCTTTTTGATAGTAAATACACGAGCCCACAAGGGGCTGTTGACAGTAAGTATAGACAAAATGGGGTAATTTCAAGCCCCCCATGAAAGAGACTACAAATCAAAGGGTTATGCCCTGTAAATTCAAGGGCTTAGCAAGGCTAGGATCAGGGTAAATACGGTCAGCCGATGTATAATTCGGGGGTCGCTGAATTCCTGGCGCCTTGTAGGAATTGGGGAGAGGCTTCTCTCTGGGTCCAAATTGGCAGTAATTCAGCAAAATCTTTGAAATCACTATTGGAGTTTTACATGGCTATTGAACGCACCCTTTCTATTATCAAACCTGATGCTGTTGCAAAAAACGTGATCGGTAAGATCTACGACCGTTTCGAATCTGCTGGTTTGAAGATTGTTGCGTCCAGAATGGCGCATTTGTCACAAGCTGAAGCTGAGCAGTTCTACGCTGTGCACGCTGCACGTCCTTTCTTTAAGGATTTGGTGAGCTTCATGATTTCTGGTCCTGTCATGATTCAGGTATTGGAAGGCGAAGGCGCGATTGCTAAGAACCGCGACTTGATGGGTGCTACTGATCCTAAGAAGGCCGACAAAGGCACTATCCGTGCTGATTTTGCTGACAGCATTGATGCAAACGCTGTTCATGGCTCTGATGCTCCTGAAACTGCTGCTGTCGAAGTTGCATTCTTCTTCGCTGGCATGAACGTTTTCAATCGTTAATTCACGATTGCTAACGAACAACCTATTTAATACATAAGTAGGCGCATTGACCTCCCCGCGCGTAAATCTCTTAGATTTTGACGCTGACCAAATGGCAGCGTATGTCGCGGGGTTGAATGAAAAGCCCTTTAGGGCCAAGCAGCTCATGCAGTGGATACACCAGCGTGGTGTTTCTGACATCAATGACATGAGTGACTTAGCAAAAAGCTTTAGAGCAACCCTGCTCGATAAAGCAGAAGTCCTTTCTCTCCCAGTAATTAAAGATGAGCATGCAGCAGACGGCACCCGCAAGTGGTTGCTGGACGTTGGTGCTGGTAATGCTGTGGAGTCTGTATTTATTCCTGAGGATGATCGTGGCACCTTGTGCATTTCATCTCAGGCTGGTTGTGCGGTTAATTGCCGCTTTTGCTCAACAGGGCATCAAGGCTTCTCCCGCAATCTCACCGCCGGCGAAATCATTGGTCAACTCTGGTTTGCTGAACATTTACTCCGCACAGATCCGAATGCCGTTCGTCGTATTGAAAAATATCCAACGCCTGGCTGGGAACACACAGGTCGTGTGATTTCCAATGTGGTCTTAATGGGTATGGGTGAGCCATTACTCAACTACGACAACGTTGTCACTGCTTTGCGTTTAATGCTTGATGACAGAGCCTACGGTTTATCGCGTCGCCGTGTGACCGTATCCACTTCTGGCGTTGTGCCGATGATTGATCGCTTGGCACAAGATTGTCCAGTGGCATTGGCAGTGTCGCTACATGCACCGAATGACAAACTGCGCGATCAGCTTGTTCCGCTCAATCAAAAATATCCTTTAAGAGAATTGCTTGCTGCCTGTGAACGGTATTTGCCGTTTGCCCCAAGGGATTTCTTAACCTTTGAATACTGCATGCTCGATGGTGTGAATGACTCGGATATTCAGGCCAAAGAGTTGGTGCGCTTATTGGCAAACATCAAATGCAAGATTAATCTCATTCCATTTAATCCATTCCCAGAATCTGGATTGAAGCGTTCAACTGCTCAACGTGTTCATGCATTCGCCAGCATTTTGTTAGATGCAGGCATGGTAGCTACAGTTCGTAAAACCCGTGGTGATGATATTGCTGCAGCTTGTGGCCAGTTAGCTGGTGATGTAGTTGATCGCACTAGAGTGCGCGAGCGTGCAGTGCATGACAAGCAGATTAATCTCGATCAAGATGGTGATATTGAAAGTCTTGATGATGAAGAAGATGAACAAGAGTATCAGCCTGAGCACTCAGTACAGTGGCTCAAAAGATTAGACGACTGATTTCATCAAACAAGTCCAATGAGTAATTCATCTAATAATCTTCCAAAGCTGCCCTTAGGCCCATCGCCTAAGAGAGCTACACGTCAGGCAAATATTGCCTGGAAAACGAACATCATTACTGTAGGTGGCGATGCGCCAGTACGCGTTCAATCCATGACCAACACCGATACTGCTGATGCGCTTGCTACTGCAATTCAGGTGAAAGAGTTGGCACGTGCCGGCTCAGAGATGGTACGCATTACGGTAGACACACCGGCCGCAGCAGAAGCAGTGCCCTATATTCGTGAGCAGTTGGATAAGATGGATGTCTTGGTGCCATTGATTGGTGACTTCCATTACAACGGCCACACTTTGTTAAATGACTACCCAGAGTGCGCTAAAGCTTTATCTAAGTACCGCATTAATCCCGGCAACGTCGGTAAAGGTGCCAAACGCGACCCGCAATTTGCGCAAATGATCGAAGCTGCTTGTAAATATGACAAGCCAATTCGGATTGGCGTGAACTGGGGCAGCTTAGATCAAGACTTACTAGCCAGCATCATGGATGCCAACGCGGCATTACCGGTTCCCAAAACTGCGCAGGAAGTCATGATTGAGGCATTGATTCAGTCGGCATTGCAGTCAGCTGAAAAAGCTGTGGAGTTCGGCATGAACCCCAATCAAATTTTGTTGTCTTGCAAGGTCAGCAATGTGCAAGATTTAGTGGCCGTGTATCGCGATCTCTCTCGTCGTTCAGATTACCCTTTACATTTAGGTCTCACCGAAGCAGGGATGGGAAGCAAAGGTATTGTGTCTTCAACGGCAGCTATGGGAATCTTGTTGCAAGAGGGTATTGGTGACACGATTCGAGTCTCACTCACTCCTGATCCAGGGGCGCCACGTGAGAATGAAATTATTGTTGCGCAAGAAATATTGCAAACCATGGGATTGCGTAATTTCACGCCGATGGTGATTGCATGTCCTGGTTGCGGAAGAACAACCAGCACCACCTTCCAAGAATTGGCTGCCAATATTCAATCCTATCTGCGTCAGCAAATGCCAGTCTGGAAAAAAACCCATCCTGGTGTTGAGGCAATGAACGTCGCGGTTATGGGTTGTATCGTGAATGGCCCAGGCGAAAGTAAGCACGCTAATATCGGCATCTCATTACCTGGAACTGGAGAGACGCCTGCTGCACCTGTCTTTGTTGATGGCGTCAAAGTAAAGACTCTGCGTGGCGATAACATTGCCCAAGAATTTCAGGTGATTGTGGATGAGTACGTGAATCAGAATTACACCCCTAAGTAAGAGCAAAACCCAGTAAGAATAAAAAACAAGAACAATAAAAAGAACTACAAAGCAAACGTACAACATGACAGACCAGATCAACTCCTCTAAAGCTCAAAAGATCCAAAAAATTAATGGCGTTCGCGGCATGAATGATCTCTTGCCAGCCGATGCTGCGCAGTGGACGCATCTTGAGCATGTTTTACGTGACCTCACTCGCGCCTATGGGTATGAGTTTTTGCGCACACCGATTGTTGAGGCAACTGCAGTGTTTCAGCGTGGCATTGGTGAGGTAACTGATATCGTTGAAAAAGAAATGTATTCCTTTGAGGATCGCCTCAATGGTGAGCAACTCACATTGCGACCAGAAGGTACTGCTGCTGTAGTTCGTTCTGTAGTTGAAAACAATTTGCTGTACGAAGGACCAAAGCGTCTTTGGTATACAGGGCCGATGTTTCGTCATGAGCGCCCACAACGCGGCCGCTATCGCCAGTTTCATCAATTTGGTATTGAGGCGATGGGTTTTGCCGGACCGGATATTGATGCAGAAATTATTTTGATGGGTCAACGTCTGTGGGACGAGCTTGGATTGAAGGGCGTTCGTCTAGAGATCAATTCTTTAGGGCAAGCCCCTGAGCGTGCTGAGCATCGTGCTGCTTTGGTGATGTACTTTGAAAAAAACAAAGAA
This sequence comes from Polynucleobacter sp. GWA2_45_21, assembly GCF_001830325.1. Lineage (GTDB taxonomy): Bacteria > Pseudomonadota > Gammaproteobacteria > Burkholderiales > Burkholderiaceae > Polynucleobacter. The sequence goes on along the minus strand of NZ_MHZG01000011.1, from coordinate 161,119 downwards.
CAGCTTGATGAAGATTCACAGCGTCGCTTACTCACTAATCCCTTACGCATCTTGGATTCTAAGAATCCAGCAATGCAAGATTTGATTGAGGGTGCTCCGAAATTATTGGATTTCTTGGGTGAAGAGTCACTGAAGCATTTCGAGGCGGTTCAGGCTTTGCTCAGGGCAAATAACATTCCTTGCAAGATCAATCCTCGCTTAGTGCGTGGCTTGGATTACTACAACCTGACTGTTTTTGAGTGGATCACCGAAGAGTTGGGTGCGCAGGGCACGATTGCTGGCGGTGGTCGTTACGACCCCTTAATTGAGCGCATGGGTGGTAAAGCTACCCCGGCCTGTGGATGGGCAATGGGGATGGAACGTGTCCTTGAACTCATGAAGGTATCTGATTCATTGCCAGAGCCTCAGGCTCAATGCGATGTCTTTATGATTCACCAAGGCGGTGAGACCCTGACATCGGCCATGATTATTGCCGAACGCTTGCGCAATGCCGGTATCGACGTCATCCTCTTTTGCCCTCCAGATGGTCAAACTGCCAGCTTTAAGTCCCAAATGAAGAAAGCGGATGTCAGCGGGGCGGCCTATGCAGTCATTATTGGGCCAGATGAACTGGTTAAGAATGAGGCTCAGCTCAAGGACTTACGAGGTACTGGCGAGCAGAAGGCAGTAGCCCTGGATAGCGTGGTCGAAGCGGTAATTGATGCCATAGTTGGCGCCACCGAATAGAATTAAGACATTAATGATTAATACTGTATTTATTAGCCTGGATTGACATGCCTTTAGACCTAGAAGAACAAGAACAATTAGATCAACTTAAAGCATTTTGGCAAAAGTATCGCAACCTGATTACTGCTGTAATCACCGCTGCCTTATTTGCCTACGCAGCCTATAGTGGATATCAATGGTGGCGCACAAGTCAGGCCGCTTCTGCATCTCAACTTTACGAAACGATGGTGACTGCAATTGGTAAGGGCGATAAAGATCAAACCTTACGTGCCGCTGATGATTTGCAAAAACAGTATTCAGGTACGCCTTATGCGGCAATGTCGAGTTTAGTGGCTGCAAAGATTGCTTCTGATGCTGGCGATTCTGCCAAAGCGACGGAGTATTTGCGCTGGGCTGCCAAGAACTCATCTGACCAGGGCTACTTAGCTTTAGCTAAGTTACGCTTAAGCGCTCAATTAATTGAGCTGGGTACAGAAAAAGATCTTGCTGAAGCCGATGCGATTCTAAAGGATAAGCCTGTCGCAGGCTTTGAGGCATTGTGGCTAGAGCGACGTGGCGACTGGTATTTGGCGCAGAAGAATACCGCTGATGCACGTAAGAGTTATGAAGCTGCATGGAAGCAGTTGAATGATGCAAAAGAATTCCCTGAAGAGGCTCGCCGCCTTTTGAAGGTTAAATTAGACGCCGTCGGAGGAGTTGCTCAGTGATGATGGATTGCAAACGCGTCGCAAAACTAGCAAGTACAGCCCTTGTATTGGGTTCTGTAGCAGTTGCTTTGGTAGCCTGCTCTGGTAGCTCGCGTGTACGCAAACCGGCTGAGCTTGTAACAGTGAGTAACCAGTTTGAATTGGCGCCAGTATGGTCAACCAGTGTTGGCTCATCTGAGCCATTTAACTTTGACCCTGCGGTGGTGGGTGATGCAGTCTATGCAGCATCTCATCGCGGCAATCTTGTCAAAATTGATTTAATGACTGGCAACAAGCTCTGGGAAGTCTCTGTACCTGATCGCCTTTCTATCGGACCTGGGTCTGATGGACGCACTACTGCAGTTGTCACTACTAAAGGTGTTGTCTACGCTTATGACGATACTGGCAAGCCAAGCTGGAATGTCAATGTTGCTAGTGAAGTACTCTCCGAGCCAGTTGTTGCCGGTGGAGTTGTCATCATTCGTACCTTGGATAACCGTTTTATTGGTCTAGATGCCCAGACTGGTGCAAGGAAGTGGACTTATCAACGTCAACAATCAGCCTTATCTTTGCGTGTTGGGTATGGCATGCTCGCAATTGGCAATGAGGTAATCGTGACTGGATTTGCTGGCGGTCGTTTCGGCATGATTGCAATTGCCAATGGCGGTTTAGTTTGGGAGACTCCGGTTTCATTTCCTAAAGGGTTTTCTGAAATTGAACGTCTGAATGACGTGACTTCCAAGCCGAGCATGGTAGGGGAGACTATTTGCGCTGTCTCTTATCAGGGCCGTATTGGTTGCGCTCAGGCACGTACGGGTAATTTATTATGGTTTAAAGATTACTCAAGCTTTACCGGTACAGCACAAAGTCCCGACCTTGTTTTTTCTTCGAATGAAAAATCCTATGTCACTGCATTTGCTGTAAAGGATGGCTCTCAGCTTTGGGAAAACACACAGCTAACTTTTAGAGATGTTGGCGAACCTTTGGCCGTTGGCAAGGTTCTCCTCTTAGGTGATGCACAAGGCTATGTGCATGCACTATCACAAGCGAGTGGTGAAATGCTGGCACGCATTCGTCATGACAGCAGTCCAATCACAGCTGCACCGATTGCGGTGAACGGCCTCATCTTGGTTCAGTCTCAAGGTGGAAAACTAGCGGCGTACAGTCCAAAATGAATCCAGTAATTACTATTGTCGGTCGTCCTAACGTTGGTAAATCGACGCTCTTTAATCGCTTAACGCGTTCACGCGATGCCTTGGTTGCGGACTTCTCGGGTTTAACTCGCGATCGTCACTACGGCAAAGGTCGCATCGGTGAGCGCGCATTTATTTGCGTAGACACCGGTGGTTTTGAGCCAGTAGCGAAAACCGGCATTGTTGCCGAGATGGCTAAGCAAACTAAACAAGCGGTTGCTGAATCTGACATCGTGATTTTCTTGGTGGATGGTCGTTTGGGTATGGCGCCTCAAGACCGCGTGATTGCTGATTTCTTGCGCAAGACTGGTAGACCAGTCATTCTTGCGGTTAACAAAACAGAAGGTATGCAAGCTGGCGTGGTCACGGCAGACTTTCATGAATTAGGTTTAGGTGAGCCATTCCCGATTTCATCTGCTCATGGTGATGGTGTGCGTGGTTTGATTGATGACGCCTTGGATTCTTTAGACGTTCCAGAGCCTGAGCCAGAAGAGCTAGAAAACGATCCTAATCGTCCAATGAAAATTGCGGTAGTGGGTCGTCCTAACGTTGGTAAATCCACTCTGATTAATAAATTGATCGGTGAAGAACGTGTTATTGCATTTGATATGCCAGGCACTACACGTGATGCGATTGAGGTTCCTTTTGAGCGTAACGGTAAGCCATACATCCTGGTGGATACCGCTGGTTTGCGCCGTCGTGGCAAAGTATTTGAAGCGATCGAGAAGTTCTCGGTTGTTAAAACATTGCAAGCGATTGCTGATTGCAATGTCGTGATCTTGATGCTTGATGCTCAGCAAGATATTTCAGAGCAAGATGCGCATATCGCTGGATTTATTGTGGAAGCAGGGCGTGCATTGGTTGTCGCCGTGAATAAGTGGGATGGTTTAGATGCTTACGTTAAAGAGCGTGCACGTTTAGAGATTGCTCAAAAACTGCGCTTCCTCGATTTTGCAAACGTACACCCCATCTCTGCGAAAAAAGGCACTGGCCTTAAAGAGTTATTTAAAGACGTTGATCTTGCCTATGCTGCAGCCATGGCGAAATTACCAACTCCAAAACTCACTCGTATTTTGCAAGAGGCAATTGAGCATCAACAGCCTAAGCGAGTTGGTATGGGTCGTCCAAAATTACGTTATGCCCACCAGGGCGGTATGAATCCTCCAATTGTGGTGATTCATGGAACATCCTTGAGCGGTGTCACTGATAGCTATAAACGTTACTTAGAAGGCCGCTTTAGGGATGTTTTCAAGTTACGCGGCACGCCATTGCGTATTCAGATGAATACCGCCAAAAACCCCTACGTTGATGCGGACAAAGGTAAAAAAGGCAAAAAGAAGTAAAAAGTTAAAAATAGCGGTACAGTTTTGATATGGTTTTAGTTGGGGGCTTGATTTTTCAATATCAGACCCCTTATGTAGGAGGTAGACAGTAGTAGTGTGCAGTAGAGAATTTAATAAAAAAGCAAGACTCCCAAAAAAGAAGCAGCGAATAAAAATCAATAAGGAGCAGTATGAATAACAGCAAAATCCAATTACTACAGGATCCATTTCTGAATGCCTTGCGCAAAGAGCATGTCCCCGTATCCATCTATCTTGTTAATGGCATCAAGCTGCAAGGCAATATTGAATCATTTGATCAGTATGTAGTCTTGTTGCGTAATACCGTAACGCAGATGGTCTACAAGCACGCCATTTCTACAATCGTCCCTGCACGTGCAGTGGAGTTCCGTACGGAAGAAGTTAGCTCTGTATAAAACAGGTGTAGATGCGGCGCGTGCCGTTCTGGTTGGGGTTGATACGGGCCGCGAGGATTTTGCGGACAGCATGGCTGAACTCAGCCTACTTGCCGATAGTGCCGGCTCTATACCTACTGCTAGTGTGATTGCTCGGAAGGGCAAAACAGATCCCGCTTTATTTATTGGATCTGGCAAAGCAAATGAAGTCAAAAAAGTGATGGAAGAGCAAGGTGCTGAATTAGTCATCTTTAACCATCCCTTATCCCCAACTCAGCAACGCAACCTTGAGCGTCATATTGGTTTTCATGTGATGGACCGTACGGGCCTGATCTTGGATATCTTTAGCCAAAGAGCACAAAGCCATATTGGTAAAACGCAGGTAGAGCTAGCCCAAGTACGTTATCGCATGTCTAGATTGGTGCGAGCTTGGAGCCACCTGGAGCGTCAACGGGGCGGTATTGGTGTTCGTGGCGGCCCTGGCGAAACCCAGATGGAGCTCGATAGACGTATGTTGGCAACCAAAGCTAAGCGCTTGGAAACGGAGTTGGAGAAGCTCCAGCGCCAGCAAAGAACCCAAAGAAGAGCCCGTAATCGCAAAGATGTCTTTTCAGTATCTTTAGTTGGATATACCAATGCGGGTAAATCTACGCTATTTAATGCCCTTACAAAAGCAGGGACTTATGCCGCCGACCAGCTGTTTGCGACGCTAGATACCACCTCCCGGAAAGTGCATTTGGATGGAGTGGGGTCTATTGTGGTCTCCGATACGGTCGGCTTTATCCGTGAATTACCCCATCAATTGGTGGAGGCATTCAGGGCTACTTTGGATGAAACCATCCATGCGGACTTGATTTTGCATGTTATTGACGCCTGCAGCCCCGTAGCTAGGGAGCAAAAGGCTGAAGTAGAGGCGGTTTTGAGGGAGATTGGGGCCGATGACATCCCTCGAATTGAGGTCATGAACAAGATTGACCAGATGCCCCAGACCTTTACGGAAGGGGCTGTCTTAGTCCGAGATTCTGAGGGAATCCCGAGCCAGGTTTTCCTTTCCGCCAAGACTGGCCTTGGCCTTGATTTATTGCGTTCAGCACTGGCTGAATACTCCCAAATGACTGATAGAATAAGGGTCGAGCAGAATCGCGCTAAGGTCCAAATGGATCCAGACGAGTTTTTAGCTCCTTTACCCGAACGACCAGAGACTTCCGAATTTAACCCTATTCCTAACCGAAAATATTCACCAAACGATGCGTAAATTTCTTGAGCTGTTCTCGGTCAATGATCCAGGCTGGGGCAATAGTCACCCAGGTAGCGGATCTAAAGATGCGAAAGAGGGTCAAAGCTCTGACCAAAACCCTAAAGTCGATCCGGCCAATTCGGAGGCTGATAAGCCCGTTGAAACTCAACCGCAGAATCGGCCTGCACGACCAGATGGTCCTCCAGACTTAGATGAGCTATGGCGTGACTTTAATGATCGTCTAGGTGGTTTATTTGGTGGCAAGAAAAAGCCGGGCTCATCTAACAGGCCTGCAAATAAACCAAATAGCAGCGATATTCCTCCTCCATCTCAGCGTGGTAATGGTGGTGGCAATAACGGTGGCGGTGGCATGAGTGCGCCTAATTTCAATTTCAGCAATCCCTTTGGCTCTAGATCTAGTGTGATTCTGATTGCTGGTGGCGTAGGATTAGTATGGCTTTTGAGTGGCTTTTACATGATCCAAGAGGGTCAGTCTGGGGTAGTGACTACCTTCGGGAAGTACTCTTACACGGCTGGTCCCGGTATTAACTGGCGCATGCCTTGGCCTGTGCAGGCTGAGCAAACTGTCAATGTCTCAGGAGTCCGCTCTGTAGAAGTGGGGCGCTCAATTTTGATTAAAGCAACTAATCAAAAAGACACCTCAATGCTGACTGAAGACGAAAACATCATTGATGTGCGTTTTGCAGTTCAGTACCGCTTAAAAGATCCAACAGATTATTTATTTAATAATCGTGATCCTGATATGACTGTAGTCCAGGCTGCAGAAACTGCAGTCCGTGAAATTGTTGCGCGTAGCAAGATGGATACTGTGTTGTACGAAGGTCGTGAAAAGATTGCGATTGATTTGGCTGCCTCGATACAAAAAATTCTAGATAGCTACAAAACGGGTATCTACGTTACGAGTGTGACCGTGCAAAACGTTCAACCTCCAGAGCAAGTACAAGCAGCATTTGATGATGCTGTAAAAGCAGGGCAAGACCAAGAGCGTCTTAAGAGTGAAGGTCAGGCATACGCCAATGACATCATTCCTCGCGCAAAGGGTACTGCTGATCGACTCATTCAAGAGGCTGAAGGTTATAAGGCTAGAGTGGTTGCAACCGCAGAGGGTGATGCGAATCGCTTTAAGCAAGTCTTGACTGAGTATGCAAAGGCGCCTGGTGTGACTCGTGACCGTATGTACATAGATAGCATGCGTGAGATGTACAACAATGTTTCCAAAGTGTTGGTCGATACCACTAAGAGCAATAGCATGCTCTATCTACCCTTAGATAAGATCATTGCGCAAGTGAGCGCTGAAAGCGCACAAGTTGCTGCTGGTCAGGCCTCATCTTCTACGCCTACCGGATCAGTAACAGTGGGTGGCGCGACAGGTAACCCAGCCGCCCCATTTAGTAACAACGCAACTAGCCCAAGCTCAAGTAATACACCGAGCATTGGTGCTGCCGAAAAACGCGACGGCTTAAGAAGCCGTGATAGAGGGGATGCAAGATAATGAACGCAAATCGTCTCTTAGCTGCTATTGCAGGCCTCATTGCTCTCGGGTATTTGCTAGCTTCCAGTATTTTTGTAGTTGATCAGCGCAACTTTGCTGTGGTGTTTGCTTTCGGGCAAATTGTTAGGGTGATTGAGCAGCCTGGTCTGCAATTGAAATACCCAGCACCATTTGAAAATGTACGCTTCTTTGATCGTCGCATTTTGACGATTGACACCCCTGAAGCAGAGCGCTTTATTACTTCTGAAAAGAAAAACCTCCTAGTTGATTCTTACGTCAAATGGCGAATTGTTGATCCTCGTAAATTCTTCGTTAGCTTTAAAGGTGACGAACGTTTAGCGCAAGATCGCCTTACGCAATTGGTGCGTTCAGCACTAAACGAAGAGTTCACCAAGCGAACTGTCAGAGAAATTATCTCGGATCAACGCGAGCAGGTAATGCAGGGCATTCGTAAAAAAGTAGCTGATGATGCTTCTGATATTGGCGTTGAAATCGTCGATGTTCGCCTCAAGCGTGTTGACCTCTTGGCTGAAATTAGCGACTCTGTATACAGACGTATGGAAGCTGAGCGTAAACGCGTCGCCAACGAGTTACGTTCAACTGGTGCTGCTGAGTCTGACAAGATTCGAGCAAACGCCGAGCGTCAACGTGACACCATTTTGGCTGAAGCTTATCGTGAAGCGCAAAAGATTAAGGGTTCTGGTGATGCAAGAGCAACTGCGCTATACGCAGAGGCATTTGGACGCGATCCACAGTTCGCACAGTTCTACCAAAGTCTTCAGGCTTACCGTAGCTCCTTCAAGGATAAGAAGGATGTCATGGTTGTTGAGCCCAATGGTGAGTTCTTTAAGTTCTTGCACAAGAAAAATTGAGAGTGAATATTTCAGATTATGAATCGTTGGTTGCTTCCTGAAGATATTGCTGATGTTTTACCGGCTGAGGCTCGAAAAGTAGAGTCTCTGCGTCATGCCATTCTGGATTTGTATCAGTCTTATGGCTATGAGCTTGTTGCCCCTCCGATTCTGGAGTTTTTAGATTCACTGCTCACTGGTACGGGTTCAGACCTCAACTTACAAACTTTTAAGTTGGTTGATCAGCTGTCTGGTCGTACATTGGGTCTACGTGCTGACATGACTCCACAAGTTGCTCGAATTGATGCGCATTTACTGAATCGCCAAGGTGTAACCCGTCTTTGTTATGCAGGCTCAGTTGCACATGCTCGTACACCTGTTGGCAGCTCTGCTCGTGAAGAGTTGCAAATTGGCGCTGAGATTTATGGCTGTGCAGGATGGGAGGCTGACTTTGAGGCGGTCACCTTGCTCTTGCAGACTCTGGCTGTTGCTGGTCTAAATAAAGTGTATCTAGATCTTTCTCATGCAGGTGTGCTCGAGGGCATTCTTGATGGGCAAAACTTGGATAAGGGTGATATCGAAACTCTTTATGGCTTATTGCAAAGTAAGGATCGTCCTCGTTTAGCGATTTGGGCTAAAGCTTTACCCGCTAAATCAGCCGAAGCCTTGATGGTGCTTACTGAGTTGAATGGCCCTTGTGCGCAAGTAATGGCGAGCGCTAAAAATGCACTGCCGAAACACCCTCTCATTGACGATGCCTTAGCTCAATTAGAAAAGCTAGTTGCTTCAATTGCCGCACTACCCAATGATGTTGAGCTTAGTATTGATCTAGCAGACTTACGCGGTTATCAATATCACAGCGGTGTGATGTTCGCAGCTTATGTAGATAAGTTGCCTCAACCTATCGCTCGTGGTGGTAGATACGATCACGTTGGTCAAGCATTTGGACGTCCTCGTCCTGCCACTGGTTTTTCAATGGATTTATTGACGCTGGCTAATCTAGCGCCTGCTGCGCAAAGAAAGTCTGCCATCGTAGCGCCCTGGATTGTCGATGCAAGCTTAGCTAGCAAGATTGCTGAGCTGCGTCAGGCTGGTGAAGTGGTTATTCAGGCAATGAATGGTGATGCCGTAGAAACCGCTGAATATCTTTGTGATCGAGAGCTAGTAAAGCAGGGCAGCTCATGGGAAGTAAAAAAGAAATAAAGCTTCATTAATAACGTACTAATTCTGTAATTACCTTTTGGATTTTATTATGTCTTCAAAGCAACAAGCTCATGGTCGTAACGTCGTTGTCATCGGCACCCAATGGGGTGATGAGGGCAAAGGCAAACTAGTAGATTGGTTAACTGATCATGCTCAAGCAGTTGTACGTTTTCAGGGTGGACATAATGCTGGTCATACCTTGATCATTGGAGACAAGAAAACTATTCTGCGTTTGATTCCATCTGGAATCATGCATAAGAATGTGATTTGCTACATTGGCAATGGTGTAGTGCTTTCTCCAGAAGCGCTCTTTAAAGAAATCAGTGAGCTAGAGGGTGCTGGATTAGATGTGCAGTCTCGTTTAAAAATTTCTGAAGCAACGACATTGATCCTTCCATATCACGTAGCGATTGATCATGCTCGTGAGAAAAAGCGTGGTAACGCTAAGATTGGTACGACCGGTCGTGGAATCGGACCAGCTTACGAAGACAAAGTAGCTCGTCGCGCTTTACGAGTTCAAGATTTGTTTTACCCGGAAAAATTTGCAGCGCAATTGCGTGAGAACCTGGAATATCACAACTTCATGCTCACCAACTACTACGGCGCTGAACCAGTAGACTTCCAAAAGACTTTAGAAGAAGCCATGTCCTATGCCGAGCGCATTAAGCCCATGGTGGTTGATGTCTCTAGCGCTTTATATGCAGCAGAGCAGGCGGGTCAAAATTTATTGTTCGAAGGTGCGCAAGGTACTTTGCTTGATATTGATCATGGCACTTATCCGTATGTGACTTCAAGCAACTGCGTAGCAGGTAATGCAGCCGCTGGATCTGGCGTTGGCCCAGATTCATTGCAATACATCTTGGGTATTACTAAAGCCTATTGCACACGTGTTGGTGCTGGCCCATTCCCAAGCGAGTTGTATGATTTTGATAATCCAGCTAAGCAAGATCCTGTTGGTATTCGTTTGGCGGAAGTCGGTAAAGAGTTCGGCTCTGTTACTGGTCGCCCGCGCCGCACCGGTTGGTTAGACGCTGCCGCACTCAAGCGCTCAATTCAAATCAATGGTCTGTCTGGCCTATGTATCACCAAGTTAGATGTATTGGATGGCTTTGAGACTATTCGTCTGTGTGTTGGCTATACGCTTGATGGTCAAAAATTAGATGTATTGCCGCGCGGTGCTGAAGCCGTTGCGCGCTGTGAACCGATTTATGAGGATTTCCCAGGTTGGAAGGGAACTACTTTTGGTATTCGTGAATGGGACAAACTCCCAGTAGAGGCACAGAAGTTCCTGCGTCGTATCGAGGAAGTTGCAGGAAAGCCGATTGCTATGGTCTCAACAGGACCAGAACGTGATGAAACGATTCTTCTGCAACATCCATTCAAAGGTTAATAAGCTATTAGCAATTAACTTTTATATATTTAACTTACCTATTTGCTCCGGAGTTTATAGATGACTGCACGTACACAATGCAATAGCCTACAAGTGGCTACACCCTTATATCGCTTTATTGAAGATCAAGTTTTGCCTGGTACTGGTATTAAGAGTGCTGATTTTTGGAAGGGCTTTGACGAGATCGTTAAAGACCTCACTCCAAAAAATGACGCATTACTGGCAAAACGTGATCGCATACAGGTGGATTTAGATAAATGGCATCAGGCTAATCCTGGTCCAATTAAAGATATGCCCGCTTATCGCAAGCATCTTAAGGAAATTGGCTATCTAGATGAAGTGCCAGGAAAAGTTTTAGGCACTACCAAGAATGTTGATGATGAGCTAGCTCTCCAGGCTGGCCCACAATTGGTGGTTCCAGTCCTCAATGCACGTTACGCACTAAATGCCGCAAATGCGCGTTGGGGCTCTTTGTATGATGCGCTCTACGGTACTGACGTTATCTCTGAAGAAGATGGCGCTACTAAAGCAGGTGCTTACAACCCAATTCGTGGGGCTAAGGTCGTTGCTTTTGCTCGTCAATTCTTAGATCAAGCTGCACCGCTAGCCAAGGGATCCCATGCAGACGCTACTGCATACACTGTTGATGGCAATAAGTTAGTTGTTAGCCTTAAAGATGGCAGCAAAACAGGTCTTGCTGATGAAAAGCAATTTGTTGGCTATCGAGTCGATGCTGCTGCCCCTTCATCAGTGCTCCTGCGCAATAACGGTGTGCACATTGATATCGAAATCGATAAGACTAAAACGATTGGTGCAAGCGATGCTGCTGGCGTCAACGATGTTGTGCTCGAAGCCGCTCTTTCTACTATTTTGGACTTGGAAGATTCGATTGCTGCCGTTGATGGTGACGACAAAGTTGTTGCCTATGAAAACTGGTTAGGCATTCTCAAGGGCACCTTGGTTGAAGAAGTGAACAAAGGTGGAAAAACTTTTACTCGCACCCTCAATCCAGATCGCAAATACAAGGCTGGCATTGGTGCAGTTGATGCAAAAGATGGCGTAGTCACCTTGCATGGCCGTTCTTTATTATTCCTTCGTAACGTTGGTCACTTGATGACTAATCCAGCGATCATTACTGGCGATGGTAAAGAGATTTATGAAGGCATCTTGGATGCAGTAGTTACTGTACTAATTGCCTTGTACGACATCAATCGCCCAGCAACTCAAGCAATCGGCAATACCCGTAAAGGCTCTGTTTATATTGTTAAGCCAAAAATGCACAGCCCTGAAGAAGTTGCCTTTGCTGGCGAACTCTTTGGCCGTGTTGAGAAGTTACTTGGCTTACCTGCAGACACTGTGAAGCTTGGCATCATGGATGAAGAGCGTCGTATGAGCGCCAATATCAAGGCGGCAATTGCAGCTGCTGGTGCCCGCGTAGCCTTTATTAATACTGGCTTCTTAGACCGCACCGGTGACGAAATGCATACAGCAATGCATGCAGGCCCAATGATGCGTAAGGGTGATATGAAGACCAGTAAGTGGTTGTCTGCTTATGAGCGTCGTAACGTTCTGGCTGGTTTAGATTGCGGCTTGCGTGGTCGCGCTCAAATTGGTAAAGGTATGTGGGCAATGCCAGACCTGATGAAGGCGATGGTTGAGCAAAAGATTGTTCATCCAAAGGCGGGTGCAAACACTGCTTGGGTACCTTCACCTACCGCAGCAACATTGCATGCCTTGCACTACCATCAGGTCAACGTAGCGCAATTGCAAAAAGAGATGGAGCAGTTAGATACAGCTGCCGAAGCTGAGGCATTGATCAATGATTTATTGACGATTCCGGTAGTAGAAAAAGCCAACTGGTCTAAAGAAGAGATTCAGCAAGAATTGGATAACAATTGCCAAGGTATCTTAGGTTATGTGGTGCGTTGGATTGACCAAGGTGTTGGTTGTTCTAAAGTGCCGGATATTCACAACGTTGGCTTGATGGAAGATCGTGCAACATTGCGTATTTCTAGTCAGCATATCGCCAACTGGTTATTGCATGGCATTGTCACTGAAGCTCAAGTAAATGAGACTTTGCAGCGTATGGCTAAAGTAGTTGACGGCCAAAATGCTGGTGATCCTTTGTATCAGCCGATGATGCCAAATTACAAAGACTCTTATGCCTATAAAGCAGCAAGCGATCTCATTTTCAAAGGTCTAGAGCAGCCCAACGGCTACACGGAGCCTTTGCTTCATGCATGGCGCTTAGAAGTGAAGAAGGCTCACGCTTAAATCTTCATTTTTTGCCTCAAATAGAAATGGATTTGTCGCAAGGCAAGTCCATTTTTCTTTTACTCAATGCTTATTTAAGGCCTCAGCCATCCCATGTTTAGTTTTTTAAATCCCTTTGCCAAACTGGCCACTACTCGTGGGCAAGCACTGGGCTTTGAATTTAATGATGGGGGCAGGGAAGCGGCAGGCTTTAAGGGTGGAGCTGGAGACTGCGTTGTGCGCGCCATCGCGATTGCAGCAGAATTGCCATATATGCAGGTCTATGAAGATCTTCGTATTGCCAATGCAGCCTATGCGGAACTCCGAAATGATAAGTTGGCTAGAAGGCTTGCCGAGAAGGGTTCTTCACCACGCAACGGCAATCATCGCAATGTCTTTCATGACTATATTCTGGGTCATGGCTTTGATTGGGTTCCGACGATGAAGATTGGGGCTGGCTGCCAGGTTCATTTATTGGCTAGCGAGCTGCCTGAAGGTAGATTAATTGTGAAGGTTTCCAAGCACTTAAGCGCTGTAGTTGATGGAATAATTCAAGATACGCACAACCCCTCGCGAGGTGGTTCGCGCTGTGTTTATGGTTATTACATTAAACGCTAATCACTTGGGCTGGAAAAGAAAAAGCCCCTGAAAATTCAGAGGCGTATTTCTCAAAAATGACCAAAAATGGTCAAAAAACAGGCTAAATCAGTAATAAATTACCAATTTCCGCTAGTTTTACGTGTTTTGTATTCCATTGCTTTAGCTTCGACAAATGCGGCTGCCAATATGGCAAAGAAGTTCTTAACTGCCACTAAAGGCTTCAAACTAAAGGTGGGTGCTTGATGAAACTGTACTGATTTTGCATGCGCCATGGTGAGCTCCTTAAGGGTTAACCCTAATGATACACCCGATCTTCCTGCATTGCAGCAATTAATTCAAAATATTTAGTACGAGCTGGTATGACGGTACTTTTGGTCCCAGGCATTTTTATAGGCGGTAGTCATGCCAATCATGATTGAAGTAGTCCACGCCAATGAAAATAGGCCGCTGAGCGAAATGAAGAAGGCAAAGGTTTTCCAGCCATTAATCAAGGTATCAGACTCAAAACCCACAGTTGTATAGCAGCTGCCTGCCAGGAGGATTGCGGCAAGGGGGGTTGCCATGATTCCAAGGAAAAGAATGAAGACCGCCCAAAAGAGAATTTCTAACAAGTGAATTAAGGCAAGAAATACGAAGGTTGCATAGAAATGAAAGAAAACCCGGTTGTATTGATGTACAGCTAGATTTTGGCGAGTGAGCCGCTCAAAGCGCATATAGACATGGTTAATGGCGCTGCCATGGAATATCAGTATGACAATCAGACAAGCGATTCCCCAGACAGTATCCCGAGCTAGTAGTGCAAAAGGAAAATCTATTAGGGCGGTGATAGTGTTGTTCATGGGGCTTATATTAAGTGGGCTCAGGCATTGATTTCTTGGTGGGTTGATAATGGCACATCTCTAATTTCATGTAAAGAAACCCCTTTGGTCGAGCATCGTATGCCAGGCGGAAAAAAGAAAGAGCAATTTTTCTTATTCTCTCTGGCCGGAATTCAGTTCACACATATCCTGGACTTCATGATCATGATGCCTTTGGGTCCTGAATTCATTCGAGAACTCAATATCAATACACATGAGTTCGGCCTACTGCTCTCTTCATATACTTTTGCAGCAGCCATTGCCGGCATTTTTGCTACCTACTTTGTAGATCGTTTTGAAAGACGAGTTCTACTTCTGAGTTTGTATGCCTGCTTCATTATTGCTACCTTGGTTTGCGGCTTAGCTCCCGATTACCATTCACTCTTTATTGCTCGAGCATTTGCAGGGGCTTTTGGTGGCATCCTAGGCTCATTGGTTCAAACAATCGTCGCCGATTCAATTCCATTTGAGCGGAGAGGAAGGGCATTGGGTACTGTGATGTCAGCATTCTCAATTTCCACAGTAGCTGGAGTTCCCCTAAGTTTATTTCTAGCCAACAACATCCCATACTTAGGTTGGCGTGCACCATTTATCTTTATTGCTTTGATATCAGGCCTGATTTTGTACGTGGGCTATCTCAATATTCCTAAGATCACTGGACATCTTGGTCAGACCCATGAGGGAAGTCGCCTGAGTCAAATCTGGAATATCTTCTTTGCTCATCAACACTTGCGTGCATTTGTCTTTATGGCTCTGATTATGTTGACTGGATTTTCTGTTATTCCTTATATTGCACTCTATTTAACTTCGAACGTTGGTATTGATAACTCCTACATTTCATTGATATACCTTTGCGGCGGTATTGCGACACTGATGAGTTCTCGGGTAATTGGTCATATGGCTGACCGTTACGGTAAGGTCAAGGTATTCAGAGTGCTTGCTGTGATTAGCTTAATTCCTTTGGTGGTAACAACTAACCTCATGCCGGTACCACTTTGGGTAGTGTTGATTAACTCCACCGCCTTTTTTGTTCTCGTTTCTGGACGCATGATTCCGGCGATGGCCATTGTGAGTCAAGTGGTCGAAGCCAAAGTCCGCGGTACCTTCATGAGTCTCGTGGGTTCGGTACAGATGCTGGCATCTGGGCTAGCCTCGGTTATTGCGGGTATGGTCGTCACTATTGGGGTTGATGGGAAGATGGAGCATTACAACCTTGTTGGCTATGGAGCAGCTCTGTGCGGCTTGCTTACCTTTTGCTTAGTGGGATATATTCATACTGATAAGCAGGCGAAATAAGCCTAATTCATTTTTAAAAGAGAGATTGGAGATAGTCATGATTACATTTCAAAGACCTGACGGCGCTTCAGTGGGAGGCTATTTAGTTGAGCCCGACAATCCAAAAAATGCTCCTGGCATAGTGGTGATTCAGGAGTGGTGGGGCTTGGATGATGAAATTAAAAATGTCGCCAATCGTTTGGCGAAAGCAGGTTACCGTGCCTTGGTGCCAGATCTTTATCGAGGCAAGTTGGCTTTAGAGGCAAATGAGGCAGAGCACCTCATGAATGATTTGAATTTTGGTGATGCGGCTAGTCAAGACGTCCGCGGTGCCGTTCAATATCTCAAGGCAACTGGTAGCGCCAAAGTAGCTGTTACAGGTTTTTGTATGGGCGGAGCTCTCACAGTATTGTCTGCTGGGCTCGTTCCAGAATGTGATGGCACCGTAGTTTGGTATGGCTATCCGCCACTCGAGTATGTTGATGCGTCAGCCATCAAAAACCCCATGCTAGGGCACTGGGCGCTTCACGATGAATTTTTCTCGATTGCCGGCGTTGATCAACTTGAAGAAAAGCTCAAAGCTGCTGGAGCTAAATATGATTTCCAGCGTTATGACGCTAAGCATGCCTTTGCTAATCCTAAGTCAGACTCCAGACATCTGCCACCTTTGCAATACAACTCTGCTGCTGCGGATTTGGCATGGGAGCGCACGATGACCTTCTTAGGAAGTGCGCTTGGTAATTAATTAGCCACTCATCATCTTTACTGAATAACTCATCTCAATTTTTTATTGCCCATGCATCTTTTTGCCGAAAACCTCGCTGTTGAAATTTCTTCCTATTATCGAAATCTTGCTCTAGCTCATGGTGTCATCCCTAAGGTTTTTACTTTAGTGAATGGTTCGGGCGATCAATATCTCTTTTTTATTGATGATCTACGCATGGAGAAGGCCGAGGAAGATCAGTTCTTGGCTTATATCGTGCAAGAGCATGAGGCGGTTTGTTACGCGCGAGGAACTCTAGTGATTCTGGATCAATCTCAGCAGTTGATCGAGTTTGCGGTAATCGACCAAGATGACGATGAGGCTATAGTCTGCTCCGCCCAATTAACGCGCGACATTGACGATAAGCCGGTTGGACTTAGTGAATTTGAAAAGACCCTGGCACCCAAAAAGACGATCTTTTTTAGCGACCTCTTTAATCCAATCAAGTTATCAGAGGATAGGGCGGAGGAGTTTGAAAGTCTTTGGGAGGAAATGAAACCCAAGATTCTGCATCGAACCATGGGCATTTGATCGCCTATTGAAAAGAGGCTGTTTAGTCCCCATATAGGTCTTTGTAGGTGTATTTGGTGCCCAGGAAGGGACTCGAACCCCCACAACCTTACGATCGCCAGCACCTGAAGCTGGTGCGTCTACCAATTTCGCCACCTGGGCATGCCGTTATTATAAAGGTATGCGCCTTTTGGCCCACTTTCTAACCCCTTTTGGCTTTTTCCCTTCAGACTTAGTGGTTTGATACAGTAGCCTAAGCAAGAATAATCATTGATATATAAGGCATGGATTGCCGAAGGAATTAAATGCGTAAAGCAAAAAACTTGGTGCCACGAGAGGCTGACCGTTTAGGTACAGTCCAAGGTCACCGAGATGGATTTGGATTTGTCATCCCGGATGACGGTGGTGAAGATATTTTTCTTTCTGAAAGAGAAATGTCCCGCGTCATGCACGGCGATAGAGTCAACGTCAGAGTATTAGGAACAGATCGTCGTGGTCGACCAGAGGGTCAGATCGTCGATATGATTTTGCACGCCAATAAAGTAGTGATCGGACGCCTCTTAAATGAGAATGGTGTGTTGATTGTTGCGCCGGAAGATAAACGTATCGGCCACGATATTTTGATTCCGCCAAAAGGTCAGGGTAATGCTAAATTAGGCCAAGTAGTCAGCGTTGAGATCATCGACTATCCAGATAGCTATCGTCAGGCCGTTGGTCGTGTTGTTGAGGTGCTGGGCGAGATCGATGATCCTGGCATGGAAATTGAAATCGCTGTTCGCAAGTATGGGGTTCCTCATGAATTTTCAGCGGCTGTTAAAAAAGAAGCGGCCGCCTTGCCCGATACAGTTCAGCAATCTGATCTTGAAGGCCGTGTTGATCTGCGTGATGTCCCTTTAGTTACCATCGATGGTGCTGATGCTCGTGACTTTGATGATGCGGTGTACTGCGAGCCAGTCATGTATGGCAAGAGTAAGGCTTGGCGCCTGATTGTTGCCATTGCTGACGTATCCCATTACGTCAAGCCGGGCCAGCCTTTGGATGATGAAGGTCTCCTGCGCGCAACCTCAGTGTATTTCCCAAGACGTGTGATACCCATGTTGCCGGAGAAGATCTCTAATGGCCTTTGCTCTTTGAATCCTGGTGTTGATCGACTTTGTATGGTGTGTGACTCCGTTGTGGATAACAACGGGGTAGTGTTGGCTTATCAGTTCTATCCAGCGGTGATGCATTCTGCTCAACGTTTCACATACGATACGGTGTGGGAGATTCTTTCGAATAGCAAAGGTCCTGAGGCAACACGTTTTGCTGAGTTCAGGCCTTTACTGACCAATCTCTATTCCCTATACAAAATTCTATTAGACGCACGTCAAAAACGTGGCGCTATCGAATTTGAAACTACTGAAACTCAAATTATCAGTAACGAGCTTGGCAAGATCCTGCGTATTGAGCCACGCTTGCGTAATGATGCGCATCGCTTAATTGAAGAGTGCATGTTGACGGCTAACGTGTGTGCTGCTGACTTTATTGATCAGAACAAGCATCTCAGCTTGTATCGTGTTCACGGCGAGCCCTCTGAAGAAAAATTAGTTACCTTGCGCCAAGTATTACGTACCTCAGGCTTGTCATTGGGTGGTGGTGAAAAGCCAAAACCAAAAGACTATGCCAAGCTCATGCGTGAAATCAAAGAGCGTCCTGATGCCAATATGCTTCAGTCCGTTGTTTTGCGCTCTATGCAACAGGCAATGTATCAGCCGGATAACGAAGGCCACTTTGGACTTGCCTATCCTGCCTATTCTCATTTCACTAGCCCGATTCGACGCTATCCCGATCTATTGACCCATCGAGTTATTAAAGCGATTCTGGCCAAGAAACCTTATACGCCGGTATTGCCACCTACGGTTCCACTCAACTTAACTTTGCCGCGCAAAGGTAAGGGTCGTGAGAATGCGGTGAATGCCAAGAAGTCTCATAGCGACGCCAAGGAAGCTGCCGCTAAAGGTACGCGCTTACCCAAATTACCAAAGGGTGCCAATGCTGCTTTGCCTATTTGGGGTCAACTGGGTGTGCATTGCTCCTCTAATGAACGTCGTGCCGATGAGGCATCTCGTGATGTAGACGCATGGCTGAAGTGTTATTACATGCGGGATCATTTGGGCCAGGAGTATGCGGGCACAGTTACTAGTGTAGCTTCATTTGGTTTATTTGTACAGTTAGAAAACCTCTTTGTTGAGGGCATGATTCATGTCACAGAATTGGGTGGCGATTACTTCCAGTATGACGAAGCCCGACAAGAGTTGCGTGGCGAAAGAACCGGTATTCGTTATCGTTTAGGCGATCGTGTACATGTATTAGTGAGCCGCGTTGATCTAGACGCTCGTAAGATTGAATTTAGTCTCGTCAAGTCCGTTGGCTTGGAACCAGGCGGAACTACGAATCGCCGTCAAATTATTTTGGCTAGCGACACTGGCAGACCCAATAAAAAGGCTGCCCCAAAAAAAGGTCGCCCTGGTAGTAAAGAGCCGCAGAAGCACTCCGGCATCAACGTCAATGCCGCTAAGTCTGCTGGCAATCTTGGGGCCAATCAATCAAAGAATCAAGCTGGGCGAACTGCAAGTAAGGTCGCTAAGTCTGGCAAGCCTGGAAAGTCCTCTAGACCGACTGGCAAACCGGCTGGTACAAAGCCACCCGTTCGCAGCACTAAAGCGCGTCGTAAATAATGAGCAATACAGAATCGAGATAAGTAAAGATGAAGCAAATATTGGTAGGTTTTCATGCAGTACAAGCGCGCTTACGAGTGGATGCGGCAAGTCTGAAGTCAGTTTATTTTGATCCGAGTCGTCGTGATCGCCGAATGGGTGACTTTCTCAAGCAGGCCGAAGAGATCTTAGGCGAAAGATTGCATGCCGCTGATGCTGAGCGCCTTCATAAGCTCGCAGGCCATGATCGCCATCAAGGCGTAGTAGCTTTGGCGGAAAAGATGACGATTGCCCGCACTATTACCGAAGTGGTAGAGGACGCTGAAAGCAATCAAAGCAAAGTGATGTTCTTGGTATTGGATGGTGTTACTGACCCTCATAACTTCGGTGCATGCTTGCGTGTGGCTGATGGTGCCGGTGTTGATGCGGTAGTCATCCCTAAGGATCGTTCAGCTTCAATCAATGCGACTGTGAGCAAGGTATCCAGTGGTGCTTCCGAAGTGATGCCCGTGATTACCGTTACTAACTTAGTTCGTAGCATGAAAGAAATGCAAGAGGCTGGTGTTTGGCTAATTGGTACAGACGACGAAGCTGAAAAATCAATTTATGACCTCGATCTCACTGGCCCTATTGGCATTGTCATGGGTGCGGAGGGTGAGGGCATGCGCCGCTTAACTCGTGAGACTTGTGATGAGTTGGTGCGTATTCCAATGAAGGGTGTAGTCGAGAGTTTGAATGTTTCTGTAGCCAGTGGCGTATGCTTGTATGAAGCACTAAGACAGCGTTTAGCTAAAGAAGTTAAATAATACGTATCCCTTCATCCACTCAGGAGGCTTCTATGAAATGCAATATCGGACATACTGACCGCGTTCTTCGAATGACCATTGGCGTCACCTTGATGGGTCTTGCAGGTTTTGGAATTACTGGCCCATGGGCTTGGATCGGCATCATCCCCTTGCTGACTGGGATGATTGGAAATTGTCCTGCCTATAGTATTTTGGGTATCAGTACCGCTAAGAAGTAATCAGCAATGCTTTAAGCAAGCAGTTGTTGCACAAACTGCTCTAGCTGCGCTGGAGGCAGTGCGCCGCTAATACGGTGAACTTCTTTACCATTCCTAAATCCTGCTAGCGTTGGTATCGAGCGGATATTCCACTGGGATCCGAGTAATTGTTCTGCTTCGGTATTCACTTTCACAAACAGAACTTGATTTGCGTGGCTGATAGCACTTGCCTGAAAAGTTGGTCCAAACATCTTGCATGGCCCGCACCAGGGTGCCCAAAAATCCACCATTACCGGCATTGTTGATTGAGTCACTAGTTCGCTAAAGTTTGCGGCAGTCGCATTGATGGGGAGAGAAAGAAGCTCCTGTTTGCAGGCGCCACAAACTGGAGTCTGATTGAGTTTTTCAGCGGGAACACGATTGCCTTTATGGCAATGCGGACAATGAATGATCATTTTGACTCCTTAGTGACTTAGCTTAGAACTTATCTGCTTAATAAGGTCTCTAGTTTCTCGGTATCGATACAGAAATTGCGTATGCCTTCTGCGAGCTTTTCTGTGGTCATAGCATCATTATTCAACTGCAATCTAAAGTGAGGTTCATCTAACTTAAGGGCTGAGATATTTTCGCTGGCAAGCGCGCTTGCTGCATTGCTGGAATTAAGCTTCTTCTCAACTACTGTCGTGCTGTTCTGAAGATCACCCAAAAGCTCTGGACTAATAGTGAGTAAGTCGCATCCAGCCAGCTCTAATATTTGGCTGGTGTTGCGAAAGCTCGCTCCCATAATTTCGGTGGCAATACCAAAGTGCTTGTAATAGTGGAATATGCGCTTGACGGAGGTAACGCCAGGGTCATTTGCACCACCATTATTGACATCGTTCCAATTGCTGCCAAGTTTGGCTTTGTACCAATCGGTGATGCGTCCCACAAAGGGTGAAATTAATTTCGCATTGACTGCGCCGCAGGCTGCAGCTTGCACCAAAGAGAAAAGCAGCGTCATATTGCAATGAATGCCTTCCGCCTCTAACGCTTTGGCTGCTTGAATACCTTCCCAAGTGCCGGCTAATTTAATCAAGATGCGCTTGCGATCAACCCCATGAGACTCATACAGGGCGATGAGGTGTTTTGCTTTGTGAATGGTTGCCTGAGTATCAAAAGACAGGCGGGCATCGACTTCGGTCGAAACCCGACCTGGGACGATTTTCAAAATCTCAAGGCCAAAAGCCACCAGGATATGGTCAACCAAATCGACTGGTTTCATGCCAGGATGGGCTGATTTGACCTGGTTTACCAAGGCCTGATAGTTAGCTTGCTGTGCAGCCTTCAGTATCAGAGATGGATTAGTAGTCGCATCCTGAGGCTGATATTCCTGCATGCGCTCAAAGTCGCCGGTATCGGCTACGACGGTAGTCAGTTGCTTGAGTTGGCTCAGCGCGGTAAGGGAGGAAGTCATGAGGATCTTGAATGCTCTTATTTAATTAATCAGTAAAACAGATTGAATATCATATGATAGATGCATAAATAAGGCTGTTCCAGTTTAGATAAGGATATCGGGCAAGATCATGAATCAAGATCAACTAAAGCAATTAGTGGGTGAGGCGGCGCGGGATGAGGTGCTAAAGCTGCCTGCTGGTCAGATCCTGGGTATTGGAACTGGATCAACCGCTAACTGCTTTATTGATGCTTTGGCACCCCATAAGGATCATTTTGCCGGAACAGTATCGAGCTCTAATGCTACAACTGAGCGCTTGTTAAAGCACGGCTTTAAGGTCTTGGATCCGAATGAGGTGGATCAACTGCCCGCTTATGTCGATGGTGCTGATGAAATTGATCCTTCTGGTCACATGATTAAGGGTGGAGGCGGAGCTCTCACTCGCGAAAAGATTATTGCCTCGATGGCAAAGCAATTCATCTGCATTTGTGACTCGTCAAAACAGGTTCCCGTTTTAGGCGGTTTTGCCTTGCCAGTCGAGATCATCCCTTTGTCTAAAGGAATTGTTGCTCGGGAGTTGGCTAAGTTGGGTGGAGCCGTAACGCTCAGGATGGCTAAAGATACTCGTGCCGACTTGGGACAGACGCCAAGCCAGCCTTTTGTCACAGATAACGGCGGGTGGATTCTGGATGTAGCAGGCCTGAAGATTGCAGATCCAATTGCACTTGAGGCACAAATCAATCAAATCGCTGGTGTGATCACTGTTGGCCTATTTGCAAAAGAGAAGGCGGATATTTTGCTTGTGAGCAATGCTTCTGGCGTGAGCAGAATCACTTTCTAAATTAAAAAAACCCGACGGGGCAGCGAGCTGATCCATCGGGTTTGTTTGCCATGACTCATCATGGCGCAGGCAAAGGGAAGAGATTTAGTTCCCAAAGCCCATAAGCACATAGATATGCTTACAAGTAGTGGCTTTCGCCAATGTAACCAATCACAATATCTGACCGACTACGCTTCAATCCTATGCCTCTGGATTTGACTCGTCAAGAGATACTTAAAAAAATTACTCAGCAGGCGGTACATAGCCCTGAGCTGTGTCTGCACCACCTTCAAAGAAGTATTTCTCAACTTGCTTTAGTAGGTATTGGCGAGCACGAGGATCAGCCATATTCAGGCGATTCTCATTGATCAACATGGTTTGTTGCTTTAACCAGGCAGCCCAAGCTTCTTTAGAGACTTGATTCCAAATCTTCTTACCCAGCTCGCCTGGCAGTGGAGCAAAGTCCATACCTTCAGCTTCTTTATTGAGTTTGATGCATTGAACCATGCGTGCCATTTGTAATGCCTTTCAAATACGGTGTACTAAATACAAATAATGAAAAATAACTATAAAAGCTTATAGATCTTTGGTGAGAACCATGGATTTGCGATCCCAGTTATAGATCTGCTTTCTTTCTTCAGGAAGATCGTCAACAGAGGCGCGCTTAAATCCGCGCTTTAAAAACCAGTGCTCTGTTCTGGTGGTTAAAACGAACAATTTTTTTATGCCTTCCCGCTTTGCCCGCATCTCAACGCGCTTGAGTAAACGCTCTCCGTCGCCGGAGCCCTGAACACCAGGATCTACTGCGAGACAAGCAAGTTCACCAACACCATTAGGGAAGGGGAAGAGGGCTGCACAACCAAAGAGAACGCGATCATGCTCGATAACAGAGAAACGCTGAATATCACGCTCAATCACATCTTGTCCACGGGCAGCCAAAATGCCTTCTTCTTCGAGTGGGCTAGTGAGCTGCAAGATGCCGCCAACGTCATCCTGATTCGCTTCGCGTAAATTCTCAATATCTGATGAGGCCAACATCATGCCGATACCGTCATGGGTAAAGAGCTCTTCCAAGAGTGCGCCATCTTGATTGCACGGTAAGAAGTGCACGCGGCTCACGCCAGCACGAATGGCTCTACCAGAGATGTTGAGTAAGCTCTTCATGCCTAGATCAAGCTCGGGATGCTGGGTTATATATTCATGTAGCTGGGGCATCGAGAGCTCGGTAATGTAATCACCTTCTTCATCTTTAAGGCCGGTGTAGGGGCTGAGGAAAATTAACTTATCCGCTTTGAGTGCAGCAGCAGTCGACGCAGCAACATCTTCAAAGGCAAGATTAAATGCTTGCCCTGTCGGCGAGAAGCCTAGCGGTGAGAGCAAGACAATTTTGTTGCTATCGAGCGAGAGCTTAATGGAGGTGGAGTCCACCTTACGCACCAAGCCAGTATGAATGTAATCAATACCTTCAACCACGCCTACAGGCATTGCTGTGATAAAGTTACCCGAGATCACTGAAATACGTGAGCCTGCCATCGGGGTATTTGGTAAGCCGCGACTAAATGCTGCTTCGATGTCGAGGCGTAATTCACCAGCAGCTTCTTTAACGCATTCCAAGGCTGCGGCATCGGTGATCCGATAACTGTGCATTGTGCTTTTGCCAAACTGACTCTTGATATTGCGGAGCATGAGTTGCTCTTCAATTTGAGGGCGGATACCGTGAACTAGAACAATGCGCATCCCCATGGCATGCAACATGGCGATATCTTCGATGAGGTTCTCGAGGCCGATTTCTTGGACAAGTTCACCAGCAAAGGCAATAACAAAGGTCTTCTCGCGGAAGCTATGGATATAGGGCGCAACATCACGCAGCCATCCTACAAAAGGAAAGTTGGAGCTTGATTCTTCGGCGTTTGAGCCGGGGTTTGGTGCATTTGTTGGCATAGTGAGAAAATTATAGGGTGCAAGAGCCTATAAACCAACAAAAACCCAAAGCAAGCCCTACGACTGTGCCTGCTTCCAACACCTCGCGACGGCTAGAAATTCGCTTTCCGGAGGAGTTACCAGTATCAGGCCAGCGCCAAATCATTAAGGATGCCTTGAGCTCTCACCAAGTGGTGATTGTCTGTGGTGAGACCGGGTCAGGTAAAACAACCCAATTACCCAAGATCTGTCTAGACTTGGGTAGGGGCACCATCAATGGCGGCCGGCTGATTGGACATACTCAGCCTCGCCGTATCGCTGCGACAGCGACAGCGAAGCGTATAGCCCAGGAGCTGGGCACGCCAATCGGTCAAGACGTCGGGTATCAAGTCCGTTTTGCTGATAAGACCGGTCAGGGCGCCTCCATCAAACTAATGACTGATGGCATCTTGCTCACAGAAACCCAGCGAGACCCTCAGCTCCGCGCCTATGACACGCTCATCATCGATGAGGCCCATGAACGCAGTCTCAATATTGATTTTCTATTGGGCTATCTCCGCCAGTTATTGCCTAAGCGCCCAGATCTCAAGCTCATCATCACCTCAGCGACTATCGATGCTAAGCGTTTTTCAGATCATTTCGCCTTAAATGGGAAGCCTGCCCCAGTAATTGAGGTCAGTGGGCGTCTCTTTCCCGTAGAGCAGCGCTATGAACCTCTGGAGCCTGATGCAAAACCAGATGGCAAAAAAGAATCTAAAGAGGCTAAGGAAATTCCTGATGCAGTAGCAGAAGCAATCGCCAATGTATGGCGAGAGGGTGCCTCAGGTGCTGGAGATGTCTTGGTGTTCTTGCCAGGGGAGCGAGAGATTCGGGATTGCGCTGAAGCACTTCGCAAAGATCATGTTCTGCAGCAACGGTTTCATCCGGAGATATTGAGTCTCTTTGCTCGCCAATCCGTTGCAGAGCAAGAGCGTGTGTTCAATCCGGGTAATGGTCGACGCATCATCCTGACAACCAACGTTGCCGAGACTTCATTAACTGTTCCCAATATTCGGTATGTTGTCGATAGTGGTTTAGCGCGGGTGAAGCGCTATTCCTATCGCAACAAAGTAGAGCAGCTACAAATTGAGCCAATTTCTCAGGCTGCAGCCAATCAGAGGGCAGGTCGTTGTGGTCGTGTATCGGATGGTATTTGTATTCGTCTGTATAGCGAGCAAGACTATTTAAATCGACCCAAATTTACCGACCCTGAAATCCTGCGAAGTTCACTAGCAGCGGTATTACTTCGTATGAGTTCTCTACGCTTACCTCGCGTTCAAGAATTCCCATTTATTGATAAGCCCTTGGGTCGAGCAATTGCCGATGGCGTGCAGCTTCTGGATGAATTAGGTGCCATCGTCTATGACGAGAGTTCTGTAGGTGACAACCAAGACATTAACAATAGCTTTAAGTTGACTCCCACGGGCAAGCAATTAGCAGATCTTCCGCTAGATCCCCGCATCGGACGCATGCTCTTAGCTGCTAAAGAACAAAACGCACTACGTGAAGTCACCATCATTGCCTCCGCTCTAGCCACGCAAGACCCGCGCGATCGACCAATGGATCAGGTTGCTGCCGCCGATCAAGCTCACCTGCAGTTTGCGGACGAGCGTTCCGAGTTTCTGAGTTTTGTGAAGCTTTGGGATTGGTATCAAGACGCTCTGCAGCATAAGCACAGCAATCGCCAATTAGAAAATCTGTGCCGCAGTAAGTTTTTATCACCAAGACGCTTGCGTGAATGGCGCGATGTTCATGGACAGCTACATACGATGCTTGGTGAAAAGGGTTGGAAAGAAAACGCCTCCGCTGCTACCTATGAACAAGTTCACTTATCTTTGTTAACCGGCTTATTAGGTTATGTTGCTAAAAAAGAAGAAGATGAAAAATCTCAAGAACGCGGAAGCAAGACGGGTGGGTACATTGGCGCTCGCGGGATTCGACCCTTTATTTGGCCAGGTTCAACTATTGGCAAGAAAGCCGGCGCTTGGATTTTGGCGGGCGAGCTTCTAGAAACCAATCGCATGTATGCTCGCACGATTGCCAAGATTGAGCCTCAGTGGGTTGAGAAGGTTGCAGCTCAGCGGCTGATTAAATCCTTAAGCGATCCCTTTTGGGATAGTCGTCAAGGTGAAGTCATGGCATTTGAGCGTGGCACTTTGTATGGCTTGCCGATATATCACGGTCGCCGAGTGCGCTACGAGTCTCATAACCCAGAAGAAGCTCGTGAGTTATTTATTAAGCAAGCCTTGGTTCAGGAGGAAATGTTCGGGCGCATGGATACCCCGGCATTGATGCGAGAGACTGAGGCTGATGCAAGAAAAAAATACCCGGGTAGTTTTGAATTCTTTTGGCATAACCGCAGACTGATTAAAGAGATCGAGGCTCTAGAGCATCGTTCACGTCGCCCCGATGTTTTGGTGGATGATGATCTCCTGTTTGCTTTCTATGATTCACGAATTCCAAAAGATGTTCTCAGTAGAGACAGCATGAAAGCTTGGCTCAAAAATGCAGCAAAGAGCAAGGATTCTGAAGATCAGAGTGCGGACTCTCTGTTGCGTTTGGCTAAAGCAGACTTAATGCGCCATGAAGCTGCAGGCATTACCGTCGATCGCTACCCCAAAAAGATGATTGTTGGTGGAACTGAGTTAAGTCTGACATATCACTTTGAGCCCGGTAGCCCCAAAGATGGAGTCACTCTCGTTGTTCCCTTGACGCTATTAAACCAGGTCGATGGGCGTCGTTGTGAATGGCTAGTGCCAGGTATGTGTGAGGAAAAAATCCATCTGCTACTGAAATCACTTCCCCAGAAATTACGGCGTCACTGTGTGCCTTTGCCTGAGTACGCAAAATCCTTCTTAGAGCGCATGCTGGCAGAAAAACAGTTTGGAGTAGGCGACTTTTTAGATAGCTTAATTACGGATATTCGTAAAGAGCGTGGTTTGGAGATTAAGCGCACGGATTTCAGGCCTGAATCTCTGCCGCTTCATTCATCTATGAATTTCCGACTGGTGGATGAGCATGGCCGCCAGCTTGAATTGGAGCGCAATTTATCTCGATTGCGTGCCGAGCATGGAGAAACTGCTCGAACTGCATTCCAGGCGATTGCCCAGCAGGCAGTTCAAGAGGAGCTTGGCGCCGAAGCTCCTGCAAGCGCCTCAAATACTCCCAGCAATGTCAATCAGAGTGGTAATAACTCGTCAGTAAAAAATGTAGAGCAGGGTGGTTATCGAAGCTGGGATTTTGGAGAGTTACCCGAAACTCTAGAGATTCAGAAAGGTAATCGCACTTTATTCGGTTATCCAGCTTTAGTGGATCGAACTGAGTCATGTGATCTTGAGGTTTTTGATGATTTACTCGAGGCCAGGAAATATCATTGGCAAGGATTGCGAAGACTTTTCGCTTTATCAAATAAAGATACGCTGAAGGCTCTTCAGAAGCAGCTTCCTGGAATTCGGGAGATCGGCTTACTATTTATTAATGTAGGCTCAGTAGATAGCTTGATTGAGCAAATTTTGAATCTTGCTCTTGAGCGGGCATTTATGAATGATCCGTTACCAGTAAATGCAGAGCAATTTGCTGAGCGTCTGCAAGCGGGTAAGCCTCGATTGGCTTTAATTGCTCAAGAGATTTCTAAGCATGCCTTGGGTGCCTTGCAGGCTCACGCAGACCTCCAAAAGAAGTTGGCTCAAGCTAAGGCTGCTTCTGCTAGCGCATATGCAGATATTCAAGCGCAAGTTCAGGGTTTGATTTTCCCGAAATTTGTATCAGACACCCCATACGGCCAGTTAGTGCATTTCCCTCGATATCTCAAGGCGATTGCAATGCGAATTGATAAGTTACGCGCCAATCCTGCTAGAGATGCCCAGTGTCAAAAAGACTGGGAGTCGGTTGCTAGACCATGGCAAAAGTTGGTTCAAGGCAGTCGCGGGTCCGCGACCTACGCTATGGCCGAAGACCAAGCATTAACGGATTTTCGTTGGCAGCTTGAGGAGTTGAGGGTGGCCTTATACGCCCAGGAACTAAAGACCCCAACCCCAATGTCTTTAAAACGACTAGAAAAGGTCTTGGCTAGCTTGCGTTAGGTCAAATTGACCGAATTAGGCGCGCTGCATTGGTGCGTCAATTGCTTACAATGTCAGCTATGCATACTTATATTAGTAAGGCCAAAGTTGGCACTATTTCAGCCCTCACGGTGCTAACCCTTTTTGGGTTAGTTACTTCCGCCTATGCTCAAACTTCGGTTCCTATGGACTCCAAGGCAGAGCCTAAGTTAGCAGTTATTTTGAACTCAGGCGAGGCAACGGTGAGTTTGATTGATATGCCAAGTCGAAAAGTGATTAAGGCGGTTCCTGTTGGTAAGGAACCTCATCACTTGATGATGACCCCAGATCAAAAGACCTTGCTGATTGCCAATGCTGCAGGTAATGATGTGGTGCTGATGAATCCCACTACTGGTGAGTTGACTGGCAGGATCCCTGACATCATTGATCCATACCAAATTGGCTATTCACCAAATCATAAGTGGTTTGTTGCTAACGGCAACCGCCTGGATAGGGTGGATGTCTATCACGCTCAGGGCGCAGATTTAAAATTGGCTAAATCAATTAAGCTAGGCAAGACACCAAGTCACGTAGCATTTACGGCTGATAGCAAGATCGCATTTATCACGCTGCAAGATTCCAA
Source organism: Polynucleobacter sp. GWA2_45_21 (assembly GCF_001830325.1). GTDB lineage: Bacteria > Pseudomonadota > Gammaproteobacteria > Burkholderiales > Burkholderiaceae > Polynucleobacter. The sequence goes on along the minus strand of NZ_MHZG01000011.1, from coordinate 131,734 downwards.
TGAATTGGCCGCAATTGATTTAGACACGCAGACTGTCATTTGGAAAATGACTACGGGCAAAGTGCCTGCTGGTGTTTGGATGACTCCTGGTGACCAATATCTTTTAGTGGGTATCACCGGAGAAGATAACGTCCAAGTAATCGATTGGAAGAATCGCAAAGAAGTGAAGCGCATCTTTACTGGCAAGGGCGCCCATAATTTCCGTCCATTAGGCGATAAAAAACATGTTTTTGTGAGTAACCGTATTGCCTCCACTATCAGCATGATTAATATGCAGACCTTGGAAAAGACTGGGGATATTACTGGCTTGCCTGCGGGTCCTGATGATATGGAAATCACTCCCGACGGTAAAACTATGTGGGTTACTCTCCGTTTCTCTAAAAAGGTGGGGGTGATTGATATCCCATCCATGAAGCTAATGACCGTCATCCCAGTTGGAAAATCTCCGCATGGTGTTTTCTTTGCACCACGTGCTGGCTGGGAGTAACTAGCTTAGATGTATTTGCATAGCACTCTGGCTCGGATCACGGCGCTATTTTTTTTAGCGACATTCTCTTCGTTTGGATTTTCTCAAGAGACGCAATGTAAAAAAACGATTTATCTAACATTTGATACTGGCAACATGTCTGTTGCTCAGACTGTTGCGGACATCTTGAATCGTCAAAAAATCAAAGCCACTTTTTTTCTGGCAAACGAAAAAACTAACCGCGGCGATTTTTCTCTTGATGATTCTTGGAAGTCCTATTGGCAAGACCGCTTACGTGAAGGTCATCACTTTGGCAGCCATACCTATGACCATTTGTACTTTGTCAAAGATGGGCCCAGTGGAGAGATCTTTGCAAAGCCACAGTTTGGCCCCAAGGCGGGCGTGATGAGTTTGTATAACGAAGCGAGCTATTGCCGAGAAATCAGAAGGGTTGATGATCGTTTTAAAGAACTCACTGGTAGTCATATTCATAAAATCTGGCGTGCCCCCGGTGGAAAAACCTCTCCTCGATCAATTCGGATGGGATCACAGTGCGGTTACCAACACATTGGCTGGGATCCTGCAGGATTTCTGGGGGATGAGCTCAGTTCGCAGACCCATCCCAATCAGATGCTCCTCGATAAAGCGAGTAGTCAACTCCAAGACGGCGATATCACTATGGCCCATTTAGGGATTTGGTCGCGTAAAGACCCTTGGGCTCCAGTAGTTTTAGAGCAGTTGATTATTAATTTAAAGGGTCGAGGATTTTGTTTTGCAACTCTGCCAAAACAAGATAAATAAGTCACAATTGACTATATGGATTCCAATCCTTTAATAGCCGCCATCTCTTCTGCCTATGCTAGCACTCAAGAATTCTTGTTTGCTAATGTAGCTGGACCCATTCTGTATCAATTCGATCTCATGTCGATGGCAGAGGATGTATTTGATGGAATCGATTGGTTCTTATTTGGTTGTATTCAGATCTTGCTGATTGCCATCATTTTGCGCACCTGGGAAAGATTTGCGCCGGCGGAGGTTCAGGAGCGTTTCGCCAAGAGCTCCAAAGCAGATATTTTTTACACCTTGTTTCATCGGCTGGGTATTTTTCACGGATTGATTTTTCTCGCTTTGTCGGGATTTTTCTTTCAAATTGATTCAGTGCTCCATGATTTCCGTTTTAGTAGGTTGAATGTTGAGTCATGGTGGCCGCCAATGACATCCATCCCATTAGTGAGTTTTTTCATCTACTTCGTCTTATTGGATTTTGTTGAGTACTTGTATCACCGCGCTTCACATACATTTAACTGGTGGTGGCAATTGCACGCTTTGCACCATAGTCAAACCGTCATGACTGCTTGGTCTGATGATCGCAATCACATACTCGATAGCATCTTGCATGCAGTGGTGTTTTCTTTCTTTGCCTTACTGTTTGGTGTGTCCCCAAGCCAATTTATTTTGCTGGTGGTCCTGAGTCAATTTATTCAGAGCTGGCAGCATGCTAATCTGAAAATTCATCTTGGTGCTTTTAAGTATCTTTTGGTTTCTCCGATGTACCACCGCATGCATCACGCAGTAGGCTATGGCCACGAAGCTAAAGGTAAGCCTGGTGTTTTAGGTGGCTGCAATTTTGGTGTTTTGTTCCCGTGGTGGGACATGATGTTCAACACTGCTATTTTTCCGAAGGAAGTTCATCCCACTGGCGTTAGGGGTTTAGCTATTTCTCCCAATGTATTTCAGCAGCAGTGGCAGGGTATTGTCCACTCAGTTCGAGAAATTTTCCCGAAGATAAAGTAAAACCAGCAGTTCATTTGTTGATAATGGAAATCTATGGATAGCATGCAGCAAGTATTCAAGTCTTTTGGCTTGGCTTTAGTAGGAACAATGCATCCTAGAATGCTGTGGTTAAGTCTGCGCCCATTTCTGATTGTTTCAATTTTATGGGGTAGCTTAATTTGGCTGACTTGGACTCCGGCCCTCGAGATGCTCAGCATCTTTTTGACAACTTCTATCTTTACGAGTTGGATTCAGGACGGCTTAATTTGGGCCGGCTTTGAAAATGCGCGTGCTTGGATTGCGCCACTATTTTTTGTGATGCTGTTGATTCCTTTGATTGCCATCAGTCTATTGGTATTCATCGCCTTCACAACTGTCCCCACTATTGTCAAGGTAGTGACTCGTCAGCATGCCTATAAAGACATCGAGAGAAAGCGGGGCGGGGGTTTATTTGGAAGCCTTGTTTATACGATTTGGTCTGCTTTAATCTGTCTTGCATTGGTGATGTTGACCTTGCCAGTGTGGTGGATTCCGCCCCTAGTTGCGGTCTTGCCACCATTGATATGGGGTTGGCTGACGATGCGACTCATGTCCTACGATGTCTTGGCACAACATGCCACAGCAGAGGAGCGTGACACGCTCTTGCATCAGCATCGCTGGTCGCTCTTGGCCATGGGGATTGTTTCAGGCATGCTCGGTGCTGTGCCTACTTTCTTTTGGGCAACCTCGGCATTGGCTTTAGTCTTATTTCCGATTGTGAGTTTTGTTGCTCTTTGGATTTACTCTTTAATTTTTGTATTTGCTGCGCTGTGGTTTACGCATTATTTGCTCGATGCACTAAAAGAGTTGCGCAGGTCTGAGATGGAGAAGACTTTAAATATTGAGGCGCGTGTAATTGATATGGAGCTCCCGTACCATGGTTGAAGCATCAAAACAGGCCAGTATTGATTTGCCTGAGACTAAGTCACGCCGCTTTGGTTTGATTGTGATCGGCGATGAAATTTTGTCAGGTCGTCGTCAAGATAAGCACCTTAGCAAACTCATTGAGTTGCTCAATGAGCGTGGCTTGAGTTTGTCTTGGGCTAAATATGTAGCAGATGATCCTGAGCAAATTACGGCCACCCTTAAGGATAGTTTTGCCAGCGGTGACGTGGTTTTCAGTACTGGTGGTATTGGCGCCACTCCTGACGACCATACTAGGCAGTGTGCTGCTTTGGCGCTCGGAACTAAAACCGAGTTGCATCCAACTGCGCAGGAATTAATTGCGGGTCGCATTCAGTCTATGGCAGAGGGTGATCCCATTAAGGCAGATCTCAATACGCCTGAGAATCAACATCGATTCAAGATGGGGGAGTTTCCCCTGGGCAGTGACATTATTCCGAATCCCTATAACCAGATTCCAGGCTTTTCTATTCGAGAGCACTACTTTGTTCCTGGCTTTCCGGTGATGGCAGCCCCAATGATGTCCTGGTGCCTAGATAACTACTATCAAGACCTCTTTCATCGTGACAATTGGGCTGAGCAAAGTTTTATCGTTCCCAAGGGTGTTGAATCAACTCTAACGCCATTAATGGAGCGTATTGAAGCTTCTTTTCCTGGGGTAAAGGTCTTTAGCCTCCCATCTGTCGGCGACTCCTCTAAGGGTGGCGTTTACGCTGAGCGCCATATCGAATTAGGTATCAAAGGCAATGCAAACCTGCTTGAAAGTGCTTGGATTGCTCTGCGAGCTGGCACTGAGGCCCTGGGATATGTAATTCACGATATTGCTAAGTCTAATTAAGCACTAATTTGGTGCAAATATAGCAATTTTTAGACTTTTGACCGATATTTGAGCACTTAATTAGTGCAATAATGATTGTTCCCATTTGTTTGCTTCAGTAAATTAGATGCATCCCAAGGGCATGTTTGATGCCTGGAATGAACAAGGGTGTACACCTTAAGTTTGTATTCCGAATTTAGTTAATAGAGGAGATTTGCATGACGAAGACCGTCGCTGATGTGATGAAGTTAGTTAAAGAGAAAGAATGTACTTTTGTTGATTTCCGCTTTGTAGATACAAAGGGTAAAGAGCAGCACACTACAGTACCTATTTCCCATTTTGACGAAGACAAATTTGAGAGCGGTCATGCGTTTGACGGTTCATCTATTGCTGGTTGGAAAGGTATTGAAGCTTCTGACATGTTGTTGATGCCAGATCCAACAGCTTGCTATATCGACCCATTCTATGAAGAGCCAACATTGGTGATCACATGTGATGTGATCGAGCCTTCAGACGGCAAAGGTTACGATCGTGACCCACGTTCGATTGCAAAGCGTGCTGAGTCTTATTTGAAGAGCACCGGCTTAGGCGATACAGCTTATTTTGGTCCAGAGCCAGAATTCTTTATTTTTGATGGCGTCCGTTGGGGTGCTGATATGCAGGGTTGTTTCGTTAAGGTAGATTCTGAAGAGGCTCCATGGTCTTCAGCTGCTGAAATCGAAGGTGGTAACACTGGTCACCGTCCAGGTAAAAAAGGCGGTTACTTCCCAGTTGCTCCAGTAGATACATTCCAGGACATGCGTTCTGAAATGTGTTTGATCCTCGAATCTTTAGGCATTCCTGTCGAAGTTCATCACCATGAAGTTGCTGGTCAAGGCCAAAACGAATTGGGTACCAAGTTCAGCACATTGGTTGAGCGTGCTGACTGGACTATCTGGCAGAAGTACGTTGTTCAAAACGTAGCCCATGCTTATGGCAAGACAGCCACATTTATGCCTAAGCCTATCGTTGGTGACAATGGTTCTGGTATGCACGTTCACCAATCTATTTGGAAGAACGGCGAGAACTTGTTTGCTGGTAACGGCTATGCAGGTTTGTCAGAGTTCGCATTGTTTTACATCGGCGGCATCATTAAGCACGCTAAAGCATTGAATGCGATTACCAACCCAGGTACAAACTCATACAAGCGTTTGGTTCCAGGCTTTGAGGCTCCAGTGAAATTGGCTTACTCTGCTCGTAACCGTTCTGCTTCGATTCGTATTCCACACGTTTCAAGCCCTAAAGGTCGTCGTATTGAGACTCGCTTCCCTGATCCATTGGCTAACCCATACCTCTGCTTCTCAGCTTTGATGATGGCCGGTTTAGATGGTGTTCAGAATAAGATTCATCCAGGTGAAGCTGCTGACAAGAACTTGTATGACTTGCCACCAGAAGAAGATGCAAAGATCCCAACCGTTTGTGCAAGCTTGGAAGAAGCATTAGAGGCTTTGAACAAAGACCGTGAGTTCTTGACTCGTGGTGGTGTCTTTACAGACTCTATGATCGACGCATATATCGCTTTGAAGATGGAAGATGTCACACGTTTCCGTATGACGACTCATCCAATCGAATTCGATATGTACTACTCCCTGTAAGCGAAGGAGAAATGTTGAGCGCAGGTCTGTTGCGCAATTCGTTCAAAGGGGCAGCTTCGGCTGCTCCTTTTTTTCCGACATTGCTTGATCAGATGCCCAATGCCATAGTGGTATTTGAGGCTGAGACCCAACAATTGGTTTACGTGAATCCCGCCGCAGAGTCTGCACTGGATCTGTCACGAAAATCACTTGAGGGTCAGTCTGTGCACAACCTCTTTGGGGATAATGCCTCCATTAAGCGCATGATCGAAGAGGTCAAAGCGGGGCATGTATCTGCACAACGCCAAGAGATGGTATTGCATTCTTTACCAGGTAGCATTCATCAGGAGTCAATTCCTGCGCACGTAGTCGTAGCTAGTCTTGAAGGCCCGACACTAATCATGATGGAATGGTTTCCAATTGATCAGCAGCTACGCAGTGAGCGTGATGAGCGTGTCACGCAGCAGGTAGAGGCAAATAAACAGTTAATGCGTAACTTAGCACATGAGATTAAAAATCCTTTGGGCGGCATTAGAGGTGCCGCGCAATTACTAGAGTTTGAGCTTCCAGAGAAGGGCTTGCGTGAATACACCCAAGTCATTATTAAAGAATCGGACCGCTTGCAGAACTTAGTTGATAGATTACTTGCGCCACATCGTAAAGCGCACGCTATGGAATCATTTAATGTCCATGAGGCATTGGAGAGAGTTCGTAGCCTAGTTTTAGCTGAGTTTCCAAAAGGATTGCGGATTATTCGTAACTACGACACTAGTCTTCCTGAGGTTCTGGGTGATCGCGAGCAATTGATTCAGGCAGTCCTCAATATTGCTCACAATGCTGCTCAGGCTTTATCAGAGGAAATACAGCAAGGCATTGCTCAAATTGAATTGAAGACAAGGGTGGCTCGTTCGGTCACCATCTCCAAGCAACGTTACAAAATGGCCATGGACTTGCATGTGATTGATAACGGCCCAGGTATCCCTGAGGATATCCGTGAGCGTATTTTCTTTCCACTAGTCTCTGGCAGGGATGGTGGCAGCGGTCTTGGCCTCACCCTCGCACAAACTTTTGTACAGCAACACCAAGGCTTTATTGCCTGTGACAGTCGTCCTGGACGGACTGACTTCCATATTCAAATTCCTTATCGTAGGCAGGAGAAAGCATTATGAAACCCGTTTGGATCGTGGACGATGACCAATCTATTCGTTGGGTGCTAGAAAAGGCATTGACTCGCGAGAACATTCCTCACAAGAGCTTTTCTAATCCGAATGATGTGCTCGATGCCTTGGAGAAAGAAGTTCCTCAAGTATTAATTTCTGATATTCGGATGCCGCGTGGTAATGGTTTAGATCTTTTGCAAAGTGTAAAAGAAAGCCATCCAATGCTTCCAGTCATCATCATGACTGCATACTCGGATCTAGATTCAGCAGTCTCATCATTTCAGGGTGGCGCATTTGAATACCTTACTAAGCCATTTGATATCGATAAGGCTGTAGAGTTGATTCGTCGTGCGATGGAGCAAAGTGAGCGTAATCTTTCCGGCAATAAAGAGATGAATGGCTGGAGACAGGATTCCACTGAGATTATTGGTCAGGCACCTGCAATGCAGGAGGTTTTTAGAGCAATTGGACGATTAGCTCAGTCCCATTCCACAGTATTAATTACTGGTGAATCCGGTACTGGTAAAGAGTTGGTCGCGCAAGCGTTGCACAAGCATAGTCCTCGTGCTAAAGGTCCATTTATTGCCTTTAGCACTGCTGCAGTACCTAAGGATTTATTAGAGTCTGAACTGTTTGGTCATGAGCGTGGCGCTTTCCCCGGTGCTTTGACTTTGCGTCGTGGCCGCTTTGAGCAGGCTGATGGTGGTACTTTATTTTTAGATGAGATTGGCGACATTCCATTTGATCTTCAAACTCGCCTATTGCGCGCTTTAAGCGATGGTCATTTCTATCGAGTTGGTGGGCAAGACCCCATTAAGGCCAATGTTCGAATTATTGCTTCAACCTACCAAAATCTAGAGGCCCGAGTTGCTGCAGGTGCTTTCCGCGAGGATTTATTACATCGCTTGAATGTTATTCGCTTGCGGATGCCAGCCTTACGTGAGCGCGCCGAAGATATTCCAGTGCTGGCACGACATTTTATGTTGTCATGCGCCAAATCTCTGGGTGTCGAAGCTAAAAAGCTATCTGATGAAGTATTAAAGGACATTAGCGTTATGCCATTTCCTGGCAATGTCCGACAGCTGGAAAATCTTTGCCATTGGCTAACAGTAATGACGCCGTCCAATGTCATTGGTGTCAGTGATTTACCTGCTGATATTTTGGCTGAAGCGGGTGAGCAGCCCGTCTTATTGCAGGGTGAATCTAGTCCTTCGGCCCAAGTAGTGCTGAGAGGTGCTTCCATAGATTGGGAGAGTGGTTTGGGTCGCCTGGCTGCCAAAATGCTTCAGGATGGCGATGCGGAAGTGTATGACGTACTATGCTCAAAATTTGAAAAGGCGGTGTTGCAGGCAGCTCTTGAAGTAACCCGCGGAAGACGCGTCGAGGCTGCGCAGCGTCTTGGAATTGGTCGCAATACGATTACTCGTAAATTGCAGGAGCTTGGTATTGATGGCTGAGTCAGTAAGAATAGCTGCTTGGAATGTGAATTCACTGAAGGTACGTTTACCTCATGTACTCAAGTGGCTGCAGGACCAAGAGAAGGCTAAGAAGCCGATTGATGCTCTTTGTCTTCAAGAGCTCAAGCTCACTGATGATAAGTATCCGCACAAGGAACTTGAAGATGCGGGCTACCTCAGCATCGCTGCTGGTCAGAAGACTTATAACGGTGTGGCCATTATTGTTCGCAAAGCTGCATTAGCTCCGATTGCCAGTAATCATGAAACAACTTTTTTAAAGCCCATTAGAAATATCCCTGGCAACACGGATGAACAACAGCGTATTTTGGCAGCTACAGTGTGCTTTAAAGGGATGCAACCCATTCGCTTGGTATCTGCTTACTTCCCTAATGGACAATCGCCCGATAGCGATAAGTTTGCCTACAAATTAGCTTGGCTCAAAGCTTTAGAAGATTGGTTAAGCGATGAGTTGGCTCAGAATAGTCGCTTAGCACTTTTGGGCGATTTCAATATCGCACCTACGGATGATGATGTGCATGATCCCGCTAAGTGGATTGGTCAAAACCTCGTTTCCCCGCCTGAGAGAGAGGCGTTTCAGCAGCTTTTAAATCTAGGGCTTATCGATTCTTATCGGATGTTTGAACAGGCGCCTAAATCCTTTAGCTGGTGGGATTACCGCATGATGGGCTTCAGAAGAAATGCTGGAATGCGGATTGATCACATTCTATTAAGCGAGGCCCTTAAAGATAAATGCACAGAAAGCATTATCGATAAAGAGCCTCGTACTTGGGAGCAACCTTCGGATCACGCCCCCGTCATTGCAAAGATTTCAGCCTAGAACTTTTAGCTTCACTGGGTGACCAGGCCGCCGTGACGAAGTAGGGCATCAATACTGGGTTCTCTGCCTCTAAATGCCTTGAATGACTCAGCTGCCGGACGACTGCCGCCTACCTCCAAGATCTCTTGGCGATAACGAGCCCCCGTTTTTTCATCCAGAACACTGCCAGTGAGTTTTGCTGCTTCTTCAAAGGCAGAGTAAACATCCGCAGAAAGTACTTCAGCCCATTTATAGCTGTAATAGCCTGCTGCGTAACCTCCTGCAAAAATATGGCTAAAGGTATTGATCCATCGGGAGATAGCTGGTTGCGGAATAACATTGAATTCATCTGCAATGCTTTTAGATAGCTCCAACACCGCCTGACCTTTTGCATTTACAGCATCAAAATTAGCATGCAGGCGCCAATCAGTCAGAGACATCACCACTTGGCGCAATGTCATATAGCCATTTTGGAAGTTCTTTGCAGCTAGTATTTTTTCATAAAGCTCTCGGGGGAGAGGTTTTTCAGTCTCAGCATGTGAGGTCATCTTTTCTAAGACCTCCCACTCCCAGCAGAAGTTTTCCATGAACTGGCTCGGTAATTCAACCGCATCCCATTCCACACCATTGATACCGGATACACCTAAAGCGCTTACCTGGGTTAAGAGGTGATGCAGGCCATGACCACTCTCGTGGAATAGGGTGATGACATCATCATGCGTAATGGTGGGTTGACGCAGCACGCCATCTACTTTTACTGGAGGTGCAAAATTGCAAACCAAATACGCTACTGGCACTTGAATCTCACCATTAGGCAATTCTCTGCGACCACGCGCATCATCCATCCAGGCGCCACCGCGCTTACCAGGGCGAGCATATGGGTCTAAATAGAAGTAGGCTACAACCCTGTCTTCAGCATTCTTAACCGAGAAGGATTGGACATCCCCATGCCAAGTTGGCAGATTGGCGCTCTCAATTTTCACACCAAACAAAGTCTGGATGACTTGAAAGAGTCCATCTAGCACTTTGGGTAGCGGGAAATATTGCTTGAGTTCATTCTCGGAGAAAGAGTAGCGTTCTTGTTTAAGTCTTTCAGAGGCAAAAGCAATATCCCATGGCTCCAGTCCATCGCCAATATTCAATTCAGCTTTGGCAAAGTTAGAAAGCTCTTGCCAATCTTTCAGTGCAAATGGTTTCGCTTTTTGTGCAAAGGTAGTGAGGAACCCATCTACCTCACTGACACTGCTGGCCATTTTGGGGGCTAGACTCAGAGCAGCATAGTTCTCAAACCCTAGCATGCGTGCTTCTTCATCACGCAACTTGAGTTGCTCCAGCATATTTGCAGTGTTGTCCCAATCTAGCTTTCCTTTTGAATACTGGGGAGCCAATTCTGAGGCTCGCGTTACGTAAGCTTCATACATCAAGCGACGTAGTGAGCGATTCTCTGAGTACTGCATGACTGGGTAGTAAGAGGGGAAGTGGAGGGTAAAAGCCCAACCTTGCAAACCTTTTTGCTGTGCTGTATCTGCAGCTGCGGCAATGGCGTCTTCAGGTAACCCTGCCAACTCAGACTTGTCTGTAACGAGATGGACAAAGCTGTCAGTCGCATCTAATACATGGTCTGAAAATGCTTTTCCTAGCAATGCTTGCTCATCCTGAATTTGGGAAAAACGTGGCTTATCACCATCACTCAGTTCTGCTCCGCCGAGACGAAAATCCCTTAAAGAATTTTCAATCACTTTTTTCTGCGAAGTACTTAGATTGGCATAGCTAGAGCTTTGACTAAGCTCTTTGAATCTCTGGTAAAGCGCTAAGTTTTGACCTAGGCTTGAGAAGAACGCGGTAACTTTGGGGATCATTTCACCATAAGCTGCTCTCAGTTCTGGCGTATCTGCAACACTATTGAGGTGTGAAATCACTCCCCATGATCTGCTGAGAGATTCGGTGGCATCTTCGAGAGGCTCAACCAACTCATTCCAGCTTGCTGGCGTCTTTGGGTCGACCGCTTGAGCCACTGCTTTCTCCGCTTGTGCCAGTAGAAAATCTATCGCAGGTTTAATGTCCGAAGACTTGACCTGAGAGTAGTCGCAAATACCTCGGCCGAATGAAATGAGTGGATTTTGTTGTAGGTCAGCAGAGGCTTGTAAAGGGGTAGATGTAGTCATCCCTCTAGCTTAATGGACTGCAGGCAATTTTGCCAAAAGTCCCAATCAATTCCCTAGCGTTTTGCTGCCTTTTCTGCCGCTTCTAAGGTATTCATGAGGAGCATGGTGATCGTCATGGGGCCTACGCCACCAGGCACAGGTGTGATCCAGCCAGCAATATACTGGGCGGCATCAAAATCAACATCACCACAAAGCTTGCCATCAGGCATGCGATTGATGCCAACATCAATCACAACGGCACCATTCTTGACCATATCGCCCGTAATCATTTTGGGTTTGCCGGTGGCAACCACCAAGATGTCAGCATCCTTAGTGTGGTGCGCCAGGTCACGCGTTTTGCTATTGCAAATGGTGACAGTTGCACCTGCTTGCAGTAATAGCATCGCCATCGGCTTTCCAACGATATTGGAAGCGCCCACAATCACTGCGCGAGCACCGCGAATAGGGTATTCAATGCTCTCGAGGATCTTCATGCAGCCATAGGGGGTACAGGGCTTAAATTCAGGCTGGCCCACCATTAAGGCGCCAGCATTAGCCACATGAAAGCCATCCACATCTTTTTCTGGGGCAATTGCTTCTAGAACGCGTTCTGCTGCAATATGTTCTGGAAGGGGAAGTTGAACCAAAATACCGTGAATAGATGGGTCAGCATTCAGGGTAGCAATGCGAGCCAGCAATTCCTCTTCACCTAACTCGACTGAATAGCGCTCGAGCACAGAATGAAAGCCGACATCTTCACAAGCCTTTACTTTATTGCGGACATAAACCTGGCTTGCCGGATTTTCTCCAACAACAATTACTGCTAGGCCTGGTCTAACGCCTTTGGCGGTAACGATTGCGCCGCGGGCAGCAATTTCAGTACGTAGTTTTTTGGATAAGGCAACGCCGTCGAGTAGCTGTGCAGGCATAAGAAATTAATTAGGTTGTGGATCTGATAGTGCTAAGCGGAGTAAATCTGCAACGGTATTTACGTTGAGCTTTTCCATAATGTTGGCGCGGTGTGCTTCAACAGTTTTGATGGAAATACTCAGATCATCTGCAATCTGCTTATTCAAGCGGCCAGCCACAATGCGCTCGAGAACTTGGCGCTCACGACCAGTCAGTTTGCTTAAGAGGCTCTGAGTGATTTTGCGTTGACTTGCTTGAGAATAATCAACACGTGCTTTTGCAAGCATGCGATCAACCAAACCGCAGAGATCATTTTCTTTGAAGGGCTTTTCAATGAAATCAACTGCGCCACGCTTCATTGTTGAAACTGCCATCGACACATCACCATGACCAGTGATAAATGCAACGGGCATTGGTAGATTTTCACTAATTAAACGTTCTTGTAATTCAAGGCCTGACATGCCTGACATTCGAACATCTAAGATTGCGCAAGAGATCGTAGATTTGTCGGTGCTTTGAAGAGACTGTAAGAATCGTTCAGCGCTTGCATGACAGCGAACAACATACCCATTACTTTCTAGTAACCAGGTGAGGGAGTCGCGAACCGCCTCGTCGTCATCTACAACATAAACCACTTCAGCTTGGTTTGGTTTGGTAGTAGCACTGATATTCATATTAGCTCTCACAGATAAATCTAAAAATACATAAATTAACTATTTGCCATTGAGCCCGGAGACTCTAGAGGTAATAGTATTGTAAAGGTGCAGCCCGACAGCTTTGTATGTTCTGCATCCATCTGATTTTTTGCCCAAAGTCGGCCCTGATGGGACTCGATTACAGATCGGCAAATATTCAGACCCATGCCCATTCCATCGTTTTTAGTGCTAAAAAAGGGCTCAAACATCCGTTCAATAACGGATTCAGCGATTCCGGCACCTGTATCGGCTACTTGGATGCGTAGCATTGCAGGAAAGGTGCTGGTATCTAGGTCGGCCGAAATTTTGACTGGAGGGGCAGACCAGCGTGATGAGAGGGGGTAGACTTCCCTCATACTATCCAGTGAATTCTTAAGAAGGTTCACTAGGACCTGCAAAATTAAAACCGGATCCACATCCACTGGCGGGAGATTTTCGGCAATTTGAGTGGCAATGTTCATGCGGTGTCGATGTGCTTCGATCTCAACTAAGCCAACCGCATCATTAATAATTTCACTGATGTCGCAAGATTTTCGTTGCGGTTCGCTACGCTTCACAAAGCCTTTAATGCGCTGAATGATTGTTCCGGCTCTATGCGCTTGATCCGAAGCTTTTTCTAGTGCGGGAAGAATGTCTTTTTGTAGAGCAGGCTCAAGTTGTCCTTGCAGGCGTTTGGCTACACCCATACAGTAGTTTGAAATTGCAGCAAGCGGTTGGTTTAACTCATGCGCCAGAGAGGACGCCATTTCACCCATAGTAGTTAAGCGGCTAGAGAATTGCATGCGCTCTTCTTGTTGGCGCGCTAAATCCTCTGCCTCAATACGAATCGTGATATCTGTAGCAATCAATAGCTGTGCTAACTGTCCATCAACCCATGGCACAAATCGTCTGCGTACTTCATACCATTTTGAAGTTCCCGTTGATACATCGAGCAATTGAATTTCTTCTGACTCTGTTTCTTGATGCAAGGAGGTGGCCATACTGGCTTCAATAGGAGCTTGCAATACGTTTTGCTTAATATCGCCACCGGCTAAATCACGATGACCTTTAGCAGAGCTACCAAAACGTTCGCGATAGAAGCGATTTGCAAACAATAACTCACCCGTTTCATTAGAGACCACTGAAACTGATGCATCTAAACCTTCTAAAACAGTAATGAATCGTTCTTGTGACGCAGCTAATTCCTCGCGAATTTTCTTTGGCTCAGAAATATCAATTAATGAGGTGATCCAACCAGTTTGTTTGCCCTTTTCATCAATCAGTGGAGCAATGAATGTTCGGGTCTGGATGACTGAGCCGTTACGGTGGAGGATTGAGCCCTCGACCCCAATCTTCTTATCTTGATTCAAGGTCATCTGGAGAGCTTGATTCATTTTTTTGGTGAGCCCCTCCTTTTGATCCTCAGGCCAGAAGGCAAAAGGGGGGCTAAGTCCTATCAGCTCTTCCGCAGACCAACCAGTCATCTCGCAAAAAGCAGGGTTGACATAGGTGATCGCCCGATTCATATCATGTGCGCGAATTCCAACTGGCGTGGAATTTTCCATCGCACTACGAAAATTTGTCTCAGCCCGAAGATTCGCCTCTACTTCTTGTCTAACTTGCATCTGCTTTAAAACAGACCACAAACTCCAAATCACGAAGGCACTTAAACCCAGAACAACGCCAATCAACATCCTGAACGTTAAATTGGTTTCTGGAGGGTAGGTATCGATCCTGAGGCTAAGGTTTGGACTTAGGACGCCAATATCTAAGCTGGTTTGATTGCTAAATGCGCGTTTCGGCGTATTTTTATCAGATGAGATTGCCAAGACCTGATCATCACCTGTAATTAGAGTGAATCGATATTGGGCTTTGAGTTCCGCGGGGATCATTTCTAGTATCCCCTGGGTTGTATACAGAGCGGCAACCATGCCTTTAATTTCGTTACCAGAAAGTAGAGGCACTGTTTGCCAAAACACATTGCGAATTTCTTTGGAGATGACCTCGTCGCTTGGAACTTCAAGTGAGATGAAATTGCTAAACGCCGGCCTATTAGTGGCGGCGCTAAGCTCAAGCGTTCTCTGTAGCATCTTATTTATGACGTTCGCATTGTTTACTTTATTAAACCAATCGGTTTTTAAGTTGTGCGGAGGTACCTTCCATTCACTCTGGTATGTTTCATTAATCCAGGCAATTTTCGCAATCTCATGATTGTTTTGCAGAAGATTTTCTGCCTGAAGAAGCGCGTTATCTTTTAACTTTATGGAATCTCCGGCGCTGACATAATCCCGCCCAATGGATTGCAACACATCGGTATTGTTTGCAAAACGCAATTGAATGCGTTGCTTTGCAAAAGAGAGTTCTCTAAATAGTGCCGCTTCTTGCTGACTTTTTTCCTGGAGCTGAAGCGTGCCCATTATGACGCCCATCACCACGGTAAACAGCACAATCGCAATTAAAGGCGTGTAGACAAGCTTAAATCCCCGTATTCGACGGATCCATCTCACAGGCTTGAGTTGCCATATCGAAAATGCGATTTTTTTCATGTAATAGGGCTATTTTGCCTTACTAGCACCGCTTTCTCGCCCATTGTGGCCGCTCTGGCTTTTTGGATTGCGTTGCAACAAAATATCACATTGTGATAAATATTATCATTATGTGGAAAATTGCTTGTTTACACCCATGGACCTTCCTAGAATATTGCCTATAGAGTGAATAAATCAGACCGATGTGACTAATGGAGGCAGTTTATGGCAGCAGTTCCAGATCAAATTTTGGGTAGCGCAGGAAAGCAAGATGCGGATCCAGGTGAAACTCAAGAGTGGTTACAGGCCTTAGATGGCGTCATTCGTAATGAAGGTCCGGAACGTGCGGCCTATCTTATAGATCAGCAAATCTCTCATGCTCGAGTCAATGGAGTAAATCAACCATTCCATGCTGAAACTCCCTACATCAATACGATTCCGGTAGAGCAGCAAGCGCGCTTGCCTGGCGATCAAAATGTGGAGCATCGGATTCGTTCATATACTCGCTGGAATGCGATGGCCATGGTTCTTCGTGCAAACAAAGACACCAACGTTGGTGGCCATATTTCATCCTTCCAATCGGCCGCTACTTTATATGACGTTGGCTTTAATCATTTTTGGCATGCGCCATCTCCAGAGCATGGTGGTGACCTGATTTTTGTTCAGGGGCATTCAGCTCCTGGTGTTTACGCACGAGCTTATATGCTGGGCCGATTATCAGACGAGCAGTTGAATAACTTCCGTCAAGAAGTTGGCGGTAAGGGTATCTCCAGTTATCCGCATCCTTGGTTGATGCCTGATTTCTGGCAGTTCCCTACAGTCTCAATGGGCCTTGGCCCGATCATGGCTATTTATCAAGCACGCTTTATGCGCTACATGCAAGATCGCGGGTTTATCAAGGCAGAAGGTCGCAAAGTCTGGGCTTTCCTCGGTGACGGTGAAACGGATGAGCCAGAATCACTCGGCGCAATTGGTATGGCTGGCCGTGAAAAATTAGATAACCTGATTTTCGTTGTGAACTGTAACTTGCAACGCCTTGATGGTCCTGTACGTGGTAACGGCAAAATTATTCAAGAGCTCGAAAGTGAATTCCGTGGCGCTGGCTGGAATGTAATTAAAGTAGTTTGGGGTGGTCATTGGGATGCTCTGTTCGCACGCGATAAAAAAGGCATCTTGATGCAACGTCTTGGCGAAATCGTGGACGGCGAGTACCAAACCATGAAAGCGAAGAGTGGTGCCTATGTTCGTGAGATCGTATTCAATACTCCCGAATTAAAGTCGCTAGTGAGTGACTGGAGTGATGATGAGATTTGGCAGCTGAATCGTGGTGGTCATGATCCTCATAAAGTATTTGCAGCCTTTCATTCAGCCGTGAATCACAAAAATCAACCAACAGTTATCTTGGCTCACACCATTAAGGGTTACGGTATGGGTGGATCGGGTGAGGCGATGAATATTGCTCACCAAGCAAAGAAGATGAATGCCGATGATGTACGTCGTTTCCGTGATCGCTTTGAGATTCCGGTGAAGGATGAGCAATTGGATGAAATGCCTTTAGTCAAGTTTGCTGAAGGCAGTCCAGAGCTCGAGTACATGAAAGCTCGACGTCAAGAGTTGGGTGGCTACTTGCCACAGCGTCGTATGAAAGCAGAGAGCCTGCCTGTGCCTGCGCTGGATGTATTTGCGCCCTTACTAGAGGCGACATCAGAAGGTCGCGAGATTTCCACAACCATGGCTTTTGTTCGGATGCTCAATACGATTGTGCGCGACAAAGTTCTTGGCAAGCGTGTGGTTCCAATTGTTCCTGACGAGTCTCGTACCTTTGGTATGGAGGGCATGTTCCGCCAACTCGGCATTTGGAATCAACTAGGCCAGCTCTACACCCCAGAAGATCATGATCAATTGATGTTCTATAAAGAGGATAAGACTGGGCAGATCTTGCAAGAGGGTATTAATGAAGCGGGTGGTATGTGCGACTGGATCGCTGCTGCAACTTCATACTCGACTCATGGCGTGCCGATGTTGCCTTTCTACATCTTCTACTCGATGTTTGGTTTCCAGCGTATTGGTGACCTTTGTTGGGCTGCTGGCGATATGCGTAGCCGTGGGTTCTTATTGGGTGGCACTGCCGGTAGAACCACTTTGAATGGCGAAGGCCTTCAGCATGAAGACGGCCACAGCCAAGTATGGAGTGCTGCCATTCCAAACTGTATTAGCTATGACCCTTCATTCTCATTTGAAGTGGCGGTAGTTATTCAAGATGGTATGCGTCGCATGTTGGCCGAGCAAGAAGATGTCTATTACTACATCACCTTGATGAATGAGAACTATGCTCACCCAGCAATGCCAAAGGGTGCAGAACAAGACATTATTAAAGGCATGTACAAGCTCGACTCCGTTGGTGATGCCAATGCTAAATTGCGCGTTCAGCTTTTGGGTTCAGGCACGATTTTCCGTGAAGTGATTGAAGCTGCTGAGATCTTGCATAAAGATTGGGGTATCGCATCTGATCTGTGGGGTTGCCCAAGCTTTACCGAGTTAGGCCGTGATTGGAATGCAGTACATCGCAACAATCTATTAAACCCAACGGCAGCACCTTCTTTGTCTCACGTAGAGAAGTGCTTGAAAGATACTACTGGCCCAATTATTGCAGCTACTGACTATGTGCGTTTATTTGCGGAACAAATTCGTCCAGCAATTCAGCATATGGGTCGTCGCTTCGAAGTTTTGGGTACTGATGGCTTTGGTCGTTCAGACACACGAGAAAAGTTGCGCGACTTCTTTGAAGTAGATCGTCGCTGGGTTGTATTAACAGCATTACGTTCTTTGGTGGATGCTGGTCAACTTGATCGTCAAAAGCTAGCGGAAGCAATTAAGAAGTACGAAATCGATACCACCAAACCAAACCCAATGATGGTTTGATTAGAGACAGATACTATGAGCCAACTAATTGATATTAAAGTCCCGGATATTGGGGATTACAAAGATGTGCCTGTCATCGAGGTATTGGTGAAAGCCGGTGATCGTGTTGAGAAAGAGCAGTCTATTGTTGTCTTAGAATCCGATAAGGCAACCATGGATGTTCCATCATCACATTCTGGTGTGGTGAAAGAGGTCAAGGTTAAAGTGGGTGACTCCATTTCAGAAGGTGCCATTGTTCTGGTGCTTGAGGAAAGTGGTGCCGCAGCTGCTACCCCGACTCAAGCTGCTGCAGCCCCAGTGGCTGCAAAAGCTGAACCGATTGCTGCCCCAACTCCAAAAGTAGAGCCGCCGATTGTGCGTGCACCTGCACCACCACCTGTCATCAATACGCCAGTTGTAGTTGATCCCACTGCAAGTCACGCTAGTCCTTCCGTGCGTAAGTTTGCGCGTGAACTTGGTGTCACTGTTCATCAAGTTAAAGGATCTGGTCCAAAAGGCAGAATTACTCAGGAAGATGTACAGGCATTTGTTAAGGCCGCTATGAGTGGTGGAGCTGCAAGTTCATCAAATGCATCTGGTGGTAGCTTAGGTGGCCTGAATTTAATTCCTTGGCCTAAAGTGGATTTCTCTAAATTTGGAGAGACTGAGCGTCAGCCACTTAATCGTATTAAGAAATTGACTGCTGCGAACTTAGGTCGTAACTGGGTCATGATTCCTGCTGTGACTTATCACGAAGATGCTGATATTACCGATCTCGAAGCATTCCGAGTTCTGACGAATAAAGAGAATGAAAAGCAGGGTCTTAAAATCACGATGTTGGCTTTCTTGATGAAAGCTGCTGTTGCTGCGCTTAAGAAATTCCCTGAGTTCAATAGCTCTATTGATGGCGATGACTTGGTGTTGAAGAAATATTTCAATATTGCATTTGCCGCAGATACGCCAAATGGTTTAGTGGTACCAGTGATTCGTGATGCGGATAAAAAAGGTATCTTTGAGCTCGCTCGCGAAACTTCAGAGTTAGCTGCCCTAGCCCGAGATGGAAAACTCAAGCCAGAGCAAATGCAGGGCGCTAGTTTTACGATCTCTTCTTTAGGTGGAATTGGTGGTACGTATTTCTCACCGATCGTGAACGCACCGGAGGTGGCAATTTTAGGGGTAAGTAAAGCTGCTATGAAACCAGTGTGGGATGGTAAGCAATTTGTACCGCGCCTAATTTGCCCATTGTCCTTAAGCGCAGATCATCGCGTGATTGATGGCGCTTTGGCAACTCGTTTCAATGTCTATATCGCTCAGTTGATGTCCGACTTCCGTCGTGCAGCGCTATAAGGAGAAGATATGGCTAAGCAAATTATTCTCGTCCCAGATATTGGTGATTACTCAGACGTACCCGTAATTGAAGTGCTCATCAAAGTGGGCGATGTTATTGAAAAAGAACAGCCATTACTTGTGCTCGAGTCTGACAAGGCTACTATGGAAGTTCCGGCTGATGCTGCCGGCACTGTTCTAAGTATTTCCGTTAAGGCTGGCGACAAGGTTAGCAAGGGTAGTGCGGTTGCTGAGATTGAAGTAGGGGCTGCATCTGCGCCTCAGGCTTCTTCACCCTCAGCTAGTCCAACTCCGGCACCAGCCCCAGTAGCAGCGCCAGTCATTGCTGCTCCTATCGCCGGCCAATATAGCGGCAAAGTCGACCACGAGTGTGAAGTGCTCGTATTAGGTGCGGGTCCTGGCGGCTATAGCGCCGCATTCCGCAGCGCTGATTTGGGTATGAGCACTATTTTGGTGGAGCGCTATGCGACTTTAGGCGGCGTTTGCTTGAACGTGGGCTGTATTCCATCAAAAGCCTTGCTCCATACGACTGCAGTGATGGATGAAGTCAAGACGATGTCTAAGCATGGCATTAGCTATGGCGCCCCAAAAATTGAAATAGATCAACTGCGTGGCTACAAAGATTCTGTCATTGCCAAGTTAACTGGCGGATTGGCTGGCATGGCCAAAGCGCGCAAAGTGACTGTGGTGCGCGGATTAGGGCGCTTCTTAGATGCAAATCACGTTGAAGTAGAGTTAACGAAAGGTGATGGCCAGGATCTGGCCGGTCAAAAAGAAGTAGTGCGCTTTCAGAAGGCAATCATTGCAGCCGGAAGCCAGCCGGTAAAACTCCCGTTTTTGCCTGAAGATCCTCGTATTGTCGATAGCACCGGGGCCTTATTGCTCAAGAGCATTCCAAAACGCATGCTAGTCATTGGTGGCGGCATTATTGGTTTGGAAATGGCTACTGTCTATAGCACCTTAGGCTCTCGTATTGATATTGCCGAAATGATGGATGGCCTGATGGCCGGGGCTGATCGTGATTTAGAAAAGGTTTGGGAGAAATTTAATGCCGGCCGTTTTGAAAAGATCATGCTCAAGACTCGTGCATCTAAAGCTGAAGTGAAAGCCGATGGTATTCAGGTGAGCTTTGAGGGTGAGAACGCTCCGGCAGAGCCGCAGACTTACGACTTAGTATTGGTCGCAGTGGGCCGCACACCTAACGGTAAAAAGATTGATGCAGCGGCTGCAGGCGTCATCGTTGATGAGCGTGGCTTTATTCCGGTCGACAATCAAATGCGCACTAATGTAAATAATATTTTTGCTATTGGTGACATCGTTGGCCAACCTATGCTTGCCCATAAAGCCGTGCATGAGGGTCATGTTGCTGCCGAAGTAGCGGCTGGTGAAAAGTCTTATTTCGATGCCAAGCAAATTCCATCTGTTGCCTATACCGATCCAGAGGTGGCTTGGGCCGGCTTGACTGAAGAGCAATGTAAAGCTCAAGGAATTGCTTATGAGAAGGGCTTATTCCCATGGGCTGCCAGTGGCAGGGCGATTGCTAACGGTCGTGATGAAGGTTTCACGAAGCTTATTTTTGATGCTACAAGTAAGCGCATTATTGGCGGCGGTATTGTAGGCACCCATGCTGGCGACTTAATTGGCGAAGTCTGTCTTGCGATTGAGATGGGTGCTGATGCCGTTGATATCGGCAAAACCATTCATCCGCACCCAACTTTGGGTGAGTCTGTTGGCTTGGCTGCGGAAGCAGCTCATGGCCACTGTACCGATCTCCCGCCGGTTAAGAAGAGGTAACAGCGCATTATTTTGCAGTGCAATATAGCAATGCTTAGCACTGCGGTTTGCTCTGTGAGATCATCTACACCATGTCAAAGGTAATTCGTTTATTGCATGGTGAATTTGGAAGGGTGGCACTCCTAGAAATGGATGCCCCTCTTGTGACTCATGCGCACCATCACTGCCACATACTTTGCAAGGTGGCGGGCCCTGACATTGCATTTCAGGTAAGGGGTGCGCATTGTCCTTTGACGAGCGATAACGCTGTTTTAATTAATGCTTGGGAAGAGCACTCCTATTTACATTTGCCGGTAAATGGAGAGAGTCCCATACTGCTCGCCTTATACCTTGAGCCAAAGTGGCTTGCTTCCTTTAGTAAGAAATTCTTAGCCAGTAGTCACCCTCGTTTTTTCTCAAGTAATCTTTCGGCGATGAGCGCTATGCAAAAGCAGATTCTTGAGAAGATCTCAATGGAACTATGGTGGTCTGATCAAATTACCCATGACCATCTAGAGTCTCTGTTGTTAGACCTCACAGCCACTTTTATGGAAGATATTGGATATATATCTCAAGGTGACCTCCGCGCTGCGGGAAGTGCTTTAGCTTTCATGGACCCAAGAATTCGTAAGGCAATTCATTTGATGCGGACATCTCCGCAAGGCTTTAGCGATATCTCTACCATTGCTAAAAGCGTTGATTTATCGCGCTCTCACTTTTTTGATCTTTTCCGTCGCTGTACTGGCCTATCGCCAGTTGTTTTTGCAAACGTACTCAAGATGGAGTTTGCCTTCGATGCGCTTGCCAGTAACGAAGAAAGCCTCATCCACATTGGCGATGAGCTCGGTTTTTCTGCGCCTAGTCATTTCACCAGATTTTTTAAGCAGCATCAAGGCGTAGCACCAAGTCAGTATCGACTGCAGGTAGAAAAGACCTCCAAGCTCGATTCCTAGGGTTTTCCTGATATATAAAATCAGACTCTGGGGTAAGTGATCCGACTCTAAGGTAAGCGCACGCGGCAACAGTTCATTACTCTTCTTTCAGGTTTAGAAGTATTCCATTTTCTGAAAGACGGTATTGACTCAAACTTCGATCCATTTAGGTAGACCCCATGAGCGCGTAGAGGATGCTGCGCTTTTGACTGGTGCTGGCCGCTACCTCGATGATTTACCTTTACCGATTGGCACGCTTTACGCTGCCATCGTTCGTTCGCCCATTGCGCATGGAAAAATTCTATCGGTAGATATCCATGAGGCTTTGGAGATAGCCGGAGTGCGCGCTGTCTTGACAATCGAAGACGTACAGTCTTGGTCCAATCCATTGGTGGTTGCAGTTAAGACGCCAATGCGCCAATGGGTTTTGGCTGATCAATTTGTTCGTTATGTTGGTGAGCCCATTGCTGTTGTCATTGCTGAATCGAGGGCCTTGGCTGAGGATGGTGCTGAAAAAGTTCAAGTAAATATACAGCCGCTCCCAGCCGTGGTCGATGTAGATGCGGCCTTAATGGATGACGCGGTAATTTTGCATGCGGATATGGGTAGTAATTGCGTCTCGGACCGCTCATTTCATTATGGGGATCCAGATAAAGCCTTTTCACAGGCCAATCATGTAATTGAGGTTGATATTCGCTATCCTCGTAACTCATGCACTCCGATGGAGACGGGCGGGGTGATTGCGCAGTGGCGCGCTAGTGATTCCTCTTATGAGGTGAGCTCAAATTTTATGGGGCCATTTTCACTTCACGTAGTGATGGCTGCCGCATTAAAAATTCCAGGAACAAAATTACGCCATCATGTGCCTCCTGATTCAGGGGGTAGCTTTGGAGTGAAGCAATCGGTTTTACCTTACATTATTCTCTCCTGTCTGGCCTCTCGAAAAGCGGGTGCTCCTGTTAAATTTATTGAGGATCGTTTAGAGCATTTGCAGGCTGCCACCTCTGCAACGGCACGTCATACCCATTTACGGGCGGCAGTTGATTCTGATGGAAAGATTCTCGCTCTAGATTACGACCAAATTGAAGATTGCGGTGCATATCTTAGAGCTCCTGAGCCGGCAACACTATACCGAATGCACGGTTGCGTTACTGGCCCATATCAGATTGAGAATGTAAAAATTCGTAATCGAGTGGTATTGATTAACAAAACCCCCACTGGACTGGTGCGGGGCTTTGGAGGTCCTCAGGTGTATTTTGCACTAGAGCGACTAGTTCATCAGATTGCTAAACGGCTTGGCAAATCCCACCTAGAGATTGCGGCACTCAATTACGTAGAGAAAAATCAGTTTCCATATCAAGCTGCTGCAGGGGCATTGCTCGACTCAGGAGACTATCAACAAGCGCTTGCTACCGTAAAGTCTTCGCCTGAATATCAAAGATTAATAGCGCGTCGCGATGAGGCAAGAAAAAATGGTCGTCACTATGGCATCGGTGTTGCATCCATTGTTGAACCATCCGTATCCAATATGGGATATATCACCACCGTATTGACTCCAGAGCAAAGGGCAAAATCCGGACCTAAAAATGGGGCAATTACATCGGCGACAGTCAGTGTTGATCCATCAGGCAATGTCGCCGCCAATATTGCATCTGCACCCGCTGGTCAAGGCCACCAAACTGTAATTGCCCAACTTTTAGCCGATGTTTTTGGTCTTACTCCTGCGCAAATACAGGTCAACGTGGATTTTGATACCGCCAAGGATGCATGGTCGATTGCGGCAGGGAATTACTCCAGTCGTTTTGCTGGCGCGGTAGCAGGGACGGTATTTTTGGCGGCTGAAAAATTAAAAGCACGTATAGCCGCTTATGCTGCCCATGTCCTTAAAGTCAATGCAGATCAATTGCTGTTTGCGAATGGCCACATATCCTTCGTAGGTCAAAGCGAAGGGTCGATACCGTTTTCAAGAGTCTGCGGAAATTTCCATTGGTCGCCAGGCCTTGTTCAAGAGGCCCTTGGTAAAGACGTTACTCTAGCGTTACAAGAAACCTCATTCTGGAGTCCCGATGTACTTCATGCTCCAGATGGAAATGACCGTATTAATACATCTGCCGCATACGGATTTGCGCTTGATGTTTGTGGTATTGAAATTGACCCTGATACCTGCTTTGCTAAGGTTGATGAGTACATCACCGTTCATGATGCTGGAAAAATTCTTAATCCATTGCTTGCGGATGGTCAGATATATGGCGCGTATTCGCAAGCGGTAGGTGCGGCCTTATTCGAGGAGTTTGTATACGGTAGTGATGGTAATTTCTTATCGGGTACTTTTGCTGACTATCGTTTACCAACAGCAAGTGAGATTATTCCTCCAAAAATTTACCATCAAGAGTCCCCAAGCCCCTTTACTCCAATGGGGGCAAAGGGAATTGGCGAGGGTAACAGCATGAGTACTCCGGTATGTATTGCCAATGCAATTGCTGATGCTCTTGGGGTCGAAGATATTGTCCTGCCCGCAACGCCAAGTCGAATTCATGCGCTACTCGTATCTCAAGGTAAGTTAATAAAAGATATTGAGCCCACAACATCATCCGCATTGAAGGTCAACCATGACTACCCACTTAGGGCGCAGGGCCAGATTAGATTAAAGGTTGTCCCAGAAGAAATTTTTGCTGTTCTCTTGGATCAAAATCGTTTGAAGAATGTCATTCCTGGTTGTGAGTCTATTAAAGAGTCATCCATTCAGAATGGAATTCGATTTGATTGTGTAGCCGTTGTCAGAATTGGTGTTGCAAAAGCACGCTTTAACGCAAAAATTGATTTGACCGATATCGTAAGACCCACTAGCTTTTCATTGGGAGGCGAGGGAAGGGGTCCCTTAGGCATGGCCCTTGGAATGGGTGGTGTGCGCCTAGAGGCGATCGATGGTGAAACACTGTTGCATTATGACTATCAAGCCCAAGTCTCCGGAAAGTTATCTGCAATTGGTAGTCGTTTATTAGAAGGCGCAATTCGCTTGGTTCTAGATCAGTTATTTCGCGCCTTGGCTAAAGAAGCTGGAGCCCAAGGCGGGCAGAATGCATTGATGAGCTTATTCACTCAACTCTTATCTGTATTGGGGTTAAAAAAGTGAAATCAGCCGCCTTTCAAATGCATCGACCAAGTTCGATAAGAGAAATTTTGGATTTATTAGAGTTGCATGGTGAGGATGCCCGCATTCTAGCCGGCGGTCAAACTTTGGTACCCATGTTGGCTATGCGTGTTGCTAGCCCTGCCCATTTAATTGATTTATCTCTTACTCAAGAGTTGCATCAATTTAATGTAACGAAAGGGTCCCTGCGTGTTGGAGCGGGTGTAACTCAGTCGACACTAGAGGGGTGGGATCTACTAGCAATCACGCAGCCATTATTAAAGATGATGTTTCCATGGGTGGCGCACTCCCCAATTCGTAATCGTGGCACTGTATGTGGATCTATCGCGCATGCTGATCCAAGCGCTGAGATGGTTTTAGCGCTCATGACTCTCGGCGGATCTGTCACGCTTGCCTGTAAAAAGCGGGAACGAAGAGTTAAGGCTGCCGATTTCTTTCTTGGCGCTCTTCAGACTAGTCGTGAGTCGAATGAGTTGATTGTATCTGTTGAATTTCCGATTCAATCAGCAGGGACAGGTTTTGGTTTTGCTGAATATGGCTATAGGCATGGTGATTTCGCTGTTGTAGCGGTAGCCGTAGTCAGAAATGGTAAATCCTGGACGATTGGATTTGGTGGTGTGGATGATACCGTCAAAGTATCCCGTATCGAAGCTAGTTCGCTGGCTGAAGTTAATGAACATATTAATAAATTAGCCAGCACAATTGAAGTGCGCGAAGATCCTACCGCTACTTCAGGTTTGAGGAGGCATCTGATGCGCTCTATGGGGGCTCGAGCAGCAAAACAAGCATTTGAATTTGAGGGCGAATACCAATCATGACAGAGCAATCGATTCACTTAACCATCAATGGTATCGAGAGAGCGGCAAAGTGTGAGGACCGCACCGCATTACTTGATTTCGTGCGTCACGATCTTGGATTGACGGGCACTCATGCAGGCTGTGAGCACGGTGTGTGTGGCGCATGCACGGTTGAGGTAAATGGCCAAATTGTGCGCTCATGTTTGATGTTCGCTTGCCAGGCAAATGGAGCAAGCGTTAAAACTGTTGAAGGCATTGCACAGGCTGGTGAATTATCGGATTTGCAGGCTGCCTTTAAAAAGCATCATGCCTTGCAGTGCGGATTTTGCACCCCCGGTTTTTTAATGGCGGCAGAGGATCTGCTCCAAAAAAATACCTCCCCCTCGGATTCAGAGGTGAGAGAGGGTTTATCTGGGAACTTATGTCGATGTACCGGTTATGTTGGCATCGTTGAGGCTGTTCTAGAAGTTGCCGAACAAAGAAGAAATGCGATTGGAGATACCCATGCTTGATTTAGGCAGGACATTTTTACAGGCTGTTGAGCGTGAGCCTGATCGGCTGGCCATCGTGGATGGTGATCGTAGGTTAACTTACCGTGAATGGGCTAATTGTATTGGTGCGCTGCAGAAGTCTTTCTATAAAAGAGGACTCACTCGCGGTGATCGCATATTAACTATTTTGCAAAATCGTTACGAAGCGGCAACCATTCATTGGGCTTGTCAGATGTCCGGCATCGCTGTGGTTCCTCTTAACTGGCGTTCAAAGCCTGAAGAAATTGACTATTGCGCTCAAAATTCTGATGTAAAGCTCGCTTTTGTGGAGGAAATTTCGCTACAAAATTACCTGGACTCCGAGACTAGCAAATCAATCCCCGTTGTTCTATGTACGGATACAGCCTCTTCAAGTACTCACGTCTATTTTGATAGCTTGATGGAGGAGGTCGGCGAACCTACCCCTGATGGGCATGTTGAAGATATCTCTGTGATGCTATTTACCTCGGGAACTACAGGCAAGCCAAAAGGGGTTCCTCGGAAGCAACGAGCAGAGCGGGCGGCTGGAGTCGCCCATGTCGCTCAAAATCAATATGCCATGGGTGAGGTCACTCTTGGTGTGATGCCGCTCTACCATACGATGGGAGTTCGCACATTGCTTTCACTTTGCATAGTGAATGGAACTTATGTTGCTGTTCCACGCTGGGATGTTGAAAAAGCGATCGATTCAATTGAGGCAGAAAAGGTCACGCATTTATACCTCGTTCCCACTCTGTATCACGATATGCTGGAATCAAAAAATTTCAGTCCATCGCGCGTCTCCTCCGTTAGAAAACTTGGCTTCGCTGGTGCTCCGATGCATGACGCACTTTTATTGAAATTAGATAAAGCATTTTCTCCTGAATTATTTGTGAATCACTATGGATCTAGTGAGATCTACACCTATACGATTAACCAAAGTGCTGTTGCTAAGCCTGGCTCGACAGGCAGGGCCGGCATTAACGCGCGTATTCGCGTCGTGAAACTAGATGCAGGTTCTCAAGTGACTGCTCCAACGGATTTGGCTACCCCAAATGAAGAGGGTCAAATTATTTGCGATCTATGTGGGGATGAAGCCTTCGAAGGATATTGGAAGCGCCCTGATGCAGATCAGAAATCGATACGGAATGGATGGTATTTCACGGGGGATACCGGTTATTTCGATGAGTCTGGCGAGCTTTTTGTTACGGGGCGAGTCGATGACATGATTATTTCTGGTGGAGAAAATATCTCTCCGGTAGAAATCGAATCCATACTTTCTTTGCATCCCTCGGTGAGCGAGGTTGCTGTGGCAGGCCTCAAGGATGATCGCCTGGGACAAAAGGTAGTTGCATTTATTAAGACTGCTGCATCAGTTGATTCAAAATCGCTAGACGATTATTGCCGAGGTTCTGACTTGGTGAATTTTAAGCGCCCAAGAGAATATATATTTGTAAAAGAAATTCCCAAATCGCCCGTGGGAAAAGTATTGCGACGTAAATTAGTGGCCGGCGAATATGAAAGTGTTTAATTTTTACTAGAAAGACCTTATGACAACAGCTTTAAAACACCCCTTTAGCAATATTCTGGATAATCTCGATGGCTTTTATGTTGAGATTGATGCTGACCATGAAAGGGCTGATATTGTTCTCAAGCGCCCGCCATTTAACGTCATCCAAATGCCACAAAGAGATCAGTTGCGTGCGACATTTGAAGCTTTGGATGCCGATGATCGTGTGCGAATCATTGTGTTGCGAGCCGAAGGTGAGCATTTCTCAAGCGGTGGCGACATTAAGGGATTCTTGGAGGCTACACCAGAGCACGTCTCTAAATTAGCTTGGAATATTGCTGCTCCTGCGCGCTGTACGAAGCCAGTGATTGCAGCTAATCATGGCTATTGCTTTGGCGTCGGCTTTGAGATTTCGCTTGCATGCGATTTCCGGATTGCTGCCGAATCTACTTTGTATGCACTCCCAGAGCAAAAACTAGGTCAAATTCCAGGCTCTGGTGGTTCCGCACGCTTGCAGAAAATGGTTGGCATTACCAGAACTAAAGATATCGTGATGCGTTCTCGAAGGATTAAGGGTCAGCAGGCTTACGAGTGGGGGGTTGCAACAGAGTGTGTCCCTGATGCTGAGTTGGCGCAGGCCGTCTCAAAGTTAGTTGACGAGTTGAGAGCCTTCTCGCCAATGGCCCAAAGAATCGCTAAGAAAATGTTGAATGAGACTGAAGATTGTTTGTTAACAACAGCAATTGAAGTGGAGGGTCATTGTTATAGCCGTTTGCGTAACTCTGAAGATTTTAAAGAAGGGGTAGAAGCTTTCCACGGAAAGCGTCAACCCAAATTTGTTGGTCGTTAATTTTTCACTGGAGACATGAATGATGCAAAATGAATTTAAAGCTAAAAAAATTGCTATTGCTGCAGCCCTAAGTTTTGGTATGTCAATTGCGATGGCCCAGTCTGGCCCAATCAAAATTGGCGTAGTAACTCCACTTTCCGGGACATATACCCCAATTGGTGAGCAAGTCAAAATGGGTTTAGATTTGGCAGCCAAGGAGATTAATGCTGCGGGTGGTATTAATGGCCGAAAAATTAACCTTATCTATGAAGATGAAGAGGCTAATCCCGCTGTCGCGACTCAAAAAGCTGAAAAGCTGTTTCAAGTTGAAAAGGTGGATTTTTTAACTGGTACTGTCAATTCTGGATCAACACTGGCTGTTGGTCAGCTGGCAGAGCGCAACAATAAACTGATTGCCACTACAGTTTCTTTTGCTGACTCAATTACGGGTGATAAGTGCTCTCCTAACGTATTTCGAGTTAACGCACGCGCAGGTATGCAATCTGCAGCTTTGGCGGCTTGGGTTGATAAAGAGATTCCAAAAGCTAATATTTTCTTCATCGGGCCTGATTATGAAATGGGTCGCAGTACCGTAGCTGCATTTAAGAAGGCTTCAACTGAAAAGGGAGCTAAAGATGTTGGTGAGGTATTTGCGCCATTGGATAACAAAGACTATTCACCATATTTTGGACAAGTTCGCGCCGCTAAGCCTAATGTTATCTATACTTCAGTAGCTGGTAACGATACTGTCCGTCTATTTAGTCAGATGGAAGAATACGGTGTTAATAAGGGCGTTACCGTTGTGGGCGCTTCGGGCACTGTTACTTCCCAAAATATGGGAGCGATTGGTAAGTCGGCTAACGGCTTTGTTACTGGTGTTGGTTATTCTCCAAAATTGGATAACCCGGCTAATAAGAAATTTGTTGCTGACTTCCAGAAGGCCTATAACAAACTGCCTGATCTCTACGGCGCTGATTCTTATGGTTTGCTGTACTTCTATAAGGCAGCTGTTGAAAAAGCAAAATCTACTGAGACCGATAAGGTGCGTACTGCTATGAATGATTTAACTTGGCAGACTCCACAAGGCGCAAAGAAGATGCGTGCTGGAGACCATCAAGCTATGCAGGATATGTTTGCTGTACGCGTTGAGAATGGTGAATTCAATATTGTTGGAAAAGTGGCATCTGATCAGGCAATTGGTCCTGATGCTTGCACACGCTTCTAATTTATTTGCGTATCAACCCCATGCTTGAGATGAAGCTTGAGCATGGGGGTTTATAAGTATTTGATTTTAAATATGCGATTGGTTTTCTATGCTTGAAGCCTTACAGTACATCTACACGCCACAAGTGATTAATGGTCTTTCGATAGGTGTGGCCGTCATATTAATGGCCCTCGGTTTGACCATCATTTTTGGTTTGCTTGACGTGATCAATATGTCTCATGGTGAGTTTTACGCTGCCGGAGCATTTATTAGTGTGACTCTGATGGCGATGGGAATTTCCTTTTGGTTGTGTCTACTTTTAGTTCCTTTGCTATTAATTCCCATTGGGTTTGCCATGGAAAGGCTCTTAATCCAAAAAGTATTTCATTACAAAGATCGTCATATTCTGACGCTCTTGTTGACGTTTGGCGTTGCAATGGTGCTGGAAGATGCCTATAAGATTATTTGGGGAGCAAACCCAATTAAGCCATCTGCGCCGATTTCTGGGGCTAGTGAGTTTCTTGGGGTGATGTTTCCAAACTATCGCCTATTTCTGATGGGATTTGGTGCGATATTAATTTTTTGTGTTTGGGCTGTGATTTATAAAACCCAAATCGGAGCGATTGTGAGGGCGGCTGCTTACGATAAAGAGATGAGTTCATCTCTAGGTATTCCGGTAATGAGGGTCTATGCACTCACATTTGCATTTGGAATTGCGCTAGCTGGCCTAGCTGGGGTTTTGCTTGCGCCGATTTATTCTGTTTTCCCAACGATGGGCCGAGATTTTATTTTGATGGCATTTAGCGTGGTGATTGTGGGTGGTCTCGGAAGTATTAAGGGTGCTGTCGTTGCTGGCCTTCTATTAACTCAACTGCAATCGATCTCCTCACTGTTTATTTCACCAGTTTGGTCGGACCCTTTGGTTTTTTCTGTCATGGTCTTGGTGCTCATGTTTAAACCCGCCGGATTGTATGGGGGGATGAAAAATGCTTAATACGAAAGCGCGCGCTATTCGACTGGTGGAGTTAGTGCTGCTTGGTTCGGCTGCAGCTTTATTTATTGTTGGTACTTATCTTGGCGATACTTTCTTCCTAAGACTGGCTACAGAGTCACTCATCTTTGGTGGACTAGCACTCTCTGTTGATCTATTGCTGGGCGTTGTAGGACTTCTATCTCTGGGACAGGCGCTGTATTTTGGATTTGGTGCTTATTTATCCGCACTGATACTGAAAGAGCTCGCATCTTCATTCGCTCTAGCAATTTTAATTGTGACTATCGCCTCGGCCATCTTAGGCTGGGTGGCTAGCTTCATTGCATTAAGGTCAAAAGGAGTGTACTTCGCATTGATTACCTTTGGCTTGGCGCAAGTAGCGGCAAAGGTTGTGTACAACACGCGCAGCCTTGGGGCATCTGACGGCATGATGGGGGTTCCCATTCTCCAAATTTGGACTCCTTTTGGTCTGATTGATACGTCTCATCCAGGTATATTTTTCCTGATTTGTTTATTAACGATTTCTATCTTGTATGGCATCTTGAAATATTTCCTATCAACACCAACAGGCTCACTTTGGCTGGCTATTCAGTCTAATGAGAATAGGCTTGCCTATATTGGGTATAAATCAAAAGGGCCAAAACAAGTTGCATTTATCTTGGCCGCAGTAGTTGCCGCTGTATCTGGCGCTCTTTATCCTATGCTCAGAGGTTTTGTTTCTCCCGAACTAATGTTCTTTAGCGTCTCGGGAAATGCCGTTGTTACTGTTGTACTTGGTGGTGTAGGCACATTGATTGGACCTATTTTAGGAAGCGTCTTGCTCACCTCCTTTAAGTCTGTCATTGGCACCTGGACTTCCCACCACCATATTGTGATTGGACTTATTTTTGTGGCTATTGTTATTTCAGCGCCTAAGGGCTTGATTGGTTTAATTGTGACCCGTATGAATAAAGTCGATGCTAAAAAAGAAGAGGGAAAGCATGAATAACGCGCATTCCATCATTCTTGAAGCAAAAGGTCTAAGCAAACGATTCGGAGGCTTAATTGCTGTGGATGAGGTTTCCATAGCCGTTCAGAAACTCGGTGTCACTTCAATTATTGGTCCGAATGGGGCGGGTAAAAGCACACTCTTTAATTTATTGAGCGGAACCTTTCTTCCAGATAATGGCGCTGTTCATATTGATGGCGTAGATGTAACCCGTCTTAGCCCAGAGGGTCGGTTATTCTGTGGAATGGCTAGGTCTTTTCAGATCACCAATTTATTTTTTGATTTGACGGTGATGGACAATTTGAGAATTGCCAGTCAGGTTCTTGAGCCACGTTCACACTTATATTTACCTTTAGGAAAAAGCGAAATTGCTCTCAAAAGGGCAAATGAGCTTCTTGAAGAATTTGGTTTAGAGGAGTCACGTGATCAGCTGGCAGGTGCTTTATCCCATGGTCAGCAAAGGCGTCTTGAAATTGCCGTTACTTTAGCCACCAAACCAAAATTACTGTTATTGGATGAGCCTACCCAAGGGATGTCTCAGGTGGATACCCATGAAACCGCGGATTTGATAAAACGTGTTGGCCTTAATACAACCGTGTTGTTGATTGAGCATGATGTTGATCTTGTAATGGATCTGTCTAAAACAGTGTTTGTCATGGCTCAGGGGCGAAAATTGGCTGAGGGTACTCCCGCTGAAGTTCGTAAAAATCCCTTAGTTCAGGCCGCCTATTTTGGCGAGGAGCTCGCATGATTCTGCAGATGAAAGATGTCCATGTAAACCTGGGACTCTCCCATGTATTGCAAGGCGTTAATTTGACCATTCAAGCTGGTGAAACAGTAGGCCTTTTTGGTAGAAATGGTGTCGGTAAAACTACTATTGTTAAAACGATAGCAGGCTGGCATAAGCCCTCAAAAGGTGAAATTGTTTTTGATGGAGCCAAAATTGATTTACTTCCAGCAAATGAAATTACCCGTCTTGGTTTAGGTTTGGTACCCGAGGATCGCCGTATTTTTCCTGGTTTAAGTGTCGAAGACAATCTGAAGCTTGGATTAATGCAGGTTCCTTCAAGTGGCCGTGATGCGGCTAAGGAGCGTATTGAGCAAGTTTTTGAACGCTTTCCTAGGCTAGGTGAGAGGCGTCATCAAGCTGGTACGACGCTTTCTGGCGGCGAGCAACAGATGTTGGCGATGGGTCGCGTTTTAGTTGGTAAGCCAAAATTACTCTTAATTGACGAGCCTACAGAGGGTCTCGCGCCTATGGTGGTTGTCGAGATCTTCAAATTAATGGAGGAGCTCAAGTCACAAGGCATCGCTATCTTATTGATAGAGCAAAACATTCATAAGGCTATTCATTTATGCGATAGACATTATGTAGTTGAGCGAGGTCAAGTTGTGCTTGAAGGTAATTCAAAGAATGAAAACGAACGTGAAAATTTAATTAAAAAAGTCAGTGTATAACTGAAGGAGATAGCATGAAAATCAATCTAAAGCTCGGTATTCTGTCATTAATGTGTGGGATGATTTTTTCATCTGTGAGCGGTGTTTACGCCCAAAGCGCAGATTCCTATCCCGATAAGCCAATTACGATTGTTGTCCCGTATCCTCCAGGTGGCTTTAACGACACACTGGGTCGCATTGTAGGAAAAAAACTCAGTGATGCTTGGGGAAAGACAGTTTTAGTTGAGAACAAACCAGGGGCTGGAACGGTTATTGGCAGTAATTTTGTTGCCAAGTCTGCTCCAGATGGCTATACGATTTTGGTTGCGCAGTTTCCATTTGCAGCCAACCCCTATTTATATAAGTCGCTGCCATATGACACGCTAAAGGCCTTTGTTCCAGTCATTTTGGCCGGTAGGTCCCCGATGGTCTTGGTTGTCAATTCCAACTCTCCGATTAAAACAACTGGTGATTTACTAGCTTTAGCTAAAGCAAAGCCAGGCTCGGTCAATTATGGGTCTTCAGGGCCGGGATCTTCCAACCATTTATCAATGGTGTTATTCGAGAGTATGTCTGGTACAAGTCTTACTCAGGTGCCTTATAAAGGCAGCACACCATTACTCACTGACTTGGCTGGAGGGCAAGTAGAGGTTGCTTTTGATGCATATCCCCATGTACGCCCATTCCTCCAGTCTGGAAAAATTAGACCTATTGCCATTGCTACTGAATCTAGATCTTCGTTAATGCCAGAAGTTCCTACGATTAATGAGTCTGGCGTTAAAGGTTATGAGGCATCCTCTTGGCATGGATTTGTTGTTCCAGCTGGAACACCTCCTGCAGTTGTGGATAAGTTAAATAAACAAATAAATTTAATCTTGAAGCAGGAAGACATCAAAAAAACATTTCAGGAGCAGGGCGTTGTTCCTGATGGTGGAACTAGCGCACAATTTGAAATCTTTATTAAGAAGCAAATGGAAATCTGGAAAAAGGTTGTTGCTCAATCAGGCATTACACCAGAGTAACTTGCTATTGGTTTGAAGGCCATTACTTTGCATGGGTTTCAATTGATAATCGCGTGCATATTTCTATGAAGCTTGCGACGGCTGCATTGAGCGGTCGTCGCGGGTGTGATACGCAGGATATCTGGCGAGTGAGGGTGGGAGAATGAATGCTATTAATCAACCATTTCGCTCTATTAACCCCCTTCAAGGCAAGTTGCGGTAATAACGTTACGTAATCGCTGATTTCTACCAATTGCATAATTGCATTGATTGAGTCAATCTCATGAACTGGGGATAACTCTAGATTTTCTGA
The DNA here is from genome assembly GCF_001830325.1 of Polynucleobacter sp. GWA2_45_21. Lineage (GTDB taxonomy): Bacteria > Pseudomonadota > Gammaproteobacteria > Burkholderiales > Burkholderiaceae > Polynucleobacter. The sequence goes on along the minus strand of NZ_MHZG01000011.1, from coordinate 96,754 downwards.
AGAGGTAATGCTGTCCAAAATCTTCCGTAAGCCGTGCTGCTTAGTCGGCAATACCATCTTTAAGCCTAATACTTTTTTGAGTGTTAAATTTTCCTTGTCAATGTTCGCTTTTGCCCCACTGACGAGTACTATTTCTTCATCTAGCATGAGATCGTTTCGTAATGTCAATCTGGTTCGTGGTCTATTAATGATTGCGGCTTCAAGCTGTCCGCCGGCGACTAGATCGCATAATGCCTCGCTAAATCCCTCTGTGATGGAAAGACTCACTCTAGGGTGTTTTGCTGTGAATTCATTCACCACTTTTGCCAATATGCTCTCGGCAATGGATGAAATAACGCCAATTCGAATATTCCCCGATAGTTCGGCATGGGAGTTGATCACCTGATTTTTCGAGCGTTCAAACTCTTCTAGGAGCGGTTGAAATAACTGATACATTCTTCGTCCCGCAGGGGTGGGATGCATACCTTGGGAGCTTCTTGTGAACAATAATTCACCAATGGATCCTTCGAGGTTCTTAATTTGTGTGCTCAGGGCGGGTTGAACAATGTTTAATCTGTTTGCCGCACGGGTGACAGTACCTTCTTCGTATAGGCAGGCGAAGTACTGTATTTGCTTAAATTCCATTGCGTTTTATCCATCATTTTAAGTGATGGGTAGTATAAATAAGTATTAATTGATTTGATACCACTAAATCCATACACTGACAGCATAAAAATAGTAAGGATATGCACTTGAGACAGCATGGCGAGCACAGCAACTCGGATTTGGAGATTTCCGACGTAAAAGCCTGGGCAATTTCTTTCCCAGTATCACCAAAAAATAGCGTTCGCTTGGGTGTGGGCCAGGCTTTAAAGCGAGATGCTGTTGTGGTTAAGGTGACAACTGCATCTGGTCTTTATGGGTGGGGAGAGTCCCATCATGGAAGGGCGCCATCAAGCATTGCCCATTTCATTAACCATGCATTAAGGCCTATGGTAGTGGGTAAAGATGCCAGCAATGTTGTTGGCATATGGAAAGATATTTATTCCAAGCAATTAGCCGCCATGGGGATTGGTGCGGGTTGCGCGATTGCGATGAGCGGTATTGATATGGCGCTTTGGGATATTAGGGCCAAGGCAGTGGGGTGGCCGCTTTATAAATTGCTCGGTGGAGCTTCCAAAAGCATTCCCGCATATGCCGGTGGTGTTGCGTTAGGGTGGCAGGAACCAGAAAAATTAGTTGAAGAAGCTCGAGTATTAATTGAGTCTGGATATAAGGCGATTAAATTAAGATTGGGCGAGAGCGTTCACCATGATTTGAGTAGGATTACGGCTGTTCGTAAGGAATTTGGATCTCAAGTGGAGATCTTGGGCGATGCCAATTGCGCATACTCATTAGATGATGCAAGAGCCATTATTCCGGCCTTGGATGAATTGGGTTTGGGGTGGCTGGAAGAGCCCTTTCCAGCGCATGATTATCGCCAGTATGAATTAGCTAGAAGTTTTGGCAAGATTGCATTTGCGGCTGGTGAGAATCATTACACGCGCTTCGAATTTAATCGGTTGGTGGATGATCGGGTCGTTAATATTCTTCAGCCAGACCTGTCAAAAACGGGTGGCCTTACCGAGGCCTTGCGGATCGCTGCCTTGGGGTCCGCTTACAAATTGCCAACCCATCCACATACCTCCATGACTGGAATTAATATGGCCGCAACAATTCATTTCATTTCATCCATTGAACAAGGTGGGTACTTCGAGGCGGATGTATCTAAGGAAAATCTATTTAGGGATGAATTAGTCAGCACTCCTTTTAGTTTAGATGTGAATGGCTGTGTAAGACCTTTGGATCTTCCGGGAATTGGTGTTGAAGTGAACGAGGATTTTATAAAGTCGCACCCGGTTATTGAGGGTCCCGCATATGCATAAGCTGGCTAAAGACTATTAACGATGATTACAGCACTTAATCTGATCAATGGCTCGTGGCAAGCATCTGCGACTGGAAAATTTTCCACTTCCCGCGACCCACTAAATGGTCAGGTGATTGGGCGATTTTCGGATTCATCCGCTGCAGATGCCAAAAATGCAGTAGATGCCGCAAACGTCGCATTTGAGAATCCGCAATGGTCGCAAAACCCCCGTTTGAGGCAGATGGTTTTGATGCGCTGGGCGGATCGTCTTGAGCAAAACTTGGAGTCCTTGGCGGTTCTATTGACGCGAGAAAATGGCAAGGTCATCGCCCAGTCGCGCGGTGAAATGGCTGCCGCTATTTCAGAGATACGCTATTACGCTGGCCTCAGTAGATACATGCCTGGACATGTGTTTGAGGTAGAGCCTGGCGTGTTCTCCACGATACTAAAAGAGCCTGCTGGAGTTGTTGGCATTATCGTGCCATGGAATGCCCCAGCAGTTTTGCTTATTCGCTCTCTTGCGCCAGCGCTGGCTACTGGTTGCACCGCCGTCATTAAGCCGGCACCACAAACAACTTTAATTACTGCGGCCATTATTCAAGAGTTGATATCTGTAGAGGGATTTCAACCTGGTGCTGTCAATATAGTCAGCGAGGAGTCATTTGAAGCAGCTTCTTATTTGACAGCCTCACCCGAGGTGGCTGTATTGAGTTTTACAGGCTCCAATATTACTGGTCAAAAGATTATGTCTGCCGCAGCGCCAACGATGAAAAAATTATCGCTTGAGTTGGGCGGTAAGTCAGCTTGTTTAGTGTTTCCAGATATCGATATTGCTAGCGTCGCATCGCATCTTGCCAATGCGGCAACGATTATTTCGGGACAGCAGTGCACAGCCGCAAGAAGGGTGTTGGTTCACGCTAGTTGTTATGAAGAATTCAAACTGGCTCTTGCGTCTAGGTTAAAAAATATCCGCGTTGGATCTGGATTTGAGGATGGCATTCAAATGGGTCCGATGATTGATGTGGAAAGCGCCAATTTAGTCGGCAAGCGTATTGAAGAGGCTATGGCTTTGGCAGATGAGGTCGTGGTGAAGGGCTCAACCAGAGTAACTTGCGCTGAAGATGGTGCATTCTTGACGCCGACTTTGCTAGCCCATGAGGATTGCAAGGCCAGCTTCATTCAGGAAGAGATTTTTGGCCCCCTAGTGGTGATCGAAAAATTTGCTGATGAATCTGATGCGGTAATGCGAGCAAATGATTCTATTTTTGGTTTGTCGGCTAGCGTATGGACGAGCGATGGAGCTCGATCGATGCGTGTGGCTAGAGCCCTGAAGAATGGTACGGTATGGATTAATGATCACAACAAGCTCATTGCTGAGGCTGAAACAGGCGGCTATCGTCAGAGCGGACTAGGGCGATTGCATGGGTATGATGCATTGATTGATTTTCAAGAGATTAAACATATTTACCAAAACGTTGGCGTTCTTAAACAGTAGTGTTTTTTATAAATTATTGGAGTTACAGTATGAAAATTATTAAAAATATTTGGCATCTACTTGTATTGGCCTCAATATTTGGAGCTTCCTTCGCTGCTTTCGCGCAGTCGACTGCCAACTATCCGGATAAGACAATCAAAATTATTGTTCCTTATGCTCCGGGTGCGTTTAATGATGCAATGGCAAGAATTTTTGCTAGAAAATTACAGGCTTCAATGGGTCAACCGGTTGTAGTCGAGAACAAGCCTGGTGGCGGCACTGTTATCGGGACTGATGCGGCCGCAAAGTCTGCCCCAGATGGTTATACCTTGGTAGTGAATGGATTTCCGTTAACAGTAAATCAGTTTTTGCTTGCTAAACTTCCATACGATACAAAAAAAGATTTGACCCCAGTGATTCTTGGTGGCGAAACACCTAATGTTCTCCTCGTAAGGGAGGATTCCCCATTTAAGACGCTTCAGGAGTTCGTTGCATATGCAAAAGCAAATCCTGGAAAACTAAATTACGCAGCATCTGGCGCGGGAACTTCGCAAGCTTTATCGATGGAGTATCTTAAAAGTATCGCTGGCATTTATGTGACTCAGATTAACTATAAGGGAAGCGCCCCTATGGTGACGGATTTGCTGGGTGGTCATGTAGATGTAATGTTTGATAACTTCCCCAATGCGATGCCACATGTTAAGGCTGGAAAAATGCGCGCACTAGGAATCACCTCTGCTAAACGAGTCGCTAGCGCCCCAAATATTCCAACTATTGCTGAACAAGGATATCCAGGCTTTGATGTTTCAGTTTGGTATGGGATATTTGCACCGGCAAATGTGCCTGCACCTATATTGCAAAAACTGAATGCTGAATTAAATAAGGCTTTAAAGAGTGACGATGTAAAAGATAATTTTGCCGCTGCTGGCGTATTTATTTTGGGCGGCTCTATAGACGACTTCGCAAAATTCAATAAAGCTCAGGACGCAAAATGGAGTTCCGTCATTTCTAAATCTGGAATTAAAGCGGAGTAATTGCTAATGGGTATTGCTGCCGCTCTCTCCATTTCTGATTTGCGCTTGCTCGCCCAAAAGCGTTTGCCGGCTAGTATTTTTGGATACATCGACGGTGGCTCCGAAGATCAGGCTACCGTATTAGCTAATAGACGTGCATTTTCAAAGTGGGCTTTTCTTACTCATCCTTTGGTTAACGTGTCGCAACGGGATCTTTCTGTAGAAATTTTTGGCGAGCGGTTTGAATTGCCTTTTGGCATCAGCCCAATGGGCGTCTCTAGTTTGTGCGAATTTGAGGGTGATCTCGCCTTGGCAAATGCTGCAAAGAGTGTTGGCTCCCCCTTCATTCTGAGCGCAGCATCCACTGTTCCATTGGAGCGGGTCATGACGCTGTACCCAAATGCTTGGTATCAGGCATATATTCCGGCCAATTTTGATGTCATTACGCCATTGCTTGCGCGTTTGGAGCGTGCTAAGGTGAAAGTGTTAGTCATTACGGTAGATGTTCAGCTTGCTTCTACGCGTGAAAATGAGTTGAGAAATGGGTTTTCATTACCCCTTAGACCTAATCTGAAATTACTCATTGGCGGAATATTGAGGCCGCGCTGGGTGATGAATGTATTCTTGCGAACCTTATTACTAAAAGGAATTCCGCATTTTGAAAATTTCACGGCTGAGCGCGGAGCCCCTATTGTTAATGTCGTCAAAGGTGATCACCGCTCGGGTAGGGCGGCCATGACTTGGGATGAGGTTGCAAAGATTCGCAAGGCCTGGACTGGAAAGCTTGTTCTCAAGGGTTTATTGAGGCCTGAAGATGCATTACAAGCAGAAAAAATTGGAGTTGATGGAATTATTGTTTCTAACCATGGCGGTAGACAGCTTGATGGTGCTGTTGCTTCGCTTGATGTGCTGCCGGAAATTATCGAGTCCGCCCCTAATTTGACGGTAATGCTGGATGGCGGTATTCGTAGAGGTACAGATGTATTGAAGACTTTGGCTTTGGGTGCCAAATGTGTTTTTATCGGTCGCCCAGCATTGTATGGCCTAGGTGCAGGTGGTGAGAGGGGTGTCCTACGCGCTTTGAATATTATTAAGAGTGAGGTGGATGTTGATTTGGCTTTACTGGGTTGCCCCCACTCAAAATCTCTTGATTCCTCTTATATAACCCCTGTTAATTAACTATATTTCTAAATAAAGCTTTTTATGATCAATAAAGAAAATATAAAGAAAAGTGGCGGCCAGATTCTGGTGGATGCGCTGATCGCTAATGGCACTAAAACAATTTATTGTGTGCCTGGAGAGAGCTTTCTGCCCGTAATTGATGCGCTGTACTTATCGAGAGAAAAGATTCAAACGGTTGTCTGTAGGCATGAAAGCGGCGCTGGCAATATGGCCGAAGCTTATGGAAAATTAACCGGTGAGCCTGGTGTATTTTTTGTGACTAGAGGTCCTGGTGCTACTAATGGCAGCATCGCAGTTCATACGGCTAGACAGGATTCAACGCCAATGATTTTATTTATTGGCCAAGTGGAAAGAGCTACGCTTGGTAGGGAGGCTTGGCAAGAAATTGACTATAAAAAAATGTTTGGTGATATCGCAAAGTGGGTTGATCAGATCGATGATGTGAAGCGATTGCCTGAAATGATTTCGCGGGCCTATAGCATTGCTACATCTGGTAGACCTGGTCCGGTAGTCTTGGCGCTACCCGAGGATATGCTTTCAGAACTGACTGACAGCGTAGACTTGAAAAGATATCAGCCATCAGGGGCCGCTCCATTGGATGCCGATATTGCAACAGCCGTTCAATTGATTGCAAATTCAAAAAATCCCATCATGATTTTGGGCGGTAGTGGCTGGGATACTGCGTCAAGTGATCAGATTAGCGGTTTTGCTGAGCGCCTTAACCTCCCTATTGCATGCGCATTTAGGCGTCAAGATATTGTCGATAACCAGCACGTTAATTATGTTGGTGAAGCAGGTTTGGGTATGAATCCAAAGCTGACCAAGAGAATTAGTGAAGCTGATTTAATTTTATGTGTCGGTGCTCGCCTAGGCGAAACAACTACCAACGGCTATACGCTATTAAATATTCCAAGACCTACTCAGAAACTCATTCATGTGCATGCTGATCCACTTGAGCTAGGGAAAATTTATCAGGCACAACTATCCATTAATGCAACGCCAAAGAATTTTGCGGCCGCCGTTTCCTCGATTGAAGCGCTGAATTCTGGTAATACTGAAAGAATATCTTGTCTTGCTTCAGCTAGGGAAGATTATCTAGAGACTCTTAATCCTGTTGCATCTGCTGAAGGTGCAAATTTAAGTGAGATTATGAAATCTCTCAGGGAAATGTTGCCTGCAGACTCCATTATTACTAACGGTGCTGGAAATTACACATTATGGGTTCAGCGTTTCTATCAGTATCGCGGCTTACGTACGCAATTAGCTCCAACTAGCGGAACGATGGGCTACGGATTGCCAGCGGCAATCGCTGCAAAGCTACTTTACCCATCTCGAACAGCGGTGTGTTTTGCGGGTGATGGCTGTTTTTTGATGACGGGTCAAGAACTTGCGACAGCCGTTCAATACGGAGCAAATATCATTGTGATCGTGGTGAATAATAATATGTATGGCAGCATTCGCATGCACCAGGAACGGCATTACCCAGGAAATGTCTGGGCAACAAGTCTGAATAATCCACATTTTGTGGATCTCGCAAAATCATACGGCGCTTATGCAGAAAGTATTTCTGACGCAAAAGATTTTGAGGCCGCATTTAAGCGTGCACTTGCATCAAATAAGCCTGCGCTCATTGAAGTACTGACTGATCCTAACGCCTTAACTCCGCGCTTAACAGTACAAGACCTCCGAGGGGCTAGTGTTTAAGCGCTTTTAACGACTCCATAATGTAAATATCTATGAAAAAATATACCGAACTCAGATCTTGGCTTAAGCAATTGGCCCAAACAAATCGACTGGTTGCCACTCAAAAGAATATTGTGTTGAAGCATCAACTTGCCGCCATTGCTAAAAAGTTAGACGGTGAGAGCGGAGTGCTTTTCCCGGCGCCTGATGGTCATGCCATTCCCGTTGTATCTGGATTTATGTCTTCTAGATCTTGGATTGCCGAAGCGATGGGCGTTGAAGAAGGGCAACTTTTGGACTCTTTTAGAGCGGCTGCCGACAATCCGTTACCTTGTCATATCGTCAAAGATGCACCATGCCAGCAAATCGTCCATAAAGACTTTGATTTAAGAGTGCTGCTGCCAGTCCCAACGCATAGCGAGCATGACAGCGGTCCTTACATTACTGCAGGTTTAGTGATTGCAAAAAACCCAAAAACTGGTGTTCAAAACGTATCTATTAATCGTATACAGGTTAATTCAAAAGACCGGATGGCAGTATTGATTTTGCCCCGCCATTTGCATGCCTTTCAGCAAGCAGCTGAAGAGATGAATCAGTCTTTACCAGTTGCCGTAGTGATTGGTGTCGATCCACTAACATTACTTGCATCTCAGGCAATTGCACCAATCGATTCTGATGAACTCGAGATTGCTGGTGCTCTTCATGGAAAGCCTTTGGATGTTATCTCATGCCTAACGAATGATGTATTGGTTCCTGCAAACGCTGAAATCGTGATTGAAGGACACATCCCTCCAAATGTTCGCGAAATCGAGGGGCCATTTGGTGAGTTTCCTAAATACTATAGTTCTCAAGAAAAGCGCCAAGTGATTGTTGTTGACGCTGTTACGCATCGAAAGGATCCAATATTCCATACGATCATTCCGGCCGAATTAGAGCATTTACTGTTAGGTTCGATACCTCGAGAATCCACCATTCTTTCTCACCTAAAGCGAAGCTTCCCGAGCGTTCGTGATGTGCATCTTTCTCTGGGAGGCGTTGGCCGATACCATCTATACGTGCAGATTAAGAAAACCCATGAGGGTATGCCAAAGAATGTCATCCTGGGTGCGTTTAGCTCGCATTACGATGTTAAGCATGTGATAGTCGTTGATGAGGATGTTGATGTGCATGACCCAGCCCAAGTTGAATGGGCCATTGCAACTCGCTTTCAGGCCAAGCGCGATTTAGTGGTCATACATGATGCTCAGGGCTCTGTGCTTGATCCTTCTACAACTGTTGGTTTGCCAGTGGATGCTGATGGTGTGATTCCTATGTCCTATCAAGGCATGAGCTCTAAGGTGGGTTTTGATGCCACTAAGCCGCTCACTTATGAAGGACATGTCTTTACAAAGGTGAGGATACCGGGTGAAGAATCAGTCGATTTGAATCAGGTTCTCGACCCCAGTGTTTCTATCGAATCTTTTCTGAATGACAAGTAAGGAAATATTTTGAAAAAGCGCTTAATAGTTGCCATTACCGGAGCATCAGGAACGATTTATGGTGTTCGAATTCTGGAGGCTTTAAAGGATTTGAATATCGAGTCGCATCTTGTGATGAGCGACTCGGCCAAATTAACGATGGCAGCGGAGACCGACTATAAGCCAGCTCAAATTGAGGCATTGGCTGATTTTGTGCATTCAGCAAAGAATATCGGGGCATCAATATCTTCGGGCTCCTTTCACACTATGGGAATGGTAATTGCACCTTGTTCAATCCGAACGCTTTCTGAAATCGCCACTGGAGTTACTAGCAGTTTGGTCTCTCGTGCAGCCGATGTCATTTTAAAAGAGCGTCGCCGCCTAGTATTGCTAGTCAGAGAAACCCCGCTTCATGCTGGACACTTGCGTTCGATGACTCAGGTCACTGAGTACGGCGCCATTGTGATGCCGCCAGTCCCAGCCTTTTATGCCAGACCAAGCTCTTTAGATGAGATGGTCAATCATACGGTGGGTAGATGCTTAGACCTTTTTGATCTTGACAATAATATGGTCAAGCGTTGGGATGGCATGGGTGGTGAAAAATGAATCTCTATGTTTACTATAAATTTCTGGTCGATGAATTGCCGGGAGTATCTAGCGTAGTTCAGCGTGTACAGGAACAACTCGCTAAAGAGTTTCCGGGTCTTGAGTTTGATTTATTAAAAAGGCCAAATAAGGATGATGCTGGTAGGGAGACGTGGATGGAGATTTATATCTTGAGCGATGCTGTGCTTCCACAATTTCGATTGAGGCTTGATCAGCTTGCTCTTGAGGAGGGTTTGCCACACCCACGTCTGAATGAGCTATTTGTGCCGATAGACTCATAAAAGAAATTGGCCTCGAAATTCGAAGCCAATTATTTACCACTACTATAGAAATAATCTGACTATTTCTTTTTGCTTGTCTTGCTAGCGGCTGTTGCTGAGTTAGTGGCCTTGCTGAGATTGCTTTGTGCTACCTCCACCGCATGCTTTACCGCTTTTTGACTAGTCTCAAAAACATTATTAGCGGATGCGATAGCTTGTTTCATTGCTTGAACAGCAGCATCAGAGCCGGCTGGTGCATTTTTCGTCCAGTCTTCAACTAGGGCGTTGATTTTCTTTTGCCCAGCCTGAAATTCTTTTTCAGCTGACTCTGTAAAGCTCGCTTGAGTTTCGTGGGCCAATTCATAGAGATGGCGACTGTAGGCCATGATCTTTTCCGCCATTGGCTGAACAGCCGCTGCTTGATGTGCGAGTAGCTGCTGGATATCTTTTACTTCTAGCGCCTTTTTAGCGCTGCTCATGCTATCGCTCAAACTTTGTTTGGCAATATGCATATTAAGCTCTACTAATTTTTCTATGCTTTGAAGTGCTTGATTTGTTAATCCACTCAAGGTTTCTAAATTCGCTTTTTGAGCTGCTGCAATTTGTTCCGGCGTTAAGTTCATCTCAATCCCTTATCTTGTGGCTTTGACTTATTTTGCCCGTGATAGCTAATTTTTGTTGCTGTTTTTTTGTTGTGGTTTGTACCCATCCCTTATTGCGTTGCAACATTAAATTCCCCGAGTGAGGTAATTGAGCTGTGTGAGATGTAAATAAGCCTAAAATCATGGTTTACAGAAAAAATTGCCCCAATTTCAATAAGTTGCTTATGACTTTCAAGCTTGATAGCCTCATTGCCCCCATATTTGTATTGATTTGGAGTACCGGATTTGTCATTGCTAGGATGGCAATGCCTTATGTAGAGCCAGCAACCTTCCTTTTTTGGCGTTTTTCTGGGGTTTTGATGGCTATGGCCTGTTTAAGCCTTGTTTGGAAAATTACTTGGCCAAGTTGGTCGCAAATGCGGCATATCGCTATAGCGGGCGTATTACTTCAGTTTGGATATTTAGCAGGGGTTTGGTTTGCAGTTCGCTTAGGCATGACCGCGGGATTGGTCGCTATTATTGTGGGGCTTCAGCCGATTTTGACGGCATGGCTGGCCGCCTGGGTTTCTGAAAAGGTGACAACGAGACAGTGGGTTGGACTCGCTTTTGGTTTTGCTGGAGTCGCTCTAGTAGTTTTTGAAAAGATTGGTTTTGCGCATATTCCACTATTAAGTTACATGCTTGCATTTGCGGCGCTACTGTCAATTACTTTTGGCACTCTTTATCAGAAGAAATACTGTCCTGTATTTGATTTGCGCGCGGGATCGTCTATTCAATTTGGCACCTCAGCCATCCTATGCTTTATCTTGATGTTTTATTTCGAGTCTGGAGTGATGGTGTGGAATGCCTCAGTCACCGGGGCTTTGCTCTGGTCGATCTTTCCGATATCGATTGGGTCTATCAGCTTGCTCTTTATGATGATTCGCAAAGGGGCGGCAACCAAGGTGACCAGCTTGCTCTATTTAACGCCTCCAACTACGGCTGCAATGGCTTGGCTTCTATTTGATGAGCCTTTTACGATATTGATGGCAGGAGGTTTAGCTCTCACAATGACTGGCGTTGTATTGGTTAATGCGCGGCAATCAAACTCAGTTGCGACGATTGCTGAGTGAGTTTCTGGGGCATGAGGATGAATAAGATTTGCTGATGAGTAAAAGTTATTTATTATTCGGTATGTTAAAAGTTTTGGAAGGCAATTTGGGATGCATTTGAATCGATTTTGGCGTATCGCTTTAGTTGGACTAATGTCATTCGGCCTATCTACTTCTTTTCAGGTGAGTGCGGCTAATAATGATTCTAAGTCTGCCAAATCATCTAAAACATCGTCTAATTCAGCCGCTAAATCAACTACCAAAGTAGTTGTAAAGAAGTCTGCAAAATCCACTAAGAAATCTAAATCCGTTCGAACTACGGTCACGCGTTCAAGCGAGCCAGTTGTAGCAGCAAGACCTTCATTTGCAACTGCTTTGGGCTTACGTGGGCAGCATGATGATCTGAATCTTAAGTCCAGCGTTGCCATGGTCGTTAATCAAGATACCAAAGATGTCTATTTTGAAAAGAACTCCTCAGTGAGTTTGCCGATTGCATCCATTACTAAACTGATGACCGCAATGGTAGTGCTCGACTCTAAATTGCCAATGGATGAAACACTGGTCATTAACTCAGATGACGTGAACATTTATAGAAGCTCTCGTCTTTCTGGTGGCACGGTTTTAACGAGAGAAGAGGCCTTATTGCTGGCTTTGATGTCGTCTGAAAATCGTGCAGCATATACCCTTGGTCGAAATTATCCGGGTGGTATTTCAGCCTTTATCGATGCCATGAATCGTAAGGCCAAAGAGATTGGCATGACGCATTCCAACTTTGCTGATCCTACCGGTCTCAAGAGTGAGAATGTCGCTTCAGCGGAAGACCTCGCCCGTATGCTGAGCGCTGCTTACCAATACAAAGTAATTCGCGAGTTTTCCACCTGGCCTGATTTAACTATGGTGATTGGAAAGCGACCCCAGAAATTCGTAAACACTAATCGTTTGGTGCGCGCTGGTGATATGAATATTGGCCTGCAAAAAACGGGCTTTATTAATGCGGCAGGCAGATGTTTAGTGATGCAGGCCAGAGTCAATAACACACCCTTGCTATTGGTTTTCTTGGACTCGGTCGGTACGCAATCGCGTTTTGCTGATGCGGTAAGGGTTCGGGATTGGTATGAGCACATGCCCTCAGGCGAGCCTCAAGCTATTCGTCGCTTAATGTAATTGAAGTTACAAGCCTAATTGTTCTTCAATGATTATTTTCATTGACCTTGGGTTTGTAGCCCATTCCTTTGGAAATCTGCAAGGCGGTGTCTTGCAGGAGTTTTAACCAGTCAGACTGAATGCGATCGGTAGGGGAGCTTAAGGAGAGCCCTGCGACCAATTTACCGCTGTCATCATAAATCTCAGCAGCAACGCAACTCACACCTAGCTCCAATTCTTCATTGTCGCTTGCATGACCCAATTTACGTACTTGATTTAGCTCTACATCGAGTTTACTTAGCTCCGTAATGCTATTCCTAGTATGTCCCGCTAAGCCAGTACGCGTGACATAAGCACGTACTTGACTCGGATCATCACTCGCTAAGAATAATTTGCCTACCGAAGTGAGGTGTAGTGGTGCACGTCCACCAATCGCACGGACTACTTGCATGCCAGAACGTTCGCTATAGGCTCGATCAATGTAAACAATCTCATCACCTTGTCTAACAGAAAGATTGATGGTTTCACCGGTGAGCTTATGCAGGGCACGCATCGGTGCTTGTGCAGCTTCGCGGACAGATAAGCGCGCCTTTACGAGGTTGCCAAGCTCCAGCAGCTTGAGGCCTAGCCTATAGGTTCCGCCATCACCTCGCTCAACCAAGCGGCAGGCTACTAGGTCATTGAGGATGCGGTGAGCTGTGGAGGGGTGTAGATCGGTTTCTTCAGCAAGACTTTTAAGGCTGGTGGACTCTTCATGATTAGCCAGGGCATCCAGTAGGTTCATCATGCGCTCAACCACCTGAATCGCTGTTTTACCAGCCTCACCAGGTGTTTTTGACACTTTTTCGGTTTTGCTCGTACTCATATTGTCAATTGTAGCGATTTTTGGTGAAATTGCACAATATGAAATGCAGAATACCTGTGTAGACCCATATAGGCCTATCTATTTACCTCTTTAGAGCAGCGGCACACTCGGTAATCAGTTGAGGGCCTCGGTAGATAAGCCCGCTATAGATTTGCACTAGGCTGGCACCTGCCTCAACTTTTTCCAAAGCATCCTTACCCGAGAGAATGCCACCAACACCAATAATTGGAATGGCATCGCCCAAATATTGTTTGAGATTTTGAACTATTTCTGTGGAGGCAATTCGAACTGGTGCACCAGAGAGACCACCAAGCTCCTCTCCAAACTGGAGTCCTTTCACTGCATCTCGTGCAATGGTTGTATTAGTTGCGATGACAGCATCAATCTTAAATTCCAAAAGGAGATCGGCAATGAGTTTGATATCGGTTTGATCTAAGTCTGGTGCAATCTTTAAAAAGAGAGGCTTGCGTACGCCATACTGATCACTTAGTGCTTCGCGTGATAAATCTAGTGAGCTTAGGAGGGCACGCAGCATATCTTCACCCTGAAGTGCACGCAAGTTCTGGGTATTGGGAGAGGAGATGTTGACGGTAATGTAAGAGGCAACTTCATAAACTGCTTGCATCGCAGTGATGTAATCACTCGCAGCATTCTCAATTGGGGTGCTTGCATTCTTGCCAATATTTAATCCAACAATGCCACCATTCTGCCAATAGTTAGAATTCCGTACGCGCTTGACGCAGGCATCGACACCATCGTTATTAAAGCCCATGCGATTGATGATGGCTTGCGCTTCAGGCAGGCGAAACATGCGGGGTTTTGGATTGCCGGGCTGTGGTTTCGGTGTGACGGTTCCAATTTCTAAAAAACCAAAACCTAAGGTAGCTAGCGCATCAATATGCTTACCATCTTTATCAAGCCCGGCAGCAAGCCCCACGGGATTCGGAAAAGTGATGCCGCAAAATTCGCGTGGATCCAAATCGGGTTGATTCACTAAGCAACGTAACAGTCCCCAACGCTGAGCGCGATCCAGATTGCTCAGGGTGAGGTTGTGAGCTTGCTCTGAATCTAAAGAAAAAAGCCAGGGGCGCAAAAGGGGGTAGCTATCGATCATGGGTAGATATTATGGCCCAATGATTGGCTGCCAGTAATCATTGATTAGACCCTCAATAGGCTGAAATTTAGCCTTATAGGACATTTTTTCACTATTCTGAATGTAGTAGCCTAGGTAAAGGTAGGGAAGATCCAACTCTAAAGCTTGTTGAACTTGCCATAGGATGCTGTAACTCCCATAGCTTGCCGAGAGATTGCTGGTGTCATAGAAGGTGTAAACAGAAGAGATGCCCTGATCCAAGATATCGATCATGCTAACCATGCGCAGACGACCAGGTTCGCTTTCGTCTGGACCATCCCGAAATTCAACGATTCTGGAATTCACTCGACTTTGCAATAGAAATTGCATGTACTGATCTTGGCTCTCGTCCTTACTTTCATCCATATCGTTAGCAGCATGACGATCATTTTGGTAGTTTTGATATAGCTGGAGGTGCTCTTCTTGGTAGCCCAAATTGAGAATGCGAATCTCCAGTCCAGCATGCTTCTTCAGTGCGCGCTTCTGGCTGCGATTAGGCTTGAAGTCTTTAACTGGAATGCGGGTTGCGGTGCAGGCATTGCATTCATCGCAATAGGGGCGATAGGTATATAAACCACTTCGACGAAATCCCGCGTTGACTAGCTCGCTATATAAATCAGCATGTATTAAGTGCGATGGGGTTGCTACCTGTGAGCGCGCAGTTTTGCCCGGCAGGTAGCTGCAAGGGTAGGGCGCTGTTGCATAAAACTGTAGCTCGGTTAAAGGCAGCTCTTTTAGTTGTGTCATAGCCAGTGACGCAGAATTTCTTTATTAAATTTCCAAGGAATCTCTATATTAGTTTGCTTTAAGGTAATTTGCAGACGGGCTAAAAAATGATCGCGTGAAATTGGTGCCGCGCCTAGCGAGTCAAGATGGGCAGTCTCCTGCTGACAGTCAATCATTTCCACCTGATGTTGCTCGCACCAAGCTGCCAGAGCTGCTAAGGCAATTTTTGAAGCATCGGCTTGGTAGCTAAACATAGACTCCCCGAAGACCATCCCACCAAAAGCGACGCAATAGAGTCCGCCTATCAGATGCCCATCCTCCATTACAGCAATACTGTGGGCGTGACCTTGTTCATGAAGGCCGGTATAGGCGTCCATGATTTCATGGGTGATCCAGGTTCCGTCCTGATCTTTTCTGCTGGCAGTTGCACAGGAGCGAACGACTGCTCCAAAATCATGATCAACCCAAATATCTCTCCTAGAATCCACTAAAAAATGACGTATGGTTTTCTTTAATGAGTCATGGCATTTAAATTGTGCAGGCTTTAACACCATTCGAGGATTGGGAGACCACCAGAGCACTGGTTGGTTGTCCGAGTACCACGGAAATATTCCCATCTGATATGCACGTTCCAGTTGTCCGGGATAAATGCGTTCACTAACTGCAATTAAACCTGGCACAGTTGGATCGGGATCTGGACAATTTATTGGATTTGGAAATTCATCCTGAGATCCTAGCCAATTGATGTTGCTCATAAACTTGCTGCGTCTAGATCTTTTCTGTTGGAAGAATATCTCTACTGCGCACGCTAAACTCTTTGCTTGTATCAAATAACCCTTCAGCACGATCAGCAAAGAACCACTCTAAGGTTTGCTTGACTGTCGGAAATGCGATCTCACTCCAGGGGATATCCTTTTCATCAAACAGCGCAACCTCTAAACTCTCTTCTCCAGCCTGAAAATCTGGTGAGTTCATTGTGGCGAGATAAAAAAGATGTACTTGCTCTGCATGCGGCACATTGAGTAGTGAATAAAGTGGGCCAATTTGAACAATGGCACCAGCTTCTTCTTGTGTTTCTCGAGCCGCTCCAGTAGTCGTGCTTTCACCTAACTCCATAAAGCCAGCTGGCAGGGTCCAAAAGCCATGTCTAGGTTCAATTGCGCGACGACACAATAGGACTTGATCGCGATAGACTGGAATGGATCCAACTACATTGCGGGGGTTGAAATAATGAATGACACCGCAAGAGTCGCAAACATGACGCTCCCGCGAATCATCTGCAGGAATCTTGATGCTAATTGGTGATGCACAGTGAGAGCAAAACTTCATGCAGTCTTTCTAAAAATGGGCAGAGATGTGGCCGCGTAAGGCGTTACTAAGCATAATCTCTTTTGCATTTAGAACATCCTCAATAGTCAGGTTAGCCTCATGGGCATTCCACTCTGGATTATTCAAGATGATTGATCTCATTACCCCTGGAAGAAGACCGGCGGAGACTGGTGGTGTGAGCCAGCGATTTCCGGACTTAATAAAAACACTACTTCTCCCACCTTCAGTCACGAAGCCATTTTCATTAATAAATAGGGCATCAAAGCCACCGCGTTCCTCTGCTAACTTCCAAGCTTGGTCATAGACATCTCGACTATTCACCTTATGCTTCAATAAGATATTGCCCGAGTGAAGGGTGGCTTTACTTGGGTCGGGAAGAATATCGCTCGCCCAAAAGATCTTTACTGGACCTTGCAGTGGTTCAATTGGATATGTTTGGCAGCTCGGTTTGCCGGCGAAGTTCAAATCTAATCGCAATCGATAGTGAGTTGCTTTAGTGCAGTTTGCGCACGCATCTTCAATAGATTTAAGGATATTGCTCAAGTCGCAGGATATACCTAGTGCCAGCGCAGAGTCAGCCAAGCGTTTCAAGTGGAGCTGCAAATATTGAGCCTTGCCTTGATGAACTAGGATAGTTTCAAATAATCCTATTTCGCTTGGCATCTCGCTCAAGAAGGCTGCTTTAATTTGGCACTCCTCCCATTCTTGATTCGCCTCAGAATCAATCGTGATGCCGGCGCCAATGCCCAAAGTAAAAGGTGAGGCTAGGGTCTTTGGATTCCGATCAATTTCAAGGGTGCGAATCGGCACGCTAAATGCAAAGTCACCACTGGGATCAATCCAACCAAGTGCCCCACAATAGTAGCCGCGATCTTGCCCCTCTAATTCTTGGATAATCTCCAGGCTGCGCTTCTTGGGTGCGCCAGTAACTGAGCCACAGGGGAAGACTGCATGAATGACATCCCGTAATTCAATCCCAGGTTTCACCTCTGCCTTAACTGTTGAGGTCATTTGTAGAACGTCACCGTATCTGGCAACCTCAAAAAGTTGAGGAACACTTACCGTTCCTGGCAGGGCTAAGCGACTCAGATCGTTGCGGAGTAAATCAACGATCATGACGTTCTCCGCTTGATTTTTGGCATCTGCCGATAAGTGCTCTGCTGAATCATTCAGCGCACTTGCGGTCCCTTTCATCGGCATAGCCTTTAAAGTGCCGCCTTGCTTCTGAATAAATAATTCAGGGGACTGGGAAAGAATGTAGTTCGAGTCACTCTCAATAAATGCCCCAAATCTTCCTGGCTGGCGATTTCTTAGTCGCGCATACAGTGCGAGTGGGTCACCATAGGTCTCTCCCGTAATTCGAAAGGTGTGATTAATTTGATACGTATCACCATTACGAATGTACTCTTGAATAGCCTCAATATCAGACTTAAATTTCTCTACATTAATGGAAAAATGAAGATTGCTAACGCCTGCAATTTGAGAGTCAGAATCAAGCGTCTTAACTCTGCCTCTAATGAGTGCATCAACTTCCTGCTTGCTTAAGCTCTCATAGGATTTAAACGACCATGCTTGAACTAGTGGATGCTGATGCTTTACGCCATCAAGGCGCCGATCAATGTTGTGAATGTATAGGCCTAATTCATAAGCAAATGCAGCGACAACATATTCACCGCGAGTCAATGCTTCATTAATGCTCCGCAGACATTCATCTACCGCAGTGATTGTTTGTGAGGAGCTGGATTGGGCATACACAGTCCAGCACTGCAGTGCCTGTTCATAGAGGCGACTGCTCGGCTCTGCCTGAGTGCTTTGTGCGTCATCTAGCAATATCATGCTATTGACTATCAGGGTTCAAGTAAGGATGAAAACTACTTCAAAACAGTTGCAGATTCAATCGTGACAGTCTTGCTGGGCACGTCCGACATACGTCCCATTTTTGGCGCTGTTGCAAGCATAGTTGGGATCTTGCGAATGGCATCAATGGTTTGCGTACCAGAAATCACTTTCCCGAATACGGTGTAGCCATTGCCCATCGCATTGGGATAATTTAAGCCTTCATTATCTTTAACATTAATAAAGAACTGAGCTGTAGCTGAATCAGGATCTGAAGTGCGCGCCATAGCAATGGTGTAAGTTTGGTTCTTGAGGCCATTTTGAGCCTCTGAAGCTACCGGCGCATTAGTAGGTTTTTGAACTAGGTCTGGAGTAAAGCCTCCACCTTGAATCATGAAGCCATCAATCACGCGGTGAAAAATGGTACCGTTATAAAAACCGCTATTCACATAGTTTAAAAAATTGGCCGTGGTCTTTGGTGCCTTGACCGAATCCAACTCAACAACAAAATTACCCATGGTGGTTTTAAATTCCACCTTAGGACCTGCAAAGCTTGCGGCACTAGCAATCAGGCTGGTGATAATGAATAGAGAAGCAATGATCTTGCGCATAGTAGTAGGTCCTTAAAAATCAAATAAAAAATAGCTAATGACTGATTGTATTGCTCAAAGTCCAGATGGGACTTGGGCGGCATAGCGATAAGCCGCTTCTTCAAACATGTTTGGCCTATCAAGATAATCTAGTACCCAGGCAATGGTGTCTACACCCCAAAAAGCATGGTCATTGATGATGAGGGTTGGCACTCCAAACGCACCATCCGTTTTTGCGCGTTCGGTATTGCTAATCAGCTTTGCCTTAATTTCCGGCGCATCTGGCTTGGGGGTGTCGGCTGATAGGCCAAGGTGTAGACAAAATTCCGGCCAAGATAAATTGGGATCCTTGCCCTCAACCCAAACATACTCGAATGCACGCTCAACCATTTCCCAATCAGCATGTTCTTGAACCAGTAAACGCTGTGCTGCCACTGTAAGAAAGGGGTGATGTTCAGGAAAACGAAAAGGTAAACCTAACTTTTCAGCAAGCCATACACAGTATTGGTAGGTGTGAGGGCGCTTTGCTTCTACTTCACCTGGGCCGCGATTATCTGTCGCTCGAAAGAGGCCGCCGAGCAAGATTGGGACTGGTTCAATATCTATGCGATGATCAAGTTGATGGCGCTGCTTGACATAGAAGTATGAAAATGGAGAAATGATGTCGTAATAAAAAGTCCCTTTAAGAACCTTAGTGCCAGTCTTATCTTGAATCATTTCTTTTTAGACTCCCTGTCTAAATTACGCAAGAACGCCATCTTCTCGGCAATTTGGCTCTCTAGTCCACGATCAACTGGCTCATACCAATGAGGCTCTGCCATTCCTTCTGGAAGGTAGGACTCGCCGGCAGCGTAGGCATGGGGCTCATCGTGCGCATAGCGATATTCTTTTCCATGTCCCAATTCTTTCATGAGCTTGGTTGGAGCGTTGCGTAAATGGTTAGGTACGGGTTTACTTTGATCGTTGGCAACATAGGCTCTAGCGGCATTAAAGGCCTTGTAGCTTGCATTACTCTTGGCAGCAATCGCCAAATAGACGACTGCTTGACCAAGCGCTAGCTCTCCTTCGGGAGAGCCGAGTCTTTCAAAGGTTTGGGCTGCATCGTTTGCTAGCTGCATTGCTCTGGGGTCGGCAAGACCAATATCCTCCCAGGCCATGCGAATAATTCTTCTTGCGAGATAGCGGGGATCAGCACCACCGTCGAGCATTCGGCAAAACCAGTACAGTGCAGCATCTGGATTAGAGCCGCGCACAGATTTATGTAGCGCAGAAATCTGATCGTAGAAGTGGTCGCCCCCTTTATCAAAGCGACGTGCTTGAACAGTCAAAGCATTTTCAATAAATTGCTGGTCTACCATCTCAATATTCGAGTTTGGTGTGGAAACTGCATTGCGTACTTGCTCTACTAAATTGAGTAACCTCCTAGCATCACCATCTGCATGCTCTATGAGGCTGTCTATTGCTGGTGATTCAAACTGGATACCAGGCATGGCATATTCACGTGCCCGATCAAATAATTGCTTAAGCTCCTCAGTGCTTAATGATTTGAGTACATAGACTTGTGCGCGCGAGAGGAGGGCTGAGTTAACTTCAAATGAGGGGTTTTCGGTGGTGGCGCCAATGAAGGTAAACAACCCAGACTCAACATGGGGCAATAAAGCATCTTGTTGGCTTTTATTAAAGCGATGGATCTCATCTACAAACAAAATAGTTTGTCTGCCGTATTGAGACATGCTCTGTTGGGCCTGTTCAATAGCTTCACGAATTTCTTTTACACCGGCAAGAACAGCTGATATTGCTATGAATTCTCGGTCAAAGGCTTTTGCTGAAAGTCTTGCTAAGGTAGTCTTACCAACACCTGGCGGCCCCCAAAGAATCATTGAATGCGGCTTGCCAGAAGCAAAGGCGAGATTAAGTGGCTTACCGGAGGCTAGTAGATGTGTTTGTCCAATAACCTCTTCAATGCTTGATGGGCGCAAGGCTTCCGCCAATGGAGGCGGAGGCGCTTGATCAAATAGATTGCCCATTTTTAAGGATTTAGTTTTGTACAAACAAAATAACTAGCGCGGCCCAAATTAAGCAGCTGACAGAAACAAATGTCAGTCGATTGCGCAGGGTGATAAAAGCTGCGCAAGCCTCTTCACTAGAAAAATAGTACTGATAGGTTTCTTTATCAATATTGCGCTGTATCACCAATGCTGATGCCAAGATTACCAAGCCAACCGGAATATAAATATGTAACGCAACCCAGGCTACTATTGCTGGTATCACACCCCAAATCCAGGCGTTGCGGTCTTCCCAGCGGTCGCCCGGAGGTGCCTTCCCCAGCGTATGTAAATTAGCACCCCAATGTAATGCGCCCATAAAAGCAGTAATCACAGCCCCATAACCGGCTAGTGATTCAGCGCTTAAGTAGTTGAGTGGAGTTGGTGCAAGCTGCACCATTAAAGCGAGACTCACAAAAGGGATGAGACCAGCGTAGGCTAATTTACGAACAAGAGGGGGTAATGGGTTCACAAAAACTTCTTTACTCGGATTAATGGATGATGGGATGAAAAATTATTGATCGTAGGTATAGACGCCACGACCCGTCTTGCGGCCGAGATATCCTGCTGCAACCATCTCACGAAGCAATGGGCAAGGGCGGTACTTGGAATCACTGAAGTTCTCAAAATAAACTTCCATTACCGCCAAGCAGGTATCAAGACCAATCAGGTCAGCTAAAGCAAGTGGGCCAATGGGTTGATTGCAGCCCAATTTCATACCAGCATCAATGTCCTCCGGGCTAGCTAGCCCTTCGTGCAGGACAAAGAAGGCTTCATTAATCATCGGCAACAAAATGCGATTGACAACAAAGCCGGGTGAGTTCTTGACTGTGATGGGCTCTTTACCAATACGCTTAGCCATTTCAATAATGGCTGCGTGTGTTGCATCAGAGGTTTGCAAACCTCGAATCACCTCTACCAAGGCCATCATTGGCGGCGGATTAAAAAAGTGCATACCGATAAAGCGACTTGGGTTGGAATCTAAAGCAGCAAGCTTGGTAATGGATAGTGAGGAAGTATTCGTAGCAATAATGGTTTCTTTGTCGACAATCTCATCAACTTGTTTCAAGATCTTCTCTTTAATGGCTTGATTCTCAGTGGCAGCTTCAATCACCAATTGCAGACCCTTAAAGTCAGAATAAGATGTGCTTCCCTTGATCCGGCCTAATGCAGCATCTTTGTCTTTTGCTGTGAGAGTTTCCTTTTTGACGAGGCGATCTAAGCTCTTGCTGATTTGACTCAAACCACGTTCAACAGCAGCGTCATTGATATCCACCATTACAACATCAAGCCCTGCAACAGCGCAAACCTGCGCAATGCCATTGCCCATCGTGCCCGCGCCAATAACTCCGACCGATTGAATCTTCATGCTATTTCCTTTTTTGATACTGTGATGAACCAAATAATTGTTCTCTTGCTTTATCGTCATGCAAGGGCTTACGTAATGCGGTTAATACTTCAACACCACGCTTGACAGCAGGGCGCTCACCAACCATTTCAAACCACCGCTTGAAATGCGGGTACTCATCAATCTCAATCCCTTGGTTTTTCCAGTTTCGCGTCCAAGGAAAAATTGCAATATCCGCAATGGAATAATTTTTACCAGCAATATAGGGATTATCTTGCAGTTGATGATCTAACACCCCGTATAAGCGCTTAGCTTCATTAGTGTATCGAGTGATTGCATAGTCTATTTTTTCTGGTGCATAGAGCCGGAAATGGTGGTTTTGCCCCAATAGAGGCCCCAAGCCACCCATTTGGAACATGAGCCATTGCAAGACTTCGTATTTACCTCGAGTGGATTTGGGTAAAAATTTTCCCGTTTTGGATGCTAGGTAGAGCAGGATTGCTCCAGACTCAAAAAGGTGGATTGGTTTGCCATCAGGTCCTTGTGGATCCACGATGGCGGGAATTTTATTGTTCGGACTAATTGCCAAGAACTCTGGCTTGAATTGATCGCCAGCCCCAATATCAATTGGATGGGCAATCCAGTCTTTGCCTAGCTTATATCCACATTCCTCAAGCATGATGTGCACCTTATGACCATTTGGTGTTGGCCAGCTATAAACATCAATAATGTCTTTCTTGGGTTTGCTTATTGCCACGATGAATTCCTCTTCTACAGGGTTTGTAAACGCTCTAATGCTTTTGAAAGCGTCTCTTCTTTTTTAGCAAAACAAAAACGGATTACGCCAGACTCAACCGGATGGGCGTAAAAAGCGGAAACTGGAATAGCAGCAACACCAATCTTGGTGGTAAGCCACAAGCAGAAATCAGCTTCCCCCATCTTCGCTTGAGGGATCTGTAAATTTGTGTAATTGACACACTGAAAATACGTTGCTGGAGCTGGTAATAATTCAAAGCCTGTTTCAGTCAAGCCCTTACTAAAAAAATCCCGCTTAGCTTGATAAAAGGATGACAGTCCTAAGTAGTGATCTGGATTCTCAAGGTACTTGGCCAAACCAAATTGCATTGGCGTGTTTACTGTGAACACATTGAATTGATGTACCTTGCGAAACTCCGCCATCATCGATGCGGGGGCAGCAACATAACCCACTTTCCAGCCGGTGACATGGTAGGTTTTACCGAAACTCGATATCAGAAAACTTCGCGCTGCTAACTCAGGATGGCTGGCTATGCTAGCGTGTTGATGCCCGTCGTACACCATATGCTCGTAGACCTCATCACTTAAGATCAATGCATTGGAGTTTCTGACTAAATCTGCCAGGCGATCTAGATCCGTCTTTTGCCAAATCATCCCAGTTGGATTATGGGGAGTGTTGATGATGATGAGTCGTGTTTTTGGATTAATAGCTTTAGCTAAATCATCCCAAGGTATTGAGTAAGAATTCACACTACCTTGATCATCGCGATTAGCGATTAAAGATACGGCAATTACTTTTCCGCCAGCCAATTCAATTGAAGGTCGATAGCTATCGTAGGCTGGCTCAATGATGACAACTTCATCGCCTGCGCTGACACATGACAAGATAGCCGTGAGAATTCCTTGGGTGCCCCCAGCGGTGATAGTAATTTCTGTATCGGGGTTGTAGTCATGGCTATACAAAGCGGATATTTTTTTTGACACGCCTTGACGTAAGTCCGCAATCCCGATCATTGGTGGATATTGATTGTGATCAGACAGCATTGCTGTATTGACCTGAGATATGAGTTCCCGATCACAAGGAAAGTCTGGAAAGCCTTGCCCTAGATTGATTGCTTTGTGCTCTGTAGCGAGGGCCGACATGACTGTAAATACCGTGGTTCCTACCTCAGGTAGGCGACTGGGAAATACTGGCGTCAGAAGGGGGTTTTGGTTCATGCGGATGGTTTAGGGCAAATAAGGTAGGTAGTCGCTAGAATGGGAGTAATTCATTCTCAAATTGTGCCATGTTGATCGTCCTTTCACCTGCTAAATCCTTAGATTACAAAACCCCTGCCAAGGTTAAGGCTCCGACCTTGCCTGAGTTCGTCTCGGAATCAGCTAAGTTGATAGCTGACTTAAAGAAACTCTCCCCTCAGGAGGTTGCCAATCTGATGGGCTTATCGGATCAGCTAGCTGCGCTGAATGTGGGGCGCTATCGTGACTGGTCTAAGAAATTTACTGATGAGAATAGCAAGCCAGCGATTTATGCCTTTGATGGCGATGTCTATGATGGATTTGACGTGAAGACGCTTGATGCCAAGGCGATTGCTTTTGCCCAAGATCATGTGCGCATCCTGTCAGGCTTGTATGGTGCTTTGCGCCCCTTAGATTTAATGCAGCCTTACCGCCTAGAAATGGGCACCCCTTTCAAAAATGCTCGAGGTAAAGACCTGTACGCGTTTTGGGGTGAGCGCGTGACCAATTCCTTGAAGGCGGTTCTGGAAAAGCAAAAGAAACCTGTTCTCCTCAATTTAGCTTCTGAAGAGTATTTCAAGTTATTGCAGGCGAAGAACTTGGATTGCCCGGTAATCTCCCCAGTATTCCAAGATGGTAAAGACGGTAAATTCAAAATCATTTCCTTCTACGCTAAGCGAGCTAGAGGTTTAATGGCACGTTATGTGGTTGAGAATCGCATTACTGATCCAGTAGATTTGAAAGGCTTCAATTTGGATGGTTACAAATATGTTGCCTCTGAATCTAAGCCAGAGAAGCCCATGTTTAGACGACCTGAAAGAAAGTAGGAGAGTGCACCATGGCCGTTCATCGCACTAAATCCTCGCAGCGCACCTCACCGGATGTCGAACGTCTTGTAGCGGATGCTATTTCTTTGGCGGCCTCCGGGAGTCATATTGAGGACCAATATTGGGAAGAGCGCTTAAATGTTCGCTTAATGCGCCTTCTCAAAAGCCAAAATCAAAATGTAATTGATGCCGCTCTTGATCAAACATTTCGAATTAATACTGTAGCCTTCGAGGTGCTTGCAGATTGCGCTGAGACCTTGGCAGAGTCTTTGCTTATGGTGCATGAGGATCAGAATTGGGATGTGCTTTTATTGGCCTTACCGATCGTTGCACATACCCGCTATCAGATTCCTTCAGGTGCGCTTCCAGTGAGCGTCATTGAATCTACGGCTGCCGCACTGCATAGCTCAATTGCTTCTACTGATGCGCGCCTAGCCATTGTTCCCTGGCTTTACAGCATTGATCAGATGCCGCACTCGCATTGTCAAACGCGCCTACTTACAGAGGCCTTAGCAAGCGCTGCTATTAGCGCTAGTGAGGTGAAGTTAGAGTTGCGAGAGATGTCAGAGACCATTGCAGTTTTGGCCGATCCGCGCTTCATTATTGCTGCTGTTGCTGCACCTTCTGGCTCTCCACTTTTCAGATGGCAAGCTGATGCACCAACACGTCAAGAGCGTGGTGTCAGCTTGATCGGTTGGCAAAACATGATGCAAGAACCTATTGCCGCACTTTTACCGGGTTGTGAGTTTGAGCTCTTATTGCCAGAAGCATATTTTACGAATTGCCGACTGGCGGATAAGCAGGTCCGTCCACTAAGTATCCGGGCTGCTGTCAATTTTCTTGAGAGCACACTTGGAGTTCTGCCGGCAGGATTGTCTTGCGTAGTAGGGGCATTTGGCGAAGATCAAGCTGATGAGTATCGAATCTCCTTTAGCTTAAAAGGCTCCTCTGAGGTTGTGTATGGTGTGATTTGGCCTTTATACGACCGAGAGAGTGTTGCTAATGATGCGCTCAATGATTTATCGGATGATGAGAGTCCGATGAAGCGAATTGCAGATGCGCTTAGGGATGCCGGGGTTGATGATGTCTTCCGCCATGCAATGCTATTTGACCCAGAGCTTTGCGATGATTGCGGAGCACCACTGTTTCCAGATCGATCGGGTGATGCCGTGCATGCGGAGTTGCCTGATGATGCGCCTACACAGCAACCTTTATTTCATTAGTATTTGAGTAACTCTATAGATCTTGATAAGTAAAAAAGCCGAGAATTTCTCGGCTTTTTTATTGTGGAGTCAGGGCTAAGATTTAGTTCTGTGTAAACGGTTCCGCGTCAGCAAATAAATGAGGAAGGTCGCCCCTTTTCATTTCTGCGGTTTGGCAGAAATCTGCAAGACGAGTTCCAGACTTAATATTAAAAAGCATAGCCTTGTTACCGAGCACCACCAGATCATGCCCGCTGGTAGTATTTTTGTAACGCAAACTACCAGGCAAAGAATTTTCACGAACCAGTTCAAAAGTTTTGGATTGCCATGTTAGGCGAATCTTTTCTATTGTCCCGGTCGTATTAAATTGTTTGCTTTCGCTACAAGTCCAAGTCGATACTGCCTCGCTTGCACTGGCTGTGCCAACAAAGCCAGCAGCCATCATGCTTACGAGGAGAAGGGTACGCTTCATATATGCAGGTCCTTATGAAAGAAGGTGTTTAACGCCTGCTTGTTCTTCAAGCAATTCGTTAAGAGTGTGATTCATGCGCTCACGTGAAAACTCATCGATTTCCAATCCTTCAACCATTTTGTATTCACCGTTTTCGCAAACTACTGGGTAGCCGTAGATCACTTCCGCTGGAATGCCATATTCACCTTTAGATGGAATACCCATCGTGACCCATTTGCCATTCGTGCCGAGAACCCAGTCACGAATATGATCAATCGCTGCGTTAGCAGCAGAAGCAGCAGAAGATAGTCCGCGTGCCTCAATGATGGCGGCACCACGTTTACCAACTGTAGGGATGAATGTATCTTTGTTCCATGCTGGATCATTAATGCTGTCTTTTACAGACTTGCCATCAACTGTTGCAAAGCGATAGTCTGGGTACATTGTTGGGCTATGGTTACCCCAAACAACTAATTTCTCGATATCGGCAACTGGCTTATTCAACTTATTAGCTAATTGTGAAAGGGCGCGATTGTGATCCAAGCGCAACATTGCAGTGAAGTTCTTCGCAGGAATATCTGGAGCAGATTTCATAGCGATGTAAGCATTGGTATTTGCTGGGTTACCAACAACCAATACCTTGACAGTCTTCTTCGCTACAGCATTCAAAGCTTTACCTTGTGCTGTGAAAATCTGAGCGTTGGCTGAGAGCAAATCTTTGCGCTCCATACCAGGACCGCGTGGACGTGCACCAACTAACAGAGCAACATCAATATCCTTAAACGCTGTCATTGGGTCAGAGTGGGCTGTCATGCCTGCCAACAATGGGAATGCACAGTCTTCTAATTCCATCATGACGCCAGCTAAGGCTTTTTGAGCCTTTTCATCTGGAATTTCAAGCAACTGGAGGATTACTGGCTGATCTTTACCTAACAAATCGCCATTGGCGATGCGAAATAGGAGGGAATAACCGATTTGACCGGCTGCACCGGTGACTGCAACACGCATTGGGGCTTTTGCCATTACTAATAACTCCAGTTGAGGTTAATTAATGAAATCTTTTCTATTATCCATTCAAGTGTAGGGACTTTCCATTTACACTGTCAATCATGTCTTATATAAGATATGAGA
This sequence comes from Polynucleobacter sp. GWA2_45_21, assembly GCF_001830325.1. GTDB lineage: Bacteria > Pseudomonadota > Gammaproteobacteria > Burkholderiales > Burkholderiaceae > Polynucleobacter. Next base: position 68,884 of record NZ_MHZG01000011.1, on the reverse strand, counting down.
TAAGCTTGAATTTTATCCAATTGAAGACTCTGTGGAGTGAATTTGTCACTAACATCCGAACCAATTGCCTCATTTAGCCCGCTTTATGAGCAAATTAAAGCCATGATTTTGGCTAGCTTGCAGGCCTCAGAATGGTTGCCTGGGGATGCTATCCCCAGTGAAATGGAGCTAGCGGCACGCTATGCAGTGAGCCAGGGGACTGTTCGCAAGGCCATTGATGAGTTGGCAACCCAAAATTTACTTGTACGCCGTCAAGGTAAGGGCACTTTTGTAGCTACCCACCAAGAAGAGGACTTTCAATATCGCTTTTTACGCTTAGAACCGGACTCTGGTGAGAAGTTGCACCTCAAAAACCAGTTTTTAGCTTGCGAGAATGCCCAATCCGACGCCTATACAGCAAAGTTGCTTAAATTAAAGGCAGGTGACCCCATTATTCGAATTGACCGTGTTCAAAGCTATGCGGGTCGTCCGATCGTTTTTGAGGAGATTTGGTTGCCGGAGGGGCGCTTCAAAGGCCTTACGCTTGAAGCTCTTAACTCTTGGCCTGGGCCGATGTATGCCTTCTATGAGTGTCAATATGCCACCCATATGGTTCGGGCTGAAGAGAAAATTAAGGCGGTTTTAGCCAATCCAGAGCTAGCTAACTATCTTCAAGTTCAAGAGGGGTCTGCCTTATTGTCGGTTGAACGTGTTGCTTTTACATACGGGAATAAACCAGTAGAAATTCGGCACGCAAGATATGACACTTCTGATCAGCACTACGACAATAAATTGCACTAGGTAGTACACTAAAAATCAGTAAAAACCACTATTTAACCCCTTTAAACGCTAAAAAGTCCCCACCATCCCCAAGGTTTCCAATAGAATATGTTGCAACACAACAAAACCACACTGAACCTCCACCGAAAGATTGAGATTGCCCATGGTTGATGCACAAGAAAACGTAAAAAAAGATAGACCGGTTTACCGAAATATTGGTCTTGCCCAGTTAATCAAATACCGCCTACCTTGGGCTGGAAAAGTTTCCATTCTTCATCGAATTAGTGGGGCAGCCCTGTTTTTGATGTTGCCTTTCTTGCTCTATCTTTTTGATCAGAGCCTAGCTTCAGAGATGAGCTATCAAAAATTCCAGGCAATCACTGGTCACGTAATCGTAAAACTGATTCTCTTGGGCTTGATTTGGTCTTTCTTGCACCATTTCTGCGCTGGTATCCGCTACCTCTTGTTAGATTTAGAGATTGGCGTTGAAAAGGCGGATGCCAATCGCTCAGCGATCTTTGTATTTTTCTTAGGTCTCGCTTTGACTGCGATTGTTGGTCTAAAACTATTCGGCTTGTACTAAGCACTTCTTCATTAAGGAAATCTAATGCCTATTTATCAAATCGGACCGAAGCGCTTAGTTGTGGGCGCGCACTACGGCCTTAAAGAGTGGATTATTCAACGTGTGACTGCCATTGTTATGGTGGTCTTCACAATCGTATTGTTAGTTGACTATTGCATTACTGGTAGTGCAACTTATGAAGGCTGGGCTGGGTTGTTTAGCAATCAGTTCATGAAGCTATTGACGCTCTTATTCTTCATCAGCTTGTTCTATCACGCTTGGATTGGTATCCGTGATATCTGGATGGATTACATCAAGCCTGTCAGCATTCGTTTAACACTTCAGGTGTTAACTGTTTTGTATCTCGTAGCCTGTGCGGCTTATGCCGTACAAATTTTGTGGAAAGTGTAATTCAATGACCGCGATTAAAAAAGCATTGCCACGCCGCCGTTTCGACGCGGTAATTATTGGTGCAGGTGGTTCAGGTATGCGCGCTTCTTTGCAATTGGCAGAAGCCGGCCTCAACGTTGCGGTATTAACTAAAGTATTCCCAACTCGCTCGCATACTGTTGCTGCACAAGGTGGTATCGGCGCCTCGCTGGGCAATATGAGTGAAGATAATTGGCACTATCACTTCTATGACACCATCAAAGGTTCTGACTGGTTGGGTGACCAAGACGTGATCGAATTTATGTGCCGCGAAGCTCCTAAAGTGGTTTACGAGTTAGAGCATTTCGGTATGCCTTTTGACCGTAATCCAGATGGCACGATTTATCAGCGCCCATTTGGTGGTCACACAGCCAACTATGGTGAGAAAGCTGTTCAACGCGCTTGCGCAGCAGCTGACCGTACTGGTCACGCGATGTTGCACACTTTGTATCAGCGTAATGTCCGCGCAAAGACTAATTTCTTCGTTGAGTGGTTAGCCTTGGATCTCATTCGTGACGACGCAGGCGATGTGGTTGGTGTTACTGCGCTTGAAATGGAAACAGGCCAGGTTTATATCTTGGAAACTAAAGTAGTCATGATGGCTACTGGTGGTGCCGGTCGTATTTGGGATGCATCTACTAATGCATTTATTAATACCGGCGACGGTATGGGTCTGGCAGCGCGTGCAGGCATTCCATTGGAGGATATGGAGTTCTGGCAATTCCACCCAACTGGCGTAGCTGGTGCAGGCGTGTTGTTGACAGAGGGTTGCCGTGGTGAAGGCGGCATCTTGCGTAATAAGGATGGTGAGCGCTTCATGGAGCGTTATGCGCCTACCTACAAAGATTTGGCACCACGCGATTTCGTTTCTCGCTGCATGGACCAAGAAATTAAAGAAGGGCGCGGTTGTGGTCCTAACGGAGATTATGTAGTTCTCGACTTAACGCACATTGGTGCCGAGACCATCATGAAGCGTTTGCCTTCTGTTTATGAAATCGGTATTAACTTTGCTAACGTTGACGTTACTAAAGAGCCAATTCCAGTGGTGCCAACAATTCACTATCAGATGGGTGGTATTCCTACCAACATTAATGGTCAAGTTGTTGTCCCAGCTAATGGTAAACATAACGAAATCGTTAATGGTCTTTATGCAATTGGCGAGTGCTCTTGTGTATCTGTTCACGGTGCAAACCGTTTGGGTACTAACTCATTGCTCGACTTACTCGTATTTGGTCGTGCAGCAGGTAATCACATTGTTGCAATGGATCTCAAGAATCGCGAGTTCAAACCATTGCCTGCAAATGCTGGTGAACAAACAATGGCTCGCATTGCCGCTCTTGATAACTCCACTTCTGGTGAGTACGCACAAGACGTTGCAAACGATATTCGTAAAACTATGCAGAAATATGCTGGCGTATTCCGCAACCAAGAGTTGATGGATGAGGGCGTTCGCCAGATGGCTAAACTCACAGAGCGCGCAAAGCATTTATGGCTCAAAGACAAGTCTGAAATTTTCAATACAGCTCGTATCGAGGCTTTGGAAGTTGCTAACTTGATCGAAGCTGCTAATGCAACGATGATTTCAGCAGCTGCTCGTACTGAAAGTCGTGGCGCACACTCACATGATGACCATCAAGATCGTGATGATGCTAACTGGATGAAGCACACACTTTGGTATAGCGAAGGCAATCGCTTGGATTACAAGCCGGTTGTTCTCAAGCCATTGACTGTTGAGTCCTTCCCTCCTAAAGAACGTACTTTCTAAGCGAAGAGAAATTAAAAATGAGTGATATTCGTATATTTGAAATTTACCGCTACGATCCAGATGTCGATGCAGCCCCACGCATGGAGCGTTATGAGCTTGAATTGACTGGTGAGCGTATGTTGTTAGACGCTTTGATTTCTCTGAAGAAGCAAGACGAGACCATTTCCTATCGTCGTTCTTGCCGTGAAGGTGTTTGTGGCTCTGATGCCATGAACATTAACGGTAAGAATGGTTTGGCTTGTTTAACCAATATGTTGACTTTGCCTAAAGTCATTACATTGCGCCCATTGCCTGGCTTGCCAGTTGTTCGCGATTTGATTGTCGACATGACTTTGTTCTTCAAGCAATATTTGTCTATCAAGCCTTATTTGGTAAATGACAATCCATTCCCTGAGAAAGAGCGTCTCCAGAGTCCTGAAGAGCGTGAAGAGTTGAATGGTTTGTATGAGTGCATCTTGTGCGCATCATGCTCAACTTCATGCCCATCTTTCTGGTGGAATCCAGATAAATTCGTTGGCCCAGCAGGTTTACTACAGGCGTATCGCTTTATTGCTGATAGTCGTGATGAAGATACTGCAGCGCGCTTGGATAACTTGGAAGATCCGTATCGTTTATTCCGTTGCCACACCATCATGAACTGTGTGGACGTTTGTCCTAAGCATTTGAATCCGACCAAGGCAATTGGGAAGATCAAGGAATTGATGGTACGCAGGGCAGTATGATCCTGAGTAATGCAGAGTTATATCGTCTAAAGAGTGATGCCCGCAGGGGTTTACTTGAAAACGATTTAATTCTGCAGCGTTTCTTTGGTCGCTATGGTGATCAACTTAGCGCAGAAGATGGAAAAGTATTAACCCAGCTATTTTCTTTGGAAGATAACGACCTGATGGATTTGTTGATTGGTCGCAAAGATTCTGTAGAAGCGCTGGAAAAAGATTTGCAAGAAGAAGTTGCCTTTAAGGCGGTTTTACAAAAGCTGAGACAGAAGTAATTCAGCCCTTGAATGCAACAGCAGTACAGACGCATGATCAAATAGTGTATTAATCATCAATTTGAATGACTAAGGATTAGAAATGATTGAATCGGACATCAAGGCAAAATTATCGTTTTCGGACGGCACACCAGACATCGACTTGCCAATTTATAAAGGCACGATTGGTCCTGATGTAATTGATATTCGTAAGCTTTACGGTCAAACCGGAAAGTTCACCTACGATTCAGGTTTTTTATCTACAGCTTCATGTAATAGCAAAATCACATATATCGATGGCGATAAAGGTGAGTTGCTCTATCGCGGCTACCCAATTGAAGACCTTGCACATAACTGCGACTTCTTGGAAGTATGCTACCTGCTTCTGAATGGTGAGTTACCAAACGCCAAACAGAAAAAAGATTTTGAACAATTGGTCATGCACCACACGATGGTTCATGAGCAAATGCAATTCTTCTTGCGTGGCTTCCGTCGTGATGCACATCCAATGTCCGTATTGACTGGCTTGGTTGGTGCCATGGCTGCCTTCTATCATGATGAAATTGATTACAGCGATCCTCATGCTCGTGAAGTTGCACAAATTCGCTTGATTGCAAAAATGCCAACTTTGGTTGCGATGGCCTATAAGTATTCTGTAGGTCAGCCATTTATCTATCCAGATAATTCATTGTCATACACTGCAAACTTCATGCGCATGATGTTTGCAACACCATGTGAAGAATACAAAGTCAATCCAGTTTTGGTTCGCGCTTTGGATCGCATCTTCACATTGCATGCCGATCATGAGCAAAACGCATCTACATCAACAGTTCGCTTGTGTGGCTCTTCTGGCACCAATCCATTTGCTGCAATCTCTGCTGGTATTGCGTGTCTATGGGGTCCAGCACACGGTGGCGCTAATGAAGCTTGTTTGCAGATGCTCAATGAGATTCAAGCCAATGGTGGTGTAGATACGATTGGTGAATTTATTGCCCAAGTTAAGGATAAGAACTCTAGTGTTCGCTTGATGGGCTTTGGCCATCGCGTTTATAAAAACTTTGATCCACGCGCCAAATTGATGCGTGAAACATGCCATGAAGTATTGAAAGAGATGGGTCTTGAGAATGACCCATTATTCAAGTTGGCTATGACGCTTGAAAAGATTGCCTTGGAAGATGAATACTTCGTAAGCCGCAAGCTTTATCCAAACGTAGACTTCTACTCAGGAATTGTTCAGCGCGCTCTAGGTGTTCCTACAGAAATGTTCACTTGTATTTTTGCTTTAGCAAGAACAGTAGGCTGGATTGCTCAGTGGGAAGAAATGATTACTGATCCTGAGTACAAGATTGGTCGTCCCCGTCAGCTATATGTTGGAGAAACTTCACGTAAAGTTCCTAACATCACTGTACGTAAATAAAAGTATTAGAGGGCATACATGTCACGCACGCTTTACGACAAATTGTGGGATGACCATGTCGTCTATTCCGAAGAGGACGGCACGGCCACAATTTATATAGATCGTCAGTTATTGCATGAGGTGACGAGCCCTCAAGCTTTTGAGGGATTAAATCTGGCTGGCCGACCAGTGTGGCGAATCTCTGCCAATCTGGCTGTTTCTGACCACAATGTTCCCACCACAGATCGTTCTGAGGGAATTACGGATCCGATTTCGAAGCTACAAGTAGACACGCTGGATCAAAACTGTGATGCCTTTGGTATTACTCAATACAAGATGAATGATCTCCGTCAAGGGATCGTTCACGTTATTGGACCAGAGCAGGGCGCTACATTACCTGGCATGACAGTGGTTTGTGGCGACTCTCATACAAGCACGCATGGTGCATTTGGTGCGCTTGCGTTTGGTATTGGTACATCCGAAGTTGAGCATGTATTGGCCACTCAAACCTTGCTCATGAAAAAGAGTAAGAACATGCTGGTCAAGGTAGATGGCCGCCTGCAACCAGGCTCCACTGCGAAAGACATTGTGCTTGCTGTAATCGGAAAGATTGGCACTGCTGGCGGAACTGGTTACACCATTGAGTTTGCAGGCGAAGCCATCCGCAATTTGTCTATGGAGGGTCGCATGACCCTCTGCAATATGGCAATTGAGGCAGGTGCTCGTGCTGGACTTGTAGCTGTAGACGAAACTACGATCGAATATATTCAAGGTAGACCTTACGCCCCTAAAGGCGAGGCTTTGCGTCATGCCTTACAGTACTGGCGTACTTTGCATTCAGATGCCGATGCGCATTTTGATGCTGTGGTTGAGTTGCGAGCTGAAGAGATCGCACCTCAAGTCACTTGGGGTACTTCACCAGAAATGGTTCTCGCAATTAGCGACCGTGTTCCAGATCCAGAAAAGGAGCTCGATCCTAATAAACGTTCCGCAATGGAGCGTGCGCTAGAGTACATGGATCTTGTTCCAAATACTCCATTAAGTAATATTTCGATTGATAAAGTATTTATCGGATCTTGCACCAATAGCCGCATTGAAGATATCCGCGCTGCGGCAAAAGTGGTTGATCGTCTAGGTAAAAAAGTAGCTGCTAATGTGAAGTTGGCCATGGTCGTTCCTGGCTCTGGATTAGTCAAGGCACAGGCTGAGCGTGAAGGTTTAGACCGCGTATTTAAGGCTGCAGGCTTTGAGTGGCGCGAGCCAGGTTGCTCTATGTGCTTGGCAATGAATGCCGATCGACTCGAGCCAGGTGAGCGTTGCGCATCTACCTCCAATCGCAATTTTGAAGGTCGCCAGGGCAATGGCGGAAGAACGCATTTGGTTAGTCCTGCAATGGCTGCTGCTGCAGCTATTGAGGGTCACTTTGTTGATGTTCGCAAGATCTCTTAAGGAAAAGCACAGTGCCTAAATTATCTTCACTCACCATGATTCAGCGTTTGGCTGCAGTTGCAGTTATTGGAGTACTTCTCTCTGCGTGTGCCAACACCATGGAAGGCGTTGGTAAGGATTTGCAAACGATGGGTAATTCAATGGGTGGTAGCGGCAACAGCAATAACAACCAGTCCCAAACTAAAGGGAAAGATGTGGTTGTAACCCCCGTTAAGTAATTCGGTAGAAGCGAACTGGTAAGACATTATGGAAAAATTTACGGTATACAAAGGATTGGTTGCTCCCCTTAATCGCGAGAACGTGGATACCGATGCCATCATTCCAAAACAATTCTTAAAATCGATTAAAAAAACGGGTTTTGGTCAGAATTTATTCGATGAATGGCGCTATTTGGACCATGGTGAGCCGGGTCAGGATTGCAGCACACGCCCGATTAACCCAGATTTTGTTCTAAATCAGCCACGCTATAAAGATGCCGGTATTTTGCTGGCCCGCAAGAACTTTGGTTGCGGTAGCTCTCGCGAACATGCTCCATGGGCTTTGGATCAATACGGCTTTAGAGCTGTTATTGCACCGAGTTTTGCCGATATTTTTTACAATAATTGCTTTAAAAATGGTCTTTTGCCGATTGTTCTCACTGAACTGCAGGTAGACCATTTATTCAATGAAACCATGGCTTTTAGCGGTTATCAGCTCACGGTAGACCTGCAAGCACAAAAAGTAATTACCCCTGATGGCACCTCCTATAGCTTTGATGTAGCGCCATTCAGAAAGCATTGCCTGCTTAACGGCTTGGATGATATTGGCTTAACCCTGCAACATGCAGATAAAATCAAGGCTTATGAAGCTGAGCGCATCCTCAAGATGCCTTGGCTTGCGACACAACTGCCGTAGTTTTATAGAGTTAGAGGCCTTTCATGAAAATTGCAGTCCTACCGGGCGATGGTATCGGCCCGGAAATTGTTGCTGAAGCCGTTAAGGTATTAAACGCACTCGGCCCAAAATTTGATCTTGAGACTGCTCCTGTAGGTGGGGCAGCTTACGATATTTCTGGTCATCCATTGCCGCCAGCAACTTTAGAGTTGGCTAAGAAAGCGGATGCTATTTTGTTTGGTGCTGTAGGCGACTGGAAATACGACGCCTTGGCTCGTGAACTCCGCCCTGAACAAGCTATCTTAGGTTTACGTAAGCATTTGGAATTGTTTGCCAATTTCAGGCCAGCCATTTGCTATGACGAACTGACAGCTGCTTCTAGCTTGAAGCCAGAAATTGTGAGTGGCCTGGATATATTGATTATTCGTGAGCTGAATGGCGATATCTACTTTGGTCAGCCGCGAGGAATTCGTACTTCTGAGCTACCTTTGTTTAAGGGTGCACGTGAAGGCTACGACATGATGCATTACAGCGAGCCAGAAGTAGAGCGTATTGGTCGCGTTGCATTTGAGGCGGCACGCAAGCGTGGCAAGAAAGTATGTAGCGTTGATAAAGCAAATGTGCTGGAGACTTCACAGTTGTGGCGTGATGTCATGATTCGCGTTGGTAAAGATTACCCTGATGTCGAGTTATCACATATGTATGTTGATAACGCCGCAATGCAGTTAGTCAAAGCGCCAAAAGCATTTGATGTTGTGGTGACTGGGAACTTATTTGGCGACATCCTCTCTGATGAGGCCTCAATGTTGACTGGCTCCATCGGTATGTTGCCATCTGCCTCATTGGATAAAAATAATAAAGGGCTGTATGAGCCAAGTCATGGTTCTGCTCCGGATATTGCTGGCAAAGGTATTGCTAATCCTTTAGCAACCATCCTGTCTGCCGCAATGATGTTGCGTTATTCCTTAGGTATGCCTGCGGAAGCCGATCGAATTGAAGCGGCGGTGCAAAAAGTCTTGTCTCAAGGCTTGCGCACGGCTGACATCTATACCGATGGTACGAAAAAAGTTTCTACCGTTGAAATGGGCGATGCTGTAGTAGCAGCTCTTTCAAAATAAGAGTTTCATATATTTAAATCATTCATCACACTCAATAGATAGTTGATCATCATGGCAAATACAAAAACACCATTAGTAGGCTTAGTCGGCTGGCGCGGTATGGTTGGTAGCGTTCTTATGGAGAGAATGCTCGCTGAGAAGGATTTTGATCTTATTGAGCCAGTATTTTTTAGTACCAGCCAAGCTGGCGGTGAAGTGCCACTCTTAAATGGTCAAAAGGTCACTAAGAGTGAAAATACTTTGCTGGATGCGAATGACATCAAGGCGCTCTCGCGTTGCGACATTATTTTGACTTGTCAGGGTGGCGACTACACCAATGAGATTTTCCCTCAGCTACGTGCCGCCGGTTGGCAAGGTCATTGGATTGACGCTGCAAGTGCATTGCGCATGAAAGATGATGCTGTATTAATTTTGGATCCAGTAAATCGACCTGTGATTGACAAAGCATTAGCAGCCGGTGGAAAAAACTGGATTGGCAGTAACTGTACAGTTAGCTTAATGATGATGGCGATGGGTGGCTTAGTTAAAGCCGACATGGTTGAGTGGATCAGTGCCATGACTTATCAAGCGGCTTCTGGTGCTGGCGCACAAAATATGCGCGAGTTGCTTCTACAGATGGGTGCTTTACGTGATAGCGTAGCAACAGAATTGGCAGATCCATCCTCTTGGATCTTGGATATCGATCGTAAGATTACTGAGACTTTACGCTCACCTGATTTTCCAAAGAAAAATTTCCGCAATACGCCTTTAGCAGGTAGCTTGATTCCTTGGATTGATGTCCCCGTTGAGAATGGTCAAACCAAGGAAGAGTGGAAGGGCGGCGCTGAGTTTAATAAGATTTTAGGTCGTCCTCCATTTAGAACGCCTGGAAGCATTCCAATTGATGGTTTGTGTGTTCGTGTTGGTGCGATGCGTTGCCACTCACAAGGCCTCACAGTCAAACTCAAAAAAGATATTCCACTAAAAGAGATCGAAGCCATTTTGGCCAACGATAACCAGTGGGTTAAGGTCATTCCAAATGATCGCGAGACCACTGAGCGTGAATTGTCTCCAGCTGCAATTAGCGGTACTTTGACTGTGCCTATTGGCCGCCTCCATAAGATGGCTATGGGCCCTGAATATCTTGGTGCATTTACGGTCGGCGATCAACTCCTATGGGGTGCTGCAGAGCCATTGCGTCGCATGCTCCGTATCTTGTTAGAGCACTAATGTTCAGATTTAGCCAGATTCAGTTTGCAAGAGCGCTTTGCTTAGTTTGGCTAAGTTGGTCCTGTGCAGCAGCAGCCATTTCCCTTGGTTCTCCAAAGCTCCTTTCTAGGCCCGGAGAACCACTCAAGGTAGAGTTTCCAATTCGAGTTGGTGCTGATGAGCAATCCGCACTTTCCAGCTTAAATGTCAGTATTGCTAGTAAGACTGCATATGACCGATTAGGGATATCTCAAAAGGTCCTTGATCTCAATCCTCAGGCGATGATTTATCGCAATCAACAAGAGCAGTTGATGATTCTGCTTGAGACAGTTGAATCTGTGCCAATGACAGAGGATCCATTCTTGGATGTTATGGTCACCTTAAATTGGTCTGCGGGAAGCATCACTAAAGCCTACACATTGCTCCTTGGCGACGCTCAGAAAATTCTAGTGAGACAAGGTCAAACCCTTTCTGAAATTGCTGCGCAATTAGCGCCCCAAATGCAGGGCGCAAATCTTGATCAAACCATGATGGCTTTATTTAAAGCCAATCCCGATGCATTTGCTAGTGGCAGCATTAACCGTCTTGAGGCTGGTGCTGAGCTTAATCAGCCGAATCAAGCCTTGTTACGTTCAATTAGTCCGGCAGAGGCTCATCAGTTTGTGGCCGAGTCAAATGCTCAATGGTTGGCCGAACGAGAAACAAGAAGCGGGGTGCAAGGCTCAAATGCTCAAAAGAATAGTCCCGATGCACCAGCTAAAGATAGACTCAAAATTGGATCGAGTACTGAAGGCAGCTCTGAAGAGCGCCGCTATACAGAAGATCTTGTAGCGCAAGAAAAAGCACTTGAACAAACACGAATTCGTGTTGCTGAACTTGAAAAGAATATTGCTGATTTGCAACGCCTTCTTGACCAAGCTAAAGGCAAGACAGCAGAGCCTGTAAAAAATGATGGTTCTTTTGGCATGGGTGGTTTTGCACCAGCAATCTTCGCATTAGCATTGATGGGGCTTACTGGTTTATTGCTCTGGTTGCTAGCCAAAAATGCTCGTCGCTCCGAAGCTCGAAATTTTTCAGAGAGTATTCCCAATGAAAATGCTACCCCTCAACAGCATCATTCTTCGAATACTGCAATGCCGGATCGTGCTAAGGCATTATTCGCTGGAATTGATCTCGACTTGACGCCTGTTAAAAAACCGACTCAGCCTCCAGTTGCTGAGATTAATCCGCTGGCTGATGCTCTTCGTGTGAAGTTAAATTTGGCTCGGGCGTACATCACGATTGAAGATTTCGCCGCAGCCAAAAAATCTCTTCAAGAAATTGTCCACATTGGAAGTTCAATTGATCCTGCAATTACGGTTGAGGCTCAAGGTCTACTGACCGAGTTGTCGCAGAGAGATTCTTAAACGTTACTATGCGTATCGCCTTAGGCCTTCAATATGATGGCAGCCCTTATTCAGGATGGCAGTCCCAAGTAAATCGGAATACGATTCAAGATGAGTTAGAAAAGGCTATTTCTGCCTTTGTTGGGACAGATGGATTGAAATCCAATCCTATACGTGTCATTACAGCGGGCAGAACAGATACGGGCGTCCATGCTTTAGGTCAGGTCGTTCACTTTGATGTTGAGGTTGAGCGAGAGAGCTGGTCTTGGGTTAGAGGGGTTAATACTTTCTTGCCAGAGTCGATTGTGGTTAATTGGGCTCAAGTGGTGCCAGAAGAGTTTAGCGCTCGTTATTCTGCACATGAGCGCACCTATATTTACGCATTACATGCTGGCCCATGCCGTTCTCCTATGGCAGTAGACCGCGCGGGTTACGTCATGCTGCCAGCAGATCGCTGGTTTGATGTGGATGCCATGAAAGATGCTGCTCAATGTTTGATTGGTGAGCATGATTTCACCTCATTTCGATCTTCGGAGTGTCAAAGTAAGACCCCAGTAAAGACGATGTATTCCATCGAAATTTTCTCTGATGAGCCTTGGCTCTATTTAAAGATTAAAGGGAATGCTTTCCTGCATCACATGGTTCGTAACTTAGTTGGTAGTTTTATCCAAATTGGTATTGGCAAGCAAAAAGCAGGGTGGATGGCAGAAGTCCTAGCGGCAAAGGATCGTAGTATTGCGGCGCCTACGTTCTCACCGGCCGGTCTCTATTTAACTCAAATTGGCTATCCAGACGAGTTTCAGATCCCCAGGCCATGGCTAGCTAATTCTTGGTTGCCTAAGGCGGTTTACGCCTAGGCAGGCCATTATTTGCCTAAGGCCTTATCATTTCCCATATGGGCTTACTTACTAACTCTCTTGGCCGTACTAGGGTCAAAATCTGCGGCCTCAAGACGCCTTCAGATGTTGATGCTGCTGTAGCTGCCGGCGTAGATGCAGTTGGCTTTGTTTTCTATCCGCCAAGCCCAAGGGCCGTTAGCCCTAATATTGCTGCCGCATTGATTTCCAGGCTTCCGGCTGGGGTTGATGCCGTGGGCTTGGTCGTTAACGCCTCAGATGCCGAATTTGAGGCTATTCGGGCAGCTGCTTCGATCACTTTATGGCAGTTTCATGGGGATGAGTCTCCGGCCGAATGCCAGCGCCTAGCGGCAGGTCAACCCTGGATGAAGGCGGCTCGCGTTGGAGCAGGCTTCGCCTTTGACGATTTTTCCCTACAATACAGGCAAGCAAATGCCTTTTTGCTCGATGCTCTCGTTGAGGGCTATGGAGGAGGGGGCGTTCCTTTTGATTGGTCAGGAATTCCACAAGCATGGATAAGCGCAAACGCGCCTCAGGTCGTTTTGAGTGGTGGATTGAACGTTCACAACGTGGGCGAAGCTATTGCTCGTCTTCATCCTTGCGCGGTTGACGTCTCAAGCGGCGTAGAAATCAGCAAGGGTGTAAAAGATCACGCCTTGATGAAGCAGTTTATCGAGGCAGTGCGAGCGGCAGACGCAAGCACATCACCTTAATTATTTGCTGTAACTAATCAAAAGAGGTATTTATGTACGATAAGCCAGATGCACGAGGACATTTCGGTCCTTACGGTGGCGTATTTGTTTCTGAGACACTCATGTTTGCTTTGGATGAACTCAAAGCAGCTTACGCAAAATACCAACACGATCCAGAATTCTTAGAAGAGTTCCATTACGAGCTCAAACATTTTGTAGGTCGTCCTTCACCTGTGTATCACGCCAAGCGTTGGAGTGAAATGTTGGGTGGTGCGCAGATCTATCTCAAGCGCGAAGATTTAAATCACACTGGCGCTCACAAAATTAACAATGTGATTGGTCAAGCAATGCTGGCTAAACGTATGGGTAAGCCACGCATCATTGCTGAAACAGGGGCAGGGCAGCATGGTGTTGCTACAGCAACAATTTGCGCTCGCTTTGGTTTAGATTGCACTGTGTATCAAGGTTCTGTTGACGTAGCACGTCAAGCGCAAAACGTATTTCGTATGAAATTACTTGGTGCAAAAGTAGTTCCTGTGGAATCAGGAACGAAGACTCTCAAAGATGCGCTGAATGAGGCGATGCGTGATTGGGTTACTAACGTAGAAGATACTTTCTACATCATCGGTACTGTTGCAGGTCCCCATCCATATCCCATGATGGTCCGAGATTTTCAGAGTGTCATTGGTGAAGAGTGCAAAGTACAAATGCCAGAGATGACTGGCCGTCAGCCTGACTATGTCATGGCATGCGTTGGCGGTGGTTCTAATGCAATGGGTATTTTCTATCCTTATATTGATTACCCAGAAGTGAAATTGGTTGGTGTTGAAGCTGCAGGCCATGGTTTAAATAGCGGTCTTCATTCTGCCGCGCTTTGTGTCGGTAAGCCGGGCGTATTGCACGGTAACCGTACTTATCTATTGCAAGATGAGAATGGTCAGATTTCTGAAACACATTCCGTTTCAGCGGGCATGGATTATCCCGGTGTTGGGCCTGAGCATGCCTGGTTGAAAGATTCGGGCCGTGCTGACTATGTTGCGGTCACGGATGAAGAAGCCTTGAAAGCATTTCATGATTGTTGCCGTATCGAGGGCATCATTCCGGCGTTAGAGTCCTCGCACGCAATTGCCTATGCTTGCAAATTAGCGCCAACACTTTCTAAAGATAAGACGATCTTGGTAAATCTCTCTGGTCGCGGCGATAAAGATATGCATACCGTTGCTCAAGCTACTGGCTCCGAAGGTTAATTCGAAGTCACTCACGAACTTACATAAAAATAATAACTACGAATTGCCATGTCAAAAATTACTGCACTGTTTAATGAACTAAAGGCTACTGGAAAAAAAGGATTGATTCCTTTTATTACAGCAGGCGATCCTGATCCAAAACTCACTGTTGATTTAATGCACGCATTAGTTCGTGGTGGCGCTAATGTTATTGAGCTCGGAGTGCCTTTTTCTGATCCAATGGCAGATGGTCCGGTGATTCAACGTTCGTCTGAAAGAGCGCTCACTCAGGGTGTGACTTTGCATGGCTGTTTGGAGATGGTGAAGGAGTTTCGCAAGCTTGATAGCAATACCCCAGTAGTTTTGATGGGATATGCCAATCCTGTTGAGCAGATGGGTGCAGAACGCTTTGCAACAGAGGCTAAAGCTGCTGGTGTTGATGGTGTTCTTGTTGTGGATTACCCGCCAGAAGAGTGTGAGGACTTTGCTGCTCGAATGAAAATTGCTGGTGTTGACCCAATTTTCCTATTGGCGCCTACTTCATCACCAGAACGCATAAAAGATGCAGCCAAAATAGCTTCTGGTTATATCTATTACGTCTCTATGCGGGGTGTAACTGGTGCCTCCCACCTAAATACCCAGGATGTGGCCAGCATCATCCCTAAGATCCGTGAAGCCACTCCAATCCCGATTGCGGTGGGTTTTGGCATTAATGATGCTGAAAGTGCCCGTGCAGTATCAAAAACAGCGGATGCGGTGGTAATTGGCAGTCGAATTATTCGTCTTTTAGAGGATTCTGCCCCTGGCCAGGCGGTACAATCGCTGGAAACCTTTATACGTGAAATTCGCGTCGCTTTAGATAGTTAATGCACTGGATAGTTAAAAACTGATGAGCTGGATCGATAAATTACTACCCCCACAAATCCAACATACGGATCCTGCGAATCGCAAATCCGTACCAGAGGGTCTATGGGTTAAGTGCCCTGGCTGTGAAACGGTCCTTTACAGCACTGATATTGAAGCCAATTTATCGGTTTGCCCAAAATGCAGTCACCATATGCGTATCGGTGCACGATTGCGTTTGGATAGCCTGTTGGATGAAAAGGGTCGCTATGAGATTGGTGCCGATATCTATCCAACCGACCCGCTTAAATTTAAAGATTCCAAGAAATACCCAGACCGTATTAAGGAGGCCAATGATGCCTCTGGTGAGTCTGAAGCCTTAATTGTGCTTGGTGGAAAGATTGAAAGCATCCCGGTAGTGGCTGCTTGCTTTGAGTTCCAATATATGGGCGGCTCCATGGGTTCAGTTGTTGGCGAGCGTTTTGCTCGAGGCGTTCAAGAGGCTATTGCTAAGAAGTGTGCATTTATCTGCATTACGGCAACAGGTGGCGCGCGCATGCAAGAAAGCTTGCTGTCTCTTTTTCAGATGGCTAAAACAAACTCCATGCTGACTTTGTTGTCTAAAAAAGGTTTGCCATATATCAGCGTCTTAACCGATCCAACCATGGGTGGAATTTCTGCCAGCTTTGCTTTTATGGGTGATGTAGTGATGGCTGAGCCAAAAGCATTGATTGGCTTTGCAGGTCCGCGTGTTATTGAGCAAACTGTTCGAGAAAAATTGCCAGAAGGCTTTCAGCGTTCTGAGTTCTTGTTGCAAAAGGGCGGTATTGAC
Source organism: Polynucleobacter sp. GWA2_45_21 (assembly GCF_001830325.1). Classification (GTDB taxonomy): domain Bacteria; phylum Pseudomonadota; class Gammaproteobacteria; order Burkholderiales; family Burkholderiaceae; genus Polynucleobacter. The sequence continues at coordinate 52,540 of NZ_MHZG01000011.1, read as the reverse complement.
ATGATTGTGGATCGTCGCCAAATGCGCGGTGAAATCGCTCGTCTCTTGGCATTGCTCCAGCAGCTTCCTGAGCCTGCGATTGCGGGTAGCGCAGCTGTATAAAGCGCTTGAGTTCCGCACACCAACCCCCCATTCTGTTTTCTAGCCTGACGGCTTGGCTGAGCCATCTTGAAACAGCCCACCCAGTCGGCATCGACATGGGTCTTGATCGCATCAATCGAGTCAAAGAAGCTTTAGGCCTTCATTTTGATTGCCCTGTGATCACTGTTGCCGGGACTAATGGCAAGGGTTCTACCTGTGCCTATCTTGAAAGCATTTTGCTGGCTTCTGGGTATAGAGTGGGTTGCCACATGTCTCCTCATTTACTCGTTTTTAATGAGCGCGCTCGGGTCAACGGTGAGGAAGTTAAAGACGATCTCTTGCTGGAGCATTTTGCTGCGGTAGAGCATGCGAGAGTTAGCTTAGTGGATGCGCCAACGCTAACGTATTTTGAATTCACTACCCTGGCAATCATGCATTTATTTTCCAAGTCGAATTTAGATGCTGTAGTGCTTGAAGTTGGTATGGGTGGACGATTAGATGCTGTCAATATTGTTGATGCAGATTGCGCCATAGTTACCAGTATTGATATTGACCATGCTGATTTTCTCGGCGACACTCGCGAAGCTATTGGACGAGAAAAAGCGGGTATCTTCCGCGCTGGCGCTATTGCGGTTTGTGGTGACCCGGTGCCACCACAGTCTCTGATTGACTACGCTGAAGAACTGGGTTGTGACTTATGGCTTCAAGGCCGTGATTACAACTTTCAGGGTGATAAGCAGCAGTGGGGTTGGGCAGGGCGTCAAAAACGCTTTAGCGGTCTTGGCTATCCTGCTTTGCGAGGTGCCAATCAAATTCTTAACGCCTCTGCTGTGATCGCCGCCTTGATGGCACTTCATCAACGCCTCCCAGTCAGCGCACAAGATATTCGTAATGGATTTGCATTGGTGGAGTTGCCTGGCCGTTTTCAAGTTCTTCCAGGCCAGCCAACCATCGTTTTAGATGTTGCCCATAATCCCCATGCGGCCGCAACCTTAGGCCAGGGCCTAGATAAAATGGGTTATCACCCGTACACCTACGCTATTTTTGGCGCAATGGCCGATAAAGATATAGCAGGCGTTATTAAGCCTTTATTGAACAGTGTTGACTTCTGGTTTTGCACTGATTTGCCAACTCCTCGTGCCGCTAAAGCTTCTGCCTTATCTGACAAGCTGGTGGAGCTTGGTGTAGCTGTTAAAAATGGGGAAGATGGCGGTATTGAGTGCTTTCCGGATCCTGCTGCAGCGTATCAAAAAGCGCTTTCTAAGGCAGGTGAGGGTGATAGAATTGTCATCTTCGGATCCTTCTATACCGTTGCCGGCGTATTGGCATATCGAAATAACCAGGCGCATTGATCCATGATTCGTTTACCGAAGCTTTTTAAGCGAAACCCTGAGACTGAAGACCTTGATCAAGGTTCGGTGAGGGGTCGTCGCACCGTCAATAAATTAGCCCCCCGTAGTTTTCAGCGTGCTCAAGAAGATGAAGAGCTTGCGCTTACCGAAGATCCAGAGCAACAGCGTGCCCGCCATCGCTTAATTGGTGCCGCAGTCTTGGTATTAATTGCAGTTGTCGGCCTACCTCGCATCTTGGATAACAAGCCTAAGTCTGTGAACAACGATATTGCTGTGAATATTGTGACTAGTCTTCCTGCTCCCAATGCTGCTATGCCAGCAAATGAAGAGAAGGTTAAGCCAGTCGCTTCCATTCCCGCTCCAATTGTAGGAAAAGAAGTTTCTCAGGCTAAAGAAAATATTGTTACCTCAACTCCTGATGTCAAACCCGAAACCAAGCCCAATATTGCAACGCCTAAAGTTAACTCAACGATAGGTCTAGCAGTCGGTGAAGAGGTAGTTGCTGTCCCAAATGCGACTCCTAAATCTAAAACTGAAGAGCCCCCTAAAAAGGCGGGCTCCGTTAAGTACATTATTCAGATTGGTGCCTTTGCTTCCGAGGAGCGTGCAAAAGGCTGGATCACCAAGATGAAGGATCAAAAGATCCCGAATTATGTAATTAATAAAAACGGTGCTGATGGTGTCAAGCTGTATGTTTTGAGGGCAGGCCCATTTACTGATAAGGATGCGGCTGAAGCGGCAGAGAAAAAAGTGAAAGCCATGGGTTTATCCCCAAGACTGGTTGAGGTTGGGAACCCTTAATGGAATTTTTATCCACCCTAAAATTAACTACGGTGGATTACTTCACCCTGGTAGTGCTATTGGTTTCTGCTTTGGTAGGAATTTCTCGGGGCTTATTTAAGGAAGTCTTGGCGCTTGCATCTTGGTTTGTTGCAGCTTGGGTTGCTTATCACTACACCAATTATCTTTCTGTTGAATGGTTATCTACCTTTCATATGGATGAGTTATTGAGTTTGGGAGTCAGCTTTCTGATTCTGTTTATTTTGACTTTGATTGTTTGCGGATTGATCGGCAACGTCATTCAAAAAATTATCTTATCTGCTGGCTTGAGTATGACCGATCGTTTTTTAGGTTTGGTTTTTGGTCTAGTCCGTGGTGGCTTGGTCGTCGTTGTGATGGCTACCTTGGCAGCGCTTACACCAATACCGCAAAGCGCAGCTTGGCAAAAGGCTATTACACGCCCAGCAATCGATATGGCAACCGGCTTAATTAAGTCTTGGTTGCCTGCGGATTGGGCAAAGCAATTAGGCGATTCAATGCCTAAAATTACTCCTACCGTAACACCTTCATTAACCATAGGGATCTAGGCTTATGTGCGGCGTTGTTGGAACAGTTTCCCACTCCCCAGTTAATCAGCTCATATACGACGCTTTGTTGCTCTTGCAACATCGCGGTCAAGATGCTGCCGGTATGGCAACGATGAATGGCAACTCATTCACGATGCATAAAGCAAACGGTCTAGTTCGAGATGTATTTAGAACTCGTAATATGCGTAGCTTGATCGGTAACGCTGGCATCGGCCAGGTACGTTATCCAACTGCAGGCTCAGCTAGCAGCGAAGAAGAGGCTCAACCTTTTTACGTAAGCGCTCCATATGGAATTATCTTGGCGCATAACGGCAATCTCACTAATGCAGCTAGCCTACGTGTAGAGATGGCATACCGTGATCGTCGCCATATCAACACGAGCTCTGATACGGAAGTACTGCTAAATGTTTTGGCTGACGAGCTTCAAAAAGAAACCAATAGCGCGGCACTGGATGAGGGTGCGATGTTTAATGCGATTACTGAGGTAACTAAGCGCGTTAAGGGTTCTTATGCGGTTGTTTCTTTGATTGCTGGTTATGGTTTATTAGCATTTCGCGACCCATACGGTATTCGCCCATTATGTATCGGGCGCATTGATACCCCTAAGGGGCCTGAATGGATGATTGCCTCTGAGTCTGTTGCGCTTGATGGTCTTGGCTTTACTTTTGTGCGTGACGTTAATCCAGGTGAAGCAATTTATATCGATTTAGATGGTAATTTCTATTCACGCCAATGTGTTCCTGACGCTGTTCTAACGCCTTGTATTTTTGAATACGTTTACATGGCTCGTCCAGACTCGACGATTGATGGCGTTACTGTTTACAACGTACGTATGCGTATGGGTGATTACCTTGCTGAGAAGATTCGTAAAGAAACTATCCCTGGTGAGATCGATGTTGTAATGCCAATTCCAGACTCTAGTCGTCCAGCAGCAATGCAGGTTGCCAAACGTCTAGGTGTTGATTACCGCGAAGGATTCTTTAAGAATCGTTATATTGGCCGCACCTTCATCATGCCTGGCCAGGCAGTTCGAAAGAAGTCTGTACGTCAAAAGCTCAATGCAATGCGTATTGAATTCAAAGATAAGACGGTATTGATTGTGGACGACTCTATTGTTCGCGGCACAACTTCATTTGAGATTGTGCAGATGGCGCGGGAGTCTGGTGCAAAGAAAGTCATTTTTGCTTCTGCTGCACCTCCTGTGCGATTCCCGAACGTCTATGGTATTGATATGCCAACCCGTAGTGAGCTAGTAGCCTATGGTCGCACTGACGAAGAGATCAACAAGATGATTGGCGCGGATCAACTGATTTACCAAAGTGTTGAAGATATGAAGCAGGCTGTAAAGGATATCAATCCCAATATTCAGCACTTTGAAGCCTCTTGTTTTGATGGCAACTATATTACTGGTGACATCAATGAGTCCTACCTAGATGCACTAGAGGCAGCTCGTAATACTTCCGAGGCTAAGGCCGATCGTCAACGTGACTCTAGCGATTTCGCTCGCTCACAGCTTCACCTGCACTTGGCTACCGAAGACTAAAAACAACGATCGAGTTCCTCAGGCATGCGTGTCTGAGGCAATTCTGCAATTCAGTGTCAAAATAGCGGTATGAAGAGTAAAACTACCCGCAAAAAACCTGACTTCTCAAAACTTGCGCTTGAAACCTTAGCGGTTCGAGCTGGAACTCGACGTACCACTGAATACCAAGAGCATTCAGAGGCGATGTTCCTCACTTCTAGCTTTTGTTTTGATAGTGCCGAGTTGGCTGCTGATGGTTTTGCCCATGCCGACCAGGGATTTATTTATTCTCGATTCACTAATCCGACAGTGAGTATGTTTCAGGATCGTCTTGCTGCCTTGGAAGGTGGCGAGGCCTGCATTGCAACATCTTCGGGAATGGCTGCTATTTTGACGATGGCGATGTCTCATCTGCAAGCGGGTGACCATGTAGTCTGTTCGCGCTCCGTATTTGGTGCAACCATCCAATTGTTTAGCAATATTTTGGGACGCTTTGGCATTACAACCACTTATGTGGATTTATCTGATACCAAGGCTTGGCAGAGTGCCGTCCAAGAAAATACTAAGCTGTTCTATTTAGAAACGCCTTCTAATCCCTTGACTGAGATTGCAGACATTAAAGCAATTTCTACGATAGCGAAGAAGGCGAACGCACTTTTTGCTGTTGATAACTGCTTCTGCACACCCGCATTGCAAAAACCGCTCTCATTAGGCGCTGATGTAGTCATTCATTCAGCCACAAAATACTTGGACGGCCAAGGTAGGGTGGTTGGTGGTGCGATTGTGGGCAGCAATGATTTCATTATGGGTAAAGTATTCCCGTATGTAAGAACTGCTGGACCAACACTCTCAGCATTCAATGCTTGGGTGTTCTTGAAGGGTTTGGAAACCCTCGAATTGCGTATGAAGCAGCAGAGTCAAAATGCCTTAGAGATTGCCCAGTGGCTAGAAAAGCAGCCTGGAGTAGAGCGCGTCTACCATCCAGGACTGAAGTCGCACCCTCAGCACGCTTTGGCTAAGCGCCAGCAAAAGGCGGGTGGCGCTATTCTATCTTTCACGCTTAAAGGTGGAAAGAAGGCTGCATTCAAATTGATTAATCAAACCAAGCTTTGCTCCATTACTGCAAACCTTGGTGATACTCGTACAACAATTACTCACCCTGCAACAACAACACATTGCCGCGTTAGTCCAGTAGCCCGTAAGGCGGCCGGCATCACTGATGGCCTTGTTCGAATTGCAGTTGGTCTTGAGAATGTGATTGATTTAAAGAATGACCTCGTTGGCGGTCTGAAGAAGTAATTTCATAAACACTAATTGAGGACCACAATTTACATGTCCTTTACCGATGCTACCCAGTTCTGGAATCAGCGCTTTGATAAAGAAGAGTTTATCTTTGGTAAAGAGCCAAATGAGTATCTTGTTGAGCAGGCATCCCAATATTTAAAGCCGAATTCTTCCATTCTCTGCATTGCTGATGGGGAAGGGCGTAATGGCATTTGGCTTGCTAAGCAGGGAATGTATGTCACCGGTTTTGATGTTTCTGATATTGCACTTGCCAAGGCCAATCAGTTTGCAAAAGATAACCAAGTTAATATTCAATATAGCCTCTGCGATACGGATGGATTTAATTGGCAGACTAATTCGTATGATGCAATCATTGCTATCTTTATTCAGTTTGCAGATCCAGAGATGCGAGCTAGAATCTTTCAGCAAGTTCATCAGGCTTTGAAACCAGGTGGTATTTTTATACTCCAGGGTTATACGCCAAAGCAGTTGGAATATAAGACGGGCGGTCCATCTTTAATCGAGCATCTTTATACCGAAGAGATGATTCGTGAGCTTAGTCAGGAATTTGAAATTCTAGATCTTCAGTGTTACGAAAAGGAATTGTCTGAAGGTGCTAGACATACTGGCATGTCAGCCTTACTCGGTATGGTTGCTAAAAAGAGTCCATGAAGACCATTGAAATCAAAAGTGCCTGGCAGGGGAATAGTGACTGCAATTCCTGCTCAATTAGAAGCTCGGTTCTTTTTTCCGAGTTGAGCGAGGATGATTTTTCCAAGATACATGAGCCAATCGATGATCTTCGATTTGAGGCGAACTGCAGCATCTACACACAAGGGGATGCGGCTGAATATGTATATACCCTCAGAGATGGGTATATCAAGTTACTTCATATCAACCCTGATGGTTCTGGAAGAATTGTTCGCCTGGTAGCTCCCGGAGATTTATTCGGTATGGAGGCACTGCTAGGTGATAGTTATGGGCATTCAGCTGCCGCACTGTCTAATATCCATCTTTGCCGTATTCCCAAAAAAATCATCTCTTCTTTAGGTGAGGAGTCCCCTCGCTTGCATCGTCAGATTGTCAAGAAATGGGGTGAGGCTCTCGCTCAATCCGAGTCGTGGTTTTCTGAAATCAATACTGGTCGAATTGAAGTGCGTCTAGCCCGTTTCTTTTTAAGGGTTGCAAAGATTTCTGGTGATATGGCCATTGCCCCATTATTTAAACGTGAAGATATGGGTCTCATGATGGACGTCAAATTTGAGACTATCAGCAGGTCACTAGCCTCTATGGCTGACCAGGGAATTATTTCAAATGTCTCCCGCCTGAGCGTTCAAATACCCAGCATTGAGAAGCTAAAGGTGTTTTCACAGACAAGCACATAACTGTTAGGCGATAAAAAAGCTGCCGAAGCAGCTTTTTATATTTAATGCAGAAGCTAATTTGGAATTAAGCTTTTTTAGCGTAAGCAGAGCACCAGCCTTTGCCAGCAACTTTCTTAGTGCCAAACAAAGAGCAGCCACCAGTCGCATCACCTACTTTGCCTTGGAACAAAGCGCAGTTATCGCACTCTTGGCCAGCTGCGTATTTTGCATACTTTGCTTTATCAACTGATGTGGCAACAGCTTTGTAACCCAAAGCAGCAGCTTGAGGATCGGTTTCAGCAACCATGGCTTGAGCTTGAACTTTACCGTTCAAAGCCAATGTGCAAGCACCAGCAGCGGACAAAATCATAAATTGGCGACGACTATTTTTCATATGGATTCCAGGTTATTTGGGGTCAATAAATTTATTAATTACTTACCCTTTTGATATTAATTGGTAAAACCCCAGCATCAATAGGGGTTTCTCTGTATTAAGTTTATCAACACTTAGCCTCAGACTGTCAAATATTGCGTTTATGCGCATAAAAGCATTTAAATCGTCATTTAGCGGCCATCTAATTTAAAAAAGGATTTGTATGTATAAGTTTTTATCGCTTAGCTTGTTTCTTCTATCAAGCTTCGCATCGGCTCAGACAGCTGCCCCAGAATTGCTCCAAATTATCGATAAATCAACCAAATTTGTTGTGAATACACCTAAGGGTCCCGTTGAGATTACCCGCGTGATGACACCATGCGCTAAGAATAAAGGTTGGTTGCAACCCTTAATCCCCATTAAAGGCGTTGTTCCTGTTGATGAAATTGATGTATTGAATGCACTTAATGACAAAGATTCTATTGTTGTGGATATGCGCGTTGTTGACGATCGTGTAAAGGGAACAATCCCAGGGTCCGTGGGCATTCCCTATACCGAAGTTGCCATGCGTATGGATGAACTTGGTTGCAAGAAGCCAACCACTGGATCTACTAAATGGGATTGCTCTCAAGCTAAGAAGGTTTACGCATTCTGTAATGGGCCAGTTTGCCCACAAAGTCCAATGGCAATGGCTGCAATGACTAGGGATGGCTTTCCAGCAACAAAGATTTATTACTATCGCGGCGGCATGCTTGACTGGGATGCATTGGGTCTAACAACAGTTAAGGGTGAATTCTAAGATTTCCTATTCACTTAATTTATGGGGGCTTAAGCCCCCATTTTTTTGATCTACATCAAATTCCTTGTGTTTCTCACTTGACTCATTTGATCCTTGACAATAATATATAAATAAATATATTATTAATTCCTTAAATGAGGATATTTAAAGATGGATCAAATAAATCAAAAATGCCCAGCACCGTACTGGAACCCACTGATTGCGGGAATCGCGCTGGGAATTGTACTTTTATCAACATTCGCCTTGACTGGCCATGGTTTAGGGGCCACTGGATTCACAACGCGCCTGACAGCATGGTTTGGAATGTACTTATTGCCAGTAGCAACCAATGCAAATGACTATTTAGGCGGCATGGTTGAAGAGGGTCGGCCATTGGATGCTTGGATTAGCTGGCAAGTCGTCGGTGTTGCCCTCGGCGCCTTAATCTCTGCGCTCATCGCGGGAAGAATTGCAGTGAAGCTGGATGGCAAGAAGTTCTTAGGCGGGTCTAAGCGTCCATTAACAGCCCTATTTGGCGGATTATTGGCTGGCTTTGGTGCACGTATTGCTGCAGGGTGCACAAGTGGTTTAGGTCTGTCTGGTGCAGCGGTGCTTAGTCTCGCTGGTTTCACATTCTTAGGTGCGTTTTTCGCGGTTGGCTTGTTAGCAAGCCGCTTCATGAAAGAGGAGAAATAAGATGGGAACAATTCTTTCGGGTTTATTGCTTGGTGGAGCTTTTGGCTTTGTCCTTGAGCGCGCTGGTTTTGGTAATCCTAATAAATTAACAGGCCAATTTCGTTTGACAGATTGGTCTGTATTTAAGGTCATGTTTACTGCAATCGTATTTGCTGCCGTTGGACTTTTGATACTAGAAAAAATTGGATATGTGGAAAGTGGTAGTCTTTTTGTTCCACCATCATTTCTAGGTGCTGCTGCATTAGGTGGTGCCTTTGTTGGGGCAGGTTTTGCTATAGGTGGCTATTGTCCTGGGACTTCAGTCGTTGGCCTAATGTCTGGTCGTATTGACGCTGGCATCTTCTTAATCGGATTACTTCTTGGAACAATCATATTCGCAGGTATTTACCCAAGTATTGAGTCCCTTACCACGCTGGGTGAAATTGCCAATGCAGAGTCATTGCCAGAACTCTTGAGCGTATCTAGTTTATTCATTGATATTGCAATGGTCATTGCAGCAGTTGGCGTATTTGCATTGGGATCCTGGATGGAAAAGAAATCACGTGGTCCCGTTACTTCACAAGAAATTTAATACTTCAAAAGGAAAAATAATGTCTAAAAAATCAACTGTAGCCGCATTAGCATTAGCATTAGCAGGATTGGCATCAGCCCCAATGGCAAATGCGGCGGATGCCCCAGCAACACCTGCTGGCACTGAGCAAAAGAATCCTTGCGGCCCTAAAAAAGAATCAAACAACCCATGTGGTCCCGCCAAGAAGAAAGCGGCCAATCCTTGTGGCCCATCAAACCCTTGTGGACCAAAAAAACGCAAATCAGCTGACTAATCATCGCCATGTTGATTCAATCTACTCTCTGTTTGGCTGCTCAAGAAATTGCTGGCATCCAAACGCGCTACGCGAAAAAGGGCATGACACTTAGCGAGGTAGCCTTATGTGGCTCTAAAGAGTTTATTGAGTGGAATCATTACCCGGCTAATGACTTGGTTGACGAAGTAAGTGGTTATGAGTTTTATTACCACGCACACTCAGCAGATGAGATGCATGATGGAGAGCATGGACACTTCCACTTGTTTAAACGATATGGAAATGATTTCCACCACCTCATTGGGATTGCGTTAAATCAACAAGGTTTGCCAGTTCGACTATTCACCACAAATCAATGGGTCACTGGTGAAAAGTTTGTATCGGCAAAATCGGTAGTCGCTGAGCTACGTGATTTTGATATGGCAACAAAAGGGAGAATGGGGCCGATAGCTCGGTGGATCAGTGCATTTACAAAACTATATTTTAATGAGATGGAAATGCTGATACTTGATCGAGATGACAAAATTAGCCAGCTTGAAATTGAGATGGGCGATTTAAATAGGGCATTGGATTCGAAGAGTCATCATGTTTTAACGGAAAGCAAGATTGATTTATTGGATCGGCTTTCACAACATTTATTACTTTCAAATTAACCTAGGAGTTCATATGAAAAAGATGCAATTAGGATTGGCTATTGCTATCGCAAGCTTTATGGGAATTGTTCAGGCTGTGACATTGCCCGGTCCCGTGGTTAGCGCAGAGTGGTTGGCGGCCAATCAATCAGAGGTTCAGATTCTTGAAGTTCGCGGTGATGTAGCTAGCTACACTCGTGCCCCCGAATTTGAAGTTGATAAAAAGACTGGCAAGAAATTTTTGGTTGAGGTAGGTGGTCATATTCAGGACTCCACACTTTTGGATTTCAAAAAAGTCAGAGCGGATCGGATGATTGACGGCAAAAAGATCAAATACCTTATTCCGGAAAAGGCGGACTTTGAAAAAATTATTCAGTCAGTAGGCATTAATTCTGACAAGCCAATTGTTCTGGTGCCGATTGGCTTGGATATATCTGACGTTGATGAGGCTTTGCGTGCTTATTGGCAATTTAAAGTTTACGGCGAGGACAACATTGCCGTATTGGATGGCGGAATGGCAGGCTGGCTTTCTGAAGGCCGCGATTATTCTGTTGCACCATCCGTTAAATTGAATGGTACTTGGCTCGGTAAGGCGGAGCGCAAAGAGTTGATTGCTAATTCAGAGCAAGTAGCCCTTGCCTCAAAAACAGGTAAATCAACTTTGATTGATGCACGTCAACCCGTCCAGTATTTTGGCCTTAGCAAGCGTGACTATGTGAGTGCTTATGGCCATATTGCTGGAGCGAAAGAATTAGCCCCTGAGCTGTTAGCAAAGCCAGTAAAAGGTGCTTTGTATTTCTGGGATAAAAATACTTATAACTCTTTATTTGCTGCCAATGGTATTAATCCCAAGACTCCTGCAATTAGCTATTGCAATAGCGGTCACTTAGCTGCCGGTGGTTGGTTTGTGATGTCTGAGTTGATTGGTAATAAATCTACCAAACTCTATGACGGGTCTTTATATCTTTGGACTTTAGAAGGTCGTCCTTTAGTGGGCGTTTCTCTGAATTAATCTGTGCTGAATGTTGCTTATTGACTTAAGTTAAATAATTTCTGTAATTTTAAAAAAGGATGTTGATATGAAATGCAATGTTGGCGGTACTGACCGTATGTTACGAATTATTCTTGGACTGGTGTTGATTGGTTTGGCTATTACAGGAACGACTGGTGCTTGGGCTTGGATTGGTATTGTTCCTTTGGCAACAGGATTATTTAGATTCTGCCCAGCCTATCCATTACTAGGAATCAATACTAGTGGGAGCGGTTCTTGTGGTGGTGGCGATTGCTCTAAGTAATTCCGCCTATATCGATCCGCTTGCTTGGATGAGAATCCGGCAAGCGGATTTTAATGTTCAGATTGGTGATCTATAAATCGTCTCGGATCATTGATTGGGCGTAAAGGCATGATGTGAATTTGATTGCCATCAAGCTCAAGATGCATTGGACTGCCAACAACCATTCCTAGCCTTCTTACCTCTGCAGAAGAGGCCTCCCATTCAATCGTGTTTTCACTATCTTGAATTCTCAATTGAATAACTGCAATTTGACCAAGGCTGCTCATCTTTTCAACTATCACTGAGACGCTGTCAATGGTTGCGTTGTTATGTACGCTCAATCCACTTTGAGGAATAACCCAAGCTACACGAACTTTAGGTGGAATCTTGCCTTTATCAGCAACCATAAATGTCTTATTGCAGCCGTCCCAACTCAAGTTACCTGAGTCGAACACGCCATGAAACATATTGCTGATACCAACCAATTGGGCAACACGAGAATTTCTGGGTTTTTGGAAAAGAGTTTGTGGAGCGGCAGTTTGCAAACTAATGCCTTGATCTATGACGGTAATTCTGTCGGCTAATAAATCGGCCTCACGCAAGTCATGCGTTACCAAGATCATGGGGATATTTAAGTCCGTTCTTAGCTCTGCTAAGGTTTTATAAAGACCCTGGCGTGTTGGTGCATCAATGGCTGAAAATGGCTCATCTAACAGTAAGACTTTAGGTTGTCGAGCCAATGCTCGGGCCAGGGCAACACGTTGCTGCTGTCCCCCGGATAGCTGATGAGGCATGCGGCCTGAAAGACTAGCGATACCCATGCGATCCAATAAGTCCATTCCAATGATCTTACGTTCTGATTTGCTGAGGTTGGAATTTTGCAAAGGGATTACTACATTATCGATTGCGCTGAGATGTGGGAAAAGCGCGTACTGCTGAAATAGGAAACCACATGAACGTTCTGCTGGAGAAAGATGGTGAATCTTCGTGCCCAGGCCATCACTTTCAAGCCAGATCTCACCATTGCACTCAATTTTTCCGCTGGCTGTTTTGTTTAGGCCGGCAATAGATCTGAGGACTGTAGTTTTACCGCTTCCAGAGGGACCCACTAAAGCATGTAATTCACCAGGCGCGCACTCCAGACTTATTTGCAGTGGGCTTGGGTTGATCTGCTTAATCTTTACCTTCAGCATTAATTGAGTCCCCTGCGCCGATTTGGGTTGCCACCAAATATTCCAAAGGAAAGCGCTATGCATACCAGTGAGGTACCCAGGAGAACAAGCGCTATAGCACCAGCACCAGCAGTATCAAAGCTCTGAACCTTGTCATAAATTGCAATTGAGGCTGTTTTGGTCTCCCCTGGAATGGCGCCGCCAACCATGAGGACAACGCCGAATTCTCCCAAGGTATGGGCAAAGGTGAGGGCGGCTGCTCCTGTTATACCTCGCCAAGATAGAGGTAACTCTATTAAACGAAAGATCTGCCAATCACTCAGACCGCTCACCTGAGCAGCTTCTCTGATTTCTGGGTTGATTGCCTCAAATGCCCTTTGAATAGGTTGAATAGCAAAGGGGATATTCACAATGAGTGATGCTATGAGGATGCCCGTGAATGAAAACACGATTGGGGCACCAAAAATACTAGTATTTCCAAAGGAAACGAGAAAGTAATAGCCTAAAACGGTGGGTGGCAGGACTAAGGGAAGCGCCAGGGCCGCCTCAAGCCAAGGACGACTTCTATTTAGCTTAATTAGCTTATGAGCCACCCAGATCCCAAATGGCAGTATCAGAGCCATGGTCCAAAAAGCGAGCTTTAAGGACAGCAGAATTGCATCAATATCCATTTTTTGATTGTATTGCCTTTGGAGCCTAGGGTATCCCACTATATAAGTGTTTTAGGCTTAGGTGTCCAATATATGCACGTATACGTATATATTGTTAAAACCAGTGAATATCAAAGCAAAAGTTAAAAAAGCCACCAAAGATCTTTCTCCAAAAGCGATGGAAAAGGTGTTTGCTCATGTGGCTGAATATTTCAGCGTTCTTTCAGAGCCATCACGCTTACGCATCATGTATGCGGTGTGCAGTGGTGAAAAGTCTGTTTCTGAGGTTGTTGAGTTATGCGGTTCAAGTCAGGCCAATGTTTCTCGGCACCTTTCCGCACTTCATAAAGCGGGAATTTTACTCAGACGTAAAGAGGGAACAATCGTTTATTACTCTATCGCAGATAACGCAACTGTAGAAATGTGTCAGACAGTGTGCGCGAAGATTGCTGAGAGTCTGCATTAATTTTTTTTGAAGCATCTATTCATTTAAGTAGAGATCACATGACCAACAAACAAATAGAGATTAGTGCGCAAGACATTGGCGCTATCGAAAAGCCTGCCAATCAGGCTCGTCTCGTGAAGGCACCCGAGCATTTCATTTCACAGGAGCTGATAGCTGACATTAACGCTAATGGCTTAGATGAAAATCGTCGCGGTTTCTTACGTAAGGGCTTCATGTCTGCCCTTGGCGGCGCGGCCGCGGGCCTAACGGCTCCTTTGGCTATGGCTGCAGGTGAAGGTGATCCTGCGATTCTTGAGAAGCAGGAGTGGCAAACCACTCTTGGTAAGAATGTGGCAACGATGCCGTATGGTGTGCCATCCATTTATGAATCAAATCTCATTCGACGTGAGTCTCCTGGTTTAACTCGTGTATCCGCTGCCTCGGTTGCTTTCACACCCCTACAGGGATTGTTTGGAACCATTACTCCAAATGGCCTGCACTTTGAGCGTCACCATCAGGGTTGGTACAACCTCAATCCCGAAACTCATCGCCTGATGGTAAATGGTTTGGTAAAAAACCCACGCGTTTTCACCATGAACGATTTGATGAGATTGCCATCAGTTTCTCGTACTCACTTTATTGAGTGCGGTGCTAATACTGGTCTTGAGTGGGGTAATGTTGCCGTACCTACTGTTCAGTACACGCACGGCATGCTTTCTTGCTGTGAGTTCACTGGCGTTCCTTTAAAAGTGTTGCTTGAAGAATGTGGCGCTGACCTCAAAAAAGGCAAGTTCATGCTTGCTGAAGGTGGTGATGGTTCAGGCATGACTCGCACGATTAACTTGGAAAGCTGTTTAAACGACACTATCGTGGCTTGGGCGATGAACGGTGAGATGTTACGCCCTGAAAATGGTTTTCCATTACGCTTGGTAGTTCCTGGTGTTCAAGGTGTTAGTTGGGTGAAATGGTTGCGTCGCCTTGAAGTAGGTGATATGCCATGGAATGCGAAGGATGAGGCAGTTCACTATATTGAATTGATGCCGGATGGATCGCACCGTCAATATGCATCGATTCAAGAATGTAAATCGGTCATCACAACACCATCTGGTGGTCAGCAGTTGCTGGATAAAGGTTTCTACAACGTGAGTGGCATGGCATGGTCTGGCCGTGGAAAAATCACCCGTGTAGACGTTTCATTTGATGGCGGCAATAACTGGCGTACAGCTCGTTTGGAGACGCCGATTCTGACCAAGTCAATTACTCGATTCAATATCGATTGGGTTTGGGATGGTTCTCCAGCTATCCTGCAATCGAGGGCTATGGACGATACCGGATACATTCAACCTACTATTAAAAAGTTGCGTGATGTCCGTGGAACTCGTTCCATCTATCACAACAATGCAATTCAGTCATGGAAATTGGATTCAAACGGCGAGGTGAGCAATGTTCAAGTTGGATAAATTTAGCGTCCGCTTAGGATTTGCGGCTCTCATCGTAATGACTGCGCATCAAGCCTTGGCGCAATCAGGTTCGGCAAAGTTCCCTGGTATTGGTAGAACAGCCACGCCTGCAGAGGTTGCTGCATGGGATATTGATGTCAGGCCTGACTTTAAAGGTTTACCAAAAGGATCTGGCTCTGTTGAAAAAGGTCAAGCCATTTGGGAAGCTAAATGCGCAAGTTGTCATGGCACCTTTGGTGAGTCAAATGAAATCTTTACACCTATCGCTGGTGGTACCACCAAGGATGATGTGAAGACAGGTAAGGTTGCCTCATTAAAAGATATGAAGCAGCCGCAAAGAACAACCTTAATGAAGGTGCCAACGGTATCTACATTGTGGGACTACATTTACCGTGCTATGCCGTGGAATGCCCCAAGATCTTTAACGCCTGACGATACCTATGCGGTTGTTGCTTTCATTCTCAGTCTTGGTGAAATTGTTCCTGATGATTTTGTGTTGAGCGATAAAAATATTGCTGAGGTCAAAATGCCAAACCGAAATGGTATGACGACCAAACATGGTTTCTGGAATGTTAAAGACAAGCCGGATGTCAATGGAAGTTCTTGCATGCATAACTGCGTTCCATTTGTTCAAATTGGTTCAACATTGCCTGATTTTGCTCGTAATGCCCACAACAATATTGCCGAGCAAAACCGCATGTATGGCCCTTATAGAGGCGCGGATACAACCAAGCCTCCAATTAAGCAATTGCCTGGAGCTTCTGGTGAGGGCTTGGCTCATGCAGCAGATACCCATTCTTCTGCAGCAAAAGGACCAGCAGCACTCTTTAAAAATGAGAACTGCTCAGCCTGTCATGCGCCTAATGCGAAGTTGGTTGGCCCATCAATAGCCGATATTGCCAAGAAATATGATGGGCAGAGTGGTGCGGTCGATAAACTCATGGCAAAGGTTAAGGCCGGCGGGGCGGGTGTATGGGGTTCCATTCCAATGCCGCCACAGGCCCAGCTTTCTGATGAGGATCGCAAGACTTTAGTGACGTGGATACTCTCTGGTGGCAAATAAAATAGCCAATTAGGTAGTAACCTCAATGTTTTAATGCAAAATAAGCAATAAATTGACAGAAGTTAAGATTAATAAAGGAGTTTTTATGAATCAGCAGCGACGCAGTTTGATGAAGTATTCAGCAGTATTTGGCCTAATGGCTTCTGCAGGCCTTATCAGCACTGCTCAAGCTCAAGAGTGGAACAAAGCCGCTTTTGAAGGCAAAGGTATCGATGATGTATTCAAGATCTTGGGTGCTGATAGTCCAGATAAATCCTCTGCAGTGACTTTGAATGCCCCAGATATCGCTGAAAACGGTGCAGTTGTTCCTGTTGGAATCACTTCTACGCTTAAAGCGGAGCAAATGGCTATCTTGGTTGAAAAGAACCCAAGCTCGCTAGCAGCTCAATTCTTTATTCCTGCTGGCACAGATTCATTTGTGACAACACGTATCAAAATGGGTCAAACATCCAATGTATACGGCTTGGTAAAAGCTGATGGCAAGTGGCTAATGACTGTTAAAGAAGTCAAAGTAACGCTTGGTGGTTGCGGCGGTTAATCCCGAAGCATATTAATAAACACAATTCATACATAGAATAAAAGAGGAACCAAAATGGCTGATCCAATGCGCGTAAGAGCTGCTGAAAATGGCGGTACTGTAGATGTAAAAATTTTGATGAAACATGATATGGAATCTGGTCAGCGTAAAGACGCTTCTGGTAAAACTATTCCAGCATGGTTTATCAGCACCATCAATGTCAAAGCTAACGGCAAAGATGTATTCAATGGTCAATTTGGCCCAGCAGTATCCAAAGATCCATTCTTGAACTTCAAGTACAAGGGTGCTAAGGGCGACAAGATTGTTGTGACTTGGAACGATAGCAAAGGCGACAAACGTACTGATGAAGCTACAGCTTCTTAATATTAGTACGCATAATTAAAACTATAAAAGGGTTACCATGAAAACACGCATTTTATATGGCGTCATTATTGGCTTGTTTGCAGTATTGCAAGGCTGTTCTAGCTCTGCAAAAAATGAGGCTTCTACAGCCGCCGCTCCTGCTGGAGGGGCTCCAACTGACGAAATTGAAAAATATCGTGCAATGATTGCCGATGGTAACCCTGCTGATTTGTATGAAGCAGCTGGTGAAGATATTTGGAAAAAGCCCATGGGGCCTAAGAATGTATCTTTACAAAAATGTGACTTAGGTATGGGTCCGGGTGTAGTTAAAGGCGCCTATACACAGTTGCCTAAGTACTTTAAGGACACCAATCAAGTTCAAGATCTGGAATCTCGCCTTGTTACCTGCATGACCAAATTGCAAGGCTATGATGCAAACGAGATCATTAAGGCAGGATTTAGCAAAGGCAAGCGTAAAGATTTAGAGGCTGTTGTGGCATATGTTGTCGCAGAATCTAAGGGAATGCCTATTAATGTTGTTGCCAAGCATCCTAAGGAAAAGCAGGCATACCAAATGGGTAAAGAATCATTCTTTTATCAGGGTGGCCCAATGGATTTCTCCTGCGCATCATGCCACGCGTCTAATGGCAAACGAATTCGTTTGCAGGATCTGCCTAATCTCACCGAGCAAAAAGGTGCTGCTTTAGGTTGGGGCTATTGGCCGGCATACCGTGTTTCCAGCGGTACTTTCTGGACTATGCAACGTCGTCTGAACGACTGCTACCGTCAGCAACGTTTCCCAGAGCCAATCTATATTTCCGAAGATACCATTGCAGTCTCCATGTACATGGCT
This sequence comes from Polynucleobacter sp. GWA2_45_21, assembly GCF_001830325.1. Classification (GTDB taxonomy): domain Bacteria; phylum Pseudomonadota; class Gammaproteobacteria; order Burkholderiales; family Burkholderiaceae; genus Polynucleobacter. The sequence continues at coordinate 34,491 of NZ_MHZG01000011.1, read as the reverse complement.
GTGAATGCTAAGGGCGGGACTATGAATGCACCAGGACTGAAGCGTTAATCGCTGGAGATAAATAATATGAAAAACAAATTATCAATTTTGGCGTTTACGCTCCTAGCTGTAGCTGGTACTGTTAGTGCTGCTACTCCTTTTGAAAAAATGATGTCTAGCAGCTTCCAGGCTAAAGGACAGGCTGGTTTAGATCGCTTAGATCAAGATGCAGCTCAGAAGTTTTGTTCTAACCCTGTAAATCTCGATGGTGGTGGAGATCCTAAGACTCGTGAAAAGATTCAAAAGGAAAATATGGCCACCATTAAACAGCCATCCGATGGTAAATACCTTGGTGACTGGAAGAGCGGCGAAAAAATTGCACAAAGCGGTCGAGGTGCAACCTGGTCTGATAAGGCTGGATCTGTAAATGGTGGCGGTTGCTATAACTGCCATCAGATCAATATTAAAGAAGTATCTTATGGAAATATTGGTCCATCACTTTGGAACTATGGAAAGTTACGTGGTTACTCTAAAGAGGTAGTGGAATACACCTGGAACCGAATTAATAATTCGAAGGCATATAACGTGTGTAGCAATATGCCTCGATTCGGGCACTTCAAACTCTTAAATGAGAAGCAAATGCAGGATGTCATGGCATTGCTCTTAGATCCAGAGTCGCCTGTTAACAAGTAATAAAAATAAACAGGCCGAAAGGCCTGTTTTCTTTAGGAAAATACTATGTCTTTAAATCGTCGCGAGTTTTTGCAAGCATTGGCTATCGCCTCAGCAGGCGGCATGAGTTTGCAATCCAATTTTGCAAGCGCCCAAACTAGTGCGCAAAAGTTCTATGATTTGCCGAAATTTGGTAATGTGCACTTCCTGCATTTCACCGATTGCCATGCGCAACTTCTACCAATTTATTTCCGTGAGCCTAATGTCAATCTTGGTATTGGTGCTCAAGAAGGCAAAACCCCGCACTTGGTCGGAGAGTATTTCTTAAAGGCAAATGGAATTAAGCCTGGTACACGTGATGCACATGCCTTCACTTATCTTGATTACGTAGCAGCAGCGCAGAACTACGGAAAAGTTGGTGGCTTTGCCCATATGGCAACCCTCATTAAACAAATTAAAGCAAGCCGCCCAGGCGCGCTCTTGTTGGATGGTGGTGATACTTGGCAAGGTTCAGGTACGGCGCTTTGGACTAATGGCCAGGATATGGTTGATGCAGCGCTACTCTTGGGTGTTGATGTTATGACTCCACACTGGGAAATGACTCTCGGTGAGAAGCGTGTCATGGAGATTGTGAATGGCGACTTCAAAGGCAAAGTGTCTTTCGTTGCTCAAAATATTAAAACTGCAGACTTTGGTGACTCAGTATTTAATCCTTACGTCATGAAAGTGCAGAATGGCGTTCAAGTTGCCGTCATTGGCCAAGCATTCCCATACACACCGATTGCTAACCCACGTTATTTCACTCCTGATTGGACATTTGGTATTCAGGAAGAGAATTTACAGAAAACCATTAATGAAGTGAAAGCTAAGGGAGCAAAAGTAGTTGTCTTGCTCTCGCATAACGGTATGGATGTTGACTTAAAAATGGCATCCCGTGTTACCGGTTTAGATGCCATTATGGGCGGTCACACCCATGACGGAGTTCCAATTCCTGTCAAGGTAAAGAATGCTGGTGGCGTCACTTTGGTTACCAATGCTGGCTCGAATACCAAGTTCTTAGGTGTATTGGATTTTGATGTAAAGGGTGGCAAACCGGTAGATTTCCGTTACAAGCTCTTCCCAATCTTCTCCAATATGATCCCTGCTGATCCTGCAATGAATAAGCTGATTCAAAAAATCAGAGCACCATATGAAGCTAAGCTCAATGAAAAATTGGCTACTACAGAAGGACTCCTGTATCGCCGTGGAAACTTCAATGGTAGTTTCGACCAATTAATTTTGGATGGTCTCATGGCACAAAAGAATGCAGAGATTGCATTCTCACCAGGCTTCCGTTGGGGAACTAGCCTATTACCAGGTCAACCAATTACTCGTGAAAACTTATTGGATCAAACGGCTATTACTTATCCATACACCACGGTTACTAACATGACCGGTGAAATGATCAAGACGATTCTTGAGGATGTAGCAGATAACCTATTTAATCCTGATCCGTATTATCAGCAGGGTGGTGATATGGTTCGTGTCGGCGGAATGCAATACACCATTGATCCGGCTGCATCTGCCGGCAAGCGCATTAGCGATATGCGTCTCAATGGCAAGGACATCGATCCAAGCAAGACTTATAAAGTTGCCGGCTGGGCTCCTGTGAGCGAAGAGGCGAAGAATGCTGGTGGAGAGGCGATTTGGGACGTTATTGAGCGCCATCTTCGTGATGTCAAGGTGGTCAAAGCAGTCCAGCTTAATGAACCAATCATTAAAGGCGTTACAAACAATCCTGGCATGGTTGCCCTTAAATAAGAAAGTGGGACTTTCATGAAAAAATATCTATCTTTAGCTGCATCAATTCTTATTGCTTGTTCTGCGTTGGTTTCTCAACAGGCGTTTGCTGCGGGCTCAAGCGTTGTTTATCACATTGATGATGCTGATACTCAAGGCATTAAAGGCTTGAGAAACGTACGCAATCACATGGACGTAGCGCCTGACACCAAGATCATCGTTGTAACTCATGCTAACGGGGTTGACATCATGATGGAAGGCGCAAGGGATAAGAAGAACAACATTGAATATGCCCCTTTGGTTGGTGCATTGAAGTCCCGCGGCGTTCGCTTTGAAGTTTGTGAGATTACTTTAAAAAATAGGAATCTCAAGAAGGACCAATTTATTCTGGATACCGACTTCACGCCATCTGGCGTAGCAAGAATTGGTGATCTTCAATTTAAAGATCATTTTGCTTACATCAAACCATAATCCTATTCTGTGAGCATGCTCCTGCATTGTCTTCGCCATCTAAAAATAGCATTATTGATTAATGCTATTTTTTTTAGCTTCTGCTTTGCTCAAAGCGGCCCAGTTGAAAAGGATCCAGCAGGTGTGTTGCTTAATCCGATCAAAGTAGCGCCGCATACTTACTTTGTTCAGGGTAGGGCAGAATTAGGTAGCAGCGAGAATCAAAACTTTATCTCTAACGCAGGTTTTGTTGTTACTCCCAAGGGTGTAGTTGTCATAGATGCCTTAGGCTCTCCAGCCCTAGCGAAAAAGTTGATTCAAGAGATTTCAAAAGTTACCAAGCAAAAAATTATTGCTGTTGTAGTGACTCACTATCACGCCGATCATGTCTATGGACTTCAAGAGTTCAAAAAGATTGGCGCGAAGATTTATGCTCAGGGTGAAGGCAGAAGTTACATTTCCTCTGAAACTGCAAAGCAACGGCTTATTGCATCCAGAGTTGACTTTGCACCCTGGGTTAATGAGCAAACCAAGTTAATAGCCGCAGATACATGGATTGATCAGCAATTGAAGTTGAATATTGGCGGAGTGGAGTTTTTAATTAGCCGAGTTGGCCCGGCCCATGCGCCTGAAGACTTATTGGTCTACGTTCCGTCCGAGGGGGTCTTGTTTGCCGGAGATCTCGTTTTCCGCGGTCGAATCCCATTTGTGGGTAATGCTGATAGCAGGGGGTGGCTAAAAGCCTTAGATGAGTTTGAGAAATTTAAGCCTAAGGTGGTAATCCCTGGCCATGGACCACAATCTGTTAATCCAATCGAGGATATCCGCTTTACAAGGGATTATTTGAGATATTTGCGTGAATCAATGACGGAATCGGCCATAAATATGGATCCCTTTGAGGAGGCCTATAAAAAGACGGATTGGTCAGAATATGACGGGATGCCCTTATTTAGGGCTGCAAACCGTATGAACGCCTATAACGTTTACCTGTCGATTCAGGCGGAATAAGGCAAATTTATCATCTGGGCTTTAAAATAGTCGTTTACATCGCTAAATGACTGATTTCAAATGAAATTACTACAACTGAAGCTGTGCTTTGCCCTGGTTGCTATCTTTGGCCTCAACTTATATGCATCTGCAAGTCCGGATATTGCCAACGGCAAGAAGATTGACGAGCAGAAGTGCTACGCCTGTCACGCCAAGAAAACGGGCTTTGGTAATGGCGATATGATCTACACCCGCAGCGACAGCAAGGTTAAAAACCTTCAGAATTTAAAGTCGATGGTTGCAATGTGTAATACAGAACTGCGGCTAGATCTCTTTCCTGAAGATGAGGCAGATGTCACGGCCTTTCTCAATCAGCAGTTTTATAAATTTAAAAAATAATTAAAGAATTTTCATTATGGAAGCAGTGGATATCAGCAGTTTGAGTAAGTCAGTTCTATGGGCGACCTTCGCAATTACTTTTTTGCTTGGCGCCGTAATGCAAAAAACGGGTTTTTGCAGCATGGGTGCAGTTTCAGATATTTATATTATGTCCAGTTGGGGTCGCCTTAAGCAGTGGTTTCTTGCTATTGGTGTTGCCGTCGTTGGCTTTGCACTGATGTCTTACTTTGGTTTGATTGATCCGCTGAAGAGCATGTATACCGGCAGTAAGTTTTTATGGTTATCTACTATCGTAGGTAGCACATTATTTGGCTTTGGTATGGTGCTCGCATCGGGTTGCGGAAGCAAAACGCTGGTTCGTATTGGTGGCGGCAATCTCAAGTCAATTATTGTATTTATTGTTCTTGGACTAACAGCCTACATGACTATGAAAGGCTTCCTCGGAGTTATTCGCATTAACACCTTGGATTCTGTATTTATTACGCTAAATACTCCTCAGGATTTACCAAGCATTTTGAGTCCCGTTACCGGCATTGCCAGAAATAATTTACATCTTGCTCTTGGTTTGATCGTCGGCTTTGCTTTTATTGCCTACGCTCTTGCTAGCAAAGCATTCTGGACAGCAGAAAACGTATTTGCCGGAATATTTGTTGGTCTGGCTATCTGCGCAGTATGGTTTGTATCTGGAAACTTAGGTTTTGTTGCTGAAGATCCTAATACCTTGGAAGAGGTTTTCTTGGTCACCAATTCTGGGCGGATGGAGAGTCTCTCCTTTGTTGCGCCTTATGCTTTTTCATTAGATTGGTTAATGCTCTACAGCGATACCTCAAAAATTATTACTCTTGGTATTGCTGCGGTAGCTGGAATGATTTCTGGATCAGCGTGCGTATCGCTGATTACTAAGTCATTTCGCTGGGAGAGTTTTCGTAATACTGAAGATACCGCCAACCACTTGGTTGGAGCCAGTTTGATGGGCTTTGGCGGTGTTACAGCGCTTGGATGCACCGTTGGTCAAGGTTTGAGTGGTATTTCTACCTTAGCAATTGGCTCGTTACTTGCATTGCCAGGCTTTATCTTTGGCGCTTACTTGGCCCTGCGTTATTTAGAAACACGCAATGCACCTAATCCTTGCAGTTAATTCAAAGGCTAGATAAATAATATGCAGATAGATTGGTTGGCTTTCTCCCCGGGCCCCGCATTTTTTGGTGGAATCTTGTTAGGTATTGCAGCAGCTTTATACGTCATTCTTCATGGACGTATTCTTGGTATCAGCGGCATCATTTCAGGATTGCTATCACCCAAAGAGGGTGATGTTAGTTGGCGCATCAGCCTAGTTCTTGGCTTATTGAGTGCGCCATTTTTGGGAAGCTTATTTTTTGACCTGCATACAAGCTCAGTGATAGATGCTGAATGGATTGCAATCATTATTGCTGGTTTGCTAGTAGGTTTTGGTTCCACATATGGCTCAGGATGTACTAGCGGTCATGGTGTTTGTGGCTTATCTCGATTGTCCCCAAGGTCTTTGGTTGCCACCTTATCTTTTATGGGCGCTGGGTTTTTGACGGTTTTTGTTATTCGCCATATATTGGGTCTTTAAATGATGAGAAGACATTTTAATTTTTATAGCCAATACTTGATTGGTGTTTTGTTTGGATTTGGCCTGATTATTTCTGGCATGAGTAATCCACAAAAGATTCTCAGCTTTCTAGATCTTGCTGGTAATTGGGATCCCTCTTTAATGTTTGTCATGGGTGGGGCTATTCTTGTGGGTCTAGGCGGCTTTTATTTAGTCTCTAAACGTACTGAGGCATTTTTTGGTGGCGCCCTCCACATCCCAACTAGAAGAGATATCACTAAACCGCTCGTAATCGGCGGCATCATTTTTGGGGCGGGTTGGGGTATTGCTGGATTTTGCCCTGGCCCTGCGCTTGTTGCGCTTGGTGCCGGGCATCTGAAGGCTTTAGTCTTTGTATTGGCAATGCTGGCTGGTATGGCGCTTTGCAATCGATTCTTTACCGGTCACAAGAAGTAAGTCTGATTTAAAATCTGGATAATTCGTTTTTATACACTTTTATCTATTTTTTGAGGTTTAGATGAGCCTTCCTATTTCCTGCCACACCGATCAGTTCGGAACACTCGGTCAGATTGATCCCAGCCACTTAGCTGAAATTGTTAAGCAGGGTTACAAAAGCGTAATCAACAATCGACCAGATTTTGAAGGTGGGCCAGACCAACCCACAAATGCCCAAATTCAGGCTCAAGCTGAAGCTTTGGGTTTGAACTACGCCTTTTTACCTGTCATCCCAGGTGCGTTTACTCAGGATCAGGTTATTGAAATGGCGCGTTTACTCAAAACAATGCCGCGTCCAATATTGGCCTTTTGTCGTTCAGGTGCTCGCTCCACCAATTTGTATCAAATGGCTCTTCAAGTTCGCTGATTCATCTTTGATTGCCACTGAGAATTCATGCGCATAGAAATCCCAGAGGAGAAAAAGTTTGTTCATGAGATGAGTATGCCGATTCGTTGGGGTGACATGGATGCATATGGACACGTCAACAATACGGTGTACTTTCGCTACATGGAGCAGGCTAGGGTGGAGTGGATTACATCCCTTGGGTACAACGTCGCGCCTGGTGATGAGTCTATGCTGATGATGAATGGTTTTTGTAATTTTTATCAGCAACTTTCTTATCCAGGCGATCTCATTTTAAAAACCTATATTGGAAATATTGGTCGTTCAAGTTTAGATGTTTACACCACGATGGCATTAACTACTGAGCCTGATACGATGGCAGCAGTAGGGGGCGCCACTATGGTGTGGGTTGATCTAAGGACTGGAAAATCTACGCCCTGGCCTGATCATGTGATCAGCAAGCTACGATAGGATATTGTTTGCAATCCAGCAACCCGCACATTTTGAGTATTGAAAAGCTGGCATCATCTTTGGATCAGTTCGACGCCATCATTGATGTCAGGTCACCAGCAGAATTTGCTTTAGATCATATCCCTGGTGCCATTAATCTCCCGGTCTTAAGTAATGATGAGCGTATAGAGATCGGCACCCTGTATAAGCAGGTTTCACCATTTGCAGCAAAGAAATTAGGTGCCGCCTATGTCTCACGCAATATTGCTAACCATCTAGAAAATTCTCTTATCGACTTTCCAAGAGAATGGCGTCCTTTGATTTACTGTTGGCGTGGTGGCGAGCGCAGCGGTGCATTTACCCACATCCTCAATCGCATTGGCTGGAAGGCCATGCAGCTACAAAGCGGCTACCAAGGCTTTCGTCGTGTTGTGATTGATGGCCTCGATCAGGCTGCTAAAGATTTTTCTTTCCAGGTCATTGCTGGTATGACTGGAAGCGGCAAGACTCGTATCCTCCAGGAGATTGGTTTACTTGGTCAGCAAATACTGGATCTTGAGGGCTTAGCCATTCACCGTGGCTCAGTCCTTGGTAATGAGCCGAATATTGAGCAGCCCTCACAAAAAGGCTTTGAGACGAATTTGTGGAATGCATTGAATCAATTGGACACCAGCAAGATTGTATTTGTTGAGTCTGAAAGCAAGAAGGTGGGGGGCTTACATATTCCGGATCCATTAATGGAGCGGATTCGTGAAGGTCAATGCATTGAACTTCGTTCAAGTACTGCTACACGCGTTTCTTGGCTTCTGCGTGAGTACCGACATTTTTTATCTAACCCAGAAAGCTTTAAGCAAAAGCTTGGCTTGCTAACATCGCGTTATGGCAAGGTTCAAATTGCCAAATGGCATGAAGCAATTGATGCGGGAGATTTTGAGAGTTTAGTGGAAGAGTTGTTGGTCATGCATTACGACCCATCCTACCAATCTTCTATCGTTCGCAACTTTCCAAGCTATCGCGAAGATCATTTCGTAGAACTTGAGAATGACAGTGATGAAGCTTTTGCAAAGACTGCAAAAGACCTCATCACCAAAATTCAGCTTTAACTAAAAGCCTGTATTCCGGTTTGTGCACGGCCCAAAATGAGGGCATGAATGTCATGCGTACCTTCATAGGTGTTGACGACTTCCAGATTAAGCATATGACGTACTACGCCATATTCATCTGAGATGCCGTTTCCGCCATGCATGTCTCTAGCTAGTCGCGCTACATCTAAGGATTTTCCGCAAGAATTACGCTTCATCATGGAAGTGATTTCTGGGGCAGCGATACCTTCATCTTTCATACGACCTAAGCGCAAGCAGCCTTGAAGAGCTAGCGTAATCTCAGTCTGCATATCAGCCAATTTCTTTTGAATGAGCTGATTGGCTGCAAGAGGGCGATCAAATTGCTTACGATCCATAGTGTATTGGCGTGCAGCATACCAACACCACTCAGCGGCACCAAGCGTACCCCAGGCAATGCCGTAACGCGCTGAATTCAAGCAGGTAAATGGGCCTTTGAGACCTGTAATTTCCGGGAATTCATTTTCAGCTGGGACAAAGACTTCATCCATTACGATTTCGCCGGTAATAGAAGCGCGTAGACCCATCTTCCCGCTGATCTTAGGTGCAGATAGACCTTTCATACCTTTTTCTAAAATGAAGCCTCTAATCAGGCCCTCATCATTTTTAGCCCAGACTACAAATACGTCTGCAATTGGGGAGTTGGAGATCCACATCTTGGAGCCAGTGAGTGAGAAGCCACCTGGAACTTTCTTAGCTCTCGTGATCATGCCGCCGGCATCAGAGCCAAAATTTGGCTCAGTTAATCCAAAGCAACCAATCCATTCGCCAGTAGCCAGCTTAGGCAGGTATTTCTGTTTTTGAGCCTCACTGCCAAACTCATTGATAGGAACCATGACTAAGGATGACTGCACGCTCATCATGGAGCGATATCCAGAGTCCACGCGCTCAATTTCACGAGCAATCAATCCATAGGAAACGTAATTGAGATTTGCGCCACCATATTCTTCAGGGATGGTGATACCTAAAAGGCCGAGTTCACCCATTTCACGGAAGATGGCTGGATCAGTAGTTTCATTGCGATAAGCATCATGAATACGCGGCATTAAACGACCCTGGGCATATTCAGCGGCAGCGTCGCGCACCATGCGCTCTTCTTCAGTTAATTGCGTATCAAGGAGTAGGGGGTCTGCCCAATTAAAACTAGCTTTGCTCATGGTTCTTTGTTGTCCTATCGTAGTTTTTAATCTGCACACTGTGAAATTCCATGAATGCAGATATTCTCCTTCCATTATCCATTTTTTTCTTGTTTGATGGACTCTCCTAGACGCCACCACCGCTACTACGACCTGATACTGACAGCGTTTGTAGTAGTCCTGCTGTGCTCCAACTTTATTGGCGCCGGTAAGGCTGCGACGTTGGATTTGCCTTATTTTGGCAATGTCACATTTGGGGCTGGGATCCTGTTTTTCCCGATTGCTTATTTTTTTGGCGACATACTTACTGAGGTCTATGGCTATGCTTATGACCGCCGAGCAGTATGGGCGGGATTTACAGCCCTGGCTTTTGCTGCCATCATGGCTCAAGCAGTAATTGCTTTGCCGGTTGCCCCAGGGTCATATATGGCCAATTACCAGCAGGGCATGGAGACTGTATTTGGCAATTCTTGGAGAGTGGCTCTTGCCTCCATGATTGCCTTTTGGTGTGGGAGTTTTGTTAATAGCTACACATTGGCCAAAATGAAGATTTTGTCCCAGGGTCGCCACCTCTGGATGCGCACCATAGGCTCCACGGCTAGCGGCGAGCTAGTGGACTCATCGCTGTTCTATTTGCTGGCTTTTTACGGCCTATGGCCCATAGATGAGGTTTTAGCTGTGGCAGCTTCCCAATACGTCTTAAAGACCGCCTGGGAGGTTCTAGCAACCCCCATGACCTACTGGGTAGTCAGTTTTCTGAAACGTAAGGAAAACCAAGACCACTATGACATTCATACCAATTTCACGCCGTTTAAGCTGAAAGTCTAATTTACGGCTTTTTTGAGCGCTAGCCGTTAAAATAACGGTCTTTGATGCAAAACCTGCATCCGCACCCTAGTATCGACCTATCAGAAAGTAAGAACACATCCGTGCTGTCCGCATCTAATATCACTATGCAGTTTGGGGCGAAACCCCTGTTTGAAAACATCTCCGTTAAGTTTGGTGGCGGTAATCGCTATGGCCTAATCGGCGCCAACGGTTGCGGTAAATCTACCTTTATGAAGATTTTGGGTGGCGAGCTAGAGCCAACCAGTGGAAATGTGAGCTTGGATCCTGGCATTCGCCTTGGTAAGTTGCGCCAAGACCAGTTTGCGTATGAAGATGTGCGTGTATTGGACGTAGTGATGATGGGTCACGAGGAGATGTGGAAGGCTGCAGCCGAGCGTGATGCCATCTACGCCAACCCAGATGCTACCGATGAAGATTACATGAAGGCTGCTGAGCTCGAGGGCAAGTATGCTGAGTACGGTGGCTATACCGCAGAAGCAAAAGCAGGGGAGCTGTTATTAGGTATTGGTATTCCTATTGAGCAGCACAATGGTCCAATGAGCAATGTGGCTCCAGGCTGGAAGTTGCGTGTATTGCTGGCGCAAGCCTTGTTCTCTGATCCAGATGTACTCTTACTCGATGAGCCAACTAATAACTTAGATATCCACTCCATTCATTGGCTTGAAGATATTCTCAATCAAATTAAGAGCACGATTGTCATCATTTCCCATGATCGCCACTTCCTTAACGAGGTGTGTACGCACATGGCAGACATGGACTATGGAACACTCAAGGTGTACCCAGGTAATTACGACTCGTACATGCTTGCATCCGTACAAGCAAGATCACAGCAGCTCAGTAATAACGTTAAAGCCAAAGAAAAAATTGCCGAATTAGCCGCATTCGTTGCACGATTCTCTGCTAACGCATCGAAGGCACGTCAAGCGACATCACGTCAAAGACAGTTAGAGAAAATTGAGATTGTTGAAGTGAAGCCTTCTTCACGTCAGAACCCATTTATTCGTTTTGATGCTGAGAAAAAACTTCATAACATGGCCGTGGAGTGCAATGCACTAAGCAAGGCTTACGACCGCCCGATTTTTAAGAACTTCAAGATTGGTATTCGTGCTGGCGAAAAGATCGCGATCATTGGTCAAAACGGTGCAGGTAAAACCACCTTATTGAAAACAATCTTAAGCAAACGCTTTGAAGGAATTCCTGCGGATAGTGGTGATGTGAAGTGGGCAGAAAACGCTAATGTTGGCGTCATGCCTCAAGACAATACTGAGATGTTTGCAAAAGACGAATTGCTCATGGATTGGATGAATAACTGGCGTAATACTGGCGATGATGATCAAGTGATTCGTGGCACATTGGGCCGCTTACTATTCTCAGGCGATGATATTGGTAAGTCTGTCAAAGTATTATCTGGTGGCGAGAAGGGCAGAATGATTTGGGGCAAATTAATGCTTCAAAAATATAACGTCCTTGCAATGGATGAACCAACCAACCATATGGACATGGAGTCCATTGAGAGCTTGCAAATTGCGCTTGAGAAATTCGATGGCACTTTGATATTTGTTTCTCATGACCGTGAGTTTGTTTCTGCTTTGGCCAACCGCATCTTAGAAGTCAAGATGGACGGCACCGTAGTGGATTACTCTGGAACCTACGAAGAATATTTACGCAGCCAAGCTTTAGCTGGTTAAGTATTTTCTTTAGATTGACGTTGGAATCGCATCGCAGTGCCATCGGCACGGATGCGTTTCCATACCGAATCTTTTTCTTCTTGACTAAAGAAGACCCAATTACTGACCTCGCCTAGAGTGCGGCCGCAACCCCGGCAGATTTCATCATAGAGAGTCGTACAAACGCCAATACAGGGCGAATCAGAAGCGTCATCACCAACCCCTAAAGAATTGGCTCCAGCTTGTTCTGGTGAGTTATTGGACGAAGTCATGGCAGTACTTTAGACGATTTCAGGGGAATGTGTTGCTCAAGCTCATCCACATATGCAGCCATTCCTTCATGTTCTCGCTCCAAAAAGCGCTTAACCGCAATGGAGAAGTTCGCATCTGCAATCCAATGTGCAGACTGCAGGGTAGTGGGCAAGAATCCTCTAGCCATTTTGTGCTCGCCTTGAGCACCACCCTCAAACACTTGAATACCTTCCTTGATGCAATACTCAATTGCTTGGTAGTAAGCCAATTCAAAATGTAAACAAGGGATATGTTCAATCGCTCCCCAGTAGCGTCCATATGCTTTTTTATTTAGCTTATCGACTACGAGCAAAGATGAGGCTATCGGCATCTCATTCTGAGTGGCAATAATGAGATGAAAATTCTCAGGCATGCTACTGCCAAGTAATTGAATGCATTCTTCAGTCAAGTACGGTGAAGAGCGGTGTTCAATATAGGTGTTTTCATAGCAACGATAAAAGAAGTTCCAATCGCTCGGCGTAGCAATCTGACCCGGAATATGTCTGTAGCTGATTTGGTGACCTTCTACAGCAGCGCGTTCTCGACGAATATTCTTACGACGCTTCATGGTTAAGTCGGCTAGGTAATGCTCAAAATCTGGATAGTTGTGGTTGTGCCAATGAAACTGCACTGAGTCGCGCAGCATAAAACCTTGTTGCTTGAGCGCCTCTAATTCTTCATTTTCTGGGAAGAGTACATGAGCAGATGAAAGCCCATTTTGACTTACTAGTGTTTTTAAGCTTGAGACCAAAGCTGCTTGTATAGCCCCTTTATCCGCTTTAGGAGATACAAGTAGCCTAGGGCCACGAACTGGAGTAAATGGAATGGCAGATAGGGCCTTTGGATAGTAAGTCATCCCGTTCTGCTCGTATGCCTGAGCCCAGGGCCAATCAAAGACAAACTCACCATAGGAATGTCGCTTAAGGTAAAGCGGCATTGCACCAAGCAATCGTGATTTTGAATCTTCAATAATGAGGTGGGCAGCTTGCCATCCAGTATTGCCGCCTACACAACCAGTTTTTTCTAGCGCATTAAGAAAAGCATATTTTAAGAATGGGCCAGAATCAGGTGTCAGTAGGGCATCCCAATCACTCTCAGCAACATCTGAAAGGGCGTCGATGATTCGAAGTTGGATAGCTTCCTGTTTCAACTAAGGCGTAGGAATTCAGCGTTGAATTAACTCAATCTTGTAGCCATCAGGATCCGTAACAAATGCAATGATGGTGTCCCCACCCATTACGGGGCCAGCTTCACGAGTGACACTGCCACCAGCGGCTTTGATTTTTTCACAGGCTGCATAGGCGTCGGGAACACTGATTGCAATATGTCCAAAGGCATCGCCAAGATTGTATTTTTCAACACCATGGTTGTAGGTCAGCTCAATCTCAGATTGTCCGTCTGCATTACCCTTTCCGAAGCCTACAAATGCCAGCGAATATTTTTGTTCAGGGCGTTCAGTAGTCCGAAGCAAGTTCATACCTAAAACTTTGGTATAGAAATCAATTGAGCGAGTCATATTGCCGACTCTCAGCATGGTATGTAGGATCATCATTGCTTAAATATAAAGCTAAACGTCGTTTTTTGTTGAGCAAGAAAAAACCCAGGGGATTGGCCTGGGTTCGTGGGTTGGAGCAGCTGGATCTTATTGAATCTTTGCCTTAGCGCGGAGCTTTTGCATTAATTCAGAGAATTTTGCTTTTTGCCAATTCTGATCTGCTGCGATCATCTGCTTTAGCTGATCTTTGATTTCATCCATGCTGGGTGGCTGGACATCACGTACATCATCCAGTTTGATGATATGCCAGCCATACTGAGTTTTTACCGGCTTATCGGTAACTTGACCTTTTTTAAGTTGGACCATGGCCTTAGAGAACTCTGGCACCAGCGATTTATCACTTACCCAGCCTAGATCCCCACCATTTGGTGCGGAGCCAGGATCTTTAGACTTTTCTTTAGCAATTTGCTCAAAGTTGCCGCCAGCCTTAATTTGCGCAGTAATCGCTTTTGCATCAGCTTCTTTTTCAACGAGGATATGTTCAACGTGATATTCCTTGCCGGTGTACTGTCCCTTAACTTGCTCATAAGCAGCTTTTAGCTCAGCTTCGGTTACGCCTTCTCTTTCAACGAAGTCCTCAAATACAGCCGCAATGAGCACACCCATCTTGGACTGCTCTAGTTGCTCGCGAACAGACTCTTTTTGTGTGATTCCCCGGTTATTCGCCTCTTGTAAGATCAGCTCACGTGTCACCAGCATTTCTCTGGCCTGATCTCGCACTTGAGGGCTATCCGGTTGATTCGATTTTTGAATTAATTTATCTAATTGCGCTTTCGGAATAGGTTTGCCATTCACGATCGCAGCATTTTGCGCATGAACTGCTGAGGTTAGAAGTGCAAGGCTAAAAGCGCTAATGGTCAAAATTGGGCGTATGTTCAACATGGGCTAGAAAATATAAATAGGGATAAAAGGGAATCTTAAAGCAATCTGAGGTTAATTAGTGCTTTCACTAGGGGTGAATGCCAGAATGGTCAGGGCGTGGATCGCATCAGGAAAGTGTTTGTTTAGGGCGGCATAGATAGCTCTATGCCTAGCGACCTTGTTCATACCCTCAAATTCTGGAGCTACGATCGTGAGCTTGAAATGCCCGCCGCCCGAGGCCGCTCCAGCATGACCTGCGTGGAGGTGGCTTTCATCTTCAATAGTTAAATGCTTTGCCTGAAATGCGGATCTTAGGTCGGACTCAAATAAAGCAATTCGGGCTTGATTAATGCTCATTCTGCAGGGTGCTCCATGTGGCGACTGAGCCAAACGCCTTGAATAATTACAAAGACTACCAGCAGAGCTGTGCTACCAAATAGTTTGAAGTTAACCCACGTTTCTTCAGAGAACTCAAAAGCAATGTAAAGATTGAGTGCACCCATCAAGAAGAAAAAGATTGACCAGGCCATATTCACTTGATGCCAAACCGACTTAGAGCTGTGCTCTTTTAGGGTAATTTGTTTTCCCATTAAAACCTGTATCCAGTTTTTTTGAAAAAACTGAGCGCTAATAAATAGAGCGCCTGCAAAAAGCCAATATAGGGCCGTTGGTTTGAGTTGAATAAAAGTCTTATCGTGCAGGAATATAGTCAGACTACCAAAAACCAGAATCATGACCAGGCTGACCCATTGCATCGCATCAATCTTACGATGGCGATAGTAAACCCAGAGAATTTGTCCAATGGTGGCAACCATAGCTACGATGGTTGCTGTGTAAATGTCTGCAAATTTGAATGCAATAAAAAAGAGGATGATCGGGAAGAGGTCAAATAGAAATTTCATGCGGTGATTATCCAGCTATTTCAGAATTATTCAGTCTTAGTAGTAGTGGCATTCTCGGAAGGTTCAAATCTTAAGGATGCTGAATTAATGCAGTAGCGAAGCCCCGTAGGCTGCGGACCATCTTCAAATACGTGCCCCAAATGCGCATCACAATGGGTGCAGCGGACTTCGGTGCGAATCATGCCATGGGACATATCCCGAACTTCGGTAATCGCTGCAGCATTCTCAGGTGCGTTATAGCTAGGCCAACCGCAACCTGCATCGAACTTGGTCGAAGATTGAAATAGGGGGGTATCACAGCAAATGCAGCGATATTGACCATTTTCCCAGTGATCCCAGTACTTGCCAGTAAAAGGCCTCTCTGTTGCGGCCTCACGCGTTACCCGGTATTGGGTGTCACTCAATGTATCTCTGTATTCCCGATCTGTTTTCTTTGTCATGACAATGAATTTCTTTCATTAAGAAGAGCAACTGACTGCAACTCGTTGCATATCCAGTGGCGGTGGTTTTGAGTAATCATTAAATAACAACTGCTCATCGAATGGCTTGCTCAATATTGTTAATAGGGTATCGACTTCAGAAAAATCATCCTGCTGCGCCTTTTCAATTGCAGCTTGAGCTAAGTGATTTCGCAGAATGTATTTTGGGTTGACTTTATCCATCAGACTTTTTCTATCATCATCGGATAAATTCTCAGATTGAAGTCTACTGGTGTAGTCGGCAAACCATTGATCAATACGTTCACGATCAACAAATTCATTTCTTTGTAAGATCTCTGTTGGATTAGATTCTTTTTTGAGATTGCCCAAATTGCGGAAGAAGCTGGTGAAATCTACCTTTGAGTCATGCATAGCTTGGAGGAGGCGTTCAATGAGTTCTACATCAGCATCCTGCTCTGATTGCAATCCTAGTTTTTGTCGAAATGCTTGTTGCCATTCTTTGGCGTAGATCAATGGAAAATCTTCAAGGGCTGAGCGCAACAGGTTTTGAGACTCTTCTGCAGAATGCTCTAGCTCCAATAGAGGAAGCATTGCACTGGCAAGACAGGCCATATTCCAATGCATGATTTGGGGCTGACGATGGTATGCATATCTGCCGCCATGATCACTATGATTGCAGATGTGGTCGATTTCAAAATGATCTAAAAACCCAAAAGGGCCATAGTCAATAGTCAGGCCTAGAGCGCTGATGTTGTCGCTATTTAAAACGCCATGACAAAATCCTACCGATTGCCACTGCGCTACCAACTTGGCATTGCGAGCACTAATCTGTTTAAAAAGACTTAGATAGGGATCCTCTTTGGATGCACACTCTGGATAAAATTCTGCAATCAGTAGATCCGCTAATTCTTTCAGGCGGACAATATTTTGGAGCGAAGCAAAGTGTTCAAAGTGGCCGATGCGAATAAAGCTTGGGGCAAT
Organism: Polynucleobacter sp. GWA2_45_21; assembly: GCF_001830325.1. Lineage (GTDB taxonomy): Bacteria > Pseudomonadota > Gammaproteobacteria > Burkholderiales > Burkholderiaceae > Polynucleobacter. The sequence continues at coordinate 17,558 of NZ_MHZG01000011.1, read as the reverse complement.
GCGAGAGCAAACCGCAGCTGTTTCCATGGTTTCACGTCTAACCGCCTGTTTTGATCCAACTACGGAAAGAGCGCGGCTAGTAGGTATACCAAGCGCATGCATTGCTTCGCTACACAGAAATTCTCGAATAGAAGATCTTAAGACTGCTCTTCCGTCACCCATTCTGGAATAGTGCGTTCTGCCAGCACCTTTTAACTGTAGCTCTAAATGATTGATATCACCCAGTAGGATTGCGCGACCATCGCCTAATTGTCCTGCCCATGATCCGAATTGATGTCCGCTATAAGCCGTTGAAATCGGATTAGAAAATATGTGCTTGCCCACATTCAGTTGATTTCCTCCCAATACCTCCAGCCATTCTGGATCTTTAGGCAAACCATTATTTCCAAGCTCCAAATGGATTAGCTTGGCGACAGCCGGTGAAAATGCAACCCAGTAGGGATTGGGCAGTGGAGTAGGTGGGGTTGCTTGGCATACATCATCGCCACGGAGGGTAAAAGGCATATTTGTATTCTATGGGTAATTCACAAGTACCGCAGAAGCCTCTAAAATGTCCCTATGACAAATAAAGTACAACTGAATGCGGCAACACAGCTTGCCAATCTGGGTGAAGAGCTCAACGTCCCATTTTTGAAATTGCTGGGCGTTCGTCTTATCAGCGCTGAAATGGGCAAAGGCGAAATACTGCTTGCCCTCAAGCCTGAGCATACCAATACCTGGGATGTAGCGCATGGCGGTGTATTACTTACGCTGATGGATGTAGCTATGGCGGTTGCCGCTCGATCTAGCGATCCCGGTGATCGCAGTGTCGTGACGGTGGAGATGAAAAATAATTTTATGCAGGCTGCCAATGGCATCTTGCGTGTAAAGGCTGATACTGTTCGACGTACTGCCACAATGGCTTTTTGTGAGGCTAAGCTTTACAACGATCAGGGTGAGATCTGTTGCATGGCAACAGGAACGTTTCAGTTTCTAAAGCGACTCGCCACTAAAGATGCAAATGGCGAACGAGTCATCAATGAGGATTCGCGTCAGCAGAAATGATGCAATGTTGATCGAATATCTAGACTGATAGATTTGATCCTGGGGCAGAACTAAGCTCTCCAGTCACAACATCGTGGCCCACAGTGCCATTGGCATCGAACCGTCTCTCCACCATTTCAAACTGACCATCTTTGCGAACTCGCAAAATGGTGCTCGAACGTGTTCCGTAAGAGGGCGTCTTGATAAATGCAGCTGATAGGGCTCTTTCCCAATCTGGGTTCACACCGGTACTAGGCAGCTCCTGTGGGCTGGCTTCATGGGTATCAGCCAATACACGTAAGTAGTGATCTGCATTTTTAAGCTGCCCACTATCCATTGCCAATGTTTGAGCGAATGCTGCAACTCGGTGATTAACTTTGGGCCATGGTGTGTCGAGCATGGCATTGGATAAGCCATAGACGCCAGGACTAAGAGCTTGCTCTGGAAAAACTTTTCTGGGGCGAATATTTTGACCCATCATCAGGCGATTGCTGACCCAATGCATTTCAGCGTTCTCAGGATCACTGAGATCTGCCATGAGTAGGTTGAAGCCATTGTATTGATCAAATCGCTTTGCATTTTCTTGTACATAAGCATGTGGCTTATGCTGACCAGTAAGGTACCGAAGACTAAGCTCCCCACGTGTTCTAGCGTCAGGATTTTTTTCACTAGGAGCTCTGACATTAGTTAGCGCAGCAAAGCGACCTGTTTTAGTAAAACCCAGCCAAGTTCCTGGACTGCCTAGAACATCAGCTCGATCTTTTCCAGCCAAAACATGAGGATGCTCATCCCACCAACCCAGGGGGTCAGTGTCACGCTCATAAAACTCATCTCTATTTGCCGCTACTACCAAAGGGTAGTCTGGATGTGACTTCCAGGCAAAGAGAATTAGGCACATAAGGAAATAGTTGAGCTAATGATGAAATTAAATTTCTAATAAGGGGTAGGGCAATATATCCATTTTTAACACAGGGCCGGTAGGCATGCCTAGATGGATTTCCCCAGTCTCAAGAGCATCTAGCTTGAGTTCGATCTGAAAATCAATTCGATCCGCATTTTCTGGGTTAGTAGCCGCAAGTACTACCATGCCGCATGGCTGACTCGCATCGCTTTCGTGAAATAACTCTACGCCTGGTTTGGCAAAATCTAGAGCGGATGAACTTAAATCGCTATGGGCAAGTTGCAGTCTACGTTTAACCGCGCCCCGGTATTGGCTTCTGGCAACAATCTCTTGTCCAGGGTAGCAACCCTTTTTGAAATCAACGCCTGCTACGGATTCAAGATTGACCATTTGCGGGACAAATTGCTCTTGGGTAGCTAAGACAATCCGAGGAATTCCACTCAATACCTCTAGGGAGTTCCATTGCCCTAATGCATCAATCTGAATCATGGATTCACTCGATTCAGTTTTTCTTTTGGCAATGAGCAAGCGCTCAAATGTGTGATTGGCAATTGAAACATCCGGCATCCGCAATGCAAAAGAGTGAGCAACTTCATAAGCTGGTTCAAGATCTTGATCATCTCGATATGCGCCAAAAATTTCCCAATCATTTGAGGCATCCGAAACTTTGACTTTTGACCGCAAAACATACATCGCCAACCGCTTGGCAATACTAGCGGCAATATCTTTAGAAGCAAAGAGTGCAAAGCGATCATCTGAGTCAGTGGATTCAGGAAATAAGCCAATCCAAGCGCTAGCCAAGAGACGTCCTTTGGGACTGCAATACCCCGCCAGGCGAACCGAGCCTAGTCCTTGCGCTATTTCTCCTGAAAAAGTGCGCTTCAGACCCAAAACAGAATTACTGAGCTGACTTTGAAGGAGGGTGGCGGCATCAGGCCCTTCAACCAGAATTAAGCCCCAATTGGGCAAAACAGTGCATCCATGGTTCAAAAAGGTTGTTGGCATTGGGTGGTTTTTAGGGCTTAAGGTCATGAGCTTTTATCATAGCTTGATGAGCAGAAAATTTCAGCGAAGAACGCTTTTCATAAAGCATTCCAAAGGAGGGGGATGGAAAGCCTATGGACTTTACCTGCTTGCTATTCTGATTTTGGTGTACGGGGCCATCTTTTTGTGGCCTGTTGTCCCATCGGTATCAAATGTTTCAGGGGGCTCCGCATACAAAATTAAGATTGCCCCTCAATCCAGCCTATCTTCTATTTCTAAGCAGTTAGCGACGCAGGGCATATCGTCCAATGTGTTGACCTTTCAGATAGCCGCAAGAGCGCTATTGGTTGGCTCAAAGCTCAAACCAGGAACCTATCTACTACCTCCCCGCGCTAGTCTCGGGAATATCCTGTTACAGATTGCACGAGGTGATCGAGTGCGAGAGAGCATAGCAATTATTCCCGGCATGACTATATGGCAGCTGCGAGCTCTCATTGACAATCACCCAGCCTTGATTCATCAAACTAAAGGCATTAGCTCAAAGGAGTTATTGCAATCTCTGGGCCTCTTCTATCCGGGTGATGAGGGACTTTTTTATCCAGATACCTATATTTTTGACCCAGATGACTCCGATATTTCTATTTACAGAAGGGCTTCACAGGCAATGCAAAAGCAGCTTAATGCTGTTTGGGAGCAAAAAAATGCAACCTTACCGCTTAGAACCCCTTATGAGCTTCTCATCCTGGGCTCAATAGTCGAAAAGGAGACTGGACGGTCTAGCGACCGATCCCTGGTTGCCGCAGTATTTATCAATCGACTGAATTTGAATATGCCATTGCAGACTGATCCAACGGTGATTTACGGTATTGGGCCTCGATTTGACGGTAATCTTCGAAAAGCAGATTTACGCAAAGACAGTCCCTACAATACTTATATGCGTAAAGGTTTGCCACCCACTCCAATAGCCATGCCAAGCAAAGAGTCCCTCCAAGCCGTAATTAACCCAGCAAAGAGCGATGCAATTTATTTTGTGGCACGCGGTGATGGCAGCAGCCATTTTTCAAAGACATTAAAAGAGCATGAAAGCGCCGTTGACCAATTTCAACGTAAACGTAGTGCACCAACTAAACCGAATTCACAATAATCTTTATGACGACTCCATTTCCAGGTTATTTCATTAGTTTTGAGGGTATTGATGGTGCCGGCAAGAGCACGCACATTCAATCATTTAGTCAACTGTTAAAACAACGCTATGCTGACCGTGAGGTTATTATGACTCGAGAGCCGGGTGGCACTCAATTAGGCGAACAGCTACGCGCATTATTGCTTGATGCCCCCATGAATTTAGAGACTGAAGCTTTGCTTATGTTTGCGGCTCGTCGCGAACATATTGCTCAAGTAATAGAGCCCGCATTGAAGGCTGGAAAGATTGTTATTTCTGATCGCTTTACCGATGCTAGCTTTGCTTATCAAGGTGGAGGTCGGGGCTTAAGCTTGACCAAGTTAAATGATCTAGAGCAGTGGGTGCAGGGTCGTCCAGATGGAACATTACTTCAACCGAATCTAACTTTTCTTTTTGATTTGCCCGGCTCAATTGCCGAAGCTAGAAGATCCAAGGTGAGGGCGCCTGATAAATTTGAGAAGATGGATTTAGATTTTTTTGAGAAGGTACGTCAAGAGTATCTTCGTAGAGCAAAGGCTGATTCGAAACGCTTTTATCTCGTTGATGCCACCAGAACGCCAGAAGCAATTTGGAGTGAGCTTGAATCACTGGAGATCAAACTCTAAATGAGTGATCTGATGTTTCCAAATGATTCGACTAAGAAAATAGCGCCTTGGCTTGAACCCATCTGGGCTGGCCTTGATTTAACTGCATTTCCCAATGCGGTATTGATTCATGGTCAATCAGGTATTGGAAAGTTTGAATTTTCTATTGAATTAGCTAAAGCGCTTTTATGTGAATCCTCGTCAAACGCGAAACCCTGCAATCAATGCGAAGCTTGTCGGTGGTTTGATTCGGGTAATCACCCTGACTTTATTGCCCTTGTGCCTGAGACGCATCGCAAGCTTTTGCCTCATGGTGACTTTGATTCCGAAGTCGACTCCCCTAAAAAAACTAAGGCCGCACAAGCTGACAGTGATAGTGATGGGCCCGAGAAGAAAGAGAAGAAAAGTATTTCCATTGAGGATGCTAGAAGTGCAATTGAAGGTCTATCGATTGGATCTCACCGGGGTGGGAATCGAGTAATTTTGGTTTATCCACTAGAGATGCTGAGGCCAGATTCTGCGAATACTTTATTGAAGTCTCTCGAGGAACCACCCAAGAATACGATCTTTATTTTGCTTGCTGATCGCCTTGATCGTGTTTTGCCAACAATTCGCTCTCGTTGTCGCTTATTGTCTGCGCCACGACCAGATCGATTAAGTGGCTTAAGTTGGTTGCACGCTCAACTTAATAAAGTACCTGGCCTAAAGATAAGTGATCCCGATATTGAGTCTATCTATGACGAGCAGGGTGGGGCGCCTTATGCAGTGTTTGAGTCCTTGAAGGCGCGCCACAACAAAGATGAAAAGGATGAGCTCACTATAGTTAACCAAGCCTCACGATATTTATTGCAGGCAATGTCGCAGGGCGCTCGCATCAATTGGTTAGATGCTGCAGATAAGACGCAAAAGGCACGCTATTCAGTTTTGCTGACAACTATGCAGCGCTGGGTCTCAGACCTGCAGAGTTGCGCTCAATTAGGCTCACCCCGTTATTACCCAAAGCATGAGGACTCAATTAAGGCCCTAGCTAAACAGGTCCGCCTACCAAAGTTGCTTCGTTTCTGGAAGTCTTTGACACAGGCGCGGCGTCATGAAAATCACCCTTTGGCAACTCGCATTCAATTAGAAGCCTTACTTTCTCAATACCAGCAGGTATTTGAAGATTAAAATGATGGGTCATGTTTATAGACTCACACTGCCATCTCGATTTCCCAGAATTTCAAGCTAGACTTCCTGAGGTTTTAGCCAATATGGCCGCCTGCAAGGTTAGTCATGCGCTTTGCGTTTCGGTTGATATCCCTGATTTCCCCAAAGTACGAAAACTTGCTGAGGATCACGCTCATTTATTTGCCTCGGTTGGAGTTCATCCGGACTACGAAGACACGCCAGAGCCTAGCTTTGAATTTTTGGTTGAAGAGGCCAAACACCCCAAAATCGTTGCTATAGGTGAGACTGGTTTGGACTACTATCGTATGGGTTATCGCAGTTATGAATCCATGGAATGGCAAAGAGAGCGATTTAGGACTCATATCAGAGCTGCCGTGGCATCCAAAAAGCCCCTCATCATTCACACTCGCTCATCTTCAGAAGATGCCCTCAAAATTCTAAAAGAGGAGGGTGCTGATCGAGTTGGTGGGGTTATGCACTGCTTTACGGAATCCACCGAGGTAGCTAAGGCAGCCATGGAAATGGGCTTTTACATCTCGTTTTCAGGTATTGTGACCTTTAAAAGCGCCAAAGATCTTCAGGAAACCTGCAAACAAGTCCCGCTGGATCGCATGTTGATTGAAACTGATTCACCTTACTTAGCCCCAATTCCTTATCGCGGCAAGACCAATGAGCCAGCCTGGGTATCCAAGGTTGGTGAATTTGTAGCCAACCTGAAGGGCGTCTCTGTTGAAGAGATTGCAGAGCGTACTTCCAGTAATTTTTTCCAATGTTTTCATATAAATAGAGCAATTTCATGAGAAATTCATTTAAATTATTTTTTGCTGCAAATGTAGCAACGCTATGCTTTGCAAGCAGTGTATTTGCGCAGACGGCCGATCAAATCGATGACTTTACAAAGGCCGCTAAGTTTGATGATGTTTCTGAGGTTCAGTCCCTGCTCAAGGCCGGCGTTAGTCCAAATACCTTGGATCCCAAGGGAAACCCCATGTTGATCGTTGCTATACGCGATAAATCCAAGAAAGTGACTGATTTACTCCTTACCAACCCTGCAACTAACGTCAATTTAGCTAACAAGAGCGGTGAAAATGCCCTGATGATGGCCGCTTTTGATGGTGATCTGCCAACAGTCAAGATGTTGGTTTTGGAAAAGAAGGCTTCCGTGAATAAGCGCGGCTGGGCACCAATTCACTATGCAGCTACTAACGGGCATCTACAAATTGTTCAATTTTTAATGACCCATGGAGCTAAGGTCAATGCCTTTAGTCCTAGCGAAACGACGCCTCTCATGATGGCTATAGGCTCTGGGAATGATGAGCTTATTAAGTATTTGCTAGATAACGGTGCCGACTTGAGTTTAAGGAATCATGAAGGCTATACAGCGATTGATATAGCGCAGTTATTTGGTAAAGACGATATTCGTGATGGCCTGACATCCAGATGGCAAAAGCTTTATAAAGAGCCTTATCCAGGCGGCCCAAAGAAGTCACCTACATAATTGATATTCTTGCTAATTGCGTATAATCATTATTATGTCAAATAAGAAATGAATCTAGAAAATCTTGGTATCGACTATGACATTCAGTAACTTATTAGAAAGGCTTCCAGGCCTTCACTCCCTACCCAGCATTAGCAATCTGTTTTCTGAAGTTAATGCCGATGTGGGCAATAGCGACATTGTGTTTTTATTAGTTATAGCTTGTTTGATGCTGACAATTCATGGAGTTGCCGTGTTGGTAATAGCGGGTATTTTCCACTGGGTTGATAACAAGTTAGAAGATAAGCGGGTTTATGGTGCTAACTTTTTGTCCTACTTCATAGCAATCTTGTTGATTGTTGGCATACATCTTCTAGAAATCATTGGCTGGACCTATATCTGTATTGGCTTGCAAGTTTTCCCCACCAACCTCCAAACGCTGTATTTCGCTGGAGAGATGTATACAACCGTTGGTTTCGGTGATTACATATTGACCGAGCGCTGGAAAATCATTCCTATCATCATTTCATTTAGTGGAATATTTGCGGTATCCCTCTCTGGTGCCGCACTTTACACCATGATGGGTGCCTTACTGGGAAAGCCTCAAAACCCTAAATCAGGTTCAGGGTTTTAGGCCGATCGATTAGTTAATGAGCTTAGAGTTGTCAATGGGCACTCTTTGCTTAAATACTAACTCAAGCACCCGACCATTTGACTCTAGTGAGCGCATCCTGCCGGGCAGCCAATCCAAATCTTTTGCTAACCAAATATCGACTTGGCGCTTGTAGGGGCTGCTTTCTCGTTGCATCAATGCATAGTGGCGATTGATTGACTTACCAAGGCTGGGTATGTCCTCTGACTCGTTTTCGCCATAGCTTTTAAATTGCCACATCTCTAAGGTGTCGTAATCAACTACTGGAATACCGCGAATCGACCCTGCCTCATCAATTTTGTCGCTTCCATTTAGCAATGATGCCAATTGAAACATTAGGCTAAATCGATCTTGAGTACCGGGAACAATTTCTGGAGTGTGATCAGGCTTTTCTGAGAAGAACATTTTTCCACTGCCCTGACCATCGCGTTCGAATCGAGAGTATCTGGGCGGCTTGTCACCGCGCTGAGTCCAGTAAATTGCTGGAGCAATTCCGTATGCATCGACAGAGCCACGAGATTCAAATACAAATGGCCCGACCACTGCATAAGGGATGTTGATATAAAGACGGTATTGATTACCTTCTGTAATCCAATCAAGTTGCGCCGTTTGGTAAAGCTGCCCATCTGCATAAGCATCAAAATAATAAGTGCCAGATTCGGGCAATTGAAAAGCTTGGCCGGATTGATCTCCCGGACCGCCCTGCTTTCCTTTACCATCGCCGTCGGCATTAGGTAATGGATCGGTTGAAACTGCGTTGGCACTTTTGGGTTGCTCTCGCTTCTTTGGGGAGCTTGAGAGTTGAATCTTCTTCGGTGGCTCAACTCGTAGATCTGTTTTGATGATGAGATCTTCAGATATTGGGGGTGCGCTACTAAACGAAAGAAAAGGTACCCCGAAAAATAAAATAAGGTGACCGGCAATAGATAGAAAAATTGCGGTAATCAGAATCCACAGAGATTTTCTGCGAATAGATAAAAGCAGATCGTCAAAAAAATCAATCAAGACATTAATGCTCGATAAAGTCGATCACCGCCCGAAGATGGTTGGCATAGTCAGCAATTCCATGATCACTTCCTTCAAGAATAAGCTGATTTGCGCCCGCGTAAAAAGCAGACATCTCTTTCCAATCGAGAAGCTCATCACCTTTTGCGGCAATTAAAAAATATCGCTCTGGATTGGAAATAGACTCAACTTGTAAATCACGTAACTGATCAATGTATTCAGCTTTAAAGTCGAAAGGTTCTTCGCTGTCATATGCTGTCATCATGCCCACATGCGGTTCCAATTCTCTGGCTGCATACACAGCAGGATTGAGTGCAATAGCTTTACATTGATATTTTTCAGCAAGGTAGTTTGTATAAAATCCACCCAAGGAGGACCCGATAATCACTATCCGATCAGCCTCAGATTGATCAATGTGACTTATCACCATATCCATACTTTCTTTTGGTGATGCCAGTAATTGTGGGCAATACCATTCATATCTATTTTCAGCATTTGAAAGCGCCCTCACCGCTTCACCAGTCATGATCGCCTTGGTAGAGTTTGGTGATGAACGAAAACCATGAAGGTAAACCAACAAAGTTCTTCTCATCAGTGCGCCTTAAGCTTTCTGCCCAATTTCAAAGTTCGCCATTTTCTCTAGCGCTTTAACCATCGCTGAATGATCCCAAGCTTTACCGCCATGTGCAGTACAAGAGTTGAGCAATTCTTGCGCTGTAGCAGTATTGGGTAGCGATACGCCTAATGCTTTGGCACTACTGAGTGCGAGGTTTAAATCTTTTTGATGCAATTCAATTCTGAAGCCAGGATCGAAAGTACGCTTGATCATACGCTCACCATGAACTTCTAATATCTTGGAGCTGGCAAAGCCTCCCATTAGTGCTTCGCGTACCTTGGCAGGATCGGCGCCCGCTTTAGCAGCAAATACTAGGGCTTCAGCAACGGCTTCAATGTTTAAAGCAACAATAATTTGATTGGCTACTTTAGTAATTTGACCAGCGCCATTGCCACCAACTAAGGTAATATTTTTGCCCATCAATTCAAAGACGGGTTTGACCTTTGCGAAAGTTGCTTCACTAGCGCCTACCATGATGGTCAGGCTCGCTGCCTTTGCCCCAACTTGGCCGCCAGAGACGGGGGCATCCACGTACTCACAACCTAGGGCATTAATACGCTTGGCAAACTCTTGAGTTGCAATCGGAGAGATTGAACTCATATCGACGACGATCTTGCCAGCCTTTAAGCCTTGGGCAATACCATGATCCCCAAAGAGAACTTTTTCCACATCAGGGGTATCTGGCACCATGGTGATAATGATGTCTGCTTTACTGGCGACCTCTGCCGGGTTAGAGCAAGCAATTGCAGCGCTATTGGCCAGCTCCTCTGGAATTTTGCTTCGGGTGGTGATAAATACTTCATGACCAGCGGCCACTAAATGGCTTGCCATCGGGGCACCCATAATTCCTAATCCAACAAAACCTAGTTTTAACTTGCTCATCGTGTCATCCTTAGTTATTAATTATTTGACTTACTAATTTGCCGCTTAATTTCAATATTGGTTCACCAATTTTTTTATCTACTACTAGCTCATTCCTGCTCATACGGGCCCATCCATCCAAGACCTGCTTCAGTTGATTTGAGGGGTTTGTATTCGCAACCGATGTAGCCGCTATATCCCAGTCGATCCAATAAACCAAAGAGATAGTTGTAGTTAATTTCACCTGTACCGGGCTCATTGCGACCTGGATTGTCGGCTATCTGAATGTGGGCGATGCGGCTAAAGTACTTTTGGATCGTATTGGCAAGCTCGCCTTCCATGCGTTGAGCATGGTAGATATCGTATTGTAAAAAGGCGTTATCTGCACCAACGGCATCCAAAATAGCAATACCCTGCTCTGTCTTTGATAAGTAAAAGCCTGGTATATCAAAGGTATTGATGGGCTCAATCAAGAGCTTCAAGCCCGCTTTTTTAAGTTCACCAGCAGCGTATTGCAAATTAGCAACCAGGGTATCGTGCAACGCTTTTGGGTCTGATCCCACGGGAACCTTGCCAGCAAGACAATTGAGCTGGGGCACACCCAAAATGGTGGCGTATTCGATTGCTTTAGCAACTCCAGAGCGAAATTCTGCAACCCGATCAGGCAAGCACGCAATACCGCGTTCTCCCGCACCCCAATCACCAGCAGGTAGGTTATGCAGTGCCAGCTTCAGGGCATTGTGGTCTAGAGCTGATTTAATCGCCTGAACATCAAATGCATAGGGAAACAGAAACTCAACAGCCTTAAACCCGCCGGTCTTGGCAAGCGCAAAACGCTCCAAGAATGGAACTTCATTAAATAACATGGTGAGGTTAGCGGCAAAACGGGGCATGGAATTCCTTTGGCTTGAATCACTCAGAAAGAAGTGATGTTATCAAAGAAGCTTATAAATTTCCTTGAGCACTATGGGATGGCACTTTAAGTGAATTTGGGGGTAAAAATACGCTAATATCATGATAGAAACACACATTATTAAGGAAAGTTATGAAAATCAAATTCGCCCCAATTACCCTTGTAGCCGCCGCCCTTTTAGCAGGCCCAGCACTCACAATGGCTCAAACCCCTAGCGCACCAAATGCGGTTGTGGTGGATGCTGCCGTTACTGACAATATTTTTCAACTCTATGAGGGTACCGTTACTAAGATTGATAAGAAAACACGCACAATTTTCTTTAAAAACAATGAAGGTGAATCCAAATTCGTTGCAGGCCCTGAGATCAAAAACTTTGATCAAATCAAAAAAGGTGACCAGCTGAGCGTAACCTATGAACTTGCTGTTGCAATTGAACTGATCAAGACTAAGAGTGATGGAATTCGTAGCAAAGTGGAGGCTTCCTCTGAGGTTGCTTCTAAGCCTGGTGAAAAGCCAACGCGCACGATTACCAACACCACTACCATCATTGCCGACATTATTGCCGTTGATCGCCCTAAGAAACTCGTTTCCGTTAAGGGTCCTAGTGGCAAAGTTACTGTCGTAACAGTAAAGAACCCGCAGCTGTTAGCGGATGTAAATGTTGGCGAGCAAGTTAAGGTAATTTATTTCGATGCAATGGCCGCATCCATCACCACTCCGAAAAAGAAGTAAAAAGTATTGAATAAACGCAGGGATCTGATTTGAGCATTCGCATCTATTGGGTCCTTGCGCTTGTCGCCCTACTCTCAGCTTGTGCTAACACCACTCGCCCAGGAGTGGTTGGAGTAAACCGATCACAATTCATGATGGCTTCATCCGAAGAGGTGAATCGCCTTTCTGCTGCAAGTTACAGTGAGCAAAATCAAAAAGCAAAAGAGAAAAATATACTGGTTAGCTCTGGGCCTACTTACAATCGCTTAAAGTTGATTGCCAATAGGTTAATTCCTCAGACTGAGGCATTTAGAGATGACACCAGACAATGGGATTGGCAATTAACTCTTATTGATGCGCCAATACTGAATGCCACCTGCGCACCTGGCGGAAAGATTACTTTCTACACCGGAATAATTGAACAACTCAATCTGAATGATGATGAAATAGCTGCCATCATGGGTCATGAGATTGCCCACGCATTAAGAGAGCATGGTAGAGAGCGCGTATCTCAAGCGGTAGCGCAAAATGTATTAGTAAATATTGCTTCAGCTCTAGCTGGCCCCTATGGTTCTGCAGTAAGCGCTGCCAATCAGGTAGCTCACTACGCAATCGTTTTACCTAACTCACGCGAGGATGAGTCTGAAGCAGATGCAATTGGATTGGAGTTGGCAGCAAGAGCAGGCTATAACCCCATGGGTGCAATTAGCGTATGGCAAAAGATGCTAAGAGCAACTAAAGATAAAAGCTCTCCTGAGTTCCTATCCACCCACCCTTCTGGGGAAACTCGTATTGAACAATTAACTGCTCTAATGCCAGCGGTTGAGCCCATCTACAAAGCGGCACCTAAACCGCCTTCAAGCAATCAAAAGAAGATATAACTTGTCAATAGAGTACATTTAAGTGTGATGGATGGATTCTGTCACAGCAATAAGCGCAATCTATCAAGGGGGTAATTCATGGAAAAGCTAACAGCTCGGCAGCGTTATTTAATTGCCGTGATTGTCATGGCAGTGCTAATGGCAGGCCCCTTTATGGCACTTGGCTTGTATGCTTGGTTTGAAGGGGTTGAGGAGCACCGTGCTATTTTTCTTCAGTATTTACAGCAGCTTTTTCCTCTTGGAGTTGCGCTCACCTTGGGTGCCTTGATATTAGGCTTTGTGGTGCTTAATCGACTGTTTAATACATATGTCACTGGTATTGCCGCTACCTCAGAGCGCCTCAAAGTTATGCTCAATAGCAATCGAGAGTTGCGCCTTGAACTTCAAGGTCCGCCAGAATTGCGTGAAGTCATTCATGCCATGAATCGCTTGGCTGATCAACGGGATCATAAGATTGATGAGATTGAAGAAAAAATTAAAGAGCAGATTTCCATCTATCAATCACTATGTGATAGATCGTCAGATGCCTCACTATTGGACAGGCCATTAGCGAGTCTTATTTACACAGCGTTTGATACTGAAACAACGGGCTTGCAACCGAGTCATGGTGATGAAATTATCCAGATTGGTGCGCTAAAAGTTTCCAGTGGAAAGATCCATACGGATGAGACCTTTGAAGCTCTCATTGATCCAAGGCGCTCAATCTCTGCAGAGAGTATCAAAATTCATGGAATAACCCAAGCAGAAGTAGATGGAAAGCCCACCATTGATCAGGTGTTACCAATTTTTTATAAGTTTTGCGATGGCAGCGTGCTACTTGGTCATAACGTTGCATTTGATATGCGGTTTTTGCAGTTAAAAGAGCAGTCAACCCATATCGTCTTTAAGCAGCCTGTTATTGATACCTTGTTGCTTTCAGCGGTAGCCTACCCAAATCAGCCGCTACATAGCCTGGAATCTAGTATGGCGCTCTTAGGTGTGCAAATTGAGCATCGTCACAATGCCTGCTCTGATGCAGTCGCTACAGCACAAGTATTTTTGAAGCTAGTTCCTCTATTGGAGGAGCGTGGGATTATTACGCTCGGGCAAGCGATTGAAGCTTCCAAGAAAACACCCTATGCAAGACTTTCTTACTAATAAGAAATGGGGAAATAAAAAAGGGCCAAAAGGCCCTTAATTATTGATATTGGCGGAGCGGACGGGACTCGAACCCGCGACCCTCGGCGTGACAGGCCGATATTCTAACCAACTGAACTACCGCTCCAATACAGCGAGTGCTACTTGTGTCACTACTTACTACTCACAACTAGCCAAAAATTTGGCGTCCCCAGGGGGATTCGAACCCCCGTACTCACCGTGAAAGGGTGATGTCCTAGGCCTCTAGACGATGGGGACCTGGACTACTGCAAAAAACTAATACCGCCATTTTAAATGCTTGGTGGAGATAAGCGGGATCGAACCGCTGACCTCTTGCATGCCATGCAAGCGCTCTCCCAGCTGAGCTATACCCCCGTAATCTCGCTAAAAATCTACAAGACACTCAAAACAATCCAAGATTTTATCCTATTTTTGTAGGAGGACGCAAATTCTGCTCTAGACGACCTTGGAAAGCCTTTGTACGACCTCATCCTTGCCCAAAACAACCATGACAGAATCAATCGCCGGGGTCTGTGTTGTCGCAAATAAGGCGTAGCGAACAGGCATAGCTAGGGCTGGCATTTTGATCTGGTGCTTGGCTAAAACTTCTTTAAAGGCTAGTCCATAAGCCGCCTTTGTATGCCCTGCTGATTTAACCGCTTCGATCAAATCTTTTAGCGCCGGGATGATTTCAGCGGGAATATTTGCAGCAATCTGTTCTGAACTATGTACGGGTGCAGGCAGATAAAAAAGCTTTGCGCCTTCTGCAATTTCTATCAGTGTGTTGGCACGATCTTTCAGAAGCCCCACTACCTGAACAAAGTCTGGACCATTTTCTGTATCGATGCCTAACTCGTGAGCGAATGGCTTAGTCGCCTCTGCCAAGATCGCAGGATCAGCATTCTGAATATATTGATGATTAAGCCAAAGTAATTTTTCAGGATTATGTTGTGCGGGTGAGCGACCGAGACTGTCTAAATCAAACCAATTCACAAACTGCTCTTTAGTAAAAATTTCCGCGTCACCATGAGACCACCCTAGCCTTGCCAGGTAATTCAGAATGGCTTCCGGCAAATACCCTGCTTTTTGGTAATCACGCACGCTCATAGCTCCATTACGCTTGCTCATTTTTTCGCCAGAGTCATTGAGGACTGTTGGTAAATGGGCATATACCGGCGGCGTTCCGCCAAGCGCCTTCATGATGTTGATTTGGCGAGGCGTGTTATTCACATGATCATCGCCACGAATGACGTGGGTGATATTCATATCGAGATCATCCACCACCACGCAGAAGTTATAGGTCGGAGTGCCGTCGGGTCGGGCAATCACCAAATCATCTAACTCATCATTGCTAATTTCGATTTTGCCTTTAACTGCGTCTTCCCAGATAACGGATCCACCTATGGGGTTCTTAAAGCGAATTACCGGCAGAACACCCTCAGGTATTGCTGGCAGTGTTTTTCCTGGCTCTGGGCGCCATTGGCCGTTATAGCGAGGCTTTTCTTTATTGGCCATCTGATGGTCGCGGAGCTTATTAAGCTCTTCTTCGCTCATATAACAAGGGTATGCGAGACCAGCATCCAACATCTGCTTCACAACTTCACGGTAACGATCAATGCGTTGCATCTGGTAAATCGGGCCCTCATCCAAATCGAGGCCAAGCCAGGCCATACCCTCAATGATGACGTCTACCGCTTCTTGGGTAGAACGCTCAACATCGGTATCCTCGATGCGCAGAATAAAGTCACCCTTATTGTGGCGAGCAAAAGCCCATGGATATAAGGCGCTGCGAAGGTTGCCCAAATGAATAAAGCCCGTTGGACTGGGGGCGAATCGTGTACGTATTTGCATAAATGACATTATCTCAGGTCAGCCTAGAAATTGGCCATTTAGGACTCAATTCTGAAAAAAGTGGATACTTTCACTTATGAATGAATTACTTGTATTTATGTGTGATGGCGCCCCGGTCCGTGGGGAAATTGTTTCCATTAGCAGTGCCTGGCAGGCCGTTTTGGAGCGTCGTAATGATCCTCCTGTAGTGCGCCGAATGCTGGGTGACTTTGTGGGCGCAGCAACCCTCTTGAGCGCTAGCCTTAAATTTGATGGGACCCTGATTATTCAAGCCCAGAGTAAAGGCCCTATTCAGCTTCTCGTGGTTGAATGCAAATCTGATCTAACTATGCGCGCCACAGTCAAGCTCTCCGTAGAGGCAGATAGCATTGACCCCAATGCCACGCTAGGTGAATTGCTAGATGCCGACAATACGGGTCGCCTCGTCATTACCTTGGACCCTTCCGACCGTCAGCCCGGTCAACCACCCTATCAAGGCATTGTGGCCCTCCAGGAGCATCGTGGCACGGTTATTAAGCCCGTTACCAGCGCTGCTGAAGCCATTGCTTTGTATATGCAAAATTCAGAACAGGTAGATACCCGGATTTGGCTGGCATCAAACGACACCCATGTAGGTGGATTGCTTTTACAGCGCTTGCCTGACTCTGGGGGGCATGCTCACCTAGATCCGCAACTTGCAGCTGAAGGCTGGACCAGAATTCAGACTCTTGGTGAGACGATCACAAATGAAGAATTGTTAACCCTTCCGCCCGAAACAATACTGCGTCGACTTTTCTTGGAAGAGTCAGCAGAAAATGGTGTCCGAAGCTTCCCAGCTCGCCCTGTTCGTTTTAGTTGCCGTTGTTCGCGCGCCAAGGTGGCTGATGTCCTCAGAATGCTCGGCGAAGAGGAGGTTGAAAGCATTCTTGCAGAGCAAGGTGCTGTAGAGACTGAGTGTGATTTTTGTGCCAAAGCCTATCGCTTTGACGCCGTTGATTGCAGGCAAGTGTTTAAAACAGATTTGTTAGCAGATGCAACAAGGCCGCCATCGAGCGGTCACTAGGAAACAGTACTAGCGTTTAGTGCTTGTTGGCTTCACGCCATCTGCATCATTTGTGGTGGGTTTTTCAGTTGGCAAAATTTGAACGAAAAATTCGCCTTCTTTAATCATGCCATGCTCAACACGAGCACGTTCTTCGATTGCGCGGGTACCCTCTTTTAAATCTTTCACATCACCAGTGAGTTTGGCATTACGCAAGCTGAGCAGGCTATTTTTAGCCCGCTGCAAATCAAGCTGCCTCTCCATTTCATAAACCTTGAGCCATCCACCCTTACCCAACCAAAGCGGGTACTGTATTGCAATCAGCAATAACAGCATAGAGTAGATGGCGATGCGCATAGACTAAAAGCTAATTAGTGATTAGCGCTTGAGGTTGTAAAAAACAGATTTTCCTGGGTAGGTAGCAACATCGCCCAAGTCTTCTTCAATGCGCAATAACTGGTTGTACTTAGCAATTCGATCAGAGCGAGACAAAGAGCCAGTCTTTATCTGGCCAGCATTCGTGCCAACAGCAATATCAGCAATAGTGCTGTCTTCTGTTTCACCGGAGCGATGAGAAATCACTGCAGTGTA
>NZ_MHZG01000010.1 GCF_001830325.1 Polynucleobacter sp. GWA2_45_21 | reverse complement strand
ACATGAAGCTGACCCCTTTGAGTTGGATTGGGTGTCCAACTTTTGTGGGTCAGTTCACTGCATACATTCTTTTTAATAATGTCGTTACTGCCATTTTTTCATTGACATTAGATTGTTCGAGTAATTCAGTCACTCCTGAGCCAAGTCCATACCAGCCAGGTAAGGTCAGGCGACATTGCGCCCAACTAAATCCCCAAGGAATTGCTCTAAGATCTTCAATGGCCATTCCCTGTTTGCGGGCTGACGGCCTTGATCCAAGATTTAATGTGGCAATTTCCTGGATAGGCGTAGCGCTAGAAAAATACTCAGAGAATCCCTCGATCTCATAAACCAATTCTCGATAGGACGACATACTGATTGCTGAAAGTAAGTTAGCCGCCTCAAGAAAGCCCTCTGGAATTTCCTTGTTTGTTGGCAACAAACTGGATTCCAAAGTAGCTGCTACTAATATCTCTAAGTTATGGCGGCCTAATTGGGGGTTGGAGTACTTTGAACTAATCACCTCACCCTGCTCGGTCAGGCGTATTTGCCCAGAAACTGTTCCCGCTGGTTGAGCGAGGATTGCATCGTAACTTGGGCCGCCACCACGGCCAACTGTTCCACCCCTTCCATGGGCCAACCTTAATTGAATACCTTGAGCCGAACCGTGCGTAAATACCTTAGAAAGGGCAACCTCTGCACAATACAATTCCCAATTACTTGTGACGATGCCACCATCTTTATTGCTATCGGAGTAACCCAAAACTATATCTTGCTGCGCTCCAGATCTTTTCACCAGCTCTGGGATCCCCGGAATTGCATAGAACCCCTCCATGATGCTGGTGGAGTTGCGCAAATCTTCAATTGTTTCAAACAATGGTGAGACCAATATTTGGGTTTGGGAATTTCCTTGTAAGGTCCCTGTAAAAATCCCAGTTTCTTTTTGAAGCACCAAGACCTCTAATAAGTCACTTACAGATTCAGTATGGCTAATAATGTAATGACGAATCGATTCGCTGCCATATAGCCCCAGTAATCGTTTTGCGGTAGTGAAAATTGCCAACTCAGAGTTAGCTAGATCGCTATAGTCATAACCCACTATCACAAGTGGGCGAACATCTTCCAAAGCCTTTATCAGAACGGTACGCTTTTGCTCTTCGCTTAGATTTACGTAATTCGATTCAAGTTGGGCCACTTTCAGTAGCTCTGCTATCACTTCTTGATGCTTGTCTGAACTCTGCCTCAAGTCGATTGTTGCCAAATGAAAACCAAATGCACGAACTGAGCGAATAAGGGTATTTAAACGTTGATCCGCTAAGGCTTGAGGGGAATAGGTCGCCAATGATTTCTTAATAATTTGTAAATCAGCTATGAAGTCCTGTGGAGAGGAATATGCCGATTTAGAAGAATCACTATTATTCTCAAGTGCATTAAAAGTAATGGTAATACGATCCGCTATTCCAACGAGAGCTCGCCGATATGGCTCATTTATGCGGTGCGGATTTGCATCAGATGAGTTTTGTGATAACTTTTTCAGCTCGTCACTGACATTCACTAAAAAATCAGATAGCGATAGCTCCCTGACTAAGAAGGAAATCTCTTTTAGGTAATACTGCCCTATTAAGTGCGCCTGACTGCGCATCGTATACTCAAGACAGTTCGCATCCACATTTGGATTGCCATCTCTGTCGCCACCTATCCATTGCCCCATACGTAAGAAAGCTGAAGATACTTCATTGCCCAGCACCTTTTCTAGTTGGGCATAAATTTTCGGAATCTCACCAACAAAAGTAAACTCATAGTATGAGAGCGCATTTTCTACCTCATCGGCAACTGTCAAAGTGGAGCGTCTTAGCAGCCTTGTATGCCAAAGTTGAATAATTCGCGCCTTAATTTGCTGTTCATTTTGCTCCAATTGTTCTTCAAGAAGGGCATCTGAATCTACCTCAGCAATATAGGCCTGTAAACGCATTTGTTTACGGTCAGTCAGAAGATTCCCAATTTCTCGGACGGCATCTAAGATACTTTTTCTTTGCACTTCTGTAGGGTGCGCGGTCAATATCGGAGAAATAAATGCAAGCTCTAAAGCATTGTGAATTTTTTGATTATCAATACCTGCAGCATGCAATCTCTCGATAGTCAACTTGATGCTGCCATTTCTCAAATCACCCATCCGGTCTTCAAGCTGAATTTCATGTGCGTGATATCGATCTTCGGCCAGATTTTCTAAGTGGCTGAAATAAGCTAAAGCGCGTAGAACCCTATTAATCTCATCATCCGAAAGATCATGCAAAATTTGAGATATTCTGTCTTCCGAGTCACCCGGATTTTTAGAATACAAAGTTCCCGAGTACTCCCTTAGGCCCTCAATAGCCTTATAAATACGATCACCCTCTTGCTCCTTGATTACTGCACTGAGCATTGATCTTAATAACGCAACTTCAGCATTTAGCTGCTCTACATTATTCATCCTCTTAGAGCTCCTGCCTGCTAAAAGAGATTCTGCGCTATTTAACATGACCGGTATGGGTATTAGCTCTTTTGCCCAATTTCAAAGTTGGCCAACTTCTCTAAAGCCCTGACCATTGCTGAGTGGTCCCAAGCTTTTCCGCCATGAGCCGTACATGAGTTGAATAATTCTTGTGCCGTAGCTGTATTGGGTAGAGAAACACCAAGCGCTCTTGCACTACTTAATGCCAAATTGAGATCTTTTTGGTGTAACTCAATACGAAACCCTGGATCAAACGTACGCTTGACCATGCGATCTCCATGCACTTCCAATATCTTCGAGCTTGCAAAGCCTCCCATTAGGGCTTCACGCACTTTGGCAGGATCGGCGCCTGCTTTAGAAGCAAACACCAGGGCTTCAGCAACTGCTTCAATATTTAGAGCCACAATAATTTGATTGGCTACTTTAGTAATTTGACCTGCACCATTGCCACCAACCAAAGTAATGTTCTTGCCCATCAACTCAAAGATAGGCTTAACTCCTGCAAACGTGGTGTCACTGCCACCAACCATGATGGTGAGCGTAGCACTTTTGGCACCAAGTTGACCCCCTGAAACAGGGGCATCCAAATACTCACATCCCAGATCATTAATCTTTTTAGCAAACTCTTTAGTAGCTATTGGCGAGATTGAGCTCATATCGACCACAATTTTGCCTTTGCTCAAAGAGGAGGCGATGCCATTTTCGCCAAAGAGCACTTTTTCTACATCCGAGGTGTCCGGCACCATCGTGATAATGATGTCGGCCTTACTAGCTACATCTGCCGGGCTAGAGCATGGAATTGCCGCGCTATTAGCCAGCCCTTCCGGAATCTTGCTACGGGTATTGATAAATACTTCATGGCCGGCATCTACCAAATGGCCTGCCATAGGAGCACCCATAATTCCGAGACCAACAAATCCAATTTTTTGTGAATTACTCATTCATTATTCCTATTTTTTAATTATTTAACTTAAGAGTAAATACTGTCCTGCTGAATATGCTCATGGTGATGCATCCACCCAAGACCAGCTACCGTATTTTTAAGCGGCTTATATTCACAACCAATCCAGCCCTTGTAGCCAATCTTGTCCAGGTAACCGAATAAATATTCGTAGTTAATTTCACCTGTCCCTGGTTCATTGCGCCCTGGGTTATCGGCCAATTGGATATGGGCAATGCGGGGTAAAAATTTTTGTATTGTGTTGGCAATTTCTCCCTCCATGCGCTGAGCATGATAGATGTCGTATTGCAGATATAAATTATCCAAGCCAACCTCATCTATGATGTCAATTGCCTGCTGGGTACGTGACAGATAGAACCCAGGAATATCAAAGGTATTGATGGGCTCTATTAGTAATTTAATGTTTACCTTTTTTAATTGCTCGGCAGCGTATTTCAAATTACTAACAAAGGTTTCATGCACTAGCCTACTATCGACTCCTACTGGCGCTTTACCAGCCAAGCAATTGAGCTGGCCAACATTGAGGTAGGTAGCATATTCAACGGCCTTGGTAACACCTGCGCGAAACTCATCGACGCGATCTGGATGACATGCGATACCTCGCTCTCCCGCATCCCAATCACCTGCTGGCAAGTTATGTAATACCAACTTAAGAACATAGGTATCGAGATTAGTTTTTATTTCTTCCTTTGAATATGCATATGGAAACAAAAACTCTACCGCCTTAAATCCACCAATACGGGCAAGAGCGAAACGATTCAAAAATGGGTCTTCCGTAAATAACATCGTTAAATTTGCGGCGAAACGTGGCATAAATTACCCTTGTAAATATTTATTAAGTTCTTAAGCTTGAAGAACGGCTGTAGGAGCGTCTTCTATGGACTGCGCTAAAGGCTCAAACTCGTTGATATTGTCAATTTCAGTTCCCATGGCGATATTCGTAACCCGCTCAAGTACAACCTCAACTACAACCGGTACCTTAAACTCTGCGATCCAAGCTTCTGCTTGCGCGATTGCCGGTGCCAACTGCTCTTCACGCTCTACGCGTATCGCCTTGCAGCCTAGGCCCTCAACTACTTTAACATGGTCTACGCCATAGCCCTTCACAATTCCTGCGCTATCTGGAACATTCACGTTATCAAATGCCAACTGAACGCAATAATCCATATCAAAGCCACGCTGCGCCTGACGAATCAATCCCAAATAACTGTTATTGACTAAGATCTGGATAAAAGGCAACTTAAATTGAGCGCCGACGGCGAGCTCCTCAATCATGAACTGGAAGTCGTAGTCTCCAGATAAAGCCACAATCTTTCTGGTTGGATCAGCAGCGCATACACCCAAAGCAGCTGGAACTGTCCAGCCTAAGGGGCCTGCTTGGCCACAGTTAATCCAATGGCGTGGCTTAAATACTTTTAAGAACTGTGCGCCCGCAATTTGAGACAGGCCAATTGTGCTTACATAGGTAACATCTTCACCAAATGTCTGAACCATCTCTTGGTAAACACGCTGAGGTTTCATTGGTGAGTCACTAAAATTAGTCTTGCGCTGATACTCAATAGAATTTTTTCTAGCCAAGCACTCAGAAGACCACTTTCTTCTATCTTTAAGCTTACCTGCTTTTTTCATTTCAGTTGCCACTTCAACAAACATCTCCAAGGCAAGCTTCGCATCAGAAACAATGCCAAAGTCTGGAGTAAAGATACGGCCAATTTGAGTGGGCTCAATATCCACGTGTACGAACTTGCGCCCTTTGCAATACACCTCTGTTGAACCAGTGTGGCGATTTGCCCAGCGGTTACCAATTCCCAATACGAAATCACTTGCCAACATGGTGGCATTGCCATAACGATGGGATGTTTGTAAACCAACCATACCAGCCATCAGCGGATGACTGTCAGGAATAGACCCCCAACCCATCAGGGTTGGAATTACTGGAATGCCAGCAATCTCAGCAAACTTCACCAATAAGTCAGAAGCATCAGCATTGATAACGCCACCACCAGAAACAATTAATGGCTTCTCAGCAGCATCGAGCATCTCCAATGCTTTTTCAATTTGTTTGCGGGTAGCTGCAGGCTTGTAAGCTGGCAAGGGTTCATAGGTATCAATATCAAACTCAATTTCTGCCATTTGCACATCAATTGGTAAATCAATTAATACAGGACCTGGACGGCCAGAGCGCATTAAATGAAACGCCTGCTGAAATACCCGAGGAACTAAAGCAGGCTCTAATACGGTTGTTGCCATTTTTGTAAGTGGCTTAGCGATCGAAGCAATATCAACCGCCTGGAAATCTTCTTTATGTAACTTTGCACGTGGTGCTTGGCCAGTAATACATAAAATTGGAATGCTGTCAGCTTGTGCAGAGTACAAGCCAGTGATCATGTCAGTTCCACCAGGGCCTGATGTACCAATACAAACACCAATGTTGCCTGGAGCAGCACGGGTATAGCCCTCAGCCATATGCGAAGCACCTTCAACGTGTCTTGCCAACACATGAGCGATAGACTGACGCTCTCTCATTTGTGCATACAAAGGATTGATGGCGGCACCTGGAACACCAAATGCTTGAGTCACACCTTCTTTTTCCATCACCAATACTGCTGCCATTGCCGCTTTCATCTTTGCCATGACTCGTCTCCTAAATTTGTTATGAATGAATCATCTTCAAATTAAGAGTGCTTGAGAACCTCAGCAAATCTATATCTAGTATTCCATGGTGGAATAGTGTAAAAACTCTTTATTCCAATTAAAAAGATAAATCATGGATCGCGTACAAGGCATTTCGCTCTTTATTCGAGTGGTTGAGACAGGCTCATTCAGTAAGGCTGCAGAGGATTTGGGTATCACCCAGCCGACTGCAACTAAATTTGTTGCCAGCATGGAAAAACGCTTGGGCACACTTTTATTGCACCGCAGTACAAGAGGTGTAACACCCACAGAAATCGGAAAGATTTATTACGAAAAGTGCAAAGGGATTGCAAGAGAAATTGAAGAGGCCGATCACTTGGCGTCCCTTATGCAGTCAAAAGTGCGCGGCAAACTTACAGTAAGCTCTTCAGTTGCTTTTGGAAGACGCGTTCTCATGCCCTCTATTCTGAAATTTATGGAGCATCATCCCGATCTAGAAGTAAACCTCAATATGGACGACCGCTACATCAACCTCATCGAACAAGGGGTTGATTTAGCTATTCGTATGCGTCGTTTGCCAGATTCTTCACTTGGCTCCCGATTTTTAGGCTTAAATCCCTGGGTCTTAGTAGCTAACCCAAAGTACCTTAAAGAACACCCCGCTCCAAAACATCCCGAGGATATTCGTAACCATCAAGCTTTAATTTATACAACTGTTCAAGGCGATCACCGCTGGAGCTTTACAAATGCAAAAGATAAAAATGAAACTATTGAGGTTAAAGGCCCCTTTACCTCCAATAACTTATCTTCGATTTTGGCTTCAGCTAGAGCTGGCATGGGCTTAGCTGCAGTTCCTTGGTATGTAGCACACCAGTCAGTAAAGGATAAGGTTCTTAAACCCGTCATGCAAGATTGGTCCCTACCCACTCAAGAAATCCATGCGGTTTTTTCATCACCCAAACATGTTCCTACTAAGGTGAGTCAATGCATTGATTGGCTACAGGGTCAATTTAAGGGTGAATGGTGGAAGGGTATTGAGGCAGGCAAGTCAGAATAAAAAAAACCGCCCTCAAGGGGCGGCTAAAGCTACTACACAGGTGCAACATGACTTCGTTATTAAAATTCAAGCAGCCAAAGGCAAGCACAAGTGACCATGTGATGATTGAACTTTGGTATTCAGTAATTTAGTCAAAGCAAATACAGTACTTAAGCATGGTGTGGGTGTATTGGTAATCTGCCCTAACTCGATTACCGAACCCAAGAGCGCATCAATTTCCAGGCTATGCCCTGCCTCTAAATCCTGCAGCATAGACGTTTTATGCTTGCCAACCTTTTCAGCTCCGGCTATTCGGCGATCGATATCAACCCTGAATACAACTCCCAATTTTTCAGCAATTGCCTGAGCCTCTGACATCATATTGCGAGCTAAATCTTTGGTTAATGGATATTGACATATACCCTCTAAATGCTCATGAGTAAGGGCGCTAATTGGATTAAACGTCATATTGCCCCACAACTTTAACCAGATCTCTCCCCTTATATCTTCCAATATAGGTGATTTAAATCCGGCATCTGTCATCATTTGAGAGATTTCTTTTGCCCGTTCAGATACCGAGCCATCAAGCTCGCCAATAGGGAAACGATTACCCTCTACGTGACGAATAACCCCAGGGGACTCCGTGTAAGTTGCCGGATATACGACACACCCAAGAATATTCCGTGGATCAATTTTTTTCATTATTAATCCTCCCATATCAACAGTTTCTACTGGATGATCCTGATATTCCCCTGATAGTCTTTGGAAATACCACCAAGGAATTCCATTTTGCATCGGTATTAAAACGGTATTGGGGCCAATAATCTTGGCTAAATCATCAATGATCGGCTCCACTTGATGAGCTTTAACGGCTAGCATTACTACGTCTGGCGCATCAACATCAGTAATTTTTTCAACTGCATTTACCTTGGCAACGAGCGGCATGGACTCGCCCTCCATGTGAAGAGTGAGCCCATTTTTTTGTATAGCCTCTAGAGTTTTTCCTCTAGCGACAACCGTGACTTGATTACCAGCTCTAGCCAACTTGGCTGCAAGATAGCCACCTATTGCTCCGCCACCACCTATTACGCAGATTTTCATAAAGACCCCATAAGAACAAAAAATTTTTCATTAAGGGAATCATCCACAAAGAGAGTGAACGTGAGAAGTAAAGGGATTCAATATGTAATATTCCTCCACGGAATAGCACACTTCATCAGAAATCAATCAGCGCTTTAGTGGTGGGTAGTCTGGTGGGTAGGATCTTTGAGAGAATAAAAAAGCCCCGGTTAAGGGGCTGATTTCACACCAATAAATAGCAATAATACAAAAATTGCCAAAAATGCTTGGCGGAGACGAGAGGATTCGAACCTCCGATCAGAGTTTTAGCCCCGATGCTCCCTTAGCAGGGGAGTGCCTTCGACCAGCTCGGCCACGTCTCCGTATTGATACATTTACAACGCCCCACAGTTTAACTGATTCCTATAACTGCAGGGATTTACAACGGTTTAATGCTGATTCTTACTTCTGATCCAACTCAAAAGCCTTATGGAGAGCACGCACTGCCAGCTCCATATATTTCTCATCAATAACGACTGAGATCTTGATTTCACTAGTAGAGATCATCAGGATATTGATACCCTCTTCTGACAATGTGCGGAACATTTTGCTGGCAACGCCAACATGGGAACGCATACCAACACCAACTACAGACACTTTAGAAACCTTAGGGTCACCTGAAATTTCTTTAGCCTCGATATGGGATTGGACATTGTTCTTTAGTAAGTCCAGGGCTTTTTGATAATCAGCACGCGGGACGGTAAAAGTGAAGTCTGTCTTACCTTCAAATGATTGATTCTGAATAATGATGTCCACATCAATATTGGCATCCGCAATCGGACCCAAAATTTGATAAGCGATACCTGGGCGATCAGGAACGCCAAGAACGGTAATTTTTGCTTCATCACGCGCAAAGGCGATGCCGGAAATAACTGCGGCTTCCATAGTGCTGTCCTCTTCAAATGTAATCAAGGTGCCCGACTTCATCTCTTCATCAAGGGGCATCAACGGATCTGTCAGCGATGACAGAACACGGGTTTTAACTTTGTACTTACCAGCAAACTCCACTGAACGAATCTGTAATACCTTTGAACCAAGACTTGCCATCTCTAGCATTTCTTCAAAAGTAATTTTGTCCAAACGACGTGCATCTTCACAAACGCGCGGGTCAGTTGTGTAGACGCCATCAACGTCGGTGTAGATCAAGCACTCATCTGCCTTCAGTGCTGCAGCCATGGCAACAGCTGATGTGTCAGAGCCACCACGACCTAATGTCGTGATGTTGCCATTTGGATCAACGCCCTGGAAACCAGTAACTACTACAGCACGTCCAGCATTAAGATCAGCAAGAATTTTCTTGTCATCAATACTCTTGATGCGCGCTTTAGTAAAAGAAGAATCGGTGTGAACTGTTACCTGCCAACCAGCATAACTCACTGCATCAACACCTTCACGCAGTAATGCCAGAGCCAATAAGCCAGAGCTGACCTGCTCGCCTGTAGAGGCGATTTGATCGAGTTCACGTGGATTGGCATCAGGATTGATGTCCTTTGCCAAACCAAGCAAACGGTTAGTTTCGCCAGACATCGCTGAGGGCACCACAACTACCTGGTGACCAGCACGCATCCACTTGGCAACGCGTTTAGCGACGTTCTGAATGCGCTCAACTGAGCCCATTGAGGTGCCGCCATACTTATGAACGATAAGAGCCATAAATCCGTTGTATTGTCTATGTATAGGGAACTACATTCCCTAGGGTCTAAAAGGGGCTTATTTTACAGGGTTTTTATCATCCAAAACGCTAGGCATTGACAGTAGCTTGGTCTGGGGATACGATTGGTGTTACTAAAGTAACACCAGGAGACCGATATGAGCATAGTCAGCACAACCTCCCTAAAACTAACCGAAGAAATTAAACAACAAGCAACAAATGCAGCTAAAGAGCTTGGCATGACTCCCCACGCATTTATGGTGGAGGCCATTAAGCAGGCTAGCATCAATGCGGAAATACGCAGGAACTTCATCCAGCAAGCCAACATTGCACGCGAAGGGGTTATCAAAAATGGTAAGGTCTTTGAATCAGACAAGGTTTTCGAAGCAATGAAAGCTCGTATCGCAGGGAAAAAATCCACATTGAAAGTTAGCAATTGGTAAGAATTGTTTTTGCTCCACATGCACTTGATGATCTAGAGCGGCTTACTGACTTCTTAATCGAAAATGACAAAAGTGAGGCACTTCTCACCATTGAATTAATTGAAGAGGCTATCAAAATCTTAGCCAGGCACCCACTACTTGGGCGGCTTTGCAATACCCATCAAAGAGAGTTAGTGATCTCAAGGGGAAAGAGTGGCTATATCGCTTTATACAGCTTCGAGGAATCAAAAAAAACAATCCTCATCAATGCCATTCGGCGCCAAAAAGAATCCGGCGGAATTTACTAAGTTAAAACCATTCCCAACAGGGCAACACTCGCTTACCAGTTGATACCAAATGTGGGTAGCTCGCCCCCACTCCAGCAACCGCTATCAGCTCATCATGGATATAGAGCAGTGGCGCTTGGCGCTCCCAAGGCGGTGTATCTGACTCCTGAAAAAGGTTCTTGAGGGTTTTTCGTGGGGTATTGGACTTGATTTGGAGCTTTTCTGCCCCTTGACGAGGCCTCTCCTCAACCAGGCCCTGCTTTTGAGCTTCCTTAACCCAGTCAGCAGGCAAGCCCAAAGACTTGCTCCGAGCGGGAACATCGCGAAATACCCACTGGCCAACTTTGCGATTTGCCACCTGTAAGAGGCCGCGCCATAAATAAATGCTCACCTCATCATGCTGCCATGCCAAATTTGAATCTGTTTTCACAGCCATCAGATCCTTCCACCAAGATTCAAGACGCTCCTGGGATGGCATTGATAAATCATTTAACTTAAGCCAATAACGCATCAGATTATTGGCAGCAGCTTTATCCTCCTTTGCAAGAATCAAAAGAGGCGCTAGCTTTAAGCGTTGAGCTTGAAAAATATGCTTACCATCCTGTCTAGCCAAGCGATCGAGTAGTGCTTGTGACTGAGCCAGTAAGTCTGCGCTACGAGCTAAGTTGGCAATTGCAGCTGGTTGAATTTTCTCCAGCCTTGGAATGATGTCTTTACGAATCGCATTTCGGCGATAGCGCGTATTTTGGTTGCTGGGATCTTCCACCCATTTGAGTTTGTGCTCTTTTGCATAGGCCTCTAGCTCGGCCTTACTTTGATTTAGCAGCGGGCGCCAAAGGGTAATAGCGTCAGCATCTTTTGCATTGGCACGATGTCGGGGCATAGCAGAGAGACCCGCAACGCCCGAGCCTCGCAAGAGCTGCAAGATGACGGTTTCAGCTTGATCATTTTGATGGTGGGCTAAGAGTAGATCTTCAATGCCATGCTCAATGCACAGCTCCGTTAAGGCATCGTAGCGCTCTGCCCTAGCCCGAGCTTCAATATTGCCTTGCGATTGATCTGCAAAATGCAATAAACGGAAATCAAAATGAACTCGGTATTTTTTGGCCAGCTTTTCGCAAAACTCAAGCCACTGATCGGCAGACTTTTGCAAACCATGGTGAATATGGAATACCCAAATCTCAGTTGAGTTATTAGGATTTGTTTGGACTGCCTTGCAAACGGCATCAAGCAACACAACCGAATCAAGCCCACCACTTAAGGCGAGGCCAATGCGTTTGGCTGCTATTGGGGCGGCCTGAAGAGTCGCCTTAGGACTTAGCTTCGATTTCCTTGAACTTGCCATAGCTCATTAAGCGTTCATGGCGACGCTCAAGAAGCGCATCCACTTTCATACCATCAAAGGTTTTCAGTGACTCAGCCAAGGCTTTGCGCATATTGTTCATCATGGTCTCGTAATCACGATGTGCGCCACCCGTTGGCTCGGTAACAATCTTGTCAATCAAGCCGATTGCTTTTAAACGTTGCGCAGTCAAACCCAATTGCTCAGCAGCTTCTGGTGCCTTATCAGCAGTCTTCCAAAGAATAGACGCACAACCTTCAGGTGAGATCACAGAATAGGTTGAGTTCTGCAACATCAACACTACATCACCCATTGCAATTGCAAGCGCCCCACCAGAACCACCCTCACCAATAATGGTCGCGATGATAGGCACTTCTAATTCGGCTTGTACATAGAGGTTGTGACCAATCGCTTCGGACTGGTTACGTTCTTCTGCATCGATCCCTGGGAATGCACCCGGGGTATCAACAAATGTAAACACGGGTAATTTAAATTTTTCAGCCAAGCGCATCACGCGTTTTGCTTTGCGGTAACCCTCTGGGCGACTCATGCCAAAGTTACGTAAGGCGCGCTCTTTCGTGTCGCGACCCTTCTGATGGCCAATCACTACACAGGGTTGATTCTCGAAACGGGCTAAGCCAGTGATGATGGATTGATCATCCGCAAAATTGCGATCGCCATGAAGCTCATGAAAATCTGTAAATAAAGCGCCAACATAATCGAGGGTATAAGGGCGCTGAGGATGACGCGCCACTTGTGAAACTTGCCAAGGACTGAGGTTGGCGTAAATGTCTTTAGTCAGCTGCTGACTTTTTTCGGTAAGCGTTTTGATCTCATCAGAGATGTCTACTGATGATTCATCTTGCACAAACTGCAGCTCTTCAATCTTTGACTCTAGTTCAGCGATTGACTGCTCAAAATCCAGGAAAGTCGTTTTCATAGCTTGATTTTAATATTCAACGGGAATGGGGTCGAGACTTCTCCACATATACCAGGTGGCTACAGTGCGCCAAGGGGCCCAATTTGCTGCTACTTCACGGGCCTCATGCCTACTCACAGGCTCTCCACTGAAGTAATTGAGGGAAATAGCCTTAATTAGACCAGCATCATCTAAAGGGAGAATATTAGGTCTAACCATGTTGAAAATAAGGAACATTTCAGCTGTCCAGCGCCCAATACCCCGAATTTCACATAACTCTTTGATGATGGCTTCATCTTCCATGCCTTTCCACTGATTGGCATGTAAACGGCCAGAATTGAAATGCTCGGCTAAATCACGGATGTACTCAACCTTACGACCCGATAAACCAGCTGCACGCAATTCTTCAATACTTAAAGCAAGGATATTTTTAGGGTTTACTTTGTTTTTAGCGGCAAGCAAGACTTTATTCCATACTGACTGAGCTGCCGCTACAGAAATTTGCTGACCGACAATCGATCTGGCCAGTGTTGTGAATGCATCGCCGCGCGTTCTCAAAAATACCGACCCATGTTTTGGAATCAACTTTTTTAGGATGCGGTCTTGCTTCATCAACTCAGCACAAGCCTGCTCCCAATACTCTGGGGCTAATTCTTCAAAAATTTCTTGCTCTGCTGCTTTAGTCAAAATGCATTCTCAATCACGAATTGAACTACTTAATTTCTGCGCCATTCAGTCAGGCCACCAGGTTTATCTTCCAAGACTACACCCTGCTCCAATAAAATCTTGCGAATCAAATCTGCTTTAGCAAAATCTTTGGCTTGCTTTGCCGCAACTCGTGCAGCGATCTGCTCTTCAATTTCAGCAGCAGATAAATCTGCGTCAGCACCACGAGATCCTTCTTGCAAGAATAGGGTTGGGTCTCGCTGCAAAAAGTTCAGGGTTCCAGCTAATCCTTTGAGAGTAGCGGCTAATTGCACCTTCTCATCGCCCTGCGCACGATTCACTTCACTCGCCAAATCAAAAAGAGCTGCAATAGCCTCAGGCGTATTGAAATCATCATTCATAGCATCAGCAAAGCGTTTAGCCCATGGTGAATGAGGGTCTACAGCCTGATTGCTTGCTGGCGCTTGCGCCAACGCTGTGTATAGGCGAACCAAGCCTGAGCGAGCCTCTTCTAGCTGGGCATCACTATAGTTAATCGGACTACGATAGTGAGCACGCAACATAAAGAAGCGTAAGACCTCAGGATCAAAATTCTTTAGAACATCCCGAATCAAGAAAAAATTACCCAAGGACTTGGACATTTTTTCTTCATTCACACGAATATGTCCGTTGTGCATCCAGTAATTTACGAAAGGTTCATCGCTAGCAGTGTGATCTTGGCCATACAGAGCGCCTTCGCTCTGAGCGATCTCGTTCTCATGGTGTGGGAATTGCAAATCGGCACCGCCACCATGAATATCAAAATGCTCGCCCAGTAAATCGCAGGACATAGCAGAACACTCAATATGCCATCCGGGACGACCTTCACCCCAAGGAGATTTCCAACGGGTATCTGCTGGCTCTTCTGGTTTAGCGCTTTTCCATAAAACAAAATCTAAGGGATCCCGTTTGCCACCACCAACGGCAACACGCTCACCAGCATTTAATTCATCTAAAGATTTACCAGAGAGGCGGCCGTACTCGGGGAATAAGCGAACAGCGAAATTGACGTCGCCATCATCGCCCTGATAGGCCAATTCTTTTTCTATCAAACGACCAATCATGCCTTGCATTTGACTGATGTAATCGGTTGCACGGGGCTCGTGATCTGGATGCATTAGACCCAACTCGTCAGAGTCAGCATGCATTGCATCAATGAAGCGCTGGGTCAACGCAGAAATAGGTTCACCATTCTCAATTGCGCGATTGATAATCTTGTCGTCAATATCAGTGATATTGCGCACATAAACTACCTCATAGCCACTAGCTCGCAACCAGCGCACCACCATATCAAACACAATCATCACCCTGGCATGCCCAATATGGCAAAAGTCATAGACCGTCATGCCGCAGACGTACATCTTGACCTTGCCTGGCTCGATGGGTTTAAAGGCCTGCTTAGACCGACTGAGAGTGTTATAGATTTGCAGCATAGGGGCTATAAAGGTGGGCAAGTAGCGCCAATTTGTTAGACTGAGCGCTGAGTATATCGAATGAGCCCGTTTTTCACCCCGCCCCCTATGCCAGCTAACCCATTTTCACTGTATCCAGCCCACTTATGCGGCTTGAGCGCTATTTTTGCTGCTTTACTACTTGCGGGGTGTAGCACCCCTGGCCAACAACTAGCAGATGCTGAAATCAAGGCCCTAAATACTGCCTCGACCGGAGCCTCTCATGGGGTCCAAGCACCCTATGTAGGCTCATACGGACCCAATGACCCTCCGCGACTTGCTGGGAACGATGGTGGATACGATCAATTCAATTCAGAGCTTTCAGACTCCGTAGCTGTGCCTTTTCTATCCTTTTTAATTATTGAACCAGATCCAGTAACCAAAAATGGGGTTCCGTCTGATATTGAAAAATTAGTAAAGGCCAAAAAATATCCGGAAGCCATTGACCTCATTAACCAGCGCCTCAAGAAAACACCAGGTAATGTGCAGTTACGTTATGTCAAAGCGCGTATGCAGATTGAAATGCGCCAGTGGGATGCAGCCAAGAAGACTTTAATAGAAATTACTCAACAATTTCCAGAGTTACCAGAGCCCTATAACAACCTAGCTGCATTAGCAGCCAATCAAGGCAATTGGATTGAGGCAAGGGATTACTTAGAGCTTGCTTTGAAGTTGCGCCCTAGCTATACGGTTGCCGCAGCCAACTTAGGTGAGGTCTATATTCGCCTTGCCGCACAGTCCTATGACAATGCAGCAAAGGATGCCGCCCTCAATCAGCGTCAATACACCAATCGTGCAAAAGCACTCATGGAGATATTGAAGCCGCCCAAAAAGAGGGCTGCACCAACAGTCCCGCTGACAACACCTAGTTCAAAATAATTTTTTCTTTTATCTACTAACTCACTAGAAAGTTAATTCACCATGGCTAAAGTTCTACTCAAAACAAATAAGGGGGATATCACCCTCACCTTAGATGCTGCTAAAGCACCAAAGACAGTTGCCAATTTTTTACAGTACGTTAAAAGCGGTCACTACGATGGCACGATTTTCCACCGCGTAATTGATAACTTCATGATTCAAGGCGGCGGTATGACTGCCGGCCTCAAAGAAAAATCTTCTGGCGCCCAAATTGAGAATGAGGCAAACAATGGCCTGAAGAACGACCGTGGCACAGTAGCCATGGCGCGCACTAGCGATCCGCACTCTGCGACAGCCCAATTTTTTATTAACGTCAATGACAATGATTTCTTGAATCACACTTCACCAAGCGCACAAGGCTGGGGTTATGCGGTTTTTGGTAAGGTTACTGATGGCCTTGATGTGGTAGATGCGATTCGCAAAGTAAA
Source organism: Polynucleobacter sp. GWA2_45_21 (assembly GCF_001830325.1). Taxonomy (GTDB): domain Bacteria; phylum Pseudomonadota; class Gammaproteobacteria; order Burkholderiales; family Burkholderiaceae; genus Polynucleobacter. The sequence goes on along the minus strand of NZ_MHZG01000010.1, from coordinate 49,253 downwards.
GACCGGTAACGCTGGCTTTCATCAAGATGTTCCGACAGAAGATGTGGTTATTGAAAAGGCAAGCGTTCTCGAGGAATGATCCCGCAATACGCAAGCGCGTTATTCATTTCTGATTTACATCTCACGCCGTCAATGCCCTTGACGGCGCAACGATTTTTTGATTTTTGTGAAAAAGATGCTCCCAAGGTAGAGGCTGTATTTATCCTGGGAGACTTGTTTGAGTATTGGGTTGGAGATGATGCTGCCTTACACTCACCTTTTCAACAAGAAGTGAAACATGCGCTTGCAACACTCTCCACTAAAGTGAAAACCTATTACCTTCACGGTAATCGAGATTTTTTAGTTGGAAAGCATTTCTTGAGCAAAACGGGTATGACATTGATGCCCGATCCAAGCAAGGTCGAAATTGCTGGATCTGAATATGTTCTCTGTCATGGCGACTCGCTTTGCACAGCAGATATTGGCTATCAAGTATTTCGCGGCTGGGTTCGAAAACCTTGGATTCAAAAATTATTCTTGAAATTGCCTCTCAATTGGCGTCGCTCGATTGCGAATCATCTCCGTAACAATAGTGGTGCGCAATATCAGCGTGCGGCTCAATCTTCTGCCGCAGAGGCTCAAGCCAAAACGAACGTTACCTTAACAGCATGTGCGGCAGTACTAAGAGATCAAGCAGGAAATCAATTGATTCATGGGCATACTCATCTTCCTAAGCACCATCAAGAGCATCTGATGGGCCAAGAGTGGCAACGCTGGGTCTTATCGGATTGGGATTTAGATCATCCCGACAGTGGACGCCCACGCGCAAGTGCGCTACTCATTAACCAAGACGGCGTTCGATACGCCGACCTGATTAAAACTTAATTCACCGACTCAATTTAGCAGGTCGAGTATTTAGATAAGCACTGCACCATCTGAGCAAAGATGCGTGGGTTTGCACACATGACCTCACCGCTTTGCAAGAAGCCCTCTTCTCCGCGGTAGTTGCCAATGAGTCCACCGGCCTCAGTAATCAATAAAGCACCTGCAGCCATATCCCACGGCTTGAGATCGCTCTCAAAGAATCCATCGTAACGACCTGCAGCAACATAAGCCAAATCGAGAGATGCGGCACCAGGACGACGCAGGCCCGCACAATTTCGCGACATATCAGCAAAGATTTTTAAATACTTTTCTAAATCCTGATCTTCCCGATATGGAAAACCAGTGCCGAGTAAAGAATTAGCTAAACGATCTTGAGTAGCAACACGCAAACGCCGACGATCTAAATAAGCGCCAGCGCCACGAGTAGCGGTAAAAAGTTCATCTCGAGTTGGGTCATACACCACTGCTTGCTGAGTGATGCCATTGACTGACAGCGCAATCGAAACCGCATATTGCGGGAAACCATGAATAAAGTTGGTTGTGCCATCCAAGGGATCAATGATCCATACGTTTTCTGCATCGGTATTTTGAGCGCCAGTCTCTTCAGCCAAAAATCCGTGCGTTGGATAAGCTTCGCTGAGCGTCTCAATAATGGCCGCTTCAGCCTGTCTGTCCACCTCGGTAACAAAGTCATTATGTTGTTTGCGGTCAACCTGAAGCCGCTCTAAATTCAGAGAAGCTCTATTAATCACGGTTCCGGCACGACGGGCAGCCTTAACGGCCACATTTAACATGGGATGCATAGTATTGATGGACAAATTAAATAAGAACAAGCTCACCAAATTGCAAACTGCATGACAATAAGGAGCTAACACCCTGATTCTAAACGATTGCCTATTTGAACTCCCAAGCCCCTAAAGAAACCTTTTCAATATGAATACCGCACAGGCACAGTTATTACGCTGGGTTTTAGTTGAAACCAGCCACCCCGGAAACGTGGGTTCAGCTGCGCGCGCACTCAAAACCATGGGATTTAGCGATCTGAAACTGATTTCTCCAAAGATTTCGGGGGTGGCCCAGACGCCTGAGGCAATCGCCCTAGCTAGTGGGGCCGTTGATGTCCTGGAATCCAGTCAAGAGAGCGCGTCACTTGAGTCAGCCGTTCAAGACTGCCCCCTAGTCCTGGGATTAACTAGTCGTGATCGTGAGTTTGGACCACCAGCAATCGGTTGGGCAGATGCCCGCCCCCTGATTCAGGCTGCGATTGCTGGCAAACAGCGTGTGGCTCTTCTATTTGGGCCCGAGCGCACCGGCTTAGATAACCACCATCTCTCGCTTTGTACGCACCGGGTTTGGCTCGATGCAAACCCGCTCTATCCATCTCTAAACCTCGCTCAAGCCATCATGGTTTGTGCCTTTACCCTCAGGGAAGCCTTGGGTAAGGATGAAGGGGCTAAACCAATCAATTCAAGCCTTGAAGCAGTGGATTATGCCGATCCTGCTGCCGTTGCCGCCATGCTGGAGCACTGGCGTGAAGGGCTAGAGGCCATTGGCTATCTTGATCCTGCCAACCCCAAAAAACTCATGCCACGCTTACAAGCACTATTTGCCAGAACTCGCCTACACAAAGAAGAAATAGATCTTCTACGTGGCATTGCTAAGCAGATGCTCTTAAGAAAATAAATTTGGCCTTTACCCGTTAAAATTCATTTATGTTCAATTCACTTTTCGACCAAGTCGATTCCATCATAGTGCGCGACCCCGCTGCGAGAAATCGTCTCGAGGTCATCACCTGCTACCCAGGATTGCATGCTGTCTGGATTCATCGAGCATCTCATGGTCTGTGGAACTTGGGCTTGAAATGGATTGCACGTCTTCTGTCAATGCTAGCCCGCTTCATTACCGGTATTGAAATTCATCCTGGTGCAAAGATTGGTCGTCGTGTTTTTTTAGACCATGGTCTAGGAATCGTGATCGGAGAGACCACCGAAATTGGTGATGATTGCACCATCTATCAAGGCGTTACTTTAGGCGGAACTTCTCTCTATAAAGGAGTAAAGCGTCACCCTACTTTGGGTAAAGGCGTAGTGATTAGTGCGGGAGCAAAAGTGCTTGGCGGCTTTACTGTGGGTGATGGCGCTCGAGTTGGATCTAATGCCGTAGTCCTAAAAGAAATCCCCGCCGGCGCAACTGCAGTCGGAATTCCTGCGCGCATTTTGCATCCAGATTTACCGCAGGCAAGCACACCAGATAGCAAAGTAAAAGAGTACTTCTCCGCCTATGGCGTAACACCCAATGTAGATGATCCAGTATCTATGGCATTGAAGGGTTTGATTGATGCAACTTTAGAGCAAGAAGCCAAAATTGCAGCTCTCGAAAAAGTAATCGCTAAATTAAGCAACACACCAGCATCTGATGCCAATGAAGCAAGTGATACCAAGCGTGACCTTGGTGCTTTAAAAGAATGGCTTAAAGAATAAGTTAATGCAGCGTTGGTGATGGGCCGCCAGGATTGATAGCCTTATCTACAAAGTCATCATCAAGCTCATCGGCATCATCAGGCATTCCAAATGCAAATGCTTCGCTACCTTCAGCATGGCGATTTTCAATTTCTTCATCAGTTGCAGCGCGAATATCTTCTACCTGCACCCAGAATCGCAAAGCCATACCAGCTAGTGGATGATTGCCATCTAAGACTACCTGGCTATCAGCTACATCGGTAACGGTATAAATCAAGGGCTCCTCATCCACATCACTAGACTCACCCTCTTCTTCAGCATCTGGTACGCCCTCAAACTGCATCCCCACTTCCAAAGGCTCCGGAAAGCGTGCACGTGGCTCAATCTTCAATAATTCAGGGTCGTACTCACCAAATGCCTCGCTCGGCTCAAGCTGAATGCTGGCTTCGTAGCCCACATCTTGACCATCTAATAGAGTTTCAATCTTCGGAAAAGTACACTCATACCCTCCATGCAGGTATACCATCGGAGAATCTGGTTCCTCGATAATATTGTTTTGCGCATCAGTTAATTTGTAGCGCAGGGATACAACAGTATTTTTTTCGATCTTCATGCGTAATTCATTCAACATTGTGTTTTAAACAGCTTCTGACTATATGAACTCATTTTACTTGAGCAAGCCCTACGATCCTCCGCAGGCGCCCCAAAACCTCCCTCTTGACATCCCATGGGCCCTTCTGGGGGGCATCAGCCCTGAGAAGTTCATGAAATCCTATTGGCACAAAAAACCTCTATTGGTGCGCGGCGCCATCCCCGCCTTTGAGCTTGCAAAAAAAATAGGCGAGCCCTTGGGTAGTGCAATATCCCCCGAAGAGTTATTCAAAATCGCCGGTGATGATGCTGTTGAATCTAGATTAATTCAGGCCAAGCCCTGGACTTTTTTAAATGGCCCCTTTAAAAAGAAATCCATCCCACCACTTGATTCACCGGACTGGACACTCCTACTTCAAGGCATGGAAGCAAGACATCCAGCGGCAGCAAAAATACTTTCTTGGTTTCGCTTTATTCCAGATGCTCGCCTAGACGATTTAATGATTAGCATTGCGGGGCCAGGTGGTGGAGTCGGGCCACACTTTGATTCTTATGATGTCTTTTTAATTCAGATGTCAGGACGTCGACGCTGGCGCATTTCTGAACAAAAGGATTTAAGTCTCAATCCCAATCTCCCTTTAAAGATCTTGCAGAACTTTAGAGTAGAACAGGAGTGGGATCTTGAGCCAGGCGATATGCTGTATCTGCCTCCCCACGTTGCTCACGATGGCATTGCTTTAGATGGCGGCTGTCAAACTTGGTCGGTGGGCTTTAGAGCGCAAAGTTATAAAGAAATCCTACAAGAAGGTTTATGGCGTCTAGCTGAATCACTTGAGGACATCCCCGAGCTAGAACAGCGTTTTGCCGATCCACTACAAAAAGCAACTCACAGCCCAGAACAACTTCCAGAAGAAATCATTGCGCAGGTAACTGCAAAATTAAAAGGATTGAAACTAGATCGCGTAGACACTTTTCTTCCTGGTATTACTGCCTACCTGAGCGAACCAAAACCCCAGGCATTGTTTGATGGTTCCGCAAATGATCTTTCCCTCAAAGAATTTAAGCTTCAGATCTCCAAGCAAGCCCTGCTTCCTCACGCCCAAACACGACTACTAGCCCTGGGTGGAAGAATTTACTGCAACGGAGAGGATGTCACCAAGGGGCAAGATAAGAAAACACAGGCAGCTTGGTCCAAACTGGCTGCCAAGAGAAGTCTCAAAGGCTCCTTAGGCGCAATTGAACCGAACAACAGTCTCTTTGAGGCCTATGAGGCTGGCTGGCTAGTTTTCTAGCGCCAAATAAAGAGATGGCTATAATGTCTACTGGAAAATACCTAAGGGGTAACCCTGTAAATTCCAAGTATTAATAACCGGTTATTAATAATAATTTTTTAAGAGGAAATTACAAATGAAGAAGTCACTCGCACTCCTAGCAATGTTGGCAATCGCTTTGGCCGCTTGCGGTAAAAAAGAAGAAGCAAAACCTGTTGAAGCCGCTCCTGCTGCTGCTCCTGCTGCCCCAGCTGCTCCTGCTGCTGATGCTCCTGCTGCCCCAGCTGCTGCTCCTGCTACCCCAGCTGACGCTAAGAAATAATCTTCTTCATGAAGAAAAAAAGCCGCTGAAAAGCGGCTTTTTTATTGCTTCCGTTTTTTAACGTGATGCTTACCGAGACATTTGTTCAGTAAGCAACTTTAATAGTTGTAATCCGGCAGCGGAGTTTTCAGGTTTGCCATCAGCATTTTGAACATAAATACTTGAAGAATTATCGCCAGTAGACTTAACCACTACGAGATATTTCTTTGCCTTCAAGCTAGAGTCGTCCTTGCTGCTAAATAGGTTGGAGAAGAATCCCTTGGTATCGCCCAAATCCTTAGGATTAACATAACGAACGTAGTAAATGCCATTAGCGCGATTACGATCTTCAACTGTAAAGTTAGATCGATCCAAAGCAAGACCAGTGTCACGCCATGCACGATCAAAGCCTGCCGCCATCTCAATATAGGCAGTATTCACACCCTCTTGAACTAACTTCGCTTTTGGTGTCTTAGGACCTAATGGTGCTGCAACTTGAGCCTTGGCCATTTCTTGCGTCATTCCCAAGCGCTCCATCAAGCGGGCTAAGAATGCTGCTTCGAGCTCAGGGTCATTTGGGCGGGCAGTCCAAATTGTGGAGATACAGGCGCCGGTACTATCTGTTGTACATACTTCAAGGGCGCCGCGCTGAGTAATGTATACCTCGGTTTCACCAGGCTTACTCACCTCAAGACGGGTTTTGTATTTATCACGCTCACCAGTGTCATAAATTGAATCTAAGGCGCCCCCAACAATGTTACGAATGAAATCTTGTTGAATCTTGGCGCGATTCTCTGCCCAGTCCGTCTCCATAATGCCAGTAGATGGTGAATCAATAACTAGTAGGAAACCATTCTCTTGCCAGAAATCTTTAATTTGTGGGTAGAGCTCAGGAGCAGGTTTTTCAACAACCAACCAACGACGCTCACCATCACGAGCAATGCGCATACCTGGAATGCCCGTCATGACATTCTTGCGAGTCTGTACTGATTTTTTTACTGCAGCGTTGTACTCAGACATCGTGGCGGAGCCATCTTGAACGATATACCTACGATCGGCTTGAGCGGTAATGAGGTCTGGAGGATAAGACAAATTAGGCCCACGAACAGCGCCAGCAGATTTGTAATCAACCGTATCGTTCGTTGTTACCGATTTACATCCCAGCAGCGAAAGACTTGCCAAAGAAATAATAAATAAAGTTGCGCAATACTGGCGCAATAGTTGCATCACATTCGTCATAGTAAGCCGGCCTGTTTCATTGCAGTCTTCAAAGGTTCACGCAAAGCAACACTTAAAGGGGTTAAAGGTAATCGAATTCCAGCGGTAACTTTGCCCATTTCATGCAGAGCCCATTTCACAGGAATCGGATTTGCCTCAGTAAACATGGCTTTATGCACAGCCAATAATTGGTATTGAATAGCGCGCGTCTTGACAACATCATCAGACATTGCTGCCTGGCACAATTGATGCATTAGACGTGGGGCAATATTGGCAGTGACGGAAATATTACCCTTCCCACCCATCAACATGAGCATTGCCGCACTCAAATCGTCACCAGAAAATACTGAAAAATCAGCATGTCCAGCACGCTTTAGATCAGCCAGCAATAAAGTGCCACGCTCAATGCTGCCAGTAGCATCCTTAATACCGATAATGCCCGGCACCCCGGCTAAACGAACAGTGGTCTCACCAGCAAGATCCGCGACAGTTCTGCCCGGAACGTTATAAAGGATTACTGGCAAATCAACCGACTCCGCTATTTTCTTGAAGTGGGCATGCATACCCTCTTGAGTTGGCTTGTTGTAGTAAGGAACAACCTGGAGGCTGGCGTCAGCACCAACCGACTTGGCAAAATTTGTTAGCTCGATTGCTTCGGTAGTGGAATTTCCACCAGTGCCGGCGATTACTGGAATGCGTCCAGCAATATGCTCAACAGCGACTTTAATCAGTTCGCAATGCTCTTCTACGGATACGGTGGGAGACTCTCCGCTCGTACCAACGATGACGATTCCATCGGAGCCTTCAGCAACGTGCCAATCCAGCAAGGAACGTAAAGCTGGAAAATCCAAACTTCCATCCTCGAACATCGGCGTCACAATGGCAGGCATACTGCCTGCAATAGGCTTTTTATTAGCTTGGGATTGTGTTTTAGTAGTCACTGAATGTGTCTGAATTATCTGAATGTTAACCACCAAATTGTAACGGAACGTACCCTTTTAAATGCCCTTTTACGGCACAAATCCGCTGAACCATGGCTGGTTTAGGTTGATCAAGGTAAATATCTTCGTAGGCTATCACTTTAAGGCCAGAATGCTGCGCCAAAGCCAGTAATTCCCCAGGTTTTAGCAGGAAATTAGGGTTTGAGGGTTTGCCAAACTCAGCGTTTCCATCGGCAAAGGTTTCATAGATTAAAACACCGCCCTCAGTCAGCATTTTGGGCAATTGATCCAAAAATGGGCGGTATAGATAATTCGTCACCACAATGGCTGAAAACTGTTGGTTTAGCAAAGGCCAGTCCGAACCCTCAAGATCTAGTGCTTGAATTTGGATAGAGCTGATTTGAAGCGGCTCAAGCGCAGAAATATCTTGGTCAACAGCCAGGATTTGATGACCTAAAGAAGCCAATAAAGCAGTGTGCCTACCTGCTCCGCAGGCGAGATCTAAGACCCTGCCATCCTTCGGAATCACTTGTGCAAAACGCCTTACCCAGGGTGAGGCAGCTGTAATTACTTCATGGCTTGTCATCAAGGAACCTTAATCGTACGCCAAGCCCATAGCCTCACGGACCTCGCGCATCGTTTCTTGAGCCACTTTACGAGCCTTGTCAGAACCATCTGCAATAATCGAGCGCAGCAAGCTAGGATCGTCCAAGTACTTCTGAGCACGTTCAAACATGGGCTGCTGTTCAGCAAGAATCGCATCAATGACGGGTTGCTTACACTCCAAACAGCCGATACCTGCAGACTGACATTCTTTCTGAACCCAAGCCTTGGTTTCTTCATTGGAATAGACGGTGTGCAACTGCCACACTGGACAACGCGCAGGATCACCCGGATCGGTTCTACGCACTCGCGCAGGATCGGTTGGCATGGTACGGATCGAACGAATCACCTCTTCTGGTTTTTCGCGAATGCTAATCGTATTGCCGTAAGACTTGGACATTTTCTGACCATCAATGCCTGGCATGCGTGATGCCGTTGTCAGCAAAGCTTGAGGTTCAGGAAGAATAATTTTGCGAGCACCCTCTAAGAAGCCAAACAATCTCTCGCGGTCGGCCATAGAGAGGCTTTGCGCTTCTTGTAACAAAGCTTTGGCCTCTTCTAGCGCCTCATCATCGCCCCGCTCCTGAAAAGCCACGCGCAACTCGGCGTACATCTTGGCACGTTTGCTGCCTAATTTTTTAACCGCCTCTAGCGCCTTCTCTTCAAAACCAGGTTCGCGACCATAAAGATAGTTAAAGCGGCGCGCCACTTCACGTGTCATCTCTACGTGAGGTACTTGGTCTTCGCCTACTGGAACAAACTGCGCACGATACATCAAAATATCCGCAGCCTGTAACAAGGGATAACCCAAGAAACCATAAGTCTGCAAATCTTTTTCTTTCAGCTTTTCGATCTGATCTTTATAGGTTGGTACACGCTCCAACCAACCTAGAGGCGTGCCCATAGAAAGCAATAAGAAGAGTTCTGCATGCTCAGGCACCTTGCTCTGAATAAATAATGTGGCTTGGTTTGGATCAACGCCACAAGCCAACCAGTCAATCACCATGTCCCATACCGATTGCTCAATCACATCCGGGGTTTCATAGTGAGTTGTTAAGGCATGCCAGTCTGCTACAAAAAAGTAGCATGGATACTCGGACTGCAAGCGAACCCAATTCTTTAAAACACCATGGTAGTGGCCGAGGTGCAAGCTACCAGTTGGTCGCATGCCAGATAGAACACGTTCTGCAAACATCTTGATCTTTATTCTTTAAAGGTAATTAAAACTAGTTAAGCAAAAAGGAAAAATCGGTTAATGGAAAAGTGACCAAACAGGGGTTAAGTGATCAGGCAAATGCGGCAAGGTACCGAGATCAATATAACTCTCTTCTGGATCATGAAAATCCGATCCCCTAGAAGCTAAAAATCCATAGTGCTGAGCAATCTTGCCATAGGTTTGATATTGATTTGGACTATGACTACCCGTAATCACCTCAATCGCTATGCCGCCGATTTCTTTGAAGTGCTTATAGAGCTCATCCATCTGCATGGCGCTCAGCTTGTAACGGCCAGGATGCGCAATCACCGCAGCGCCACCGGCATTCTTGATCCAAGCGACTGCATCATCTAATGTTGCCCAGAGGTGAGGAACATAACCCGGCTTGTCTTCTACTAAATAGTTTTTAAAGACTTGATCGGTGTCGCGACATACGCCCTGCTCAACTAAAAAGCGTGCGAAATGCGTGCGAGAAATCAGTTCTTGATTGCCGGCAAAATGCAGTGCGCCTTCATAGGCACCAGGGATACCTGCTTTTAATAATTGTTCGGCCATCTGCTTAGCGCGGTTACCGCGACCCTCGCGAGTCAGACGCAAGCCCTCCAAAATGCCTGCATGAGCAGCATCAATTCCCAAGCCAACAATGTGAATTGTCTGACTCATCCAGGTCACAGAAATTTCGACCCCGGAAAGGTAATCCATACCCAATGAGCTCGCAGCGGCCTGAGCTCTCTGCTGGCCACCTAATTCATCATGATCAGTTAAAGCCCATAAACGCACACCATTTGCATAGGCGCGCTCAGCCAACTGCTCTGGCGTTAAAGTTCCATCGGAAACTACGGAATGGCAGTGTAAGTCTGCGTTGAGGCTGGAATTACTAGTCATGACCCTATTTTAGGTCAAGCTGGTGTCAATTACCCGGCGAGGTGCATCTAGGTAATCACGAGACTGCATCTCAATTAGGCGAGAAACCGTCCTGGAGAACTCACTGGTAATTTGGCCCTCAGTGTACAAATCTACCGCTGGGACCTCTGCAGAGATGATTAATTTGATTTTATGGTCATATAAGACGTCAATTAGCCAAATAAAGCGGCGTGCTTCATTGGTCATTCTGGGAGGCATATAAGGCACTCCCGACAAAATGACCGTATGAAACTGGTTCGCAATCTCTAAATAGTCGTTTTGCGACCTTGGGCCACAACAGAGGGTCTGAAAGTCAAACCAAACTACACCCTCGGCCATGTGCAAAGGCCTTAATTCTCGAGACTCAATGCGAAGAACGGGTTTGGTAGTTTCTTTTTGATTACCTATTAAGGTTTTGAACATCTGCATTAATACAGTATGGGTCTCTGCATTAACCGGTGTCAGGTAAGCCTCAACTTGAGCCATCTGTACACGGCGATAGTCATTGCCAGCATCAACATTCATTACATCAAGCTGCTCTTCCAATAATTTGATTGCTGGCAATAAACGATCGCGGTGTAAGCCATTTGGATAAAGCTGGCTAGGCTGATAATTCGAGGTCATCACAAATTGGACGCGATCCTCAAAGAGCGCGCTCAACAGGCGATACAAAATCATTGCATCGGCAATGTCATTGATGTGGAACTCATCAAAACAAATCAGTCGATATCTCTTAGCAATTCTTTTAGAAAGCTCATCTAATGGATCGGCCATGCCGGAGAGCTCATGAAGCTCGCGATGCACCTCTCGCATGAACTCATGAAAATGAATGCGAATCTTTTTTTCTAAGGGGGAAGCTGCATAGAAGCAATCCATGAGAAAGGATTTGCCACGACCTACTCCACCCCATAAATACACGCCACGGGGAAGTTTCGGTTTAAAGAGTTTCTTTTTTAAGCCATTGCTACGAATTTCTTTGTAAGCAATCCACTCATCTTCACAGCGCTGCAAGCGCTCAATAGCAGCAAGCTGCGCGGGATCACTTTGATACCCGCGCGCCTTTAACTCTTGATGGTAATACTCTAATGCTTTCAATTACATGTTTAATGCACGTTTATCCGTCGCTAATGCTGCCTCGCGAACCACTTCCGATAAGCTTGGGTGTGGATGACAGATACGAGCAATATCTTCAGCTGCAGCTTTGAACTCCATCGCTACCGCTGCTTCTGCAATTAAGTCTGAAGCATTTGGTCCAATAATATGAACGCCTAAGATTTCATCAGTTTTTTCATCGGCCAATACTTTGACAAAGCCATCAGCACGATCCATGCCCAATGCACGACCGTTAGCAGCAAATGGGAACTGACCTGCTTTATAAGCAATGCCAGCCTGTTTTAGCTGCTCTTCAGTTTTACCAACCCAAGCAATTTCAGGATCTGTGTAGATTACCCAAGGAATGCAGTTGTAATCGATATGCGGTTTTTGACCAGCAATCGTTTCGGCAACAAGCACGCCTTCATCTTCTGCTTTATGGGCCAGCATCGGTCCACGTACAACGTCACCAACGGCGTAAACGCCAGGAGCTGCTGTAGCGCAAGTGTGATCATCAATTGGAATGAAGCCACGCTCATCCACTTTGAGGCCAATCTTATCGAGACCCAATTTTTCAGTATTGGGAACGCGGCCAACTGAAACGATTAGACGGTCGCACTCTAATTTCTGAGCCTTGCCTTCACTATCAGTGTAGTTAACAACTACGCCTTTTTTATCAGCCTTTACCTCACCAATCTTGACACCCATATTAATTTTGAGGCCTTGCTTGGTGAAGATCTTTTGTGCTTCTTTAGCAATACCTTGATCACATGCGCCCAAGAAAGATGGGAGCGCTTCAAGAATAGTTACATCAGAACCAACGCGGCGCCAAACAGAACCTAACTCCAGACCGATTACACCGGCACCAATGACGCCCAGCTTCTTCGGAATAGAATCAAACTTCAGACCACCTTCGTTATCGCTAATTAAAACGTTATCGACAGGAATGCCTGGTAGGTGACGTGCTTTAGAGCCAGTAGCAATAATCACATTTTTAGCAGTGACTACTTCTTTGTCTTTACCGTCAATCTTGACTTGATAGCCATCGGCACCCTTACCTTCAAAAGAAGCATGACCTTTTAACAAAGTAATTTTGTTCTTACGGAACAAGAATTGAATACCTGCAGTCATCTTGGTCACGATGGCATCTTTACGAGCAATCATCTTGCCAGAGTCCAACTTCACTGATCCTACAGTGATCCCATGGTCAGCAACGTGATGACTAATCTTCTCAAATTCTTCAGAAGATGCAAGCAAAGCTTTAGAAGGAATGCAGCCGACGTTCAAGCAAGTGCCGCCTAAGCGTGGCTCGCCTTTTGGATCGTCGTAAGAGTTCGACTCAGCACAAGCAACTTTAAAACCTAACTGCGCTGCACGAATCGCGGCGATGTAGCCACCAGGGCCACCGCCGATTACTAATACGTCAAATGATTGGCTCATGTTCTTCCCTCTTACAAATCAAGGAGGAGACGTGAAGGATCTTCCAATGCATCCTTCATAGCAACTAAACCCAGAACTGCCTCACGACCGTCAATGATGCGATGGTCATATGATAAAGCTAGGTAGTTAATTGGACGAATCACGATTTGACCGTTCTCAACCACTGCACGCTCTTTAGTTGCATGAATCCCCAAGATTGCAGACTGTGGAGGATTAATAATTGGAGTAGAAAGCATAGAGCCAAATACGCCACCGTTAGAGATGGAGAATGTACCGCCAGTTAAGTCCTCTAATGACAACTTACCTTCGCGAGCCTTAACGCCAAACTCAGCAATCTTCTTCTCGATGTCAGCCAAGTTCATTTGATCAACGTCACGCAGAATAGGAACAACCAAGCCACGTGGTGAACTTACCGCAATACCAATATCAAAGTAACCGTGATACACGATGTCATTGCCATCAACAGAGGCATTCAACAACGGGAATTTCTTCAAAGCATGAGTAGCAGCTTTAACGAAGAAAGACATGAAGCCCAACTTCACGCCATGAACTTTTTCAAACTGATCTTTGTACTTGTTACGCATGGCGATTACTGGAGCCATGTTGACTTCATTGAAAGTAGTCAAGATGGCGTTGTTTGCCTGTGACTCAAGCAAGCGCTCAGCAATACGAGCACGCAAGCGGCTCATTGGTACACGCTCTTCTGGACGATCACCCATTGGAATCGGTGCACTTGGTAATGCAGCAGATTTTGTACCACCGGCAGTAGCATTTAATGCGTCACCCTTGGTAATACGGCCATCGCGTCCAGAACCAGCAACTTGACCAGCATCGATATTTTTCTCTGCGAGGATTTTTGCAGCGGAAGGTGCAGCGGCAGCGCCAGATGATTTAGCGGCTGGTGCAGCTTTAGCAGGTGCGGCAGCTGGAGCTGCTGCGGGTGCCGGTGCTGGTGCAGCAGCTGCAGGAGCGGCAGATGCAACAGCAGTGCTGTCAATTTTCGCAATCAACTGCTCGGCAACAACAGTGCCGCCGTCAGCAACTACGATCTCGGTGAGAACGCCAGCGGATGGAGCTGGAACTTCTAACACCACTTTGTCAGTTTCAATTTCAATCAAGATCTCATCTTGACCGACGGCATCGCCGACTTTCTTTTTCCATTGCAACAAAGTAGCTTCTGCTACTGACTCGGAGAGTTGGGGAACTTTAACTTCAAAAATAGCCATGATTAATCCTATTTAGTGTTTGTATATTGAGTGATGTCTACGATTACTTCGTAATGACATAACCCTTTAGTTTTGCGAATGCTGCTGTAAGGAGAGACTTCTGTTGTTCTTGATGGAGATGAGCATATCCACATGCTGGTGAAGCTGATGCTGGACGACCCGCATATCCCAACTTCATACCTTCAGACATGTTCTCCAAAATATTGTGCTGAACAAAGAACCAGGCACCTTGGTTTTGTGGCTCATCCTGACACCACACAACCTCTTGTAGGTTCGGATACTTCTTCAACTCAGCAGTCAATGCTTTATGTGGGAACGGATAGAGCTGTTCCAAACGAATAATCGCCACATCTTCAAGTTTTTTCTCGGTACGTGTTTTAGCTAGATCGTAATAAACCTTACCGGAACACATTACTAAGCGAGTCACCTTCTTGCCATCGATACTGTCATCACGCTCTGGAAGAATGGTTTGGAAACCACCCTTAGTGAATTCAGTTAATGGTGAGGCAGCTTCTTTATTACGCAACAATGATTTTGGCGTCATCAAGATCAGCGGCTTGCGGAACTGACGAATCATCTGACGGCGCAATACGTGGAAGATCTGCGCAGCAGTAGTTGGCTGAATGACCTGCATATTGGTATCAGCACACAACTGCATGAAGCGCTCTAGACGTGCAGATGAATGCTCCGGTCCTTGACCTTCATAACCATGCGGCAACATCATGACTAGACCATTTGCACGGCCCCACTTCACTTCGCCTGAAGCGATAAATTGATCGATCACCACTTGAGCGCCATTGGCAAAGTCGCCGAACTGAGCTTCCCAAATAGTCAAGGTATTAGGCTCAGCCGCTGCGTAACCATATTCAAAACCAAGTACAGCCTCTTCCGACAAGATGGAATCAATTACCAAGAATGGAGCTTGATCTTTAGCAACGTGCTGAAGTGCAATATAGGTACCTGTATCCCACTTCTCACGATTCTGGTTATGCAACACAGCGTGACGGTGCGTAAAGGTGCCGCGACCGCTATCCTCGCCAGACAAACGCACTGGATAGCCACTTGCCACCAAGGATGCGAAAGCCATGTGCTCGCCCATACCCCAGTCGATATTGGTTTCGCCGCGACCCATAGCAGCCCGGTCGTTATAGACCTTAGCTACCAGTGGATGCGCCTTAAAGTCTTCGGGAATAGTTGAAATCTTTTCAGCTAAGCGCTTCCATTCAGTTAATGGAATAGCCGTGTCCGCTTCATCAGTCCACTTCTTATTCAAGAATGGTGACCAATCTACGGCAAACTTACCTTTGAAGTTACTTAATACTGGATCAGAAGTTTGTTTACCGGCATCCATTGCAGCGCGGTATTCTTTGACCATCAAATCACCAGTACCGGCAGGCAAAACGCCTTGAGCCTCTAACTTATCGGCATAGTGCTTACGCGTACCAGGATGCGCTGCAATGATTTTGTACATCAATGGCTGCGTCATTGCTGGTGTGTCTTGCTCGTTATGACCCAGTTTTCTGAAGCAAACGATATCAATCGCTACATCTTTATGGAACTGGCTACGGAACTCAACAGCCAACTTCGTTGCCAACACTACGGCCTCGGGATCATCACCGTTCACATGTAATACCGGTGCATCAATCACTTTCATGATGTCGGTGCAATACAAGCTTGAACGCAAGTCGCGAGGATCGGATGTCGTGAAACCAATTTGGTTATTGATCACAATGTGAATCGTGCCGCCAGTTGAGTAGCCACGAACTTCCGCCATTGCTAAGGTCTCTTGCATTACGCCCTGACCTGCAATCGCAGCATCACCGTGTACCAATACAGGCATTACTTGTTCGCCCAGCAAATCACCACGACGCTCCATACGAGCACGTGCTGAACCTTCAACTACTGGGTTCACGATTTCTAGATGGGATGGATTAAACGCCAATGACAAATGTACCGGGCCAGCTGGAGTCGAAATATCGCTAGAGAAACCTTGGTGATACTTCACGTCACCTGCAGGCAATGTTTCTGGACCCTTGTGCTCAAACTCAGCAAATAAATCCGTAGGCATCTTGCCCAAGGTATTAACCAACACGTTGAGACGACCGCGGTGGGCCATACCAATCACAATCTCTTGAACACCCTTGGCACCAGCCTCACGGATCAACTCATCCATACAGGCGATGAAGCTTTCACCACCCTCAAGTGAGAAACGCTTTTGACCAACATACTTAGCCTGGAGATAACGCTCCAAACCTTCGGCCGCAGTAACACGATCGAGAATTTGACGCTTTTGGTCCACATTGAAATGCGGAGTTGAGCGGATGGACTCTAACTTCTCTTGCCACCACTTTTTAATCTTTTGATCAGCAATAAACATGTACTCGGCACCCAAAGTGCCGCAATACGTTTCGCGTAACGCTTGCAATAAATCACGCAAGGTCATTTCATTCTTACCGAAGAATGTATTGCTGGTATTAAAGACGATATCCATATCGCCATCGGTAAAGCCATAAAAGGCTGGATCTAATTCAGGAATATCCGGACGCTCTGTGCGTTTCAACGGATCAATATCAGCCCAGCGATTACCAACGTTGCGATACGCGGCAATCAACTGCTGAACAGCTACACGCTTGCGACCCATCTCAGAGTCAGCTGAATCAGCGGACACTGTGCGAATAGGGCCTTGCTTCGCGCGCTCAGCAAAGGAAGCAACAATAGGTCCATGGGCAATATCAGTTCTAGACGAACCATCGACCGCTGGAATTTGCTTCACATTATCAAAATAATCTCGCCAATGATCAGCTACAGAAGCTGGATCGTGCAAGTAGGATTCGTAGAGTTCCTCTACGTAGGGGGCGTTTCCGCCGAAGAGATAGGAATTATCTCTTTGATCCTGCATCATGATGCTCACCTTTCATCGGGTTTCCCGAATAAAAACTGTGGTTAAAACCATTCGCTCTACGGCTAAACCGCTTTACGAATTGATCTGTGCGAATACTGTTACAACACCGTTAATTTAACACGATTACCCATTGATCCATAAAGGGCTTTCCCTGATTTTGGAGCTTCAGGGGGTATTTCCCTATATAGGTCATGAATAAGAAGTTTCCTACCTTGATTTAAACCATCCCTGACAGATTCTCTTGAAATTGATTCGTATTCTCTAAATCTTCAAATGAATTAATGAGATTAAGGACATATGAAAGCGATTACCCCAGATTTGGAATATCTAAGCACCCGTCAAAGCGCCAAAGTATTACAAGTGTCACTTGGCACAGTCCAGAAAATGGTTGAATTAGGTGAATTAATCGCCTGGAAGACTCGGGGTGGTCATCGCCGTATTTTGGCTAGCTCGCTAGATCAGCAGCTTGCCCGCCGTAAAAGGGCTATGCGCCAAAAAACCACTCAAAACTGTATTGCAATGGGCATATTCAGGA
The DNA here is from genome assembly GCF_001830325.1 of Polynucleobacter sp. GWA2_45_21. Lineage (GTDB taxonomy): Bacteria > Pseudomonadota > Gammaproteobacteria > Burkholderiales > Burkholderiaceae > Polynucleobacter. Next base: position 31,691 of record NZ_MHZG01000010.1, on the reverse strand, counting down.
GAGCTGAAAATAGTCATGAATTACTCGAATCCATTCAATGCTGGCAGTTAAAGGTGGATATGGAGGTTTCTGTAGATAGCCTTGAAGGCCTAATGAAGGCTGTTTCCATCACTCCGGACTTGATATTTTTGGATGCCCTAATACCGCCAGTTGAGCAAGTGCATTTGATCCATTATCTGAGTAAAAACAAGGACACGCAGCGCATTCCTATTTTAGTTGATGAAGGATTTATTCGACTTCATCCTGGGGTAATGGGACTTGCAGATGAAAATACTGTCGGGGTGAGATCACAGTACCCAGAAATCCTCCAGGAAGAGCTCCAAAATGGCCTCATTGACCAAAATCCCCTCATTATTGGCTATCCGGCTACCAATCCAGAGCTTGAAGCCAGTCCCGGCCAAAATCGGCATGAACTTTTGGAGCCGCTATTTATACAGGCCTTAAACAGGAAATGTGCATAGGACCTACATCACAAGCGCCAAAAAATTAAAGGCTGCTCAATTTACACTGAGCAGCCTTTTTTAATTAAATCTATTTAGATCAGTATCTTAGATTAAGAAGTTACTACGATCTCTACCTTCAATCCATTTTGGAGCCTTGCCACGACCGGTCCAAGTGTCACCAGTTGCAGGATTGCGATACTTAGGAGCCACCTTACCGCTAGAGCTACGTGCGCCAGCCTTACGGCTGAATAAATCTGAAGCCGTTAGGCCATATTGCTCAATAATGAGTTTGGCTTTAGCGATACCGTCAGCTTTTTCACGCAAAACTGCTTCTTTAATCTGTTTATCCAACAATTCACGTTGGGCTAAAAGTTCTTTATAAGAAGACATGTATTAATTTCTCCGAATATTAGTTTTATGGAATAAAAAAGAATTAGTTATTCCTGAACGACCATTATATAGAGGGATTAATAATTCAGGATATATATTTAAATATGCTTTATATCCTATGATAAATAAGGGTTTTAAGGCCTTTTCATTATATAAACGACATAATCATTATAAATACTATATTGATTATGGGTATTTATTGACTATCTTCTGAGCATAAATGTACCGCTAGATTTAGCAGTAACTTCACCAGCCTCATTTAAAACTACGGCCTCGCAATAATTAATCGTTTTACCGGATTTCAGGACGCTACCCTCCACTACGATCTTGCCAACACTAGGGCGTAGAAAGCTGACGCTCATATCAATGGTCATAGCACCAAGAGGCTGATCAACAGTGCTCCGTGCTGCTGCCCCCATAGCAAAGTCCAAAAGAGTCATCACAACTCCGCCATGGGCAATATGAAAGCTATTCTCAAACTCGGGCTTAATCACCAAACTAATGCGTGATTTACCCCCTTCAGCATACTCAGGCACAACTCCCAAGTGGGCCAAAAAAGGAATAGTTAAACCAAAATAAGTAATGTTGTTTGAGCTGGATGTCATAGCAATTTTGAAATTGAGTGAATGGTCGGGGCGAGAGGATTTGAACCTCCGACCACATGCACCCCATGCATGTACGCTACCAGGCTGCGCTACGCCCCGACGAGAAACAAAATTGTATCAGTAACTATTTCGAGAGAATTTGCAGAACGGCCTGCAATTCATCGCGCAAGCGAAGCTCACCACGCGCCTCATCTAGGCGATTTCTGGCGCCGCTGATCGTAAAACCTTCTTCATACAGAAGTGCCCTAATCTTGCGGATTAAAACAACTTCATGATGCTGATAGTAACGACGATTACCGCGACGCTTTTGAGGACTTAGCTGTGAGAACTCCTGCTCCCAATAGCGCAATACGTGGGAACGAACGCCGCAAAGGTCTGATACCTCACCAATGGTGAAATAACGCTTAGCGGGTATTGGGGGGAGCTGAGAACTGAGCAGCGCCGACCCAGCATCAAATACTGTTTTCTCGAGCATGTGACTCAACTACATCCTTGAGCTTTTGACTTGCGTGAAATGTAACTACGCGACGCGCTGCAATAGGAATCATTTCACCAGTTTTAGGGTTACGACCAGGGCGGGCTGATTTATTACGTAATTGGAAATTACCAAAACCAGAAATCTTCACCTCAACCCCTGCCCCTAAAGACCGTCCAATGCGATCAAAGAAGGCATCAATCATGTCTTTAGCTTCCCGCTTATTCAGGCCAACTTGATCAAAGAGAGCCTCCGAGAGCTCATTCTTGGTAACGGTATCGTTGCTAACTAAATCATTCATGGCGGAAGTCTCTTTGTAATATCTTTTACTAATATTAAACCTAGCGCAGACGGGCTGCGCAATTTTTCTCAAGTGCAGCCAATAAAGCTGTCATCACCGCTTCAATTTGCGCATCCTGCAGGGTTTCTTGCGGATTCAACAAGGTTACTCGGAAAGCCAAGCTCTTCTCATCATCAGCCATGCTGCTTGAACCAGCTTTTGGCTTGAACTCATCAAATAACTCAATCGCTTTAACAAAGTTCTGCTTCTTTGCGTTCATTGCATCTAATAAGGCTTGCGATGAGACTGCCTGCTTCACTACTACCGCCAAATCACGCTGCACTGCAGGAAACTTACTTAACTCTTCCGGCTGTGGAATACCGAGATTACGAATAGCCTCTAAATCCATCTCAAACAGAACGGGCGCCTGAGCTAACTCGTAAGCTTGTTGCAGTCCAGGATGCAATTCACCAATCCAGCCGATATTTTGTTTACCAGTTGGGGTTACCAATTGAATTTGCGCGCTACGGCCAGGATGCAGTGCAGGATGAACGGCTGCCTCAGTCGTGAAATGCAAGGGATCGAGCACGCGCTCTAGGTCGCCCTTCACGTCAAAGAAATCTACTGCGCGATCTGCGCTTGCCCACTGTTCAGGAACAAATGAGCCATAAGCCAAACCACCAACTTGCTGAGGCTGATGAAAGCCTGCTACCTTGCCAGCCTCTTCTTGAGTGCTCACATCACGCTTGAATACACGACCAGTTTCAAATAAACGTACACGGCTAGCACCACGATTGAGGTTGGACTTGAGGTTGCCCAACAAACCACCCCATAGATTGCTACGCATCACGCCATACTGACTAGCAATTGGATTGAGTACAGTAATTAAATCTTTTTCAGTAGCGGCAGCTAAACGTTTCTCACTCTCTACATCAATAAAACCAAAATTTACCGCCTCTTGATAACCTTGCAGAGCTAAGCGTTGACGCAATAAGTGCACTCCACGCTTTGCCTCAGCTTTAGCGCTCATCTTTAAGGATGAGACAGGCGGGACATCAGGAATATTTTCAAAGCCGTACATGCGTGCGACTTCTTCAATGAGATCTTCCTCGATTTCGATATCAAAACGATAACTTGGGGGTGTAACAACAAATACATCACCCTCTTGTTTGAATTCAAAACCAAGACGTTTGAATACATCGGCAACTACTTCTTGAGTGAGGGGGATGCCAATCACTTTTTCTGCCCTAGCCAAACGCATTGTTACTGGCTTGCGCTCTGGAATCGCTAACACCTGATCATCAATTGGACCAACTTGGCCACCACATACTTCAACAATGAGAGCCGTTAAATACTCTAAAGAGTTGGCTGTGTTTTGTGGATCAACACCACGCTCAAAACGATGCGCTGCATCCGTGCTGAAATTAAAGCGACGGGCACGCCCTTGAATTGCTGAAGGCTGCCAATAAGCAGCTTCAACATAAATATTTTTTGTGTCGTCAGTCACAGCGCAATGATTGCCGCCCATGATTCCAGCTAAGGCCACTGGGCCATTTTTATCTGCAACTACACCAGCATCCTGCATCCTGCCTGCAGAGTCTGGGCCTTGCAGAGTAACTGTCTGGCCATTTAATAACTCAAGAGTTTCGCCTGACTTTGCCCAGCGAACAGAGATATCACCAGTCAATTTATCAATGTCGAATACATGGGTAGGTTGACCCATCTCCAACATGACATAGTTAGACAAGTCGACCAAGGGAGAAATACTTCTTTGGCCGGCATTGCAAAGACGTTGAATGATCCAATCGGGTGTTTCAGCTTTTGGATTGACGCCACGAATCACACGTCCTGCAAAACGACCGCAAAGATCAGTGTTTTCAATAGTAACTTTGAGCTTGTCCTGGATAGCAACATCTACAGGAGTCCACTTAGGTGCACACAATGCAGCACCCGTAATTGCCGACACTTCACGAGCCATACCCATGAGCGATAAACAATCTGCTTTATTTGGGGTCAGCTTGATGACAAATATCTGATCATCTAGGCTCAGGTATTTACGAATATCCTCGCCCACTGGTGCATCTAAAGGTAACTCCAGGATACCTTCGTGATCATCACCAAGACCAAGCTCACGACCAGAGCACAGCATGCCTTGACTTTCGACGCCGCGCAGCTTGCCTACCTTAATCATGAAAGGCTTGCCACCCGCTTCTGCTGGCGGCAATTCAGCGCCAACTAATGCGCAAGGAATTTTGATGCCTGCGCGAGCGTTCGGTGCTCCGCAAACAATTTGCAATTCTTGGCCAGTGCCAGCATCAACTTTGCAAACACGTAAGCGGTCTGCATCCGGATGCTGTTCAGCAGATAGGATTTGTGCAACAACAATCTTTGTAAATGGGGGCGCTACAGAATGCTGCTCTTCTACCTCAAGGCCAGCCATGGTCATTGCATGACCTAAAGCGTTGCTATCCAGCGAAGGATTTACATATTGGCGTAACCAAGATTCAGAAAATTGCATATGCGCTATCTACTATTAGAAGGTTGGCAAATTAAGCCGGAAATTGCGCTAAGAAACGGAGATCGTTCTCAAAGAAAAGACGTAAATCATCTACGCCATAGCGCAACATCGTCAAGCGCTCTAAGCCAGAGCCAAAAGCAAAACCGGTATAGCGCTCTGGATCAATGCCCATATTGCGCAATACATTAGGATGAACCTGGCCTGCTCCAGAAATCTCTAACCAGCGGCCGGCTAACTTACCGCTACCGAAGGCCATATCGATTTCAGCTGAAGGTTCAGTAAATGGGAAATAGGATGGACGGAAACGAACTTGTAATTCATTCGTTTCAAAAAAGGTTCTTAAGAAATCGGTATAGACACCCTTGAGATCAGCAAATGAAACGCTCTCTGCAATCCATAAACCCTCAACCTGGTGAAACATTGGTGAGTGAGTTGCATCGCTATCGACACGATAGGTTCTGCCTGGGGCAATCACTTTGATTGGCGGCATCACATCAGCATGGGCGTATTTCTTAACATGCTCACTCGCATAACGAACCTGAATCGGGCTGGTATGGGTACGCAATAGCAAAGGCTTTCCATTGGAATCTTTGCCATCGATATAGAAGGTGTCCTGCATTGAGCGCGCAGGATGATTCTCGGGACTATTCAAAGCAGTGAAATTAAACCAATCGGTTTCAATTTCAGGACCATCAGCTACATCAAAACCAATCGAGCGGAAGATCTCTTCAACGCGCTCCCAGGTGCGCATCACTGGATGCAAGCTACCTACTGCTTGGCCACGGCCAGGCAAAGAGACGTCAATGGATTCCGCCGCAAGACGTTGAAGCAATACCGCATCAGCCAATGCTTGGCGACGCTCTTGTAATGCAGCTTCAACTTGGGTTTTGATTTGATTAATTTGGGCGCCAGCACTCTTGCGCTCATCAGGCGACATTCCACCAAGCGCTTTTAAACGCTCAGTGAGAATACCTGACTTACCGAGATACTTGGCTTTCGCGTCCTCTAGAGCTGCCACATCGGCAGCTCCGAGGAAATCACGTTTAGCATCCTCGACAATGTGGTCGAGAGAAACCATTGCAGCTTAGTTTTTTAGTGAACTAAGAATTAAGCTGCAGCGTTTACTACGGATTTGATCCGAGTAACCAAAGCAGCGAAAGCCGCTTTGTCAGCAATGGCCATATCAGAAAGCACTTTGCGGTCGAGTTCGATCGCAGCCTTCTTCATACCATTCATGAATACGCTATAGGTCATGTCATGCTGACGAACTGCCGCGTTGATACGAGCAATCCACAGTGCGCGGAATACACGTTTCTTATTGCGACGGTCGCGGTATGCATATTGACCAGCACGCATAACTGCTTGCTTAGCAATACGGAATACATTTTTACGACGTCCACGATAGCCAGTTGCGGCATCGGTGATTTTCTTATGACGGGCTCTTGCTGTAACCCCACGTTTGACTCTTGGCATTTATTTCTCCTAATCTAGTCTGAGGTTAAGCGTATGGAAGCATGGAGCGAATTGACTTAACGTCTGCCTTCGCAACTTCTGTGGAACCACGCAAATGACGCTTGTTCTTTGTGGTCTTCTTGGTGAGGATGTGGCGTTTGAAAGCCTGGCCTCGTTTGATCGTTCCGCCTGCGCGAACCGTGAAGCGCTTTTTAGCGCTACTCTTGCTCTTCATCTTGGGCATAAAGCACCCCTTCTTCTGCATGTGCAACTTAGGTGGTAACCGACGGTTACGCTTCCTGTACCTAGAAGCACTTCTAACTACCAGAGTCTTACGACTCCTCCCTACTTAAACAACAAACCCAATCTTGCGATTTGGCTTATTACTTAGCCTTACGAATGGGGGCCAATACCATCACCATCTGGCGACCTTCCATCTTTGGAAACTGTTCTACTTGACCATACTCAATCAGGTCTGACTTCAAACGTTCCAACATTCTGACTCCGATTTCCTGGTGGGCCATTTCACGACCCCGAAACCGCAGCGTAATCTTTGTCTTATCGCCATCTTCCAAAAAGCGGATTAGATTGCGTAGCTTCACACCATAGTCACCATCATCTGTGCCGGGACGGAATTTCACTTCCTTCACCTGAATCACTTTTTGCTTGAGCTTAGCTTCATGCAAACGTTTGGCTTCTTGGTACTTGAATTTGCCGAAGTCCATAATGCGGACTACAGGTGGCACAGCCGTCGGAGCAATTTCAACCAAATCGGTCTCTTTCTCTTCTGCTAAAGCCAGGGCTTCACTCAACTTAACTACACCGATGGGTTCTCCATCCAGTCCAATCAGACGCACTTCAGGAGCAGTAATCTCCCGATTTATGCGCTGCGATTTATCAGTAGCGATCTTCTTAATTCCTTTAAAAAAACAATAAAAACCGTTCCACCCCTAGCTAGGCTCGGGTCCGACTTTCTGGGAAATATCCTGCTGGAGTCGGGCAACGAAGGCATCAAGAGGCATTACACCTAGATCCACTCCGCCACGGGCACGAACGGCCACCGAATTACTATCTGCTTCTTTATCCCCTACAACTAACAAAAATGGGAGCTTCTGTAATGCGTGCTCGCGTATTTTATACGTAATTTTCTCATTCCGCAAATCCGACTCGACTCTAAACCCTTGTTTTTTCAGAGATTGCTGGACTTTTTGTGCATATGCAGCGGAATTGTCTGAGATATTCAGGACTACAGCCTGGGTTGGGGCAAGCCAAACTGGCATATTTCCAGCATGGTTTTCGATCAAAATGCCGATAAAACGCTCTAAAGAGCCCACAATTGCCCTGTGAAGCATCACTGGGGCCTTGCGAGCGTTCTCTTCGGTAACGTATTCCGCACCTAAACGGGCTGGCATCGAGAAATCCACCTGAATCGTGCCGCACTGCCAAGTACGTCCAATGGAGTCCTTGAGGTGATATTCGATCTTCGGACCGTAAAAAGCGCCCTCGCCTGGCAATTCTTCCCACTCTTGGCCTGAAGCAGTCAAGGCGCCACGTAAAGCGGCTTCAGCTTTGTCCCAAATCGCATCATCACCAACGCGCTTTGCTGGACGTAAGGCTAGCTTGACAGCCACTTCAGTAAAACCAAAATCTTTATAGACCTCACGAACCGCTTTATCAAAAGCAGCCACTTCAGCTTGAATCTGATCTTCGGTACAGAAAATATGACCATCATCCTGTGTAAAGCCACGTACGCGCATCAAACCATGCAAGGCACCCGATGGTTCATTACGGTGACACTGACCGAACTCACCGTAACGCAATGGCAACTCACGATAGCTATGCAAGCCAGAGTTAAAAATCTGCACATGTCCTGGGCAGTTCATCGGCTTTAATGCATAAGCGCGATTCTCTGACTCCGTCGTAAACATGTTTTCTTTGTAGTTATCCCAGTGACCAGACTTTTCCCAAAGACCACGATCGAGAATTTGTGGAGCCTTCACCTCTTGATAACCTTCGCGCTGGTAAACGCGGCGCATGTACTGCTCAACCTCTTGCCAAATAGACCAGCCTTTTGGATGCCAGAAAATTAAACCAGGCGCTTCAGGTTGAAAGTGGAATAAATCTAAGAACTTACCAAGGCGACGGTGGTCACGCTTCTCAGCCTCTTCAAGCATATGCAAATGCGCATCTTGATCTTCTTTTTTCAACCAAGCAGTACCGTAGATACGTTGCAGCATCTCGTTCTTGCTATCGCCACGCCAGTAAGCGCCAGCAACGCTCAGAAGCTTAAATACCTTGAGCTTGCCAGTGGATGGCACGTGCGGTCCACGACATAAGTCGGTGAACTTTCCTTCGGCATACAAAGACACATCCTCGCCCTGCGGAATACTTGCAATGATTTCTGCTTTGTAGTTTTCGCCTTGGTCTTTAAAAAACTTCACCGCTTCATCTCGGGGCATTACTGTGCGAACCACTGGCTCATCTTTTTTAGCCAACTCAGCCATTTTCTTTTCAATGGCCACCAAGTCTTCTGGTGTGAATGCACGATGAAATGAGAAGTCGTAATAGAAACCGTTGTCGATTACTGGACCAATAGTGACTTGCGCTTCTGGAAAGAGTTCTTTAACGGCATAGGCCAACAAGTGTGCAGTGGAGTGACGCACAATCTCCAGCGCTTCTGGGCTTTTATCGGTGATGATGGCTAGCTGGCTATCTTTATCAATCACAAAGCTGGCATCAACCATCTTGCCGTCAACAATGCCACCAAGAGCAGCCTTAGCAAGACCACTACCAATACTTTGGGCAACATCAAGAACGCGCACGGGAGCATCAAACTCACGTTTAGATCCATCTGGCAGGGTAACTACAAGCATGACCGCTCCATCTTATTAAGATTCAGCCGATTGACTGATTTACTGCATAACATCCACCAAAAAGAAAGCGCGGGAGCTTTTCGGCAACCGCGCACTTTTGGGTCTTTATTCGTTGGTAGGCTCGATTGGACTCGAACCAACGACCCCCACCATGTCAAGGTGGTGCTCTAACCAGCTGAGCTACGAGCCTAATCAGGTCATTTTACCCTATTGACGCAACTCATTTGTGCAATGCAATTTTGCCCTTCTACGCCATGCCACATATAGCTTAGATACCATGATAGATAAATTCAATTTCATCTTTCAATTTACTTTTCATTGCCGCAACTTAAAAACACAAAACTCATAAAAAATCAAAATGGGACAAAAACGGGACACTTTTGGGACAGAAACGGGACAAACCAAAATTTATTCATGAATTTTATTTGAACACCGCTCTGTCAATTTTTCCTCTTATATATAGGCGAAAATTTTTTACTGGTCACCCACTTTAATTCCAAGGTAATTTTCTAATGCGGCCCTAACCACATCCGATCGAGTTGGAATAATCCCCTCAAGTTGAGCAATTTCCATTCGCCTCTTGTCGATAGCCACTAGAACCTCTTTTTCAAGTCGAACTGCCAATTGTTTATTACCTGTATTTGTTGTCATTTAGCATCATCCTCAATCTTTAATGTCAGACAGGTTGACAAATCACTCCTAGTGACGTATATTAATACTGTCGTACAGTAAATCAGTATATCAACCATCGTTAACTTCGGGAAATAAATATGACCACCTACATGAAAGCAGCAGAATTGGCAGCCCATATTCCATATAAGGCTCGCTACATCAATGAATACCTCAAAGATCGCGTATTCATAGAAGGAACCCACTACGTGCGGTTGCCAGGATCAAGACGCGTTATGTACATCTGGGAAACGATCCAAACGGACTACCTCAAACAAACAGCCGTAGAAATTCCAATGGCCAATGGGGGTGTTTGCCATGGCTAGTATTCGAATTCGCCTAGAAACCCAAACGCTCTACTTTGACTTTCAATATCGAGGCATTCGTTGCAAAGAACTTACTAAGCTCAAAGCAAACAAAGTAAATCAATTGAGATTGGAAGCAATAATGAAGTCGATCCAAAAGGAAATCGATAGCCAAACCTTCTCTTACCGCAAATACTTCCCCAATAGCAAACGTGCAGATCTATTTGAAAGCGCGGCACCAAGCATCGCTTCCGCCACTGCCAATGAATTAGTTGCCGGCGCAGAAGCTGCCGCTCAAGAGATGCGCAAGACTGGAGCAAAACAAGCCACCGTCAATGTTGATGGCATGCCCAGCTTTTCTGATTTTTCTGATCTATGGTTTACCGAGCGCGAGGTAGATTGGAAGCGCTCGACCCAAAGCAAAGTTAAAGACATATTAGTGAAGCACTTGGTACCCCGATTTCGAGGAAGACGTGTCCACGAGATTACTAAAGCCGATATTCTTTCTTACCGAGGGGTTTTAGCCAAAACAAATGAAGACGGGAAAGCCTTATCCGCTACGCGGATCAATGGGGTTTTAAATATTTTGCGTCAAATTCTGACTGAAGCTGCTGATCGCTATGAATTTGTCTCGGGCTTTCGAAGCATTAAGCCTTTGCGAATACCCAAAACTAAGATTGAGCCCTTCTCCCTTTTGGAGGTCGGTCAAATACTCGAAGGCGCTCCTGAGGAATTTAAGCCCTATCTCACCACAGCATTTTTTACTGGCATGCGCACCTCTGAATTGCTGGGCCTTACCTGGGAATGCGTTGATCTAGATCGTGCACAACTGACCATTAATCAGGCCTGGGTTGCTGGTGAGCTCGATTCCACGAAAACAGCGGGCTCAGAACGCACGATTGATTTATCCACCCCTGTGATTGCAGCGCTGATCCAACAGCAAAAAAATACTGAGGCCATTAAATCGGAATACGTCTTTTGCGCATCTAATGGCAAGCCCTTTAATCGTCACAACTTTGCTAATCGCATTTGGCATCCCCTACTAACCCAATTAAAAATTAAGCGACGACGACCCTATCAAACTCGTCACACAGCAGCAACACTTTGGCTTGCATCAGGTGAAAACCCAGAGTGGATCGCTCGTCAAATGGGGCACACCTCAACACGCATGCTCTTTACAACCTACTCCCGTTACGTTCCTAACCTAACCCGTAAAGATGGATCGGCCTTTGAGCAACTATTGAACTCACAACTACCAGGATAAAAAATCATGAACACACCCTACTATTTAATGACCAAACAAGATAAACACTATTTACGCCTTGGAGAGATAGCTGCTCGCAAGATCCCCAAGAAAAAGCTAATGGACTTTTCCCTTCCTGAAATCAAAAAGAAAGGTATTGTCCGCCCTGATGCGCGCCTGATGTATTGCGTAGCAAGAGACTTACCACGTGTGCCTGCAATTTATTTTTTATTTAATAGCGCCGGACATATTTACTATATTGGGCAGAGCGTCAATGTCTTTAAACGCATGAGTGGTGAGCATATTAAGACCATGGGAGATCAATGGATCAAGCTCTCTGTTTTGCTCATGCCGTCAGATGCCACCCAAGAACAACTGGATTATGCAGAGGCTATGTTTATTTACATTCATCAACATAAGGGCTCACGTAACATCCATGGTAAGACCATGGCTAATATGAGTTTTTTTGAAATGCTCCATCGCTTTCGTGCGGACTTTGAGGAAACACTCTTTCCAGTGGATCTTTTAAATATCGAAGAGTATTTCAACTTTTGGATTAGAAACGAAGTCTTATACAAAATATAATTTTGTCTGGGTATGGGGGGGGACGCCTCCATATAGACTATTTAGCGGCTCTTTTATAGATCGATCTAAAAATATGCTGTGAAGATGTTGAAGTTTTCTTAGGGTTGAAATTTGGATCCTAGGGGATACATCAACTTTGGTTTGCGGCTAGAGGCCTAGACTCTGGACGCTGGAATCACTTCATCGCCATGTTCTGTGGAGATGTTACTGGATCAATACTATTTGTAGTAGTAATTAAGTATGTCATCGACATTATTAAAGGTAGGCTGGATCGAGATAACCTCATTGAGAAAGTCTCACTCATTTAATTCGCTAGCCTCAACTGGCTGCTAACGGCCGAGGCTGTGTAAAAACACATATTAATTCCCCTGTTGTTGTAAACACCCAAGCACCCTCAAACGTTAATTCAGTATCGCTAATTAACGGATGTTTATGAAGATGAGACGATTCATTACCGGCCAAGATCGAACCCAAAGTACTTTATTACCTGAGCTGCTTGATGAGTACATCACCGCAGAAAACCCCGTACGCGTTATTGACCTCTTTGTCGACGGGCTTGATTTATCAAGCTTAGGTTTTGAAGGGGTGGTTCCTGCTGATATCCGCACACTCCCCAACAAACCTATCTAGCGCCACAAGCTGCCCAGCTATACTAATCACTAAATAACCCCGTGAATCAGTCATCGCAAGCGCTTCCCTTGGGTAATTACACCGTCTGAAAATGAAATTATTGAACCAATTACTTATCAGGTTTTTGGGCCCGGTCTAGGCTGCTTATAACGGTTATAACCCCATAAATATTGGTTTGGCATTATCGAGATAAGCTCCTCCAAAGCTTTATTAATTTGCGTTGCTGCAAGTTGATAATCATCCGAAAGCAATTCACCAAGCGCTATGGCATGGAATCGGTAGCCCTTACTTCGATTTAACCGCTCCACGCCAACTATAAAAATCGGGCTCTGCTGAATCAACTGAAGGCGCTTTACAAGATTCATAGTGTAGGCAGGCTTCCCAAAAAAAGGGGCATAAACTCCACCGCCTTCTGGAGGAATATGATCCGCCATAATCCCAATAGGCCGGCCTCTTTGCAGAGCGCCAATGAGCTCTTTTACCCCCTTAGAATTTGCCGGTACCATTTGTAAATTTGGGTATTTTCTAAAGCGACTAAGAAATAGTTTGATCCAATTTTTTCGCGGTATTTTAAATATACCAACTCCAGAATATCGCTGCGTTATGTAAGGTAAGAGCATTTCAAAACAGCCGACGTGAGCAGAAACAAATATTACACCCTTACCTAATGCCAGAGCCCCATCTATTGGCCCCCAATCCCCACCAGAAACTAACTTATTAAGTCTTTGAAAATTTCTAGGCGCCCACAAATAAGGAAGCTCAAAATACATTTTCATCATTTCAATTAAAACCAAGCAATCAACAAATACACCTTTATTTTGAAATGCCTGTTGAAAATTTTCTCTTGCTCTTTTTTGATACCTCCCAGGAAGAATCCACATCACCAGGCCAGAAAATGTTCCTAATGTATGCAAACATGAGAGGGGGAGGAAGCTTAAAAACCAGAAAATTGAAATTGCAGATTTGGCATAAATTTTATCTAGCATCTTAGATTTCTTGAATTGACTGGACTTAATAAAAAATAGACTTTGTAACTATTATTCCGCCCTCTTAAACCGCGGAAATTTCTTATAAATAAACCCTGGTAGAAGTGCATTTCTAAGTAAGTCAATGAAAATTCGACGCTTTTGTTTTTGTGGCAGTCGCCTCAGCAACTTTACGAATTCAGGCGAGCTCAATTCTCCATGGTATTGCGCGCCATCAAGTGAATCAAACAGAAATGGATTCTGATCTCGAATAATATTTCGCTCTTGCTCAATATTTACAATTTGAGAATTTAAATTAGCCATTTGAAATGACTCAATTAAAAGGGTTGGCTTATGCGATTTAGCGCCATCAATCAAGCCTGATAACGCAACCGGCGCAAAATGATCCAAATAAGGCAATATATTTTCGACGATAGGATCATCAGAATTCCAGACAAACAATCGTTGGGCGTAGCTACCGGGAATGTGTTGATCTAAATTTGTTAAACCAACACCCCAGGAGATGGAAAAATTATCCTTATTATTTGAAAGTTCTGGAATTAAAACTGGACAATGGGAATATTTTTTACCGGGATCTGCATTAAGCACCCCCACTAAGCGACTAATATGGTCGGTAAATATAGTCTCATTTGGCATATTTATACAAAAGAGATCTCCATCTATGAGCATGGTGTCAGCAATTAGAATATCCCTGATTACTGACCCCATTTTTCGCCAAGAAACTTTTTTAGCTCCACTTAATTTTTTAAAATTGACTCTGCGTAGCTCTATAGAAGCACCTATCTCATTAATTAATTGCAATACCTCACCCTCATTAGACTCCGCAATATCAATGGCCAGCACCAATCTAATATTGTGATAGCTTTGAGAGCACGCATTGCTCAACAGTCTCTTAAGACTCTCCCGATCATATTCCTTCGCAACAAGATATAAATGAACCCTTTTTGCACTCACAATATCCTTTGACATAAATCGTTCCTCAAGAGTAGTCTTTCGACTCGGCAACCCTTCATATATATTTTTCAAGGATGAATCAAGTCTAAATTCTTTTTGAAAAATTTCCTGAGCTTTTCTAGCCAGCTCAATCGCTTCTGGAGGATTTTGTATAACCCAATTGATATGCGATTTGATTTGATCAACCACTTTATTAGCCGGCAGCGACGTATCAACATACAGGAGAGCATCTCCAAAATATTTTCGGAAAAATGGATTCTCATCACAAATAGAAATAACTCCAGCCGCCAGGGCTTCAAATAATCGGTTTGAGCTCATTTCGCTTTCTAAATGAGCCTCTGATGAAAGTACCAAGGCTATTCCAGTCTGATTTAAGGCTCTCACCATTGAAACCCCATCAAATGGTAACTCCCCCATATAACCCCTGTAACCATCCCACACTTTCACACCATGAAGAAGTTGTGGCCCATAAATTTTTATTGAACCGCTCGAATCAAGTATTTTCAGAACTTCCTGATGTCGAGATTTGCCCTTACCCAACCGCTCCCAATTTATGCCTGCATAAAATAATTTACCCTCCCCTATACCGGGCTCCATAATTGGCTCAGATAGCGAGCAAAACATTTTGAAAAACGGTTTTAAACGAGACGGATCATTGCAAATCATACGGGAAATCATTTTGTCCGCACCCGCGCCATTACAACTTAAAAAGTCATCATGACTAAGTAAATTAGTCGCGTACTTCCTGTAACCCCAGTCGTGGAAAAATTTTTCCGGATTCCATAGAGTCACAAATGAAAAAATGTTATAGGCTTTAGGGGTTTCAAAATGCAAATGGATAACAAAATCGAGATCTTTTTGGGTCATTTGAGTGAAAGGGGGCGTCATGAGTCTTCCTCGCCAATCAACCACGATACATTCCAGCCCTAAACTATGGGCAGACTTTTTAAGTCTCTCTATATTTTCATCTTCTGCTACTTTGATACCGGGCCATAGCTTAACAACTCCAAACCTTCCCAATAAGGTATTAGGTAAATTGCTCACTACCGCCTCCGCTTTTCAAAATAATTTAGGGCTTTCGCTATGCCATCTTTGAATGTCATATCCGCGGTAAAACCAAACTCTCTCTGCTTCTTAGTATCCCCCGCTCTAGCAAAAACCCCTTCCGGCTTCGTGCTTGTACCAATTACCCTGGGGTTGTAGCCAACCTCATTGGCCGCCATCAAAGCAAAATCCTTAAATGATGTATATATTCCCGTGGAAAGGTTAATCGCAGAACCATCATCAACTTTATCCATAGTAGACAGCACGCCTAAAACACAATCATCGATATATATAAAATCCCTCATTTGATTACCAGTACCCCAAACCATGAGCGTATCGCCTCCCGCCCCATCAAGCGCTCTACAACAGATACTTGGGAATGGATATGCAAGATCCTGATCCTCCCCGTAACCTGAAAATGGCCTATAGGTCACTGACTTTAATCCATGATTTTTATAAGCTAATTGAGCTAAATATTCATGAGTGAGCTTTGCCCAACCATAAGACATATCTGGCATACCTATGTCGCCATTAAAATCAATAATCCCCTCTTCCAAGAGGATGTAACTCTCAGGACCTTGGCGGCTAATTGGATAAGCTGCGCTCGAGCTAAAACAAACAATTTTTTGGGGGGTTGTTTTTTGAGCCCATTTCCAAAATAATGCATCAATTGCTAGATCTTCAGCTACCGCAAGGGGATTAAATTCAATCATTTCGCGACCACCAACCATTGCCGCCAAATGAAAAACATCATCAAAATCTGCATCTAAATTAACTTGAAAGTAATTTCTGCAGTCCTGTTTTATATATTCAAAGTTAGAATAATCAAATGGGTTATATAGTGGCCAGCCTTTTTCTCTTGGACATATCCCCCCAGTCAGAGGAACAATATTATCTACACATATCACTTGATCACCTCTATCAAGTAAAGCCTTACATAAGTGTCGACCAACAAAACCAGCACCGCCGGTTACAAGAACTTTTTTCATTTTTCTTATTCAGGATAATAGGTATTTGAGAATTAATGCTTATTAGACAGTATCAATTCGATTATTTTAGATGCAATCTCATGCCATTCTTCGCGTTTATATACATTCGAAATTTTTAACTCAGCCCTATAACGTGCATCGTCATCAAGCACGTAAAACTTAATCGCGCTCCTCCATGCTACAAAATCAAGGGGGTCTAAGTGAATAGCCAACCCTTGCGAAGCTTCCGGCATGGACGAGGAAGATGATGCTATACATAGCTTATTAAAGGCCAAGGACTCTGAAATGGGGATTCCCCATCCCTCATAAAATGAAGGATACAGCGTGAAAAGGCAATGTTTATACAGCCAAGCAAGTTGTGAATCCTGGATATCCTTTAAATGAAATACTCGATTAACCAATTTTGGATCGCGGGCAATTCGATTTAAAATACTCTCAGCGCCATACCCCCGATCTCCAACGATCACCAAATCAACATGCCGCATTACATCATCATCGGCAAATGTTTCCCAAAGATCACATAGCAATTCATAATTTTTTCGAGCAACTACTGTACCAACCACAAGAATAAATTTTTCACAATTAAAGTTATAATTTTTAACCTCCACCCCCTCTATGTCCCGAGATAAATTAGCTCCAAGGGTTGCAATAGCTACTTTAGGCATTTCTTGTCCCAATTCAATACATAACTTTTGAAAATCCAATAATGTGGATTGAGAATTACATATCACAAGATCAGCTTTCGCAAGCATTCCTAGTGAAGAAGAAAATTTCTTATGCGCTGAACGTGAATAAAAGTGAGGAAACAATAGAGGTGCAAAATCATGGCAAAACAAGATAATTTTCAGATCAGTATTTTGACGAAATTTTTTGTAGTCTACTTGGTTGATAGTCATCCATAAATGACTGACATTCAGATAGCAATCCCCCTTAGCCCAAGCAATGCTACGTCTGATTCCCATAGCCCCCTTAATGGCATCCAACCTCTTGATCAAGCTATTCTTTAATCGATCCCAAGATGAGGGAAGCTTATTACACTTAAGCTGCTTTAAAAAATAATTAGAAGCAGGAATAAACCCCTTCTCAAAAGGTTTGCCAATGCAAAATAAAGCATCGCCAGCAAATTCATTCGACAAAAATTCAAAAAGAGCTCTCTCTAGTCGCGGAATCCCAGTTAAGGTTTTACCCCTTAAGCGGTATATAAGATTTATATCAAGTACGATTCGAGCCATATAATTTATTTGAATATTTTTATAAATCTAAATTCAATACTCACTAGCGCCCTGTATTGTTCGCTGCTGGATGTTTTATCCCTAAGAGCCCACGCAAAAACTTTCTCAAATAACTAATGTTTAATGCCGCCCAAGGGTTAACACGAAATGCGCTGTAATAATAAGATCGAGCCATTTTATCTGCACCTGCACGATGCAGCTCACGAAATGTTCGCAACAAAGGGAGCGCCCTTAGCTCGTTTTGCAACTGAATTTTTTCTGGGGTATTTGGTAATTTTTTTAGCGGGAAAGCGTATGCATTCTCATGTTCAATGAGTAATAAATTTGCATCTCGAAAAGAATGGTGTGTGCGTTGATTTATTCTTACCTGCGCCTCCGAAAATCTAACGCATCGTCCATGCAATAATATCAATGAATAAAATGCCAAATCCTCACAAACTCGAAATGTTTCTGGAAACGGAAGCTGGTGAATAAACTCACGCTGTATAACAGCTGCACCAATACCAACAGTTGGGCGCAGGCTAAGCAATTCACCTCTAAAGTTTATCCAATTATCCTTTGATAAAGGAGGCGGAGAAGTCAAATGACTTTTTCTATTTGGCAGTAATGTTATGCGTCCACCAAAAACCATATTTGGAAAGTTATTTTCAACGATTGCCTTTTGAAAACGTTCAATGGAATTTGGCAACAACTCATCATCCGAATCTAAAAACAGTATGTAATTAGATTGGGCCATTGATACGCCAACATTTCTAGCTCTACCAGGCCCTAAATTTTCCTGCCTATGAAAGATTAATGGAATCGGGCTAATAAATGACATACGCTCTATCACATCCCTAATACCATCAGTAGAGCCGTCATCGACAACAATCACCGCATCAACAGGTACACTCTGAGTAAAAATAGACTGTAACGTTTGAGAAATGCAATAGGCACGATTAAAAACTGGAATAACTACGGAAATACCCTGACTACTCATCATAATATAAGCCATCTCAACAAAGATAATTTATTTAACTGTCGATTATCCCATCCACCAAGGGGATTCCAATTAATATGGCAAGAATATTTTTAGATGTCACCAATACTGTGCGATCCATTTCAACCACGCCCAATGGGATAGACAGAGTTGAAAGGGCCTTCATAAGAGCACTGCTACAAGCACCAAATGAGTGGGATGTGGCCTATGTCTGTCGAAACACATTTGGTTTTATGAAAATTTCAAAAAGTAGGGTAGAGCATTTTTTAAACAGATTTTCTTCTTCAGAAATTAATGTACATTCTAAAAATATTGAATTTCAGAGAATAAAACAAAAGCTTCTATCCATTGGTCCTTTTATCCGACTAGAAGATGCCGATATCTATCTGGAATGCGATGCCATACGACATTTAGGTAGATGGCCCTACTTTAAAAGTGTGCGTAAAAAAAATAATTTTCATCATGTTTCTTTTTGCCATGACTTGATTCCAGTTAAATTTCCACACTGGGTAAAATCAAACGAATATGTCGAAAGATTTAGATCTGGTATTTTAGTCGCAACAGCTGCTGATACCGTAATTTGCAACTCAGAAAATACCAAAAATGATTTTTTAGAGTTTTGCCACCAAACAAAAATATTACCCCCAAAATTAACAATAATTCCCCTAGGCTGCGATACCATTCATCAAACCGAACGGCCCAGCCAGTATCAGCTACCTTGTAAAAGATTTGTGTTGTGCGTAGGAAGTATTACGGATAGAAAAAATCACGCTCTTTTACTAAATATATGGTCTGAATTCTCCAATAACTCAAAAATGGGTGAAATTGGATTAGTTATTGCCGGGTCTAAAGGTAATGGTGCAGATAAAATCATTGAACGTATAAAGTTAGACCCTAGACTTCAAAAAAGCGTTATACACATTGAGTCTCCGACTGACAATGAATTATCTTGGCTTTATGGCAACTGTCTATTCTCTGTATATCCATCTAGATATGAAGGATGGGGTCTACCAGTAACTGAAAGTCTAGGCTACGGAAAGATCTGCATCACCGCCAATACCTCCTCCCTGCCCGAGGCTGGGGAAGGGTTTACCATAATGCTTGATCCACTAGACCATCAAAATTGGAAGGAAACAATAATCAATTTAGTGAAAAACAATGAACTGAGGTTAAGCTTAGAACTTAAAATCAAAAGGGCTTACATACCTCGAAATTGGTCGATGGTTTCGGAAGATTTGAGAACACTTCTATCCAATATTATGCTGACCCTGAACAAATGAACTTTATACTTCGCAAATTTGGCTTTAGCACAGTCGAAAGCCAAACATTTCTATGGCTAATACGTTCCTATATTTGGCCCCATCGCAAAAATTTTGCAATCATTTGGGCCTCCATTATTGTTGCCGTGATGGCGTCAAGCACAGTAATCATGATGATCAAGCCGGCTTTGCAGGCATCATTCGGCAATCACCCAACTATGCCAATCATGTTGATAGCAATAATCATAATGCTCGCTTCAATAGTGGCAGGAATTAGCCAATATGTTCAAACAATCATATTAGAAAAAACAGGACTGAATATAGTCGCAGAACTAAGGCGGGATCTATTTAACCATATATTAAAGTTAGACGTAAGTTATTTAATGCGAAACCATGTTGGGCAATTATCAGCAATCTGCATGGAGGAAACCGCATTAGTAAGGGATATTACTGGCAGAATATTTGTTGGCTCTTTACAAGATACTCTCTCCTTCGTCTTTCTTATCGGGATTGTTATTTATCAAGATTGGCAATTAGCATTAGTAGCGATGATTGCAGTTCCCTTGCTTGCAATTGGAAAGGGGCAACTCTCAGTTCGTCGAAAAAAATTAATGCGTCAATTACTAGAAAGCAGATCACAACTGATATCTCGAATCTCAGAAACTCTATTCAATGTTCGTCTAGTGAAAATTTTTAGCGCTGAAGAACGAGAAACAGATCGAATGCACCAATCATTTGAAGATTTATCCAAATTACATTTAGATACTTTACGAGCCCGATCTCTCTCACTCCCACTTAATGAAGTGATAACTGGCACCTGTATCATTCTTGTAATGTTAGTAGGATCTTGGCGAGCGAATCTAGGCGTAATGACGCTACCTGCTTTAACCACCATCTTAGTTGCCCTCATTTCTGCTTACCGCCCATTAAAACGTTTAGATGATTTTGGAAATTCTATACAAGAGGGCATTACTGCAGCCGAACGCATCAAAGAAATTCTAGACTTAGACTCCGAAGTAAAAGATGCTCCAGATGCGAATGAGCTCTTAGTTGGAAATGGTGAAGTCGTTTTCGAAAACGTTGATTTTCATTACTCGGAAGATAAACCATGCCTTCGCAAGATCAATCTAAAAATACCAGCAGGTAGCACAGTAGCGATAGTGGGTCCATCTGGCGCCGGGAAAAGTAGTTTAATCAATCTTATTCCAAGATTTTTTGATCCCGTTGGCGGGAAGATATTAATCGATGGCACAGATATCAAAAACGTTACACAAAAATCCTTACGAAATAGCATTGCCATGGTTACCCAAGAAACGCTTCTTTTTGATGATAGCGTGGCCAATAATATCGCCTATAGCTACCCCAAAGCTACTCGCGCGGAAATTGAAAATGCAGCAAAAGCTGCTGCTATTCATGAATTTATCAGCTCGCTTCCACTGGGCTACGACACCTTAATTGGAGCCCGAGGCATTAAATTATCGGGCGGTGAACGTCAACGGCTCTCCATTGCAAGATCGCTCCTTAAAGGCAGCCGGATTCTTCTGTTGGATGAGGCAACCTCTTCACTGGATAATATTTCTGAACAAGACGTCAAGCAGGCAATCATTCATTTACCAAATAAGCCGACACGAGTTGTCATCGCACATCGCCTTAGCACCATTATTGATGCCGATTTAATCGTGGTAATGGATCAAGGTGCAATTGTTGAGTTTGGCTCCCATAAACAGCTACTTAAAAATAATGGGCTTTATACCAAACTTTATCTTATGGATCAAGAAATCAGCGTAGTCTAGATAGAACTATCTCATCAAATGCATTGGACATATGAATTAGTGCTTTATTAATCCCATATAGACAGAAAGAAGCTTCTCAATGGATTGGCTTGGGTTAAAGTTTTTTGCATGACGAATTGCAGAAATTGACATATTCTCCTTTTCATCTTTTGACATTGAAAATATTGTAGCAATACATTGAGTCAAAGAGCTAACATCATTGGGAGGGAATAAATATCCCGTTACCCCATCCACAACTATATCCAATGCACCGCCATGACTGGTCGCAACTACCGGAACTCCACGAGATGCGGCTTCAAGCATAGTTAAACCAAATCCTTCAGGCTTCGAGCTAGATGAAGAAATTAATAGATCACTTATCGCTAAAACATTCTCAATGCTCTCTCTAGATCCGCTGATAAATTTTACTGAATTATTCATACCGCTCTTCAAGCAAAGTTCCACGATCTCCTTGAAATATCTTTTACTAACTATATTTCCCACGATGATCAGAACGCAATTCTCTTGGCGAAAATGGGTCCAAGATTGCAAAATCAGATTGAGACTCTTCCATCGAGTTATTCTTGCAATAACAGATGCCACCTTCGTACCATCCCTAATTTGAAGATTTTTTTTGAAATCGTCTAGTGCCTTACTAGTATTACCGTCTGAGTTTTCAACCCAGTTGGGCACATATCTCATCTTTTCGGGATTAACTCCATATACATCAATCGCGTGCCTTAACAAAGCCCGCGATGGAACAATAACGATGTCACCATAAGTCATTACTTTGCTGTACATTTTTTTTAGAAGAAAATGCCCATAAAAGCTATGAAATGTTGTTACAAAAGGGGTTGAAGTAGTTTTACAGGCAATATAACTGGACCATGCTGGTGCTCTAGAGTGAGCATGCACGACATTGATTTTGTATTTTTGTATGATGCGCATTAATTTAAATGCATTCAAAAGGATGTGATAAACATTCTTTCTATGAATGGCAATATTAATAACTTTAATTTGCGCATCACGAAGACTCTGGCACATCTTACCCGAGGAACAAGCCACAACTACCTCAATGCCTTTATTTTTCAATCTTAGCGCAGAAGCATGAATAACGTATTCAACACCACCAGCATTTAAGGTTGGGACAACATACAAAACTCTAATCATGCGTTTTTCTAAAATTAGCTTATTTAATAGATAGATTTTAAATTGACATGCTGCATTTCACTACATTCACTCACAGCGCGCCCCACCTCAACTGCCTGACCATTCAGCTCCCTCCACTTCAAATAACCATCGGCACCAAAAGGCGATGCTCCGTTTAAAAACAGATTTTTATCGCCAGCCTGCTCCGCCATTGTTACACCCAATAGGAAAGCCACCTCACGGGCTATTTGGTAGTGGGAATAAATGGAATTAGCGTTAGCCCATTTCCAAAAGTGTCGATCACTCTTAGGGGCAATCAGAATCAGAGGGACATGGGCTACATCAATATCCAAAAGTGAATGCCCCCACCGGCCTTTATCACCCAATAACTCTGCATGGTCGCTAGTCATGATGAGATAGGAGGAATTCTCTCTAACCTTCAGGTGCTCCACAATACCCTGGACAACCTCATCTACTAAGAGCACTGCGCTATCGTAGCTATCAACTTCAGCACCTCTGCTATTGTTATCGCTTGATGTAAATCGATGCAAATCCGGTCTATTTTTGATATATGCACTATAAGGCGAATGAGGGGCTCTAAATTGAATGACGATAAAACGATGAGACGAAGCTGGAACCCTATCCAACATATCAATCAAACCTAAGTCCCCCTTCTTCTCCCATATTTTTTTCCATTTCTGAACATCTATCACCCTTACTCCACTGAGGTCAACGCCTTGCATCACATTCTCGTTCTGAGAAGTAATAAAAGTGGCATCAAACCCATTGGCCTGAGCAAGACGAAATAAATTTGTCGCTCCTTTAGCTATGGCAATCCTATCAACTGGGTTATTAACAACATTAAAAAATAATGGCAAAGCTCCACGAGTAGATACCCCAGCCGAGATAGCTGAAACCGCCTTAAAGCCAACCAATGAATTACTATGCTGCCCATCGAGCCATGGGGTTGTCTTTCTTTCATAACCAAGCACAGACATGTGCGAGGCAGACAGACTTTCACCCATTAAAATAATCACATCTCGTGCTGGCGGTTGCTTCATTTTCAAACTTGGAATCTGATGAATTACCGCATCACATTTCCCCGCTAAAAACCAAGATTCCAAACCAATAGAATATGCGAATATCGCCCTAATCGGGATGGGATAGTGAGATCTATCAGCAAAAAATAATTTATCAGAGCGCAACGATACCAATACTGCAGGTAATATCATGAGCAAGATTAAAGCTGGCACCCCAATTTTTGGCAGTGAGGGCAAATATCCTTGCAACTTGAACACCATTGCTATGATGACGCCATAGCACAATACTATTACTAAAAAAGATCCAAAAATATATGGCGATAGCGACAAACCAGTATTAATAATCTCCGCCCACTCCTGAAACATTAGTCTTACAGCGATTGGACTTAGCATGCGCCCAAAATACATATAATGACCAATTTCCGTAAGAACCATAAAACCAAGAATCGACACTATACTTGCAGCAAAACGAGGGCGGCCACAAGTACAGATTAATATGCAAACTCCAAATAAAATAAAATACTCTTTATTTTGGATATCTCGGGCTAGTGCGCTGGGGGAAAAAATGATTTCTGGCAGCAGAATCAATGCCGTCATGATAAATGCCGTAGCAAGAGCCAATACCCAACGTGAGGTTATAGTTCGCATAGATTCATATTTCCAACATCCAATTATTTTCATGTTGGATAGGATATAACATCTATATTTTTACGTTGCTTCATCAATAGCATCTTTAAAGATTGTCTAAATGAGCAAATATTACCCACATATTGCAGCGCTAGACCCACTCTTAATTTTTTCCCCCAATTATTCATTTACTACAAACTAGGGTACCCGAAAATATATAGATGATTACCAAACTCTATTCTTGGGTAAAAAAGCGCCCCTGCTTAACTACCGCTCTACTGCTATCACTTAGCCTTCTTCCATGGCTTTGGGGCCGGGGCCTGCAAAACCCCGATGAAACACGTTATGGCGCTATCGCACTGGAGATGATTAATAGCAATGATTTCATCATTCCTCACTTGAATGGCGTCCCCTACCTAGAGAAGCCACCGCTTCTTTACTGGCTGGGGGCAATATCAATCTGGCTAATTGGGCCAAATGAGGGTGGGTTACGTATATGGCCCTTTTTATCGGGGCTTAGCATTGCGGCCTTGAGCGCCTTTGTGGCAACAAGATTTTATGGCAGGGTTGCGGGATTGAATGCTGGTCTGATTGCAGCAACCACCCTATTTATCACCGTCTTTGGTCAAGTTTTTAATATTGATCTACTTGTCTCATGCCTCATTACAGCATCACTAATGTGCTTCTTGATCGGAGCAACATCCAGTGAAAAATCAAGAAAAACTTACTTTATATTGGTGTATTTATTTTGCGCACTTGCCGTACTCGCAAAAGGTCTCATTGGTGTAATTTTACCCTCCTTAGTAATCCTGACGTGGTGCATCATCACTCACCGCCTTGATGTGTTGCGAGCCTGCATAAGCGGTCTAGGTTTAATGTTATTTTTCAGCATAACAATTCCTTGGCATTATTTTGTTGCAATACGTCATGAAAACTTTTTTGAGTTCTATTTTATCAACGAGCATTTTCGACGCTTTACTACTAACATTCACCATCGCAATCAATCCCCATGGTTTCCCCTGATAGTCTTAAGCATTGGAATGCTGCCATGGACAGGATATCTTTATGGGGTGGTGCAAAATGCAATAAAAAATTGGCGTTGCAAGAATAATTTTTCAGAAATTGATAATTTTTTTATTTTATGGAGCGCAAGTATATTTCTATTTTTTTCATTCTCTCACTCTCAACTTCCTGGCTATTTTTTACCATTAATAGCGCCCTTAAGTATATTGATTGGGAAAATTCAAGCCAGCCCGGAAAATAGGGTAATTAATTCAATCGGCCTAGGAATTTCATTTTTCACCATGCTAAGCCTAGCATTTCTAACTGGGCCCTTATCAAGCCACATCCCTTTTTCTGCACAATACATTGGTACATTAGGGTATTTCAGGTGGGTCTTATCAGGAGCCGCATTAATAGCTGCAACGGGTTTTCTGTGGCAATTGATTAGTCCCCGGCGAAACAATATTCGCATTGTTATTGCCTATCTCCCATTTTTATTCTCTCTAAATTACGGGACATATCTTATTCAGCCGAAATCTATTAAGCACTTAATCTTATCCAATAAATCGATCATTCAAAACCATCCGATCGCCATCTACAAAACCTACATCCTAGATACTAATTTTTATTTAAATCGACCAGCTATATTCATAGACATTGTCGGTGAATTGGAAAATGGCTTAAGTATTGCACCAAGACCAGAATTATTTTTGACGTCTCTCGAACTCAGCAGTCGCCTACAAGGAAGTCAACCCATATTTATAGTGCTTCGAGAAGACCGGCTGCCTGAACTGCCTTCCTTAAAGATTATTGATCGACAAGGAGACATCATTCTTGCCACAAAATTAGAAAATTGATTAAGTAGCCCTACTCTATATTCTTCAAATTACTCATCCTGTAGCGCCTAAACTTTTGGACGCAAAACAACAGACCGGAAGCCTTGAGAAGTAAGCTCTTCAAGTAAAAATTTCATAGTAGATATAGTAAATTGAATATCCAAATCATTAATAAGATCATCTTTTATAGGAAGATCATGCATTAAAATCACAGCCCCAGGCTTTAATTGCATTTGCAATAACCTGAGAATCTCATCACGAATTCTAACAATTGGATTTGCATCATTTCCAAAGCGATCGGAAAATGCATGATCCCGAGTTTGCAAACTCCAATGCGCAATTTGACAGCGTGGAATCCAATTTTTTAGTTCACGGTGAACTGCAAATTTTCTATACCCACTATTGAATGGAATTCTTGCCAAATAGATTGAAGGGGTTGGTCTGTATTTCCTCAAAAGAAGTTCACATAGATTCATTGATCGACTTAATTCACCATAAGGCAATTTATCAAGACGCTTATGATCCCAACCATGCGAATAAATTGCATGACCCCGTAAAACAATTTCTTCCACTAATTCTGGATTTTTGATGGCTCTGAACCCAGATAGGAAAAAGGTTGCTTTTCCTTTGTGCTCATCTAATAAATCCAGCAAGGCCAAGGTGGTACAAGAATTAGGGCCATCATCAATAGTAATCGCAACTTCATTAGCCCCTGGATCCGCTAAAGAGCGAATGATCGGGCAGTACATATTAAAAGGGTCCAATTTAAAAAACATATAAAATTCTCAACAATCCCCTATCTAAATAGGAATAAATTTCGATTTTCTTGTATAAATTTTGGAAGTTTTTCAATGGGGTATGGTCGAGTTGTTTCGGGGGCTGTAGTGAAATACTCAAAAACACTTTCATCGAGATACTGCCCACCTATTTTCCAGTCCTCATGAGCAAATGATTCAACCTTATTTCTAAAGAATTTCCAATCGCCCATTGAGGTAAAGTGCCATCCAGCATCCTCAAAATACTGCAAATGATTAAAAACCCCATATTTAATGCGTCCAAGAATCCTAAAAAATAATCTCAGCAATAAAAATTGCTTTGCCCAATTTGGATAAATTCGCTTAACTTTCCTTAACATCTGAGCACCTTTAAAATCCTTATATTCAACCATTCTAGGGCCCAGGCATCGAAATTGGGGAAGTCTTCTATCAGAAAATATCCACTCATAATTTACTGAAAATTGAAACAATGGCATTTCAAATATGGCAATATCACCCCTGATGAAAGAGCTGATGATTTTAGGAAAATTTTTTCCAGAAATAATCTCATCGACATCGGAGATAATCACAAGATCATTGGGACGGGCATCTACCAGGCCTAGCTTTAGCTGATCCCTTTGATAGTATTCTCGCGACCAATTCTTACCACATTTCTTAAAAAAGTATCTTTTAAAACTTTTCTGCGGACCAAGCTTAATATGAATTATTTTTTCAGAAAAACGAGCATACCTATGCTTGTTTTCTTCGTAAAAATATTTTTTGGGAGAGCCCTGAAAAGTTTCACATGACTCCAGTAGCACGAACTTATCCACCACGTCATACATCTCAGTTAACTTGAGCTCCAGCATATCAAGTTCGTTGTAGAACAAAAAGCAGTCATAGATCTTATAATTTTTCTTCATTTTTAAATTCAACAATTTATTTCTTCAAAACCTATGAAGTAATTGACTTATACTTTTTTCGATGCTATTCCTGTCCTCACAAAAAAGTTTATAACTATTTTCTTGTGTCATAGGATATTGCTGCCTAGAAATCTCATCAA
Organism: Polynucleobacter sp. GWA2_45_21; assembly: GCF_001830325.1. Classification (GTDB taxonomy): domain Bacteria; phylum Pseudomonadota; class Gammaproteobacteria; order Burkholderiales; family Burkholderiaceae; genus Polynucleobacter. The sequence goes on along the minus strand of NZ_MHZG01000010.1, from coordinate 3,536 downwards.
TCTCACACACCCTGATATACCCTAACGCTTCTAGAGAATTAATAAACGCTCGATTTTTTTTCGAAAAACCTAGTCGCCTAGGAGGTCTAAACACTGTAACCTTACACCCCGCTGCAAGGGCTTCAGAGATCATTGAAATACTATCGGCAGATACCAGCACCCAATCGCACTCCCTTAAGATATCTTCTGACGCATTCGGTGATGTAAGACATTTAAATAAATGTCTTACTCCATCACTCTTCATTAAAGCATCGTCAAAAATACTCAAAAAATATGGCGGAGTTCTTCGGGATGGGGTCCACATAACCTCTAAATCATTTGTCTTTACAAAACTGATTAGCCCCTCACAAATATTCCTTGAGAATTTTTTTGTATAACTGTGCGTATTGCTATTACCACCAACTAATAACCCCAATTTTAATTTTTTAGCGCCTCTATCACAATGAATAAGATCCTCAGTTAGTGCAAATTTTGTTGTCACAATGTTAGAAATATCTTCAATCTTGACCAAGTCATGCTGAGGAGTAATGACTAAACTAAATTTATCTGCATAATTGGCGCCTGGATAAAGTATGGCAATTTTCAAAGCGTTCTTATTGCTTAATATTGCACTCATGCAAGATGAAGAATATCCACAACTAATTATTAAATCGGGGGAGAATTTTGATATTTCTAAAATTATTGGTGGAGTCAGAATCTCGGCAACTAAATATAATAAGTAATCTGATTTAATTAGGTATCCAAAAATTATTTTGTAAACAATTTTTTGTAATAAATTATCAAATTTTGTTGGAATAATTTTGCAATCTATATTTTTTTGGTCAATACCTTTTTTAGCCAAAATACGATTGATGAGGGCAAATAGAGCCATTGCCTGCTTTCTATGTCCTGCTTTACCATCATCCAATATTAAGATATTCATAATCAATAGACACGTGATACGTATTTATGAATCGCTACCACTTTAGCAGACGCTTTCCAGCCTGATATTAAGTTTATTAGGGGGTGTTATAAATAAGGGTAACATTAGATCCAGAAGGTTTATTATCTCTGCGTGCATCAATTGAAACTACACTTGGGTCATAAGACAATAACAGACCCTCTTCCGTTATGTACTTGGATAGAAAAGTTCTTGCTAACATATTGGCGTGACTGATATTGCTTGACACAAAATCCAACCTTAATGGGAACTGTTAATGTGGCCATCTTAGATTTATCCTAAAAGTGTGGGGCTGCCTAGTCATTCGATCTTCCAAACAAATTTGCTGCTTGAATTGCATTTTTTAACTGACGCCGATACCGCCGTGGTTCGCACAGTAGACTTGCGATACGCCCCACTACTGTTTGCGCACGTGGTATTACCGGCGGCGATTCGAAAATCTGTTCGAATCGATCCAAAATACGATTCCTATCTTCAAATTCGTTCACCTTACCGTCAATGTATGCAGATGACCCGAGATATTTCCGATAAAGTAGATCATTGCGGTCCAATTCGATTACAAACTCAACCACCTGATCCAAGTTACGGAATTCGTGGGCGCTGATGAAAGCGCCAGCGTTGAATTCTTTGTCGATATGAAGATTACCCCAGTAGATGGGCACGGTGTAACTAATGAACGACTCTGGAAGCTTCTCTGTCATATATCTAGGATATCTTTCGTTTTCAAAAGCAATTAAGTCAAGCTGACCGACTCAAATCGACCCTGAAGGGACTGTGGCGTGCATTGCCTACTCAATAGTTACTAAGGATATAAAGTGGCAATTAGTGAATATGATAAAAGCCCGACAGGTAGGCAAATTATTGAAAGCGGGGGAATTTGAATACCTACCAAAGAGAAGGCTCGGATTTATGATTGTTCATTCCACAACTTACCAGCAGTAGCCCAATCAGACTTTTTTACATCCTGATAGATAACGTCGACCGAATCTGCCGAGCATCCCATAATCTTTACTGCGGCCTTTGTGATTGCAATTGCATACTCTCGCTTAACGTCAGCGCTCCGACCCTCAAAAAGTTGTATCTGAATTATTGGCATAAGATCTCCTGTGAGTTAATTACTAAGAATTCAATAGCCAGCGCTCAAAGGCTGGCCACTCAATTTGACCTTCCGCATCCCCGTCCAGGCAAAGCTGTTGGTATGTTTTGTTGCAAATATGCTCATCAGGGTAGATGGCATCATTCATCGGATCACGCACCTTTAGCTGAATGGAGCAAGCCTTATCTAAGGTATGCATCAGATAAAATGCCTGCTGGACCGATGTTCCGCAAACAAGACTTCCGTGATTTTTTAATAGTAAGGCCTTTTTTGCACCTAAATTACCGATAAGTTCATTTTGCTCATCTGCTGATAAAGCCAATCCTTGATATGGGTGATAGGCAAGATCTTGATAAAAGCGCATCGCATGCTGAGATAAAGGGAGTAGCCCTTTTGCCTGGGCCGAGACAGCAATACTAGATTCGTTATGTAAATGAAAAACACACATCGCATCTTTTCTGGCAGCATGCACGGCACCATGGATTGCAAACCCAGAAACATTAGCTGGCCCAGCCCCCACCAATACAATTCCCAATATATTTACTTTGACAAGATTTAAGGGGGTCACTTCGTCAAACCTTAGCCCAAATTGGTTAATTAAATAGACATCAGGTTGGTTGGGAATGGCTGCAGAGATATGGGTATAGATACCATCATCCCAATTCATTTTGGCAGCAAGTCTATAACATGTAGCTAAGTCGATGCGCACTCGTTTTTCTTCAGTAGTTAGCTCTCCCAAGCAATCCCATGATCGATTGTGTATAGAAAAATAATGCTCAATTTCACTCATTAGATACGATTTAGATACTGTCTAATTGGGAATTTCAGATGAATTAAGTAAATTCTGCACCCTCTCATGATACTCATCATAGATTGGCTTTAAGACTGTCTCAGAGGATGCCATAAAGAAATTTAAGGCGGTATCTAGAAAACATTCATGAGCGATCAAAACAAATTGGGAGAGGACTCTTTGGCTATTAACTGGGTCCACACTTCTTTTTTGAATGGGTACAAATAAGTTTTTACTTAGAAGAGCTACTAAATCCTTATAGTAAGCATCTAATTGATGTTTGCTGGCTATGTATGAGAGCCTCTCAAAAGAATCCTGAATAAGCCCTTGATGCAGTTGCAAAATTTCATTGGCATTTAAAAGCTGCTGAGACCAGTAACGTGTAATGGCCTCTGAATCCAACTCATAAGACTTGTAAAGTAAATCCACTATAGGAAATGAACGAGATACCCTTTTATTCCTCATCACATTAGCTTGTAGCATGTTTAGCCTCGTAAATTATAGAAAACAGACTTACCTGGATAAGTAGCTACATCACCCAAATCTTCTTCGATACGCAACAGTTGGTTGTATTTGGCAATACGATCAGAGCGAGACAGTGAACCTGTCTTAATCTGGCCAGCATTCGTACCAACAGCAATATCAGCAATAGTGCTGTCTTCTGTTTCACCGGAGCGATGAGAAATCACTGCAGTGTAATTAGCTCGCTT
>NZ_MHZG01000009.1 GCF_001830325.1 Polynucleobacter sp. GWA2_45_21 | reverse complement strand
TGCTAGCTTGAGCTCTTTGCTGTATTTGGACATGAGACTGACCCTTTTGAGTTGGATTGGGTGTCCAACTTTTGTGGGTCAGTTCAATAGCGGGCCTTTTTCTTTACTGCTCCAGCATGATTCATGCTGAATGAGTTTTAAATGCTTATTTCTTTGGTGTTACAAAGCCAATAGCTGTGTCATCAACGAACTCAACCATAACGTCATCACCAGCCTTGAATTTCTCAAGACCTAACACGCTTTGATCAACCTTCACTTTTTGCTTCTCACCTGATGGCAGTGTGAAAGTGACAACACGAGTTTTTGCATCGATTGTGCTGATCTTCACTGTGGCATAAACAGTATCAGTCGTTTCTTCAAATGGCTTAGCAGAACCCTTGCCTGCCACTACCACTGAGCGAACACCAGAAACGCCTGGCTTAGCACCCTTAGGGGCAGCAACCAAACCAACTGCAATCGCTTGAGCATGCTCAACAACAAACATATCGCCCTTTTTCACTTTATCTAAATCATTTACTTGTTTAGATACGTTCATTTGAGCTAAGTTACCGTTTGCATCCTTGAGAACAACGATACGTTTCTTTACGTCCACTGAATCAACAGTAGCAGTCAATACAACCGCTTCAGCTGCCAAAGGCAACATTTTTGCAGGAGCTTGAGCAAATGCTGAACTTGCAACTACTAAACCGAGTGAGGCAACTAATGTAGCCAATAAAGATTTCTTCAAAATAACTCCTAGATAAAGGTTTGTGAGGGGCGCCAAGCGTCTGGCACCACCGATCCATTTTAACCATGAAGTGACATGCTTATAAGCCTTAGAGCTAATATTTAAAGCTTAAATGAGTGCAATTTGCCACATTAGATGTTTAATGAGCTATTCACCTACAGATATAGCAAAGAGACAGCGCGTGATCTTGATTAAACCCTGGCAAGAAGCTAAGAACGAGGCCTATGCAATTAGGAGGCGCGTATTTATAGAGGAGCAAGGGGTTCCAGAGGATATGGAGCTAGATGAATTTGATCCGCTAGCAATACATGCCCTTGCCTACCTTGACTCGCAAGCCATTGGCACTGCCCGTCTAGTCACAATGCCTGACAATATTGGAAGAATTGGGCGAATGGCGGTACTAGCTACATACCGCAGGGGTGGAATTGGGGCCCGACTCCTTAGAGTCCTCCTGCAAGAGGCAGCATCTCAAAAGATGATGAAAATTGAGCTCCATGCCCAGTTATCCGCTATTCCTTTTTATGAGCAGTTTGGGTTTATTGCACAAGGTGATATTTACGACGAGGCAGGCATCGCACATCGCGATATGATTCTCAATATCTAAAGGTATCTTATTGATCATGACCCAACCCACCCATCCAACCAACCCACCCTTCCTCTTTCGTGTTTGCTACTCAGATACCGATGCAGCCGGATTTGTGTATCACGCTCGCTATTTAGAGATTTTTGAGAGAAGTCGCTCGGAGTGGCTCCAACAAAGAGGTCTAAGCCCAACAAAACTAGTCAATGAGTTCGGCATTGTTCTCCCAGTTCGAGAAATCACCATGAATTTTCATCGGCCGGGGCGCTTAGATGACCTCCTCAGCATTGACCAAGTGATTGAACATCGCGGCCGCACTCAAATTGCTGTCAAACAAACCGCAAAACGCATTGTGGAAGGCATGGAACCCGAGTTGATTGCCAGCGCAGTTCTACATATTGTCTGCGTTGATACCACTACCCTCAAACCGAAGGGCTTTCCTGATTGGCTGTTTTCAGCTAATCAGTAGTACCTCAATCCTGGAGCATATATGCAAGAAGGCAAGTTACTGACTTTCGTTAAAGAGCTGGCGACTCTACTAGAGACCAAGCCCAGTGAAGAGATTATTTTCTCCAAAGGAAAAGTGCTCTTGGAGAATTTAGTTGCCGTAGATGACTGGCTACCGGAGGAATTTTGCAAAGCCCATCCCCAGTACTACCAACAGTACCTTCTCTATGCGGATCCACTCGATCGCTTTTCAGTAGTCAGCTTTGTTTGGGGCCCCGGTCAAAAAACACCATTACATAACCATACCGTTTGGGGCATGGTTGGACAGCTCCGAGGGCAAGAACGCAGTGCTGACTATCACCAACAGACTGATGGCAGCTATAAAGCAGATGAGTCATTCCTTTGCCAGCCAGGTCAAGTTGCTACCGTATCTCCCAATACACATGATATTCACGTGGTCGAGAATGCCTTAAGCGATCAAACCTCAATCAGCATTCATGTCTATGGCGGAAATATTGGGCGCATTGAGCGAGCAGTATTTGACCCAACTACAGGTGCAGAAAAATTGTTTATCTCAGGATATGCGAATTCTGTAACGCCCAATCTTTGGAATACGGCAAGCAATCGGGTTTGATAGCTTAAAATAGATGCTCTTTCTGCAAACACTGTAAGTGTGGCAGCTCACCCCATTGACCGGGATAGTCGTTTAATTGAATACGGGTCAATATTTATTTGGCCCCTATGTTATTTACAGATCTTGGTTTATCAGAATCCATTCTTCGCGCTATTAGCGAGGAAGGCTATACCAGCCCTACCCCCATTCAAGAAAAATCCATTCCTGCAGTATTAAAGGGTGGGGATTTACTTGCAGCAGCCCAAACCGGCACTGGCAAAACTGCGGGCTTTACCCTGCCAATTTTGCAGCGCTTAAGTAGTACCGCCAAAGCTGGAGGCAAACGTCAATTACGCGTATTGATTCTGACTCCTACTCGCGAGTTAGCTGCTCAAGTTCAAGAGTCTGTTGTGACTTACGGTAAGTACACTGGCCTAAAATCCACCGTCATCTTTGGCGGTGTCGGCGCAAATCCTCAAATCAAGGCTATTGCAGCTGGCTTAGATATTTTGGTGGCAACACCAGGTCGCCTACTTGATTTAATGTCGCAAAACTGTGTTTCACTTGCCAATATTGAAATCCTCGTTCTGGACGAAGCCGATCGCATGCTGGATATGGGCTTCTTGCGTGACATTAAAAAGATTTTGGCTGCACTACCAAAGCAACGTCAGAACTTATTGTTTTCAGCCACCTTCTCTACCGAGATCAAAGCTTTGGCGGATGGCTTGCTCAATTCACCAGCCTTAATTGAAGTGGCACGTAGCAATAGCACTAATGAAGCAATTGCTCAACTCATTCACCCAGTAGATAGAAATCAAAAGCATCCTTTATTGGCGCATTTGATTAAGTCCAATCAGTGGCAACAAGTGCTGGTATTTACTCGTACCAAACATGGTGCCAATAAATTAGTGACCCAGTTGGAAAAAGATGGCATCACTGCCATGGCGATTCATGGCAATAAGAGTCAAAGCGCTCGCACTAAAGCCTTAGCAGAATTTAAGGATGGAAAAATCACCGTCTTAGTGGCTACCGATATTGCCGCGCGCGGCATCGATATCGATCAATTGCCCCATGTTGTGAACTATGACTTGCCCAACGTCTCCGAAGATTACGTTCACCGCATCGGTAGAACCGGTAGAGCGGGATCCAATGGCGTTGCCGTCTCCTTGGTCTGCGTTGATGAACATCAAATGCTCCGCGATATTGAAAAGCTTATCAAACAAAAACTACCGCAAGAAGTGATTACTGGATTTGAACCGGATCCCAATGCCGTGGCGCAACCAATCCAATTACGAAGCCAACAGCACCAACAATCTCGCAAGCCTAGACCAGGTAATGCTGGTGGCGGCAATGGCGGAGGCAAACCTGCGGCAAAACGGAGTAACCCGCCAAAGCGAAGTTTTAATCGCTAAATCTCCGCTAATATTGCAAGTATGAATACAGATAGTTAATTGATATGAATATCCAACACTCTCAGGAACCTCGCTTAACTTCTCTCTCCCATGGCGGTGGCTGTGGCTGCAAGATCGCCCCTGGAGTTCTCTCAGAGATTCTGAAAAGCGTTCCACAACTACCGTTTCCGAAAGAGCTCTTGATTGGTATTGAGACCTCAGATGATGCCGCCGTATATCAAATCAATGAGTCTCAAGCGATTGTTGCCACAACAGATTTCTTTATGCCGATAGTGGATGATCCATTTGATTTTGGCAAGATTGCTGCCACGAATGCCATCAGCGATATTTATGCAATGGGTGGCACTCCAATATTTGCCTTAGCACTTGTGGGCATGCCAATTAAAGTGCTATCAAATGCAACCATTGCACGAATCTTAGAAGGCGGTGCTGAGGCTTGTAGATCTGCAGGTATTCCGATTGCCGGCGGTCACACGATTGATTCGGTTGAGCCCATTTATGGCTTAGTTGCTATCGGTATTGTTGACCCCAAACTCGTGAAGAGTAATGCTGCTGCTCAGGCTGATGATGTACTCATTTTAGGCAAACCATTAGGCGTAGGCATCCTATCTGCCGCCCTCAAGAAAGATCTTCTGGATGATGCAGGCTATCAAGAGATGATCGCCAACACAACTAAGTTAAATTCTGCTGGTCCAGACCTAGCCAAACTGGCTGGCGTACATGCCTTAACCGATGTGACCGGTTTTGGTCTAGCAGGCCACACTTTGGAATTGGCTCGCGCCTCCAAACTGACTGCACAAATTGACTGGCAACAAGTACCCCTGCTTTCTCATGTTCAGGATCTAGCTGATCAAGGCGTCATTACGGGTGCATCTGATCGCAACTGGCAAAGCTACGGCTCACAAGTTCATTTACCAAAACAATTTAGCCCCGCACAACAAGCGCTTCTCACCGATCCTCAAACTAGTGGCGGCCTATTGGTTTCTTGTGGCGCAGATGCCGTGAGCGCTGTGATAGAGATCTTTAAACAGCATGGCTTTACTAGCGCTTGCGTCATTGGAAAAATGACCAGCAAGCAAAATCAATCTCTAGAGGTACTGCTCTAATAAACTTGATTTATTTTTTCGGGGGATGGCATGGGGATTAAGGTGATTGGCCTCATTCAGGTAAATGACCCAGAGGCATTTGAGGAATATCGGTCTCAAGTAGGCGATACGGTAGCTCTATATCAAGGAAAAATTGCAAGTCGAGGATCATTTAATTCATTCCTCTGGAATGAATTGGAGTGCGATTCGTTTAGCGCATTTGTGGAGCTAGAGTTTCCAAGTCTGGCAGCGTCAGAAGCTTGGGCTAGCAGCCCTGAATATCAAAGCTTGCTACCAGTTAGAAATAAAGCCATGAAGCTGACATTATTTTCTGTCAGCACATAAAAATAAAGCCCAGCTCCTTTTGCGGGCTAGGCAGAATTTAATTCGGAGAAAGAAGAATTACTTCTTCGCTTCCATCGCTTCTTTAGCGGCCGTAATTTCTTTACGACGCTCTTTGCATGCTCCAGCAATTTCTTGCAAAGCTTTACGAGCACGCGCAGCGGATGCCTTGATGCCCTTTTCAATAAACTTTTCGTTTTCTGCTTTATAAGTTTCGAAAGCAGCTAACAATGTATCGTGTTGTGACATCTTGTCTCCTATATATCCGTTCAATGTGTGAGTAACCAGCTCGGAATTAGTATATCCCTATAAAAACCACAGGATTTCATCGGTGATATCAGGGATAACTCTTAGATGTTATAAATCCTACAAAATAGAAAAAATAATAAAAAACTAACGGAGACACACGTGAAAATCATCAATACCCCTTTTTTCGGGCTAAAAACCCTGCTTATGGCACCCTCCCTCAGGGGCGGCCTCAGCATCTAAGAATTCAGCAACGGAGTGAGGTAGCAATACGATTTCCCGCTTCCCGCAGGAAATCTCGCTGGTATAAACAAAAAATAGAGAGAGAAACCCATGTCCATCAAATATCAAGACTACGCATTTGTTCGAAATAAGCTACTTAAAAAAGAAGAAGTTGCACTGCTCGATATTCGTGAAGAAGATCCCCATGCTCAAGAGCATCCCTTGTTTGCGGCCAACTTTCCGCTGTCACGTCTTGAAGTCGATGCGTTTAGCAAACTCCCCAGAAAAGATGTCCCCATCGTCACGCTCGATGATGGCGAGGGTGCTGCAGAGTTAGCAGCACAAAGACTCTCTGAACTCGGTTACGTAGATGTTTCCGTTTTTAAAGGCGGGATCCCAGCTTGGAAAGCAGCTGGCGGAGAAGTATTTAAGGATGTGAATGTTCCAAGCAAATCTTTTGGTGAATTCGTGGAATCCAAAAGACATACCCCCTCTTTGTCTGCGCAAGAAGTGAAGAAACTGATTGATGATCAAGAGGATGTTGTGGTGGTAGACGTACGTCGCTTTGATGAATACAACACCATGAGCATCCCGACGGGCATTAGCGTACCTGGCGCTGAATTGGTATTACGCATTTCTGAAATTGCGCCCAACCCAAAGACCAAGATCATCGTGAACTGTGCAGGAAGAACACGCAGCATTATCGGCACACAATCCCTGATTAATGCTGGCATCCCCAACGAGGTCAATGCTTTACGTAATGGCACGATTGGCTGGACCTTAGCTGGACAAGAGCTAGACAAAGGACAAAGTCGCAAATTCAAAGAGGTAAGCGAAGGCACTGCTACTGAAGCCGCAAAACGCGCACGTAGCGTTGCAGATCAAGCTGGGGTAAAGCGAGTAAAACTTGCAGATATTGCGCAGTGGAAATCTCAGGCGGAACGAACCACCTATTTCTTTGATCCAAGGACTCCTGAAGAATATGAAGCGGGTCATCTGCCTGGCTTCCGCTCCACACCCGGCGGACAACTGGTACAAGAAACAGAGATGGTGGCACCCGTTCGCGGCGCACGCATCGTACTATCGGACCCAGGTGGTGTTCGAGCCAATATGCCTGCCTCATGGCTCGCCCAAATGGCTTGGGATGTCTACGTCATTGATGACATTAAAGCTGCAGACCTCACTGAAAAAGGCGCTTGGACCCCTGCTCTACCAAGCACACCTCAGATTCAAACAGTGGATGCCAAAACAGCCTCATCATGGCTCGAGAATGATAGCGCAACTATCTGCATAGATTTGAGCACTCATGCCAATTATGTAAAAGGTCATATCCCTGGAAGCTGGTTTGCACTTCGCTCACAGTTTTCAAACGCAATGAAGAATCTGCCATCAGCAAATCGCCTCGTTCTCACGAGCACAACGGGTGAACTTGCCATCTTTGCCGCAAATGAAATACAGGCGCTAACAGGATCAGCAGTTTTTGTTCTTGCTGGTGGTAACAAAGCCTGGATTGATGCAGGCTTAACTATTGAAAAAGGCCCCACCCACCTAGCGTCACCCCCGCTTGACCGCTATAAGCGCCCATACGAAGGCACTAGCGTCGATCCAGCAGCAATGCAGGCTTATCTAGATTGGGAGTATGGTTTGGTTGAACAGCTGGGCAAGGATGGTACGCACCACTTCTGGGTTCTGTAGTTCATATTGGTGGCGCTGGTTCAGTGCCGCCAACTTAGAATGCCTTATGTATAAAACAATTGCCCTTGTAATCCTGTCTATAGGTCTTTTAGCCTGTGAGAGAGAAACCTATACCACCTGGTCGTGCATCGATAGCGCCAGATCCAAATACCCAATGGTTCTTAAGAAGGCTCAAATGCAGTTTCAGGATCGTCAGCTAGATTACTGTGGCAGCTTGGGGCCCGTGAGCTATTTTGATGTGAAGTGTCCCGCTCAAACCCAAAGCTCTAGCAATAGCTTTATACCCAGCTCGGGTAAATTAATTAGCAATGCCAATGAATTTCAGTGCAATGCCCTCTAAGAATCAAAACTCACTCAATCCAAAGAAGCTGCTCCTGACTAAATGGACGGCAGTTAAACCCATTAATAAGCGCAAACACTTTCTCGTTAGCAAAGTCATCATTCCTGAGCTAGCGGAAGCGCCAATTGAATTCGTGGAGCTAGAAGCCGTCTTTGACAAAAGCGTGCAAATCATTCCATGGCGAGACCTGAAGGCAAACGGGGTCTGGCTTCAAGGTTGGGTGTAAAAAAGCCGTCAATGAATGACGGCTTTTTGTTAGCAACTCACTAAAAAATACTTACTTTGATTTCTTCTTACTAGGAGAAGAATTTCTGAGATCCTCAATGTTTTTCTCAGCAGCATCTGCGACTTGGTTCACAATTTTTCGACCTTCTTTAAACATCTTTTGACCTGCAGTCGACATATCATGAACTACCTTAGATAACTTATCAGCATGACCTGGAATTTTATCTTCAACATCTTCAAGCCAGCTTACTAAAGAGCTACGAACTTTTTCAAGATGCTTCTCAGTTCCATCAGCTGCATCATCGCCAATATCTTTCAGAACGGACTTAACCTTTTTCTGATAAACAGTTGCGCGCTTAGCAGCTTCTTTTGCAGCAGATTCCTGGAGCTCTTTTAGCTTAACAAGATCATTTTTTGCGGCCGACTTAGCACTCTCCATCGCATTTTTCATGCCCCACTGGATTTCCTCAAGATGGTGCGCACTGAGATCTTTTGCGGCATCCAATAATTTATGGGAGTAATCAAATAACTCCTTTGCCTTTTCTTGTTGCCATGCTTGAATGTCTTTCTTATCCATTACATTTCTCCCTTAGTTAAATTAGAGCGGTGAGCCATCAAAAACCCATACTTCCACTCTATACCCAAAATTGGAACTTGCCAATTCTCCCCCTTTATTAGCATTAAATTGGCATTAAAATTGGGGTATGAGCGAAAGAAAAAACCCTTACGAGATTATTGGTGGTGCGGCAAAGGTTGAGGAGCTAGTTGACCGCTTCTATGACTTGATGGCACTAGAGGAGCCTTTCGCCGAGTTAAGGGCCATGCACTCCGAAGATCTATCGAGCTCCAGAGACAAGCTCAAACTATTTTTATCGGGATGGTTAGGCGGTCCAGATGTTTACTCCCCGAAGTATGGTCACCCCATGCTACGTGCTAGGCACCTACCCTTTAAGATCGGCCTAAAAGAGCGCAATCAATGGCTGGCCTGTATGTATCGGGCTATGGAAGATTGCGGAATTGATGGTCAGATTGGCGCACAGCTTGAGGAATCTTTTTTCAATACTGCTGACTGGATGAGAAACCAAGCAAACTAATTCACTGCTTGGTAGCTTGATCTAGATGGAATGTGCGCAGGCAAAACCACTAGCCCAAGCCCATTGAAAGTTGTGTCCTCCAAGGTGGCCGGTCACATCAACGCACTCCCCAATGAAATACAAGCCTGGGTGCTTACGAGCCATTAAAGTCTGACCATCTAGCTCTTTAGTATCTACGCCACCCAACATCACTTCTGCTTTTTTCCACCCCAGGGTTCCTGCCGGCTTTACTGACCAATTAGTAATCAGTTCTTTGAGGGCTTGCCTATCTTTTTTGGAGACCTCAGCCCATTTCTTACCCAAGAGGTTTTTTTGTTCTGCAAATGCCTTTGCTAAACGTAGTGGCATGACTGAAGCTAAGATATTTTCAGTCAACTTAAGTCGATTATCTTCGTCATTAAATAATTCATCGCAACTGAAGCCCCCATTGACCTCGACTGCACCCAACCAATCAATATGAATAACTTCACCCTCAGTCCAGTAGCTGCTGGCTTGCAGGACTGCCGGGCCCGAAAGGCCTTTGTGAGTCAAGAGCAAGTCTTCGTTGAAGCGGCATGCACCATAACGATTACCCTTTGATCCTGCGGCAATACGAACCGGCAAACTGAGGCCGGATAAGGCCATTAAATGATCAAATTCTCCAGAGGTAAAAGAGAGGGGTACTAATGCAGGGCGTGGATGAACAACATTTAATCCGAACTGCTTAGCGATATCTAAAGAATATGCCGTAGCCCCTATTGCAGGAACTGGGAGACCCCCTGTTGCCATGACCACAGAACGCGCGCGCTCAGTGCCGGCATTGGTTTTAACGCTCCATATCCCTGCCTCATGAGAAATCGACTGTACCGTGACTGGATGACGAATATCCACCCCTCCTTTGGCACACTCACTCAACAGCATCTCAATGATTTGTTTAGCAGAGTCATCACAAAACAATTGCCCTTGATGCTTCTCGTGATAAGCAATTCGGTATGACTGTACGAGCTTAATAAATTCGCTTGCGGGATAGCGAGATAAAGCGCTTTTTACAAAGTGGGGATTTAAGGAGAGGAAATTAGCTGGACTGCTGTGGAGATTGGTAAAGTTGCATCGTCCTCCGCCACTGATACGAATTTTTTCACATAAGACATCCGCATGGTCTAGCACTAAGACTTTTTTGCCTAACTGGCCAGCAACTCCAGCACAGAATAGTCCAGCTGCACCACCACCGATGATGATGGCATCCCAAGATTTGCTCATGAATTACTTAAAGCGCTCAATAACATCAGCTGGCAAGTTCAGCTTTTGCATATGCAAACGGGTATAGGCCTGGCGGAAGTTCTTGGTCATGGAAATCATGACGGAAGCAGTCCAGGCAAAGGCAAACATCCCAGAGAATGCAATGATGATCGCCAGCATCTTCCAACCTCTTGGTAGAAGATCATCCATAAAACCCATGGCGGTATAGGTGCTGCCACTAAATAAAATACTCTCACCCAAATTTGGCAAGAGATCAAATGCTCTAAGAGCAATCCCCCAAAGAACGATTTCAAAGATGTGTGTGAGAAATAAACAGAGGACGCTGATATAAAACACAATTGCCACTGAAGAGTATTTCTGCTCTGAAAGATATAGAAATGATTTCACCTCATAGCGTTTCGCAATTTGGAGCAAGGCAAGTCCATGCACCAACATCACCACTAAAAGCATAGCAATACCAAATAAATAGGCCGGTAGGTCTAGTTCGGAGCTCAGGGATGCAGTATTGGGAATAGTCATGGTATCTATGATCGTATTTTACAGTTCTCTTGAACCCGCTAGGCCAACTGATACCAGTCTCGAATAATGGTCCAAGCCTCTTGAGCAGTCTCAACAAAGTGGATTAAATCCACATCCGCCTGTTCAATCACCCCATGCTCAAGCATCTGCTTGAAGTTAATCACCTCATGCCAGAATGTCTTACCTACCAAGATGATCGGAAATCGCTCCACCTTCTTAGTCTGCATTAGGGTGAGCACCTCAAAGAGTTCATCGAAAGAGCCAAAGCCTCCTGGATAAGCCACAATTGCCCTCGCCCTGAGCATGAAGTGCATCTTACGAATAGCAAAATAATGAAACCGGAAACTTAAACCGGGTGTGATGTAGGGATTAGGATGCTGCTCTCGCGGTAAGCTGATATTAAAACCAATGGTCTCGTCCCCCGCCTCAAAAGCACCGCGATTGGCAGCCTCCATAATTCCAGGTCCGCCACCGGTAGCAATGTGTAGCTTATTGCGATTCTCAGATTGAGTAGCGTTATAGCCAGCAACAAGTGCTCCAAACTCCCTTGCTGAATCGTAGTACTTGCAATGCAGTAATGCCCTTTTAGCTTCGGCTACAGCCTCTGGAGTTTTAGCATTCTTCTCTAGTTCTCGCGCTTTTTCGCAACTGATAAAACGAGTGGAACCAAATACAGTAATCGTGTGCTCAATGCCTCGCTCATGCAATAAGATTTCTGGCTTTAATAACTCCAGCTGAAAGCGTAAACCTAAGGTTTCACGACGAGATAAAAAAGCCTGGTCATCAAAAGCAAATCGATAAGAGTCTTCGGAGCTCTTTTCCTCTAACTGACTTTTCTGAAGATTCAGAAAATCAGTGATGGTTTGAGAGTTATTGATAGGGAGTGTTGGGCTCATATTTGGAACTCTAGATACGGCATCAGAAATAGTAATACTACCTAGAATATTGCATTGATTGATTTTCAGGGCTAATTCCAATTTACTATCAGCTCTAGAAACCTTAATATGAGAAGAAATCAGGCGCGGTTTGCCATAGCTTTTTGTTCACTTTTTCCCAGTTTCCATATGAATACACTCAACCCTTCCCTACTGAGCTCTTTTGTTCCAACTGGCACCTTAAGGGTGGGTATTAATTTGGGTAACCCTCTTTTGGCTAGCTTAGATGGCAACACAGGGGCCCCCAAAGGGATTACTGTGGATATAGCAAATTACATTGCCAATAAGCTACAACTGCCGATTACTTTTACCTGCTATCCAATGGCGGGGGCTACTGTTGAGGCAGTTAAATCGGACGAGGTGGATTTGGTATTTGTAGCGATCGATCCGGTTCGTGGGGCTGATATCAGCTACACCCCGGCCTATATTCAGATTGAGGGTGCTTATATCGTGAAGGACTCTTCGCCACTCACAAAGAATGAAGATGTAGATGCAGCAGGCAATGAAATTGTTGTTGGCAAAGGTAGCGCATATGATCTTTACCTCACTCGAGAAATCAAACACGCTAGTCTGCTACGTTCTGCTAATTCTCAAGCTGTTGTGGATGACTTTATGCGCGGCATTGGAAATGTTGCCGCTGGAGTTAAGCAACAACTAGAAAGCGATGCGCTGCGCTACGATGGTTTACGCATGCTGCCCGGTCGATTTATGGTGATTAATCAGGCCATCGGCATTCCTAAGGCACGTATTGATTTTGAAAAAACCAATGCCTACCTTAGTGGCGAGATTCAAGAGCTTAAGACTTCAGGATTTATCGCAGAGGCCATGTTGCGACACCAAGTTCAGGGTGCCAAAGTAGCTGAATAATCCTCAACAAGAATAGGTGTGTAGACGCTCCGGAATAATCACGTTTTTCCACTCCAGTTCGTCACGAATAGCCTGAGCCAAAACGGCCGAAGCCTCTGGTTCACCGTGCACCACAAATACGGATTTAGGCGCAGACTCAAAGCCACGCAGCCAATCTAGTAAGCCGGCTTGATCAGCGTGGGCTGATAAGCCGCCAATCGTATGAATAGATGCGCGAACTTGAACCTCTTCGCCGAAGAGTCGCACTTTAGCCGCCCTATCTACTAAGCGACGACCCAAGCTGCCATAGGCCTGAAAGCCAGTAATCACGATCGCATTTTGTGCCCGTGGCAAATTATTCTGCAGGTGATGAACGATACGACCTGCATCACACATACCACTTGCTGAAATAATGATCGCACCACCCTTAATCTTATTGAGCGCCTTAGACTCCTCTACATCCGCAATGAATCTCAGATCGACTGCGCTAGGATTCTTCTTGAACCATTCAAAAGTAGATTGAGACTCTTTATCTAGTTGAGCGAAAAAACGTTGAGTCAAATGAGTGGCTGCAGTTGCCATCGGTGAATCCACCCAAATACTCAGATGGGGTAATAAATTGCGCTTCACCAAGTCGATCAATAGAAACAGCATCTCCTGTGTACGACCCACTGCAAAGGCCGGAATAATAATATTTCCATGGGCACTCAAAGTGCTGGTCACTACTTCAATTAATTCGGCCTCTGTATCAGCTAAAGTTTTATGTAGGCGGTCGCCATAAGTCGATTCCACTACTATCACGTCCGCTTGAGAGATTCTGGCAGGATCAGGCATCAATAATTTACCCTTCATCCCAATATCCCCAGAAAATACACAGCGCTTTTTCTGGGTATGATCCTCAGTAATGTCGATCAAAGCAATCGCTGATCCCAGAATATGTCCCGCATTCAGGAACTCCAAATGAATTCCCTTGCAAAGCTCTAAGCGCTCTCCGTATGCCAACACTTCACATTGCCCGAGCGCAAGCTCAGCTTCTTCCATTGAGTAGAGCGCTACCGGCAAATCCCCTCGCCACTTGCCCGCCTTTTGTCTACGCTCTGCCCGCTCAACATCAGAGCGCTGAAGGTGAGCACTATCTGGTAACAAAATCTTGAGCAACTCATAGGTGGCATCCGTACAGTAGATCGGGCCAGCAAATCCTTGGGCGCACAGTCTAGGCAATAGGCCACTATGGTCAATATGCGCATGAGTCAGCACAATAAAATCAATTTCTTTGGGAGAAAATGGCAAAGGCTCTAGATTCTTAAAGCTAGCCTCGCGCCCACCCTGAAACATGCCAAAGTCCACAATGAACCGGACTTCTCGTCCACCAACAGTAGCCTCTACAGAATGTCTTGAGCCTGTAACCTCGCCAGCCGCACCGAGAAATTGTATTTTCATAGCTCAAGCATACTCCCGATAAAATCGATTGTTAAGCTAGCTATTAGAGCGATACTACTCATATGAACACCCCTTCCGAACTGAGATCTCTCGAGCTCGTTACTCGACTCAAGCGAGCGCCCTCAGAACATAAAGGGAATGCTGGCAAAGTCCTGCTTGTTGGCGGTGCGCCTGGCATGGCTGGGGCATTAATGTTGTCTGGAAGTGCGGCGCTTCACTTAGGAGCTGGCTGGACCATCTTGGAGATGCTAGATCCAACGGCTGCTCATGCCATGCCAGAGCAGGCTGAGCTGATGGTACGCTTAGCTAGCTTTGAGGCAAAAGAGCAACTAGAGACCACTGCCCCCGATGTCATTGCAATTGGTCCTGGACTCGGATTTTCCGCGCTGGCAAGAGATTGGCTGATTGCCACACTGCGCTACCCAAAAGCACCCATAGTGATTGATGCTGATGCACTCAATTTAATTGCCGACACCCCAGAGTATTTAGATCTTCTCAAAGAACGCAATCAAACCTACCCAGGCATGAGCGTTCTCACCCCGCACCCAGGAGAAGCTGCACATCTTCTTAATACGACAGGCGATCTTGTGCAAGCAAATCGTTTGACTGCCTTATCGGATCTCGTCAAACTCACCAGCTCTATTGTTGTACTTAAAGGTCAACATACACTCATAGCCTCACCTCTTCACGAAGCTATGCAATGCCAGCAAGGCAATCCTGGTATGGCTGTTGGCGGAATGGGGGATGTGCTGACAGGCAGCATTGCTGCAATTGCCGCTCAAGGTCTTCGCCATCATCTCAATTTATGGGAAGCAAGCTGTATTGGGGTTCAGCTCCATGCATCTGCGGCAGATAGTTTGGTAGCTCAGCAAATTGGTCCTATTGGACTTACTCCAACTGAGGTTATTTTCGAGATGCGGACCCTGCTCAATAAGCTGTTATAAAACTGCATGCAATCCGCTAGAGAAACTCTTCAACACCGTCGTTACGTTTACGGCCTCTTAATGGCCGGCTTAGGCTCTGTACTATTTTCCGGGAAAGCGATTCTCATTAAGCTTGCTTTTGGCTACGGAGCAAATGCAGAGACTTTGATTGCTTTACGGATGTTGATGGCCCTCCCCCTCTTCTGGGGTATTTTTTGGTGGCACTCACGCAAACAGGTCATGAACCCCCTCACCTGGCGAGATCAAGCCAAGATATTTGTTCTGGGATTTATGGGTTACTTTCTTTCCAGCTATCTCGACTTTTTGGGACTTCAATACATCTCTGTTGGATTAGAGCGAATTGTGCTGTACCTCACTCCAACCATCGTGCTCTTGATTTCTTATTTTGTATTAAATAAATCTATTAGTCGTTTGCAGTGGTACGCGCTCGCTGTTGGGTATCTTGGGGTGATTGCAGTATTTATCCAGGATGCCAGCTCGACTGGGGCCATGGCTGTGCTGGGCATGTTGCTGGTCTTTGCTAGCGCATGCTCCTATGCAATCTATATGATTGGTTCCGGAGAAATGGTAAAGCGTGTGGGTAGCGTCCGCTTAGTGGTCTATGCCAGCTCTGCCTCTGCACTTCTTAGCGTGATTCAAATTCTGATTTACGATCCTTCCGCGGTCTTTACTCAAGTACAGCAGATTTATTGGCTCAGCCTTCTCAATGCAAGCCTTTGCACTGTCATTCCAATGCTCTTAATCATGATTGCAATCAATCGCATTGGCTCACCCTTAGTTGCTCAAGCCGGAATACTCGGCCCCGTCTCAACACTATTTATGGGCTGGCTTGTACTATCCGAGCCGATTACCTGGATTCAGCTTGTTGGGATGAGCTTGGTGATGGGGGCGATGTGGCTGTTAGTGCGCAACGACGGTGCTAGCAAAACAAAAGGGGCAAACCCTTCAAAGCCGTTAGACCTTGAGGGATCTGACCCCTTAAATTAGCTACTAAGTTAAAACTCAGAATTTATTGCTGAGGAGCTACAGGCTGAGGGGTTGCTGGCTGTTGAGCTGCTTTTGCCTTTTTCTTGGATTTTTTCTTAGACTTCTTCTCTGCCTTTTTATCTTTCTTAGACTTCTTGGCAGTCTTCTTAGCAGCTTTCTCTGGTTGAGCAGCGGGCGCTTCTGCTGGAGCAGCTGCTGGAGCAGGTGTTGTTACCGGGTCCGCCGCCATTGCGCCAAGGGGTGACAAACCAATCGAGGCAGAAATGAGTGTGGCAAAAAATAGTTTTACGAAGCGGGCAATCATTTAAAACTCCAAAAGGTTTGTGGATAATTTGATAATACCCAATTATTTCCCATTCCTACCTCATTTATCCAGGGCTTGCGCATGAACTCTTTTCCATCCGATATTTATACAGAGCCACAGGGATACTCAGTTAATACCCTGGAGAACCTAGGCCCCCTTACTCGCCTTGCTGGCATCTGGGAAGGTCAGCGTGGCTTGGATATCAAACCAAAAGCTGAGGGGCCCAAGAAGCAGGTCTATACCGAACGTATTGAGATGCAGCCAATCGACCCCCAAACCAATGGACCGCAATTGTTTTATGGTTTGCGCTATCACCTTCACATTACCAAACCAGACCAAGTAAAAACCTATCATGATCAAGTTGGGTATTGGCTTTGGGAGCCTGCAACCGGGCTGATTGTTCATACCCTCACCATCCCACGAGGCATGGTCACTATGGCAACAGGAAAAGCTTCCGCCAATGCAACTCAGTTTGAGTGCGTAGCCAAAATTGATGATCCGACTGCCGGTATCTCCTCAAGTCCTTTTTTAGACTACGCTTTCAAAACAATTGAGTACCGCATCATGGTGACCATCCTGGAAGATGGCACTTGGTCTTATGAGCAAGATACCGTGATGATGATTAAGGATCAGACTGAACCCTTTCATCATCTAGACACCAATGTACTGACAAAAGTAGGTGAGGCAACTCCCAATCCGCTTGCGCTCGAGGCAATGAAAAAGCCGTCCTAAGACGGCCTTTCGGGCTGAATCTTTCTGTTACTTAAGCTGGCTGCGCTTCAGTCTCAGTAATTTTTTCTAGAGCCGCAGCAAGATGACCAACAGTGCGATCAACATGAGCCAGTTTCTCTAGGCCAAATAAACCAATTCGGAAAGTACGGAAGTCTGGACGCTCATCACACTGCAGCGGCACGCCAGCAGCAGTTTGCAAACCAAGAGCAATAAACTTCTTACCAGACTGAATATCTGGATCTTTGGTATAGCTCACTACTACGCCAGGGGACTGAAAGCCTTTTGCTGACACTGAGTGGTAGCCGTTCGACACCAATAAGGCACGCACCTTCTCACCCAACTCTTGCTGTTTGGCTTTGAGTGCTGCGAAACCTAATGACTGGGTTTCTTTCATCACATTACGCAAAATTTTGAGCGCATCTGTTGGCATGGTGGTGTGATACACATGACCACCCTTTTCGTAGGCCTCCATAATTTGGAGCCACTTCTTCAAATCCATTGAGAAGCTGCTGCTTTGTGTAGCTTCAATACGCTCGCGCGCTCTGTCGCCCATAGCAATCAATGCACAGCAAGGCGAGCTACTCCAACCTTTTTGTGGAGCCGTAATTAATACGTCAACATTACAAGCCTTCATATCTACCCACATTGCACCAGAAGCAATGCAATCAAGAACAAATAAACCATTCACTGAACGAACTGCTTCACCGACAGCCTTGAGGTAGTCATCCGGCAAAATAATTCCGGCAGATGTTTCTACATGGGGAGCAAAAACCACTGCTGGCTTTTCTTTCTTAATGAAAGCAACCACCTCTTCAATTGGCGCCGGAGCAAACACACCCTGGGCGGCATCTTCCAATTGCTTACCTTTGATAACAGTAATATCTTGGGTAATGTTGGCGAGGTCAAAAATCTGAGTCCAGCGGTAGCTAAACCAACCATTGCGTAATACGAGACACTTTTGATTATTGGCAAATTGGCGGGCAACCGCTTCCATGCCAAAGGTGCCGCTACCTGGAACAATCACTGCAGAGCTGGCGTTGTAAGCATCTTTCAAGACACTAGAGATATCGACCATGACTTTTTTGAACTCTTCAGACATGTGGTTTAGTGAACGATCGGTATAAACAACCGAAAACTCTAATAGACCGTCTGGATCAACATTCGGGAGTAAGCCTGGCATAGTAATTTCCTAGTAAATCGTATGGATAGGACTAAATGATACTGATTTAGCACTCTTTAGGTGGCGAACCTTTGAAAATCGGCTTTTTCGGCAAATAAAGGGGGTTAAGCGCTTTTCCGTGCCGCGGAAGAAACCAATATTCCGACCACAATCAGGACAAAAGCTAGACCATGGAAAAGCTGAGGGGGATCCCCCAAAATAGCAGCTGAGAGCAGTGCCGTGAACAAGGGAATAAGATTGGCAAAGAATGCTGCCACCGTGGGCCCAGCACCATTGACCCCCAAACCCCAGCAGCGATAGGCAATTAATGACGGGCCGATTGCCACAAAAACGATTAATGCCCCAGTCCAGTAGTTAAGATCAATAAAGGCATACCCCGTAGCAATCTCAGCCCCCTCAAATAACATCGTCCACATAAATCCAATGAAGACCTGGGCCATTAAAAACTCAGCCCACGGCCACTGACGCTCAGTACTCTCTCCTGGACGACTAATCATCCAGCTATAGAATGCCCAAAGAATCGTCGCCAACATGATGAATAAATCGCCCATCACTACTTCCATACTGAACAGGCTAGCAGGCTCACCACGGGTTAACACCACAGTGACGCCGACTAAAGAAACAAGCGCCCCTAGCATTTGCAATATCGTTGGCTTAACTTGATACAAGACAGCGCCAATCAAGAGCATCCAGATGGGCATACTGGCCCCAATCAGAGTGACATTAATAGCCGTCGAGGTCTGCAAGGCAAGGTACAGGAGTACGTTATAGCTACCAACCCCCAATAGACCCAAGACTAAAAAGCGGCTTTTGTTTTGCCAAAGAGCGCTGCCTGGCTTAAATACTTTCCAGCCAAAAGGAAGCAAGAACAAAGCTGCTAAACCCCAGCGAACCGCACTCAAGGCAATTGGGGAGATACTTCCCACCAAAACCCGTCCAGCTATCGCATTAGCCGCCCAGAAAATGGTGGCTAGCGTTAAGTAGAAGACAGTCGACAGGGGTATTTGAGGCATTCGGCAAGATTTAGCTAAGTAGATGGGGTTTATTGAGCCCCAAGAAGGACTTTACTCAAGCATTGTAGAAACAAATGCCTGGTATTGCTAAGATAGAGCTTAAATTAGCGACGTCCATCTGGCATTGGCAACATAAAAGGAGTTTTAGTGGAAATCATCACCAATATTGAAGATTTACGAGTTTTACATCAAAAGCGCACCCCCAAGATGTTCTATGACTATGCGGATTCTGGTTCATGGACTGAGTCTACTTACCGATCTAATGAATCCGATTTTCAGAAGATCAAACTGCGGCAACGTGTTGCGGTGAATATGACTAACCGCACCACCAAAACCACGATGGTGGGTCAAGAGGTGGCAATGCCAGTTGCATTGGCTCCAACCGGATTAACTGGCATGCAATATGCCGATGGTGAAATCCTGGCTGCCCGCGCTGCAGAAAAATTTGGTGTTCCTTTCTGCTTATCCACCATGAGTATTTGCTCTATAGAAGATGTCGCAGAACGAACCACTAAACCTTTTTGGTTTCAGCTCTACGTTATGAAAGACCGTGGCTTCATTGAGCGCCTAATCGAACGCGCCAAAGCAGCCAAATGCTCCGCCCTTGTTCTCACTCTGGATTTACAAATTCTAGGACAACGTCACAAAGATTTAAAAAATGGTTTGTCCGCACCTCCAAAGCTGACGCTTACCAACATCATGGATATGATGACGAAGCCACGCTGGTGCATGGGCATGGCTATGACCCCGCGCAGAACCTTTCGCAATATTGTTGGTCACGCAACTGGTGTTGGCAATATGTCCTCCCTCTCCTCCTGGACAGCTGAGCAGTTTGACCCTGGCCTGAGCTGGGATGATGTGGAGTGGATTAAAAAACTCTGGGGTGGCAAGCTCATCATTAAAGGGATTTTGGATGAAGAGGATGCTCGCTTAGCGGTTAACTCCGGCGCAGATGCCTTGATTGTCTCCAATCATGGTGGACGTCAGTTAGACGGTGCTATCTCCAGCATTAAAGCTTTACCAGAGATCGTCAATGCAGTTGGCAATGACATTGAGGTTTGGATGGATGGTGGTATTCGATCTGGTCAAGATGTATTGAAGGCTTGGGCACTCGGTGCACGTGGCACCATGATCGGTCGCCCCTTCCTCTATGGCTTGGGTGCCATGGGTGAGGCTGGTGTGACTAAGTGTCTTGAGATCATTCATAAGGAACTGGATATCACAATGGCCTTCACTGGGCATCGCGACATTCAAAATGTGACTAAAGATATTTTGTATCCAGGAACTTTTTAATATTCCACACCTCGCAAATTACCCCGGATTAGTATTTGTCATCTCTACTGTAGCCCTCTCCGGCTCAGTATGGTTTGGCTATTCCGTACTGAGTAAGTACCGCACAAAAGATACTGAGACCTCTGCAGACCTAGGAATTATCCAGACTGCAACCCTCACCCTGCTTGCTTTGATCATTGGCTTTACCTTTTCCATGGCTATTGCACGTTATGACTTGAGGCAGACTTATGAGGAAGCCGAGGCAAATGCCATTGGTACAGAGTTTTTAAGGGCCGATCTCTTGCCTAGCAAAACTGCAGAAACTATCAAAGGGTTTTTGAACGATTATCTGGATCAGCGCATCTTGTTCTACTCCAAACAAGATCGAGAGACCGCCAAACAAATTACACAACGCACTATTGCCATAGAAAATGCCATGTGGAGCGAACTTCTCCCGGTTGCGCGCAGCCAACCATCCCCCAATATGGCGCTCGTTATCTCTGGTCTAAACGATGTTATTAACGCCCATGGTTACACCCAGGCTGCTTGGTGGAATCGTATACCAACTGCTGCTTGGTGGCTGATGGCAGCAATTGCAATATGCGCAAATGCATTGGTAGGCTTTGGCGCGAGGAACTTTAAGCGCAATATCGGCCTATTTATGATTTTTCCAATGGTGATATCTATTGCATTCTTTTTGATATCCGATATTGATAGTCCTCGTGGCGGCGTAATCCGAATTGACCCACGAAATTTAATTGACTTAAAACACAACATAAACACAGTGTCGAGTCCCGCATCTAGCATAGGTGGTAAAAAATGAAACGTGTTGTAGATGTATATAAAGATAGAGGCCGTGAACTAGTTTGGACTTATGTCATTCACCTTGGTAATGTTGAATTTCATCCTGCTCAAATTGACTTTGAGCAAGAAGCTCTCAGACTTTCTCAACTTGATAAGCGCGGAACACTGAATGAGCTCAGCGCTAAAGCTAGACTCTCCGTTCGATAAATTTCACTTCGACTCTGATATATGAAACCCTTAAGTAAAAAAGCCAAGATGGCAGTTGGATGGACAATTTTGATGACCGTTATCGGCACTGCCATGCTGCATCAATGGGAATTCTTTGCCATGGGTTGCGCTTCAATTGCGCTACTACTTGTTGCGAACCACTACGATCTGCTGAAAGATCCTGAAGACAAAAAGTAAGGCCCCCATCTTTCGATAGAG
The DNA here is from genome assembly GCF_001830325.1 of Polynucleobacter sp. GWA2_45_21. GTDB lineage: Bacteria > Pseudomonadota > Gammaproteobacteria > Burkholderiales > Burkholderiaceae > Polynucleobacter. The sequence continues at coordinate 53,146 of NZ_MHZG01000009.1, read as the reverse complement.
GCCCTGATTGGTCTTTTTAAGACTACAGCGTTGGGTAGTCTGTGTATCCGACTTCCGCCCCACCGTAAAACGTTGCACGGTCATAAGCATTCAGGGCTGCGCCCTGCTGGAAACGCTCAGCCAAATCTGGATTGGCAATATACAAACGACCATAAGCTACAGCGTCTGCCAAGCCAGCCTCTAAAACAGCTTCGCCCATGGCTTGATCATATCCGCCAGCACTAATGAATTGGCCTTGATATGCAGCCCGGAAAATCTCTGAAGTAATTGGTGCCTCAGAGTTCACATGGTCATTACCGCCAGCGGTAGTAGATCGCGGCTCAATCATATGAACATAGGACAACTGATAAGCATTGAGCTTTTGAATCACTGCATTGAACAAGGCAATTGGATCGCTATCAGCAATATCATTAAAGCTACCGTATGGTGACAAACGAATGCCAATACGATCACTTGAAAAGACTTTGGCAACAGATTCGATCACTTCGCCTAGCAAACGAAGACGATTTTCAATTGAGCCGCCATACCCATCATTACGTTGATTGGTTTTATCTTGTAAAAACTGATCCAACAAATAGCCATTGGCAGAGTGAATTTCCACACCATCAAAACCTGCTGCTTTGGCATTGGCAGCAGCCAATTCAAAATCTTTTAATAGGCGAGCAATATCCACAGTCGTCATTGCCTTCGGAGTTTCGTAATCGTGCAACTTCCAGTCAGCACCGTAAGTTTGACCTGCAGGCGCAATAGCAGATGGAGCCTCAGGGATACCCTGCTCAGGATGCAATGAGGAATGGGAAATACGACCCACATGCCATAGTTGAGCAACCATCTTGCCACCCTTGGCATGTACCGCACTCACAATCTCTTTCCAAGCAGCTGTTTGCTCGGCGGAATAAATTCCGGGGGTTCCTGGATAGCCCTTGCCGATAGCAGAAATTTGCGTTGCTTCACTGATGATCAGACCAGCACTTGCTCTTTGTGCATAGTATGTTTTTGCTAAAGGGCTTGGCACATCCCCTTCGATAGCGCGCATTCTAGTAAGCGGCGCCATCACCAGGCGATTTTTTAATTCAATAGCGCCAAGTTTGACGGGGGTAAACATCATTTCTTTTCCAGACATGAACTACTTCCTTTTAATTGGATACGTCAATTGAAGGACAACTTTAGCAGGGATAACAGAGTCCTGCAGTCGCCCTGCTAGACCTTTTGAAAACTCTTTCGACTGCCACGACTAATTCTTGGGCTAGATTTAAATCTAGCCTCTATACCCTCAGCCAGCGCCTGAAACTCCTCAAGATGTGCGGTAGAAGCTCGAGCAACCAGTGCGATCACCCTCTTAGGGGCAGGCGGAGCCAATGGACGAGCAACCAATGTCGTGCCATTTAAAAGCCCTCCTTTAATCGCCATCTCAGGCAATAGTGCAATGCCCATACCGGACTCCACCATTTGCAACAAAGTCAGCAAACTCGTTGCTTCCACACCATCTGCATTCCGAATATCAGAGCGCTTACAGGCCTGCATAGTGTGATCGCGAAGGCAGTGGCCTTCCTCTAACAACAATAAGCGTTCAGCCATTTTTGCAGGCAAATGAATTTCCTTACCCTTGAGGGCTGGGTCGTCTTCTCTGGCTACCACCCAAAATTCATCGATAAAGAGTTCTTTTACCAGCAAGCCGGCCGTGTCATATGGCAAAGCAATTAATGCAAAGTCCAGCTGATGATCAACTAAGCGCGACAATAAATTAGCCGTTAAATCTTCGCGCAAGGCAACTTTTAGATCAGGATAATGTTCCCGAATATCAGGCAAAACATTTGGCAACAAAAATGGTGCGATGGTTGGAATCACGCCAAGACGAATTGTTCCTGACATCGGCTTGCCAGCAGCATCCGCATATTCCACTAAATCTTGAGAGGAGGCCAAGATCATCTTCGCCCTCTCCAGAATCTCCATTCCAATTGGAGTAATGGCCACGTTTTGGCGATCTCGCTCCACCAAGCGCACACCTAGACGATCCTCGAGCTCCTTTAACCCTGCACTTAAGGTTGACTGGCCAACGAAACAGGCCTCTGCAGCCCTAGTAAAGTTCAGCTCTTGAGCAATGGCTACAAAATAGCGCAACTGACGTAATGAAGGTAAGGCAGTCATAGGTTGCAAAACTCCTTATAATCGATTTATTAGATAAATAATATCATTATTATTTATTGGACTGATTATCTTTTGAGGTTCAGAATTCATTCCATGGTGTTTAAACACCTTTTACCAATCAATATGAAAAGGAATGAAAAAATGGCACGTCCAGAAATTAAAACCATCCAAAACTTAGAGTCTGCTTTTGCAGGTGAATCTATGGCGCATATCAAGTATCGTTATTTTGCAAAATTAGCACGTGCTGCTGGCGATATTGAAACTGCTGAAATCTTTGAGGCAACTGCAGATCAAGAAGTCATGCATGCCTTTGGTCACCTCGATTTACTCTACCCTGCTAACACCATTACCCCTACTCGCGCCTTAGAGATCGCTATCGAGGGTGAGACATACGAATACACCGAAATGTACCCAACCTTCCGCAAAACAGCGGTAGATGAAGGCAATACAGCAGCGGTAATGGAGATTGATGAGCAAATTGCTGAATCAAAAGAGCATGCAGAGCAGTTTCAAGCCATGTTGGCAAAAGCAGCAAAACGCTTTGCAGCCTTGGCTAATGTAGAGGAGCGCCATGCTAACCACTATAAAAAAGCCTTAGAAAAAGCGAAGGATTTTGCGGCTGCCTGAGCCAGCTCGGAAATAAAACAGAATTAAATTTAAACTGATTAAATTATCTTAAAGGAATTATCATGAAATCTTGGCAATGTATCGTATGTGGCTTTATTTATGACGAAGCAAAAGGCTTACCGGAAGACGGCATTCCAGCAGGCACTGCTTGGGCTGACATTCCAGAAGATTGGGAGTGCCCAGACTGCGGAGTAGCAAAGTCTGATTTTGAAATGGTTCAAGTTTCTTAATTCAAGCCTTACATCACTCAGTTAACTGCATTACTAGGGAGTCCAGCTTTGGATCATCAGAATCAATCATCTCCATCAGGAATTGTCATCATTGGTAGCGGCTTAGCTGGCTTTACAGTTATTCGCGAATTGCGCAAGCTTGATAAAGCAGTGCCGATCACTCTGGTGACTCGCGAGCCGGGCTACTTTTACTCAAAGCCGATGCTCTCTACTGCACTAGCCAGCAATAAGTCTGCAGAGCAATTGGTCTCTACTAATGCTGAGGGTATGGCGACTCAATTGGAGATTACGATTTTAGGAGAGGCTGATGTACTGGCTATTGACACCGCTGCTCAGACCATTGAAACCTCCAAAGGAAATATTTCTTATGGCAAGCTAGTGCTTGGTTTGGGTGCTGATCAGATTAGACTTCCTTTGCAGGGTAATGCTGCTCAAGAAGTGATTACAGTAAATGATCTTGAAGAGTACGGTCAATTTCGAAAATCTATTGAAGGCAAGAAACGAATTGCCATACTGGGAGCAGGCCTCATTGGCTGTGAGTTTGCAAATGACTTGCTACTTGGCTCTTACGAAGTGGATGTGATTGATTTGGCTCCTCAGGCCCTGGGTCGACTGCTACCCGCAGCGGCAGCCCAAGCTCTGCAAGCAAAGTTAAGTGAAGCTGGAGTTTGCTGGCACTTTGGGACTACCGTGCAATCGATTGATCGCCATGATGACTCTCTCACCATCACTCTCGCCAATGGAACGGTGATCACTAGTGACGTATTTCTATCAGCAGTAGGCTTAAAGCCACGACTGGATTTGGCTAAAGCGGCTGGCATTAAAACAGGCGCAGGAATTATGGTTAATCGCCAGCTAGAGACAAGCGCAAAGAATGTCTATGCCATCGGTGACTGCGCTGAAGTCGATGGCTTAGTTCTGCCTTATGTCATGCCAATTATGCAGGCGGCACGCGCTTTGGCGCCAAACCTCCTTGGGCAGCCTACCGCCCTGACCTACCCTGCTATGCCAGTAATGGTGAAGACTCCAGCACTACCAACGATAGTTTCTCCACCAGCTAAAGATGCAGTTGGCGATTGGAAAATTAATGCTATCGAAGGTGGCCTTGAGGCGCGATTTGAGTCAGGTGATGGCAAGCTGTTAGGCTTCGCACTTCTTGGATCAGCTACAGCACAACGAGGTGCACTGACAAAAGAGTTGCCGCCAATATTGCAATAAGCAGTAATTTTTTATTACTCAATCAATTTTTTGAGTAGTCTCCTAGATTAAGAAAAGGCCCGCAATTGCGGGCCCTTTTAATGAACTACTCCGACTTACTTAAGCAAGTGCGACAAACCAAGTTGCGTTATGCGATTGAGCGACCATCAAGAACAACATTGGGATAGAAAGCATCGTGTTGAAACGTGAAACCAGCATCGCAACACGCGCAGACTTCGCCTTCACATCTGGCTCAACCGCAACAATACCCAAGGCGCGTTTCTGAAGCGGCCAAATAATGAACCAAACATTGAAAGCCATTACCAAAGCAATCCACATACCTAAACCGATTGCGCGAAATGGTGCTTGCAAAGTAAATGCCTGGTGCGCATAGCCATTTACAACGGCCAAAAGCATCCCACTAATAACAGTAAACAAAGCTGCCCAACGGAACCAAAATAACGCCGTTGGAGCAATCACCTTCCCAATAGCTGGCTTTTGCTCATCAGGAATTTTTGGCATCGAGGGAATCTGCACAAAATTGAAGTACCACAGCAAACCAACCCACATCACGCCAACCATCACGTGAATCCAGCGGAATAAAAATGGTAACTCGATGGAGCTAAAGTTGGCACCTAAGCCCAAAACAATTAAAGCAAGGAGAACAAACCCAGCTAAAACTGTGCGCCCTAATGAGTTAAAGATAGATGCCATTAAAAACTTTCGCAATAAACAGTAGTTAAGTGAGATTAAGCAAAATTCTTGCTAGCAAAATCCCAATTCACTACATTCCAGAAGTTCTCCAAGTACTTTGGACGTGCATTGCGTGTATCAATGTAATAAGCATGCTCCCATACATCGCAGGTCATGAGCGGCTTTGCATCAGTAGTCAGCGGTGTAGCAGCATTGCTAGTTGAAACTAAATCCAAAGAGCCGTCAGCCTTCTTCACTAACCATGCCCAACCAGATCCAAAAGTGCCAATTGCACATTTTGCAAACTCTTCTTTGAATTTATCAAAAGAACCCCACTTGGCATTAATTGCATCAGCCAAAGGACCAGTCGAAGCACCGCCACCATTTGGCTTCATGCTATTCCAGTAAAAGGTATGGTTCCATACTTGAGCTGCATTATTAAATACACCGCCAGCAGATTTTTTAACAATATCTTCTAAGGATGCATTTTCAAACTCAGTACCTTTAATCAAGTTATTGAGATTGGTGACATAAGTTTGGTGGTGCTTACCGTAGTGAAACTCTAGCGTTTCTTTAGAAATGAATGGGGAAAGCGCATCCAATGCGTAAGGTAACTGAGGTAATGTGTGTTCCATCATTTTTTCCTTTAAAGACGTGTTAATAAATAGCTATAAGGCCATATTCGACCTAACTATAGACGATTCTGGCGATTTTGTTTGAGCGTGAAAAAATGGGGCTGACTCTATCAGCCCCACCCAAGGATTACTGGGCTGTCCAGCCACCATCCATATTCCAAGCCACTCCACGCACCTCTGAGGCGTCGGGACCGCAAAGGAAGATTGCTAATGCGGCCAATTGCTCTGGAGCCACAAATTCACCGGAGGGCTGCTTCTCCGAAACCAAAGCTTTTTTAGCCTCTTCATTTGAAACCCCATCACGCTCTGCACGGGCATCCACTTGTTTTTGAACCAAGGGTGTAAGGACCCATCCCGGGCAAATTGCATTGCAGGTGATTCCGGTTTTAGCATTCTCAAGAGCAGTCACTTTAGTTAGGCCAACAATGCCATGCTTAGCAGCTACATAAGCAGACTTTTGAACTGAACCCACCAAACCATGTACAGATGCAATATTGATAATGCGACCCCAGTTACGCTTCTTCATTCCAGGCAAAGCATGGTGAGAGGTATAAAAAGCTGAACTAAGATTAATAGCAATAATGGATTCCCATTTATCCGCCGGAAAATCTTCTACATTAGCTGTGTACTGAATACCTGCATTGTTCACCAAGATATCAAGTGATCCAAAACGTGTTTCAGTTTGCTTAATCAGATCTTCAATCTCAGCAGGCTTACTCATGTCAGCACCGTGATAATCCACTTCTACTCCGCACTCTTTGATCGCAGCGATAGCAGCATCTTTTTCACCAAAACCGTTGACCATGATATTGACGCCCTGCTTCGCCAATCCAATAGCCATCGCCAAACCGATACCGCTAGTAGAACCAGTGACCAGTGCCGTTTTACCTTTTAATTGAGACATGAATGCCCTCTAGAGAAATTGACAATAAAAACATAGGATACAACGGAAGAAATTAGATCAGATGCAGCCAGTGACCCAATTGATGCCAAACGCTCGTAGGCACCAAAGTTAGAAGCCAAGTCATTGTGAGATAGCGCAGTAGCTTTCCGATACACATATAGACTAAACAGGGTAGCCAGGGCAATCTGAGCCAGCCAGCGGCCAAACACAGGGGGTCACCAAACCCAGGCAGCCAAGATAGCAGCAGCATCTTAGGGCCCCGCTCCTCCAACCAGCGCTGCATTCGGTTGTTTGAAGGGCCTTTTAAGGACTCAAAGCTATTGCGACTCAGCAGCCCAAGCCACCAATCGAACATACCCCCCAAGGTGTTACCAATTGTGGCAACAATAATGGCAACCCAATATAAGTGCGGGTTAACCGAAACATACCCAAACAAGATTGGCTCTGAACCTACAGGCAATAAAGTTGCGGAAATAAAGGCACTAATAAATACCGCCGGCAAACCAACCGACGGCATACCAAAGTAGTCAAAAAACTGGCCTAGCATTTGCTCCATTAGGCAAGGGCTCCAGATCGTTTGGAAAGCGGGGTTTTGATCATGTCCCAAGTATGCCCCAAGCGCCATCAGACTCAACAATCGCTGGGATTGGGGTCAGATTTTGCGTCGCCCACAATCTTGAATTCTTGCTTAAACTGTGGGGATTCAATTATTTCTTAACTTTTTTAGGCAGCTAAATGAACCACCCTATTCCCAAGCCAGACCAATATCAAGATATGCGCGAAGCCTTGCGCGACCTCTGTGGAAGCTTTGACTCCGCATACTGGCAAAAAGTAGATCATGAGCGCGCCTACCCTGAAGCTTTTGTCGATGCTATGGCGCAAGCGGGCTGGCTGGCCGCCCTTATTCCAGAAGAATATGGTGGCTCAGGTTTGGGATTGGCTGAGGCTTCCGTCATCATGGAAGAAATTAATCTCTCAGGTGGTAATGCCGGCTCATGCCATGGTCAGATGTACAACATGGGCACTCTATTGCGCCATGGTTCAGATGCTCAAAAGAAGCTATACCTTCCTAAGATTGCTACCGGAGAATTACGCCTCCAAAGTATGGCTGTGACCGAACCGACTACAGGCACCGATACCACCAAACTCAAAACTACCGCCGTTAAAAAGGGTGACAAGTATGTAGTGAATGGTCAGAAGGTTTGGATTTCTCGTATTCAGCATTCCGATTTAATGATTCTTTTAGCGCGCACTACTCCGCTTGCAGAGGTAAAGAAAAAATCAGAAGGCATGTCAATCTTTATCGTCAATCTCAAGGATGCGATTGGCAAAGGCATGGAGATTCAACCTATTGCCAATATGGTGAACCATGAAACCAATGAAGTCTTCTTTGATAACTTAGAAATTCCTGCTGAGAATTTAATTGGCGAAGAAGGCCAAGGATTTAAATACATTCTTGACGGCCTCAATGCGGAGCGTGTCCTCATTGCTGCCGAGTGTATTGGAGATGCTTATTGGTTTGTAGATAAGGCCCGCCGCTATGCCAATGAACGTGTGGTATTTGATCGTCCGATTGGTAAGAATCAAGGTATTCAGTTTCCAATTGCAGATTCTTATATCGAAACAGAAGCTGCCAATCTAATGCGCTTTAAAGCTTGTGAACTATTTGATGCTAAACAAGCCTGCGGTGCCGAATCCAACATGGCTAAGTACTTAGCTGCCAAAGCCTCTTGGGAAGCCGCTAACGTTTGCCTGCAAACTCATGGAGGATTTGGCTTTGCCAATGAATATGATGTTGAGCGTAAATTCAGAGAGACACGCCTTTACCAAGTAGCGCCAATCTCGACTAACTTAATCTATTCCTATATCGCTGAGCATGTATTGGGCCTCCCCCGCTCTTTCTAATTCTGTAGACCTGTTAATTAATTTAGTGTTTGGATAAGCAATCTCATGAGCATTCGCCCCCTAGATGGCATCACTGTGGTTTCGTTAGAGCATGCCATTGCTGCTCCGTTTTGTACTCGCCAATTGGCCGACTTAGGTGCACGAGTCATCAAGGTCGAACGGCCTGGTGCCGGAGACTTTGCCCGCGCCTATGATGAACGGGTCAATGGCATGTCATCTCATTTCACTTGGGTAAATCGCTCTAAAGAAAGTCTCACCCTAGATCTCAAACAAGAATCGGCCTTGGCAGCACTAAAGAAGCTCCTCAAAACAGCGGATGTGCTGGTACAGAACTTAGCCCCTGGTGCCGCAGCGCGCATGGGCCTTACTGCAGAGCTATTGCAAAAAGATAATCCCGGCTTAATCTTGTGCGACATCTCAGGCTATGGAAATAATGGGCCTTATCGTGACAAAAAAGCCTATGACTTACTGATTCAAAGTGAAGCTGGATTCTTGTCGGTTACCGGCACACCTGAGACACCTAGCAAGGCAGGCAATTCGATTGCAGATATTGCTGCAGGCATGTATGCCTACACCAATGTTTTGGCAGCACTTCTCCAGAGGGGGAAGACCGGCAAAGGATCCACTATCGATGTTTCTATGCTGGAGTCTTTGGGTGAATGGATGAGCTACCCGCTCTATTACGCCTATGAGGGAGCTGCACCCCCTCCTCGCAATGGCGCATCTCATGCCACGATCTATCCTTATGGGCCATTTAAGGCGGGAGATGGTGGCACTGTGATGCTGGGTCTGCAAAATGATCGTGAGTGGGTTTTATTCTGTGAGGTAGTGCTTGAGAATCAAGCGCTAGCTAAAGATGAGCGCTTTGATAAAAACTTCAAGCGTAATGAAAAGCGAGATGAGCTCCTCTCCATCATTGATGCCTGTTTTAGCAAACTTACTACCCAGCAAGTGATTGCAAAACTAGATCAAGCGCAAATCGCCAATGCCCGCCTAAATGATATGCAGGGCTTATGGAATCATGATCAACTCAAAGCAAGGGATCGCTGGGTACAAGTAGGATCACCGGTGGGCCCTATTCCAGCGATGCTACCCCCAGGCAGCAATGACAGCTTTGACTACCGCATGGATGAGATACCTGCAGTGGGCCAACATACGGAAGCCATCCTGACTGAGCTTGGCATTTCTGCTGATGAGATTGCAAAGATGCGGGGTCAGGGCTCCATTTAAAGCAAGGGTGATGTCAGGTGGGCTGCATTCTCCAGCAGAACATGCCAATGCGGTCTCTTAGCCCAAGTTGCTGGATTTACCATATCTGATTTAGCCAAGTAAGACTCGATCAAGGTTTCGAGCTTGGCGCAGAATTCATCGTTGTATACGATTAAGCTAATTTCAAAATTGAGACGCAAGCTGCGCTGATCAAAATTGACTGAACCAAAAATGGCAACACGCTTGTCTATCAGCATGCTCTTCGTATGCAATAGGCCGCCATGGAACTCAGCGATATTCACACCGGCACTCATGAGATCAGAGTAGAAGCTGCGACTACTCCAAGCAACCAATGTCGAGTCATTTAACTTGGGAACAATCAGAGTCACCTTCACGCCACGACCAGCTGCTGCCATCAGCGCCTGAATCAAACCATCGTCAGGACCAAAGTAAGGCGTAGTGATGGTGAGCTCTTCACGGGCATCCATGATGGCTGAAAGCAATACTTGGTACAAGATATCGTCGCGGTATACCGGCCCGGAGGAAAACTCTTGAGCCAATACCTTCCCTTCTAGTGGGCTGGCAGCCGGCACTACATTGCTAAAGTGCGTAACTCTGGGATTGTCAACACTCCAGTCAAACGAGAATGTCAGCTCAAACTGAGATGCTACAGGCCCTTCAATTCTGACCATTGCATCTACCCATTCGCCCACACCTGAATCTTGTTTAAAAGTACGTGGGTCGACCATATTCATACTGCCAGTCCAAACGATGGTGTTATCGATCACAAATATCTTGCGATGCAGCCTTAAGTCAGCACGACGAAATTGAAAGCGGCCAACTTGAATAGGTAATGCCTCAGTTACTTTAATACCCGCTTTTCTGAAGCGCTTAGGCCAAGTCGATTTAAACCAGTCTTTACTACCTAAAGAATCCAATAGCACTTTACAAGCTACGCCACGCTTAGCCGCAGCGATTAAAGCTTCGCCAACACGATCTGCATCACCACCTAAAGCCCATATATAGAATTCCAAATGCAATGTTTTCTTAGCCTGATTAATCTCATCAATAAAGTATTGCAAGATTTCCAGAGAATTCGTAAAGAGTTCAATCTGATTGCCAGCGATTACTGGTGAACCATTTTTAGCCTCTGCCAAGAGACTCAGGGCCCTGCCTTCAATTGGCAGAAGTTGTTTATCAGCCTGATAGCGTTTGCGCATCGCTTCGGTGATGGCAGCGTACTCTTTATCCATGCGAATAATTTTTCGAGTGAGCTTTCGACCAACGGGACGCTCGCCAATGAGGATATAGAGGCTAATACCAATTAAGGGGAATAGAACCACAATCAGAAACCAGGCCAGAACAACGCCAACCGGCCTTCTCACTGAAATTAATCTAAATCCAAACAGAATCACAATAATGATGTGGGCTATTGGGACCCAAATAAAGGATTCACCAAAAATAGATCCTAGTAAAAAATTAATAATGTTCATAAAATTTCAAGTTCCGCTGCAATACCTAAGTGATCGGATAGTTTCAACCATTCATGCATCACTTCCGCAGAATGGATTTTTAAGCCCCGCACATAAATTCGATCCATTGGAAGCATAGGCTTCACACTAGGAAAGGTTTTTGCCGGGGCTCCAGTAAGTACTTCAAATACCTCATTAAAACCGGCAGCCTGCATCGGCGCACTCACGCGGTTGCGCCAATCGTTAAAGTCACCAGCCACAATAGTGGGACCACCATTCGCCAGTGAATCAATGTAACGAATAATTTCATTTAACTGACGCTCTCTCCCGCCTTCAAATAAGGCCAAGTGAACGCAAAAACAATGGATCGGTGTTGCTACACCCTCGAGCTGGGTGACGCTATGAAGCAATCCGCGCCGTTCAAATCGATAAGCCGAGATGTCGTAATTTTCACCCTTATGCAAAGGCCTCTTAGACAGAATTGCATTGCCATGATGCCCATCTGGATATTCCACATTTTTACCGTAATGCCAATCATGCCAAAAGTCTTCGGATAAAAAGTGGGTGAGCTCTGTTAAAGGCCATTGACCAAAGCGCCGAATTCGCCCTCGATGTTCCTGCTGAAGCTCTTGCAGAAAAAGCAAATCTGGATGATGGCTACGCATTTTCTGACGTAGCTCGTAGATAGTCGACTTCCTGTGCAAGGGTGATAGCCCCTTATGCACATTCATGGTCATGACGCTAAAGCGGCCCAACTTACTTTGCGTCATTAAAACTGTCCTGCAGCACGCTGCCGTCGAACACGTGCCAAATAAATTTCACCCTCAACTAAATCCTGACACTGCATGCACTTATTGCAAATGGAGGCTTGCTCACGCAACTCCTCAATAGAGTCGATTGGATGGGCATCAAGATATTCTCGAAGATCAGCATCGAGAACCTCATTACAGAGGCAAATGACTTCAGCCATGAGTTAAAAAAGGGAAATTGTTTGCATTTCTGCCATTTTGCCACCCCCTTGCTAGAATCATGTCCATGTTGATGACCTTTCAGGATGCTTTTAGACTCCTTGCACATTTGGATGCAGGAGTAATGGGCATTGTTCTCGTCTCTCTTCAGGTCAGCTTGACGGCACTCCTTTTAGGTACCCTGATTGGGCTGCCGATTGGTGCTCTATTGGCCACCGAAGAATTTCGGGGTAAACAAACGATTACAGTTACCCTGAATACACTCATGGGCGTCCCAACAGTCATTGTTGGCGTTGTGGTCTACCTCTTACTCTCGCGCACAGGGCCTTTAGGCGTATGGGGATGGCTTTTTACACCCAAGGGCATGATCCTTGCCCAAACACTGCTCACAACCCCTTTAATTGCGGCTCTAAGCCGCCAAATTTTGGAAGATTCCTGGAGAATTCATCGGGATTCATTTATGGCCCTTCGCTTACCCAGAATGGCCTCCCTCAAATGGCTGATTTGGGACTGTCGCTTCTCACTGACTATTGCCGTCCTAGCTGGACTAGCTAGAGCAATATCCGAGGTTGGAGCCGTCATGATCGTGGGCGGGAACATTGATCAATCCACTCGAACCATGACCACTGCGATTGCCTTAGAAACAAGCAAGGGCGACCTCCCTCTTGCGCTTGCCTTAGGAATTGTCTTACTGGGCATTGTGTTACTAGCCAACCTTTTCACATTTGTAGTTCGCCAAATTGCGGAGCGACGCTATGGTTAATCCCTCCGAACAATTTCAGCAATACATCGAGCTACAGGACATCATTGTTAAAAGTGATGGTCGGACTATATTGGATATCCCCCACGCACTCATTCCTGCAGATCGAATTAGCGCCTGTATTGGGCCCAATGGCGCCGGAAAAACCACATTCCTCAAGTTAATTGATGGTTTGATCACACCGAATTCAGGCACGATCACGCACTCAAGAAGATCCATCAAATCATCCTTGGTATTGCACCATACGCCAATGATTAAGGCCTCCGCTAGAACTAATATTGCGATGGTCCAAGACTCTGATCCTTCTATTGAGTCGAGGGCTATTGATGCCGTCATAGAGCAGATCGGTTTAAGCCGTCTTGCGAATAGTCCTGCTCATAAACTCTCAGCAGGAGAAAGACAAAAGCTATGCTTAGGTCGAGTCATATTGCAAAAACCCAATTTGGTATTGCTAGATGAACCCACCGCCAATCTAGATCCAAATACTACAGAGCAAGTAGAAGAAATCATCCGCCAATTTAAGCTTCATGGATCAGATGTCATCTTTACCTCCCACCAGCTGGCACAAGTACAAAGACTAGCCGAGTACATTATCTTCATTGATCAGGGCCAGATAAAAGAAAAAGGACCCGTAGGTCCTTTCTTTGCCAATCCTCAGACACAAGCAGCAAAGCGCTACTTACATCAAGAGTTACTCTCCGACTAATTACTTTGCAGCTGGCGCTGCAGCAGCAACCGGTGCAACAAATGGAGGTGGCGCTACACAGGCTGCTGGTGCTGGAGTACCGGAAACCTTGTATTGGTCGGCAATCTTATTTTGCACTTGGCAAAGCTTGAAAGCTCCAACCTTACCAGCATAAGCCGTTTTAGCCTTCTTTAGATCAGCCTCTGCCTGAGCTTCAGGCGATAGTGGGGGTAAGGCTGCGAAAGCAAAAGCACTTACAAATGAGCAGAGTGTAAAAGCAATGATTTTTTTCATGGCCATGTCCTTATTTATTAATCTTGTCATACCAGAGCTCATGGTGCTCTTTAGCCCAAGTAGCATCAACATAGCCAGTCTTCATACCGTCGATTGAACCCTGCATACCAATCGTACCGATGTAAATGTGGCCCATTGCCATTGCTGTCATCAAAATAGCTGCAGAACTGTGGATGATATTGGCCAATTGCATAGTTCCACGCAAGTATTGGATGTCCATGAATGGCACGATCATGTCGAGCACAAATCCTGAAGCTGAAATAATCAGGCCTAGGAAAACCATGCCGAACCAGAACCAGAACTTCTCACCAAAGTTGAAGAAACCTGCTGGCACATGCTTACCAGAGAAGAGTCCACCAAAAGACATTAACCAAGCCATGTCACCTTCCCCAAAGACGTTCTTGCGAACAAAGAGGAAGAAGAAAATCACAATACTTAAAGTAAAGAGTGGCCCAACAAAGTTATGGATGTTCTTGCAAACCATCAAGAAAGAACCATACGCAGCGCCGCCCATCAATGGCATCGCAAAGAACTTGCCGTACAAAATTAACAGGCCAGTCAATGCAAGAGCAATAAAGCTAAATGCCATGGTCCAATGCGTGAGGCGATCAAAGCCGCTAAAGCGCTTGATCTTCACGCCTGATAGAGGCTCATGTAACTTGATTGAGCCCTTGAGGGTGTACATCGCAATCACACCAAAAAATGCAAGGGCTAGGAGCCAGCCACCATAAACAGTGATCACGCCATTACGAATTAGGCGCCATTGCTGACCTGAGCGTTGAATTAATACGCTCGCCTCTTTGTCTGGAATGCTGACGTAGTTATAAGGAGCACTGTTGGCTGTATCCCAAATAGCACCCTCTTTTGGGGCGGTATTCGCCGGCTGAGATTGCGCTTGAGTTCCGTCGGGAATCGTATTGAGATTCTTAGGGAAATCAATTCCACTTGGCGATGGCAAAGGTTGCATTGGCGCACGATCTGCCAGAGCAACCCCGCTTAACAAACTCAGTGAAACGCCCAGAGCCAAGACCCAGGAGCGACTAACACTTGAAAATGATCGATTCATACAAATATCCTTAAACGTTTTCGTTTTATTTATTGTTGTTTAACTGATCACTTAGCGCGTGAATACTCAGATTGCTTCTGATTGCGCTTGTTAATCGCCTCCGCCCAACTAGCTTGATTACCCGGAGTCCAGCCCTTTGTCATGAATCCATTATCAGCACCCATGTAAGGGGCTACATCAGGACGCTTGGCAGCTTTCGCTGCAATTTCTGGTGGCTCGGAACATGCCGCCAACAAAGTACCAGCAGCCAAACACAAGCCGAGAGTTTTGAAATTCAATTTCATGACTTTGCTCCTGGAATTTTGTCAGCGGGTGTCGGCTTCGGTGCAGGTGATCCCGAAGGACCATAAGCAGTAGACCAACCAAAAATATCGGTACTTGGATAACGACCATTAGCTTCACGAACTGATACACGCTTAGCGTAGATGGAAGAAATTACTTCGTCATCGCCACCAATCAAAGCCTTGGTTGAACACATCTCAGCACACAAAGGTAATTTGCCTTCGGCTAAGCGGTTACGACCATACTTCTCAAATTCAGCAACGCTACCGTTCACTTCTGGGCCACCGCTACAGAAGGTGCACTTGTCCATCTTGCTACGGGAACCGAAGGCACCCTGACTTAAGAATTGAGGTGCGCCAAATGGGCATGCAAAAGAGCAATAGCCGCAACCAATGCAAATGTCCTTGTCATGCAGCACTACACCCTCATCGGTGCGGTAGAAGCAATCTACTGGGCAAACTGCCATACAAGGTGCATCCGAGCAGTGCATACAAGCAACTGAAACAGACTTTTCCTGGCCAACAATACCGTCATTTACCGTAACAACTCGGCGACGATTGATACCCCAAGGCACTTCGTTATCGTTTTTACAAGCTGTGACACAGCCGTTGCACTCAATGCAACGCTCTGTATCGCAGATAAATTTCATTCTTGCCATGATGTTCTCCTGACTTTATTTTTTAACTTAGGCAAATTTTTCGATTTGGCACATAGTGGTTTTGGTTTCTTGCATCATCGTTACCTGGTCATAGCCATAGGTTGTTGCAGTATTCACTGCCTCACCTAAAACTACTGGGGCAGCGCCCTCTGGGTAATATTTGCGCAAGTCATTGCCTTGCCACCAGCCTGCAAAGTGGAATGGTACGAATGCGGTACCTTGGTCAACGCGTGGGGTTACCAATGCACGCACTTTGATCTTGGCGCCGGTTGGTGACTTCACCCATACGTAATCCCAATTCTTAATGCCGCGAGCTTCTGCAGCCTTAGGATTGATCTCCACAAAGTTCTCTTGTTGCAACTCAGCCAACCATGGGTTGGAACGAGTTTCGTCTCCTCCACCTTCGTACTCAACCAAACGACCAGAAGTCAAAATGATTGGGAACTTTTCGTAGAGCTTCTCATTCAAGTTCTTATCCTGAACTGTTTTGAAAAGGGTTGGCAAGCGCCAGAAATTCTTCTTATCTGCAGAAGTTGGGTACTTGCGCATCATTGGCTCGTTAGTACTGTAGAGAGCTTCACGGTGCACTGGAATGGCATCTGGGAAGTTCCATACGACTGCACGTGCTTTTGCATTGCCAAATGGATGGCAACCATTCTTCATGACAACGCGTTGAATACCACCAGATAAGTCAGTCTTCCAGTTCTTACCTTCAGCTGCCTTTTGCTCTTCCTCAGTCAACTGACTCCACCAGCCCAGTTTCTTCATAAAGACGTGATCAAACTCTGGGTATCCAGTTTTAATCGCTGAACCCTTAGAGTAAGAGCCATCTTCAGCCAACAAATTCTTACCGTCTTTTTCAACGCCAAAGTTTGCGCGGAAATTACCGCCACCTTCCATGACACTCTTACTGGTGTCATAGAGGTTTGGTGAGCCAGGATGCTTGATAGCCGCAGTTCCGTAGCAAGGCCAAGGCAAGCCATAGTAATCGCCTGCTGTGTCGTAGCCCGTTACTGGATCAACACCACCGCGTGACTTCAATGTCTTCGGATCAAATACGCCTGCCATTCTCATGTGAGCCTTCAAGCGCTCAGGAGTTTGGCCGGTGTAACCAATCGTCCAAACACCACGATTAATTTCTCGCAAGATGGATTCAATTTCAGGCTCTCTCCACTGCTTACCTGCATATTTCGAGCTCAACATCTTGTAGTTAACTGATAACTCTTGACCAAAACCAAGGCGATCAGCAAATGCTTGCATGATCACGTGGTCAGGAACAGACTCAAACAACGGATCAATTACTTTCTCACGCCACTGCAGCGAACGATTTGATGCTGTAGCAGAACCTGTTGTTTCGAACTGTGTCGTAGCTGGCAATAAATACACGTTGCGATTCTTATTGACAACATCACCCTCTGCAGGAGGCATTGCTGCCATTGCCGCAGTCGCACTTGGATATGGATCAACCACTACTAACAAATCCAACTTATCCATCGCGCGCTTCATGTCAAGTCCGCGAGTTTGTGAGTTTGGTGCATGACCCCAGAAGAACAAACCTTTAACGCTGGTTTGTTGATCGATCATGTCATTTTTCTCGAGCACCGCATCGACCCAACGAGAAACCGTAGTACCTGATTTCTCCATCATGTTTGGAGCGTAACGACCTTTGATCCACTCGTAGTCCACACCCCATACAGTGGCGTAGTGCTTCCATGAACCTGCTGCAAGGCCGTAGTAGCCTGGCAGTGAATCTGGGTTAGGGCCAACGTCAGTTGCACCTTGAACGTTATCGTGACCGCGGAAAATGTTAGCGCCACCACCGGACTTACCGATGTTGCCCAAAGCTAACTGCAGAATACAAGAGGCACGAACCATAGCATTACCAATGGTGTGCTGAGTTTGCCCCATACACCAGACCAAAGTGCTTGGACGATTCTTCGCCATAGTTTCAGCAACTTTGTACATCTGTGCTTCTGGAACTCCACATGCTTCTTCTACATTCTTTGGAGTCCACTTTTCCATAACTTCTTTGCGGATCTCATCCATACCGTACACGCGGTCATTGATGTACTTCTTATCTTCCCAACCATTGTTGAAGATGTGATACAGAACACCAAACAAGAATGGAATATCAGTACCTGAACGAATGCGGACATACTGATCAGACTTTGCTGCAGTACGGGTGTAACGTGGGTCAACTACGATGACCTTGCAACCATTTTCTTTTGCATGCAACAAGCTGAGCATTGACACTGGATGCGCTTCTGCAGCGTTTGAACCAATATACAAAGCCGCCTTGGCATTCATCATGTCGTTATAGCTATTGGTCATCGCACCATAGCCCCAGGTGTTGGCAACACCGGCAACTGTAGTGGAGTGGCAAATACGGGCTTGATGGTCTGTATTGTTGGTTCCGAATAAAGAAACCCACTTGCGCATTAAATAAGACTGTTCGTTGTTATGCTTTGAGGAGCCAATAAAGAACAAAGAATCTGGGCTGTACTTGCTACGCAAATCTTTCATCTGCGCAGTGATTTCAGTCAAAGCCTGATCCCATGAGATTCTTTGATACTTACCATCAACCAACTTCATTGGGTAACGTAAGCGGAAATCTCCATGCCCATGCTCACGCAGGGATGCGCCCTTCGCGCAGTAAGCACCCAAGTTAATTGGGGAATCAAATGCAGAGTCTTGACGAACCCAAACACCGTTCTCAACAGTAGCGTCAGTTGCGCAACCTACTGAGCAGTGAGTACAAATCGTTCTCTTAACTTCGATCTTGCCCTTGCCATCGAGCATTGCCTTGCTTTGCTCGGCAGATGCCTTCTGCACCAATGTTAATTGGCTTGCCGCGATACCAGCACCAACACCGACGCCGGAGCGCTTGAGGAAGGTACGACGATCCATCGTTGGCACTGCAGATTGGAGTCCGCGTGACAAGCTACCGATGAGACGTGATGCAGGTGTAGAGCGGCCACTCTGTGGGGTATTGGATTTACGAGTCAGACTCATATGTTGTCCCTGAAAAATATTTTTATTTAATTATTTGGAAACGACTTCATTAACAACTAGATTTAAAGCATTGTGGTTTCGTAGTACTTACGAATGTGCGCAGACAACTGATAACCGTCATCTTTACCCTTAACAGTGCTTCCAATTTCTTGAATCACCGCCTTACCAATTGAGGTTTGCGAAGCAACAGCAACGGCGCCAACTGTGGCACCTGCTCCGATGAAAAACTTTCTGCGTGAAGGCTTATTTTCTTCATTTACTGCAGTTGCGGATTTGGTAGTCATCGCATGCTCCTAGTTAGTGCAAATTTGATATAGATCAAGTGTAATTGGTAATTGTATTTTTTGCATATTTGGAATTAATATATTTTTAGGTGCTTTCCTCTTGTGCAACGCAACATCAAATCATGTCAAAACTCTGCCCTTCGATAGCAAGAAATTCCCGAGTCAATGCAGCAACCGGATGGTAAAGATGCATGTCTGGAATATTTTCTATTGCATCGCACAATTCGTCATACCAAGGGCGAATATGGTCATTGAAGAAAACGCGCTGATTGGTCAGGTTAGATATCTCTACGTCATCCCCCGCTATGAGATATCTCATTACTTCACACAAGGCAGACAAGTGATCCTCAGTCTCGGTAACCTCTTCGGCGGATACCAGGCCAAAGGTATCTAAAGCGCGACGAATATCAACTAAGGGCTTTTCATTTAAGTGTCCAGCCATATAGAAGGAGCCGTTCAGAATCACATTGGGACGGCCAACGCTAATGAAATTGCGATCAAATTCCTCATGCCAAGCTTTGGCTGGATTATTTTTGGCAACCTCCACCACGCTATCCCACACCTTGGCTAGCGGCGCGTCATCAGCCTGGACTTCCTGGCCATCTGGAATCGAAGCAGCGATTTGATCCAGTAACTCTTGATCAGGCGGCTGATGAAAGAGTCTGGCAATCAAGCCATATAAATCTGCTCTAGCCAGATCCTCAGGCAAACCCACATCACCAACCTCAGTCGAGGCGCCTGCTTTTATTTGCTCACTCATAACTCTTTCTTCACCATATCAACCACACGACAATCACCACACATCTTTAGCCTATCTAGGCCAGCTCCCGCAAAAGCACCATGAGCCCCCAACTTCACCAACATCAGATCAACCATCTTCGCGGTTCCAAAGACCTTACCGCAGCTGATGCAATGGAAGGGCTTGGTCTCGTTGAGCTCCACTCTTTGCTTGCGCTCCTCCACAGTTTGTAAACGCGGGGCTAAAGACAGTGCTTGTTCTGGGCAAGTTTGAACACAAATGCCACATTGAACGCATTGCTTTTCTATGAAAGAAAGTTTAGGTTCATCCAGGTTATCCAGCAAAGCACCTTCTGGACAACTACCCACACATGACATGCAAAGTGTGCAGGCATCCTTATTGATATTTAAGCCGCCTAAGAAGGATGATTTTGGTAAAGCAGTACCACCTGCAGAAAGCGGGGTTTTAGCTTGCTTTTGCAAGTGCTCCAAAACCATTTCAACAGTTTCGCGCTTCTGGTTACCCAAACCAAAACTGGCAGGCGAACAAATTGCTGGCAAAGAACCACGTTGACGCAACTTGCCCATTGCAGCGGATGCAGGCTGCAGATCATCAGCAGAGCTAATCTGTATCAGCGATAGTCTGGCATCAAATCCATAGGCAGCCAAAATCGCATTACCCAAATCTGTTTGGGTTTCAAGTGCGGCGCGATAAGCAGGGTCTTCATCACCCGTGAGTAGCAGAATGACTTCACCAAAACCATAGCTAAGAGCGCCGAGCCACAAATCTAAACCGGTGGAGGCAATGTGCTCGACTCCAAATGGCAGAACAAAGGATGGCAATGCCTCAAATTGCTTTGGTCTTAAGTGAGCCAAGCGCCCAAGAGAATCTAAAGCTTGAGTGCCAGATTTAAGGGAATGCAACAGTAAAGCAGGCGCTTGTGATTGTTTTGCCTTAGCACTCTCAGCAGCAAACACATTAGCAAGCGTTTTAATCTCTTTACCCTGATGAGACACGCTTGGATAGTTATAGCGCATTGCACCTGATGGACACACCGTCGAGCAAGCTCCGCAACCCATACATAAATTAGGATTGACTTCTACAGTGCCCTGCCCGCTTTTGAATAAGGAGGAAATGGCGCCTGTTGAACACACATCGATACAAGCGCTGCAGCCTACTTTGCCGTTGCGCCCGTGAGCACAAATCTTTTCGTTATAGGCAAAGTATTTAGGTTTCTCAAACTCACCAATTAAACCTAATAATTCGTTTGCCACTAAAGCTTGCTCAAGCGGATCTTTTCCGGGGGCAAAGTAGCCTTGTGGAGTTTGACTCATTCGCATCTTGGGATCAGCACGTAGATCCATGATCAAATCAAACTCGGCATTACGTTGACGGTCGACGCGATCAAAATTAATTGCACCAATACCAGCGCAGGCTGTGATGCAAGCTCGGTGGGATTTGCATTTATCTAAATCAATTTGGAAGGAATCGTCAATTGCACCTTCGGGACAAACCTCAACACAAGCTCCACAGCGTGTACACATCTCTGGATCGATTGGGTTTTGCAAACTCCAATCAACTGAAAAGTTACCTAAATATCCATCTAATTTAATTACGTCGCCGGTGTAGATCGGGAAATTTCTTGCGAGTGGCAATGCGCCCGGTTCCGCACAGAGAACCGAGACATCAAGAGAATCGCTCAGTTTTTCAGCCCAAGGCAAAGCCTGATCTCCAGAGCCAACAATCAATAAGCGACCCTGACTTTCATAATTGACGACCGGGACTGGATCTGCTTCAGGCATCTCTGCCAGAGCAAGTAATGCAGCAATCTTCGGTGTAGAAGTTTTAGCCTCTTGAGTCCACCCAGCCACTTCACGAATATTGACAAAGCGTAATGGGGCTACCAAAGGTTTTGTAGATTGCTCAGCAAGCTCACCAAATAAAGCACGCTCCTGAGTACAGGCAATGACGATAGCGTCGCTACCATCGAATGCCTTGATGACTGAGCCAATCTCCTGCCTACATAAGGAGGTGTGCATAGTAAGACCCAAAGCCTTACCATCCAAAGGCATGGTTCCATTGCAATTACAAACTAATTTTTGACTCATTGATTTCTTCTTAACTGGTTTTCTTATCCACGGGCAATGGGTCTTTATCCCCCTCTTCCTGAATAGGTACTGGTGTGGATGTTAAATCAGTCTGGGGCGCTAGGGGTAAAGCCTGCTCTTTCGGTTCAGAGGCTTTGTTATCGACAGCTTGTGTAACCGGGGTCTCCTCATCACTATCTTTGCGGAAAATGTTGAGCATGTCAGATTGCACCATTCGCTTGAGCATTTCCAGTGGAATGGGATCTGGCTTGGAATAATCATCGATATAAATATCCAAACCATCCATGACATTGAAATGGGGGTCTGAGAACATCTTTTTCATCGCCGCTTGCTGAACTGCAGGATCCACATCCGGCTTCATAAAAGAAGAGAAGTCAGGAGCAAAACGATCGATCTTCTCTACATCGTCCAAAGTAGCTGACGGGAGAGCTTCTTTGGTATCAGCGGAATCCTGCTGTATTTCAGAAGGATTTGTTAACTCTTGCTTAGTCTGATCGGCTGGTTTTTTCTCGGGCTCGACTTGCTCCCCAGACTTGAGGCGTGACCATCGATTTAGAAATCCCCCGGGCATTAATCCTCCACCCCGCGGTTAGCACCTTTAAATGATTCGGGACGATGTCGCTTTTTGGGTTCAGGACGGTAATGCTCGTTCACATACTCCTGTAACCAAGAGGCATGCTCCGAAGATAAGGGAATGTTATCGACTGATTCGCCACCATCCAGTAAGCGGCCTGCTTCGTTATAGCTCACGCTAATACGATGCGGAACAGCAATCGTTATCTCTGATTTAGCTAACTCGATTGACTGAGTATCAATGTAGCGTTCAATATCTTCCTCTAAGCGCCACATCACAAACCAGCAAGGCTGAGGGGCTGATAAGTTGAGGTAATAACCTTCAGCCTCATCCGGAAACAAATTGAGCTCATATCCGGTAAATAACCAAGACTCACCTTGATCATCGCGCCCTAAGAACTGCCCAATAATTTTTCCCTCATCGGCAGTTGCATTATTAAATTCCCCAAAATCCGGCAATACCTCCCGAGGCTCCCAACGATAGGAAATCCAGGGGTTATCAACGAACTGCTTACGCATGAGAACTGCAAAACGCATAAGACCTCAGGTGTTTTGAACCACGATGTTAGGGAATTTACTGCTCATATCTTTTGAAAGCGCCGCTACTTTAATGGCAACTCGTCTTGCAATCGTCTTATAGATTGCACTGATAGCGCCATCAGGATCAGCCACTACAGTTGGGCGCCCTGCATCAGCCTGCTCACGAATCGATAAATTGAGCGGTAAGTCACCCAAGAAATCAACCCCATATTCTTTGCACATCTTTTGGCCACCACCGGTACCAAACACATGCTCCTCATGACCACAACTTGGGCAAACATAAGTGCTCATGTTTTCAATGATCCCTACAATCGGAACGCCAACCTTCTCAAACATCTTTAAGCCCTTACGCGCATCCAGTAAGGCAACATCTTGAGGAGTGGTCACGATGACTGCGCCGGTGACAGGCACCTTCTGAGCAAGCGTTAACTGAATATCCCCGGTACCTGGCGGCATGTCCACAATCAGGTAATCAAGATCACGCCAACGTGTCTGACGAAGCAATTGCTCGAGGGCTGAAGTTACCATTGGACCGCGCCACACCATGGGCGCATCATCATCGATTAAAAAGCCAATAGAGCTCGCTTGAAGGCCATGGCCTTCCATAGGCTCCATCGTATTTTCTTCAATCGAAGTTGGCCTGCCAGTAATACCGAGCATCATCGGTTGACTCGGTCCGTAGATGTCTGCATCCAACATGCCTACTTGCGCACCTTCCGCAGCCAAGGCTAAAGCTAGATTTACTGCTGTGGTGGATTTTCCTACTCCACCTTTACCGCTGGCTACAGCAATAATATTTTTTACATTAGGTAGTAACTTCACTCCACGCTGAACAGAATGTGCCACGATTTGACTGCTGACATTGACGCTGACATTCTTGACATCAGGTAATTCTCGAAGAACAGCAATAACAGATTTACGAATCGCATCAAACTGACTTTTGGCTGGATATCCGAGAACGATGTCTAAGCTAATATCGCCGCCGTCTACTTTTAGATTTTTGACGCTCTTTGCCGACACAAAATCAATTTGCGTATTTGGGTCAACTAAATTCTTTAATGCTGCTTGCACAGCCTCTACAGTAAGCGCCACCGACTTCTCCTAAGATAAACATTCCCACAAGGGAATCTCAATAGGGTTTATTGAGATGTATTACAAATAATGGAATAGTGGGTAGATTAACCGCACATGCAAAAAATTGCTAAAGCCGGACCAATCTCTATTGTGAAACTGGAAATCCGGCATCTGTTATGAGCTCGGCAGCCAGCTCTGGAGTGAGGGTTGTTTCCAGCGTCACTATCTGGGTCGCCAAGTCCGCCTGAACTTGGGCTTGAGGATCTTGAGCCTGCACAGCTCGAGTAACAGCATTAATACAGCCGCCACAAGTCATTCCTGATACCTTCAGCGTAAACATAGTTATCCCTTAAAAACTGTCAAAATACGGTTGTTGATGGCCTTTTTTCACCTTACGGTAGATTATCTTCTACATGCACTCCACAGAAACGAGCAATTCAGAGTTTTATACCCTAGATATAGGCGGGATGACCTGCGCCTCTTGCGTTAGTCGTGTAGAAAAGGCTTTGGACAAGATTCCTGGAGTTGAGGCAGCTACCGTCAATTTAGCGACTGAGCAGGCCAGGGTTAGGGTAAAACGCGGCTCCTCCACCCTCGCAGACATCATCGCACTTGTTAAAAAGACGGGTTATGAGGCCAAAGAAAGCTCTCCACAAGGCAATTTAGACAAGAACGCGAGCAAGTCCTTTTGGGCTGATGATGGTTTAGGTCGGGTGATTCTGAGTTTCCTGCTTTCCGCCCCACTCTTCTTACCCATGTTCTTCATGCCTTTTGGCATTCACTGGTCTCTATCGGGCTGGTGGCAGCTAGCTCTGGCCACACCAGTGCAGTTCATTTTAGGTTGGCGCTTCTACGTGGCAGGCTATAAATCTTTGATGGCTGGTGCTGGCAATATGGACTTACTGGTTGCTCTAGGCACCAGTGCTGCCTATGGACTTAGCCTGTACCTCTTGTTCGCCTCAAACCATACGCATGAACTCTACTTTGAAGGATCTGCGGTCATTATCTGCATGGTCTTATTAGGCAAATGGCTAGAGTCGCGTGCCAAGAAACAAACCAGCGAAGCGATTCGCGCCCTGCAAAAACTTTGGCCCGAGCATGCGAAAGTGTTAAACGCGGATGCTGAGCCTCAAGGCAATACAGGTGTAGGCGAAGATCAACGCCGTGACTTACCCCTTGATCAAGTGCTGCCAGGGGATCGGATATTGATACTTCCCGGTGAACGCATCCCAGTAGATGGCGTGATTATTTCTGGGTCTAGCCATGTCGATGAATCCCTGCTCACTGGTGAAAGCGAGCCAATTAAAAAATTAGTTGGATCGAAGGTCATTGGTGGCGCCTTAAATGGTGAAGGCGTACTGATAGTGACTGCTCAAGCAGTTGGTGTTGAAAGCGTGCTCTCGCAAATTATTAATTTAGTAGAGGAAGCTCAAACACAAAAGGCGCCTATTCAAAAGTTAGTTGATCAGGTGAGCGCAATATTTGTGCCCACTGTGATTATTCTTGCGCTGACTACCGGTATTGGGAACTGGCTCTACTTTGACTCCGTATCGATCGCAATCTTGCGGGCTGTCGCCGTCCTTGTAATTGCCTGCCCTTGCGCACTTGGACTTGCTACTCCAGCTGCGATCATGGCGGGCACTGGTATCGCCGCACGCTTTGGCATTTTGATTAAGGATCCTCAAGTATTGGAGTTGGCGCACAAACTCAATATCGTCGCGTTTGATAAGACCGGGACACTCACTATTGGCAAGCCACGCATGCTAGCCCTACTCCCTTTTGATCAATCATCTGCCGATACTGAAGGCATTCTCGCTACAGCCGCAGGCTTACAACTGGGGAGCGAACATCCTTTGGCTAAAGCACTGCTGGACGCATCCAAAGAAAAAGGTATAACACCAATTGCTACCTCATCAAGCAAGGGCTTGCCTGGTATTGGGATTGAAGGCGTGCCAAGCTCCGGCCCCTTTGTAGGCGAAACGCTTCGCCTACAAAGCGTAGCCTCACTTGAAGGAAGTCTGCAACACGATATCGTTTTGCAAAAGGCTCAGGGCTGTTTTGAGCAGGGTCAAACTGTTTCCGTCTTGATGAGCGTGAGTGGTCAGGATGAGCAAGCGTCAAAGCCAATTGCTGTGATTGCGTTTGGTGATGAGCTAAAGCCTAATGCGAAATCAGCAGTCGCTGCACTTCATGCATTACATATTCGGACGGTGATGCTCTCTGGTGATAACTTAGCGGCTGCAAACCGCGTAGGAAAGACTATTGGCATTGACGAAGTCTTTGCCCAAATCATGCCAAGCAATAAGGCAGAAATCATTCGAGATCTGCAGAGTAACTCTGAAGGCAAAAAACATTTCGTGGCAATGGTTGGTGATGGTGTGAATGATGCCCCAGCATTGGCAATGGCCGATGTGGGTATGGCGATGTCAACCGGAACTGACGTGGCAATGCAGGCAGCTGGAATTACTCTCATGCGCGGAGACCCAACACTAGTAGCAGCTGCAATTGATATCTCCAAAAAAACTTGGGGCAAGATTCGTCAAAATTTATTTTGGGCGTTTGCTTTTAATACGATTGGCATACCGATGGCAGCTTTGGGTTATTTATCACCCATGCTGGCTGGTAGTGCCATGGCACTCTCCAGCTTCTGCGTCTTGAGTAATGCCCTACTGCTCAAGCGTTGGCGCCCTATGCAGTCTGAAGTTATTTAAGATTCTTGCGAACTAATTCAATATCGCCGTAAAGGGCACGGGTTTCTGACTTGGTGTTATCGGTATCAGTCAGAAGTGCGATACCAATCACATTGCCTGGTGCCTCACCATAGGCCAACTTGTAGTCTGCAGCCAAGTCTCGCTCGTGCTTGCTCCACTCCCCCAAGCCATTCCAGCCAGAGTCGACCACAATCATCTTCACACGAGAGGTGTGAGCGTTATTCAAAACCGTATTGACTGGATTCTTTCCTGACCAGATATACATCACTGTGGCATATGGCATCTCTTGACCACTAATCAAGTTAGCCATCTCAAAGGTGAGCTTCTCTTTTAAAGGGAGTTTGGATTTATTACCATCAAAGGCCACCAAAATACGTAGCGGTGCATCGTCATTCTGGCTTTCCGCATTGTCTGCTTGAGGAATTGCTCCTACCGCCTTCCACTCCCACTGCAGCCATAGGTTTTGCGCTGAACGTGGTCGAAGCTTTACCGCAAGACCAGATGCTGATGTTTTAGAGTTGGCAGCAAGCACCGTACGACCTTGATAATTCTCAAGCCTGTAAATCGTGTGCTTTTTATAGGGTGCTATGCGATAAAAATGCCAACCACTTGGCATCCCATCTTTCGGCTTCTCCACAGAAAATTTCGGCAGATCTTCTTGAGCTGGCAACTGATCGGCATTAAATGCTTGGCCTGCCTCATTCTCAATTGAATTCCCTGTGAAGCCCGCGCAACCTGCCAAAGAGATTGAAATGGCAGTCAACAGCAGTAGGGATCGAAAGCAGTTTTTTGTAGGCATTCCTTGAATTGTCCCAAAGAATGGAGTGCTAAGTCTAAAATTGCGTGATGCGCCATCAATCCCCCTCAAGCTGGGCCGCTATCAGCATCTGTATTGCTGCGGTGGCTCACCTTGCCCTCGGCTTCTCGATTGAGTTCTCTGTTGATGAAGCACATTACGCTTTATACGCAAAGCATCTCGCCTGGAGTTACTTTGATCATCCACCATTAGTTGGCTGGATCCAGTGGCCATTAGTTGCTCTCACTTCATCCGAGGGGATCATTCGCCTCATTCCAGAATTACTTTGGGTACTTTCTGCTTGCTTGGTATATCAGGTAACTATTGAAATTCATCACCTCATGCAGGGACGTAATGCGGGTTACCTAACCACCGCCCTACCTTCTGCCAATCTATGTGGATTGATGGCTGTGTTAGCAATCATTGCAGCCCCACTACCGCATGTTTTAGCAATCGGTCTTTTGCCTGACACCTTGCTCGCACCCTTAAGTCTGGGTTTAATATTGACGGCTTTGCGCTGGATCCAAAATGATTACTTCACTGTTTCTGACTGGATGATTACTGGCTTGCTACTGGGCCTAGCAGGTCTGAGCAAATACACCGCCGCATTTACTGCATTTGCCCTGCTCTTTGTTTTCTTGGCCTTACCAAAGAAACCTTGGATTACTAAAGCGGGCTTCTGGATTGCGGCAGCAGTTGCCTTAATTGTGATTAGCCCAGTGCTGTATTGGAACTGGATCAATGATTGGATCTCATTCAAATATCAAATTGCCCATGGTAGCGGTGGCACTTGGGCGTGGCGTAGAGTTGGCGCCTTCATTGGCATTCAGATTGCCTGCTTTGGACCTCTATTACTTTTAGGCGGCTATACATTTATTAAGCATTGCCTTCACTCCCAGAAGCTCGTTCTTATTGCCTTGCTGAGCTTCTTCATGATCCCTTTCATGATTTTTGCTTCACTTTCTGGAGGCGGCAGTCTTCCCCACTGGACTACACCCGCCTGGTTTTGTCTAGCGCCATTTGCCGGTATTGGGCTAGCAAAGGCATGGGCCATGCAACATCGCATGGCAATCCGCATCTTGTTTGTAGGGCAACTGCTCGTTTGCTTAATAGGCTTTGGCTACGTTCTATCGGGAGGCATGAATACAGCAGCCCTAAAGTCCAATCCAATTGCTGACCTCTACGGATGGAAGATTGCAGGCGAAAAAGCGTCTCAATTGGCGCAAGCTACCAAGGCAAACGGTATTGCAGTACAAAACTGGACATTGGGTAGTCGCGCCGCTTGGTATGCTCAACCAGTACCAGTCTTTGTATTGGACCAGCGACAGGATCAGTTTGACCTCTGGTTTGGGCAATTACCAGCTGGTGCAAACGTGCTACTAATCAATTGGTCGGGCATGACATTTAAGCCGCCAGTTGGCGGAAATCCCGGCTTTGAGCTCTGCGAGCCCCTGGATAGCCTAGAAATCATCCGTTTTGGGCAGGTTTTATCTAAATTTGACTATAGTCTTTGCCGCAACTGGCAGGACGCTGGTACGGCACGTTAATTCCCCAAATTCAAGACCTTAGGAGCCATAGGCATTATCCTTATGCCTATGAGTTCACAACCCCAAGCCACCCCAAAAGCCACATCTGGGTGGAAAGCAATCCTCAAACGGGCTTGGCCTACCATTCGCGTTGTTTTGTCAGTTGCCCTACTCTGGAAAGCTACGAGTGGAATTGATTGGCATACCCTATTCAATTCCGAAATCCGAATGCAGCCTTGGTGGTTTTTGGCTGCGTTTTTGATGATGCTATCAGCGTTTATTTGCGGTGGACTGCGCTGGGGATTTCTAATGCGCAAAGTTGGATTCCAAGGAAGTCTCACAAACTTTGTAGCCCTCTATTTTGCTGGTGGACTGATCAATCAGGGATTGCCAAGCACGCTTGGTGGTGACAGCTATCGCGCCATTACCGCCACTCATTTGAATAGCAGCGGCAAATTGACTGAAGAAAAAGACTTGAATGAGGAGCTTCATCACTCGGTTGACTTAGAGCATGCAACCCCTAAATTGCGTCTGAGTTTTTCTATGGTTCTAGTTGATCGCCTACTTGGCTTGGCAGGAAACAATTTATTGGGTGGACTGGGTCTCATTTTGGGTGGCGCTACCCTGGCCGCTTGGGGAACAGACTTAGGTTACGCCGTCACTGGCATCATGATTTTTGCCGGTGTATTTATTGCTGTAGTTTTGGCCTGGGGTCCGAGCTGCAACTTGCTGCAAAAATTATTAGACCGCCTAAAAATGAGCCATGCTCTGCCCGGAATTAAGTTCGCTTTTTCTTGGCCCATGAATATCGCTCAAGCGATATTTGCAATTGGCATTCATGCTTTCACAATCTTGACGCTGCTCTTCTGTCTCAAGGCCTATGGAGTTGATGCCCCCATTGAAGCGCTCATGATTGGCTTGCCTGCACTTAGCCTCCTTTTAATGCTACCGATTAGCATCTCAGGCTGGGGCTTGCGGGAAGCCACACTCTCTTCAGTACTGGCATTGTGGGGTGTTAGCCCATCTATGACTGTATTAGCATCCATTAGCTACGGCGCCATTACTGTTTTATCAGTATTGCCCGGTGCTTACTTTTTATTAAAACGGAAGTAATTTTTTAGAGTCAGACTATGAGTATTAGCGTCAACACCATGCGCGCCATTGACCATTGGGTTGGTGTGCCACTTTGCGCAGTAGCGAGCCCAGTAGTTGCTCTGATTGATGGCATCAAGAATATATTTAGCCGCGGTCCAAGTGAGCCGCGTAAATTACTCTTTATTGAGTTATCCGAGATGGGTAGCGCAATCTTAGTTGACCCAGCCATGCGCAATGCACAGGCTCGTGGTGCTGAATTATTTTTCCTCATCTTTAAAAGCAATCGTGCCAGCCTCACATTACTAAATACCGTCAAACCAGAGAATATTTTTACGATTGACTCTTCAAGCTTGGGCGGATTAATTAAAGACACGCTCAAATTTTTACTGGTGGCTCGCAAGCATCGTATTGATACGGTGATTGATTTAGAGCTTTTCTCTCGCTTTACTGCACTACTTACCGGCCTTTGTGGTGCTCGTCGTCGCGTGGGTTATCACATCTTTCATGGTGAAGGTTTGTGGCGTGGCTTCATGCTGACTCGCAAAGTTCATTACAACCCACACATCCACATTACCAAGAATTTCCTCTCCCTCATTCATGCTGCATTTGCCAAAGAGATTGAAGTGCCTTTTAGCAAAATACATATTGCAGATTCAGAGGTCCGCTTAGAACAAGCAGTGATTGATTCGACAGCATTGAGCAAGGTTCGTGAGCGTATTGAGAAGCTCAGTGAAACTTTTGGTATTCAATTTAAGCAAGGTGGGCAACGTCTGATTTTGGTCAATCCCAATGCCAGCGATTTATTGCCACAAAGACGCTGGGCACAACAGCGCTTCTCGGAACTAATTCAAAGCTTGAATCAGCTTTATCCCAATGATCTTATTTTGATCACGGGCTCTCCTGCCGAATTTGAGTATGTTGAAAAAGTCCGCGCAGTTGCTAACGTTAAAAATGCACTGAACTTTGCTGGCCAAGTGAGCTTCGCAGAACTGCCACCGCTCTACACACTGTCAGATGTGATGGTGACCAATGATTCTGGGCCCGGTCATTTCTCTGCGGTTACTCCACTGCGCACAGTCGTCCTGTTTGGACCAGAAACTCCAGCACTCTATGGCTCTGTTGGCAAGTCAATTGCAATCACGGCCAACCTAGCGTGCTCACCCTGCGTCAGTGCCGCCAATCATCGCAAGACACCATGCCATGACAACGTGTGCATGCAAGCAATTACTGTAGCTCAAGTAGTAGAAAAAATGGTCCATCAGCTCAATGAAGCTGATCAAGAGCGAGCACGCTAATTAGAATGGTTGAGCAGCGCAAATCGATTTTTGCTATCGCATCCATTTGGGTTTGGTGCATTCCAATTCTGCCGCTTGGCCTAGCAATTGCCATTTACTTTGGTGAGCTGCAAACTCCCACGTTTTTATTTGTCAATCGCTATACCCAGCTTCTGCCTGACACCCTATGGTCTTGGCTTACCTTTATTGGTAATGGCTGGGGTATTTTTGCTTTGTGCTTCCCTCTCTTGGTACTAGCACCTCGATTGCTCTACGCCGGACTACTAGCATCTCTCATTGGTGGTGCTTTTAGTCAAATCATCAAACCTTTTTTAGCGCTTCCTCGTCCTGCCGGAGTCTTGGCTTTAGAAGATTTTTATCGCATAGGTGAGCCTTTACTGCATAGAGCAATGCCATCAGGTCACACGATTACTGCTTTTGCAGTTGTTTCTGGAATCTACTTTGCCAGCGATCGAAATAACAGGTCTTCTTTATGGTGGATCTTTATCATTGCTGGCTTTGCTGGCTTATCTCGAAATGCGCTTGGCGCTCACTGGCTAACTGATGTCTTGGCGGGTTCCGCTATTGGACTATGGTCTGGAATGCTTGGGGCGGGGCTGGCCAGATTAATTCCAGAGGCGAAACTAGCCGCCAATCAAATCGGGCCACGCCTACTTGCTATTGGTGGGCTTGCCACGATCTATGTACTTCTCACCCAAACTCTAGACTCAGAGCTCAATCAATCCTTGCAATACGCTTGCGTAGCATTAATCAGTATTACTCTAGCTTTATTTATTAAAGCGCAAAAACCTAGGGCTATCTAAGATGTTTAGTTATCGCCATGCTTTTCATGCGGGTAGTCATGCCGATATCCTGAAACATCTTGTGATGATGCATTTGGTGGAGTATCTACAAGAAAAACCAGGCGCCCTGACCATTGTCGACACCCATGCTGGTGCTGGTATCTATAGTCTGATTGACGGGTTTGCGGCAGTTAGCAAAGAAGCATATCAAGGCATTTATCGCTTAGCCAAATTTGCAGAGACTAATCCTGTAAGTCCAGGCATTACCAATTATCTCGAGTGTATTCGGGCCGAGAATGCTGGCGATGAGATCACGATCTATCCAGGCTCCCCATTTATTTTGGCACGATTACTGAGAACACAAGACCGCTTGAAGCTTTTTGAGTTGCATCCCAAAGAGATTGATATCTTGCGCCACAATATCAGCGAGCTTAAGCAATCAAGGCAAATTGATATCTTTGCAGATGACAGTTTTGCGAGATTAAAAGGATTGATGCCGCCACCTAGTAGGCGTGGACTTGTTTTGATTGACCCCTCTTACGAGGATAAGCAAGACTACCGTTATCTCGAAACTACGATGGAAGAAGCGCTACATCGCTTTGCCACTGGATGTTATGCAATCTGGTATCCATGTCTCTCTAGACGAGAATCAGCAGCCCTACCCGATCACATGAAAAAGATTGCGGCAGCCCATAAACGCTCTTGGTTGCATGTTGAGTTGCGGGTCGAGAATGCACCTAAAGAACGTCGACTTCAGGCTAGTGGCATGTTCATCATCAACCCACCATGGACCTTAGAAAAGCAATTGGCTGAAAGTCTGCCCATTCTGGTTAAAGCGCTGGGGCAAGATGGTGGCGCTGGATTTGTTTTAAAGAGTTTTGAGGCTTAAGTCTTAAACCTCAGGGCATTACTCCTGGACTTGAATCATCACTTCATTGCGACGCATAAAAGGTAAAGTCCAAGGCGGGTTGTAGCGTGCAAACTGCGGCTCTCCTCTTGGCTTTAAATTCTTGGTCTGCATCCAGTCTCGCAGTGCTTGAGTTTTTTCTTTGACCTTCTCTTCGTTATAAAAGCCAGAAAAAGCAATTACTGCCTTATTTTCTGCGGGCAACTCTCTTATTTTGACTTGCGGATCTAATGGTTTTGGCAAGCTAGCTAAGGTGTACTCTGCAGGCATGACAAACGATACCGTCCATTGATTGCCTGCATTTTCAGAAGACTTGCTGCTCTCAATTCCTACGGGAGCAGTCATGGCAATTTTTTCAGATACCTGATTTTTTCCAAAAATAAAGGCGGCAATCAAGCGAAACCCTTGATTGGATGCGGCATCCAAATCACCGTCTACCTTAACTTCCGCCACAATCTGAGGTGCATAGGCACGCAATTCAAATGGCTCAGATTTCCCTAGAAGAGTGTATTTTGGTTCTTCGGTTGCCATTGCAGCGCTCGCAATCAATATGCTGGTGAGAAATACCAAAACTCGCAAGGAGATATCCTTAATTTGAAATAACTACCACTGAGACTGAATAGTAAAACCCGAGCTATCGTATTGAATGTGTGCTTGCGCACCTACTGGCAAAGTCAGTTTTTCAGCTTGATGCCCAAAAGGTAATCCGGTCAATATCGGGATATTGTCAGGAAGACGTTTACGAATAGCCTCAATTGCACTTTCCAGGGTGTAACCACGGTCATTATCGTAAAGACGGTATGCCGAGAATCCACCTAATAGTATGGCGTTTTGATTGCTCAATATACCCGCATCCAATAATTGCATCAACATGCGCTCAATTCGGTAGGGGTGCTCATTGACATCCTCTAGAAACAAAATGCCGCCTTGAGTTTGCTCTTTGCTTGGCAAGTATGGTGTTCCTACTAGACCCGCCAGCACTGTTAAGTTACCACCCCAAAGCATTCCGGAAATTTGGCCTGCGACAGAATGTTTTAAGAAGGGTTGATTGGTTTTAATGGTGCAATCTAATTTACGCTCATGAATGGCTTTTTGGAAATGTGTCCACATGAATGTATTGGGAGCAACTCCCTTGCCCTGTTCACCCTGACAAGCAAAATCAAAATTGAGCATAGGGCCCGCTAAAGTGACTGCGCCAGTCTTTGCCAATAAACCCAATTGGAAGACTGTGAAATCACTGTGCCCACAAATCTGCAGACCATTCTTGACAGCATTGGCAATCGCATCCCACTGAATATCTGGGAGCAGGCGATGCAATCCATAACCACCGCGCATAGCAACAACAGTAACTTCGGGAGAGAGCTTGGCGAGTTGATTGATTTCAGCTAAACGCTCAGCATCGGCGCCAGCAAAACGTTGCTCAACACGGTCTACACAAGCCGTATTGAGAACTTCAATACCCTGCTTTTGCAACCACTGGATTCCTTGTAATGGACTGCGAGTATCTAGACTAGTCCCTGAAGGAGCAATCAAATGAATTTGCTTCAACGCCGCTCCTTAAAAAAATCTCGCAGTATCTGACCACACTCTTCACCCATGATGCCACCTTCAACCTGCGTCTGGTGATTAATCTGTTTTTCTGAGAATATATTGAGCACGCTTCCTGCGGCACCCGTTTTAGGATCAGTTGCACCAAATACAACACGATCAACCCGAGCATGCAGCATAGCTCCAGCACACATAGTACAAGGCTCTAAGGTGACATACAGAGTAGTGCCTGGTAGCCGGTAATTAGATTCATCCTGGGCTGCAGCGCGCAAGGCCATCATCTCGGCATGGGCACTAGGATCGCTATTGGTAATGGGTTGATTAAAACCAGTTGATATAACCTGACCATCACGAACCAATACAGCGCCGACCGGCACTTCACCAGCAAGCGCAGCGAGCTTAGCTTGATCCAAAGCTTGCTGCATAAATTGGCGATCAAGCTCTGCTTGCATATTACTTCTTAAGAATGAGAAACGTCAGCCCAACAATTGGGGGTTTCATAAAGACGAATGGATGCCAGCTTGAGCCGACCATCAAAGGCTTTTTCAAAAACAGGTTGCAGAACCCTAAAGGCTGCACTAGCTAAGTTTTCAACAGTAGGAACATGCTCCATCACTACCGTCTTATGATTCGGAATAGAGTTTAAATAATCCACTAATCCAGCATCTTCTTTGGCGACCAAAAATGCGTGATCCCAAGGCTCCACTACGTATTGATTAGTGAGACGCTTGATATCTCCAAAATCTAAGACCATGCCATCGTCTGCCTTGCCTGGATGATCCGCAATCACTCCGGTCAGCGTGACTTCAATGGCATAGCGATGGCCATGCAAATGACGGCACTGGCCATCATGATTCGGAATGCGGTGACCCGAGTCAAACTCAAGTCTACGGGTAATGGAGATGGCTTCTTGCTTGTTGGTCATGATTGCTTTTCTAAATACTTAAATATTGCTTGATAACGCTACTATCGGATACCGATCATTTTATGGGTCTGAACACTCAAACGCCACAAAGGTCGCTTTTGACAGAGGCGAACTGCCAGTGCGAGGTTTTCTTGGAGGTTTGGACCGTCCATGGCCTGCAAGAAGCGATTGCGGTAATCCATCTTCTCAAATCGAGCCAATAAGGTCTCAATGGCAACATGACCCTGCTGAGGAATCACCAGCTTAATTTCATCAGCTTGCAAAACAATCAACTCAGAGCCGGTCTTAGGGCTGACACATACCCAATCAACGCCTTTGGGAACCTTGATCGTGCCGTTGGTCTCAATGGCAACAGTGAAGCCTTTGGCATGTAAAGCGTCGATTAAATCAGTATCGAGTTGCAACAATGGCTCACCACCAGTAAAGACAACATAACGCTGCTGTGGTCCTGCCGAAGTACTGGTCCAGACCTCCTCTATGGCGTCCGCTAATTGTGGGGCGGTTTCAAACTTGCCACCACCGACGCCATCACTTCCAACAAAGTCGGTATCGCAAAATTGGCACACTGCGGTCGCTCGATCTTCTTCGCGACCGCTCCAGAGATTGCAGCCAGCAAAACGGCAAAATACGGCTGCTCGCCCTGCATGGGCGCCCTCACCCTGAAGGGTTGGAAAGAGTTCTTTGACTGTATACATAGCTATGTGCTGATTTTAAGCGCTTTGCTTACTTCCAGGACACAAGCTCCCACTCTAAGTAATCTTCCCAGAGAGCGTTGTTCCAAAACATACCAGCCCATAAATAGCGTCCATAGCCACGTCGAATAACCCATCTGCCGATTTCTGGGGCAAACCACACATCCTCCTGGCGATAGTTAGCCACGCGAGAAAAGTCATTACTGGTGAAGTAAGGCGCCTCATTTTGATACTTCAAGACAGGGAATTGGCCTGCGGGCACGCTGACACCCTCCCACTGAAGTGCCGTTACATTTAATCCCCAGTAATAGTCGTTATCTGGGTAGCCCACGACTTGATAGCGGTCGCGATAGAAACCAGACCACCCTGGAACGAGTTGTTCAGGCCATAAGGGGAGAGGCTTCAAAAACTTTTGGGGAGGATTCCAGTGCGGATCCTGCAGGACATAACCCCAAGGTTGTTGGATTTCATCGGGGAGCTGCCCTGCTTTTAGTCCACTACGCTCAATCCGAACCTGGGGCCCAACAGAAACCACTCGCTCAGTAACAATATCTACCAACTCTTGGTTGAAGACATTGCGCACGTTGTAGACCCACTGCTGTCCTACTTGTGGCGCCCTCACCTTCGGAGGGTTAACGGGCTGAGGTAAAGGTGTTGAAGCAGGATATGGTTGACCAGATATACATGCCACTAATAAGGCTGGTATTAGCAATACAAGCAATCTTCGCATAGTGCTTATTTGTAAGAGCTGAGTTGCCATTGATAGCTGCCTTCTAGAATGACCGCGCCAATTTGCCCCTGGATTTGATAGGAGCCAGAAGCCTCACGCGCAACCCAGCGGCCAATCTGCGGAGCAAACCAAACTGATTCTTTGCGGATGCAATCTACCTTATTAGGATCTTCACTCTCATAGTTAATCAGAGTCTGAAAACGCAGTGCTACAAACTCTCCTGCAGGCACTGTAATTTTTTCCCAACCTTGCACGCTCATATACTCTTGCCAGTTCATTCCTGAATCCGAGTAACCAGCAATGCTGTACTTCGTGTTGAACTGCTTTGCCCAGGTAGTCGATAGCTGCTCAGGCCAAAGCGGTAAAGATGGACTGAAGTTGAGCAAGCGTGACCACTGAGTATCCGTGGCAACCATTCCCCATGAAGTCTGAATTTCACTAGGCAAGCGTGCGCCATCGGCAGTCATGCGATCGAGCACAATCGTGGAGCCAATATTAGAAACGCGCTCAGTAATCACATCCAGAGTTTTGCCATCAAAGATATTTTTCTTGATATAGGTCCACTCTTGCCCAATTTGTGGGGGACGAACTACTGGCAGCGGCTTTGGTTGAGCTACAGGAATGCCACGCTCATAAGAAAGTCCACCGCAAGCAACTGGAGCCAAGGCGGCTGAGACGATAAAAGTTCGACGAGATAAATTCATATTGCTACCCACAGTAATTTAAATAAATGAGTTGAATGAATAAAGTTTATACATGCTTGAGAGCTTTGGCTATATTATTGCGCCCCACTGAGGCCTTTGGAATGCCTCGAATATCAAACCACTTATGAGCATCTTCCTCAAAGCCTACGCCATGCATAAAGTTGTAAATTGCCTTTTTGAGACCAACACCAAGAAGATCATGATCGACTCCAGTGGGGTCAATAAAGGCAACATCATTCTTGGCAAAGCTAATAGGTGGCAATGGAATAAGTTCAATTCCATAGGCTGCCGGATCAAGCCCCACAGGAGAGTGAACCGTACAAGTAAACCGATGGAAGAAGCCACTCTGGATACAGCCATTTTCAAAAAGCTGACGAACGTATTCCAGTGAGTCAACTGTCTCTTGGACGGTTTGCGTTGGGAAACCATACATGAGATAGGCATGTACGAGGATTCCAGCATCTGAGAAGCCTTTGGTGACTTTGGCAACCTGCTCGACTGAAACACCTTTTTTCATCAGATCCAGGAGTCTGTCGGAGGCAACCTCTAGGCCTCCAGACATTGCAATGCAACCGCTTTGCGATAATAACTCACATAACTCGGGTGTAAACGTCTTTTCAAAGCGAATATTCCCCCACCAAGAAATCACTACCCTGCGACGTATTAATTCCTCAGCAAGGGCTTTCAATATTTTGGGTGGTGCCGCCTCATCCACAAAATGAAATCCCGTCTGACCAGTTTCTGCAACGATAGCTTCAATGCGGTCAACCAAAAGACTTGCAGAAGCAGTTTCATAACGAGAGATGTAATCCAAACTCACATCACAGAAGCTGCATTTTTTCCAATAGCAACCGTGAGCAACGGTGAGCTTATTCCAGCGCCCATCACTCCATAGGCGATGCATGGGGTTGAGCATATCTAGTAAAGATAAATAGGAATTGAGTGGCAGTCCGTCCCAAGTAGCAGTGCCGACATCCTCAAAAGGTATATCTGGCTCCTGCCAGTTGATATAACGAACTTCATTACTAGCCGTTCGGATGAATGTACGCACTAATCTTTCGGCCGAACGCTTGCCATTCAAATGCTCGAGCAGAGCAAGCAAAGGTCGCTCACCAGAATCTAGGGTGATGAAGTCCACGAAATCAAATATACGTGCATCAGTCAGCTCACGTAATTCAGTATTGACGTAGCCGCCACCAAGAGCAATTTTGATCTTAGGGTAATGCTGTTTGATGGTTTGGGCGATTCTTAATGCAGCGTACATTGCCCCAGGGAATGGCACCGAAAGCAATACCAAGCCAGGTTGATGCTTTTCGATCGAGGACTTTGTTAAATCTTGCAAATGCAAATCCATCAATGTTGGGCTTGCCGCTAGAGCATCCGCCAAAGGCGTAAACGTAGGCTGACTACCTGCCAAAGATTCCGCATAGCGAACAAACCCAAAGCGCTCATCTACCGCATCACGCAGGACATCGGATAAATCATTGAGATAGAGAGTGGATAGATGACGCGCCCGATCTTGAGAACCCAGTGCACCAAATGCCCAGAACAATGAATCACCGCCCTCCTCTTCGTCATAGGCATCTAGAGATGCAAATCGCGGGCCTTCAGGCAATAAAGTACGACTGTTGATGCGATGGGCAAGAGTACTATCGCGCCCTTGCAAAAATGCAATAGCTAAAGTGATGGTGCTTTGATAATCCGCAAAGTAGTCGAGAAAGAAATTGACGCTAGCGCTACGATTTTCTTCGGGAACTTTCAACGCCTGATCTTTAATCTCCAGTAAGCCCTGTGGAGTAAAGAAGCCTAGAACCAAGGCCAAGGCCAAATCCTCTTGAACAGCGTCAAAACCTCGTGAGCGCAGAAATCCAGTGAGATAGGCAGTTGATGGATACGGCGTATTAAGCTGCGTCATCGGTGGAATGAGGCTGAGAATCTTCATGCTGCTTGAGTCCGTTTCTCACTCAGGGATTCTAATATCTCCAACTCCTCAGAAGTAAAACCAGCTTGCTCACGCGCATCAAAATTAAATGGCCCCCTCAAAGTGGGTGCACGGTATTTTTCGGCCAACTCTCGATAAGTCGCAATTGGGGATAGGTTGTCATTGGCACACAAGAAGTTAAACCAGCGATTACCAACAAGCACATGCCCAATCTCATCATGGAGAATGATCTCCAGAATTTCTACAGCGCGCTCATCTTTGATTTGTTTAAACCGATCCCGAATCTCTGGAACCGCATCAAGACCTCTAGCCTCCATTGTTCGAGGAACCAAGGCCATCCGCGCAATCACTGAATCTGTTGTTCTCTCGACCATCTCCCACAAACTATTGTGAGCCGGGAAATCACCATAGCAAAACCCAAAGGTTTTTAAATGGTCATTAATCAAACCAAAATGGTAGGCCTCTTCTTTTGCGACCCTAAGCCAATCTTCGTAATAAGCCTGAGGCATATTTGGAAATCTCCAAATAGCATCTAAGGCTAAATTCATGGCATTAAATTCGATATGCGCCAAGGAGTGCCAAAGAATCGCCCTGCCCTCAACCGTATCCATTTTTCTTTTGGGAACAAATTTGGGTGCAACTAAGTCTGGTTTAGCAGGTCGTCCAGGGAGGCAATGATTTTGACTATTAAGCTTGCTAGAAGGAGTTATAGCAATACGTCCGGCTTGATGCTCAGCAAACAAATTAGCTAACTGGCTAACCTTGGACTGCACATCGGTATTTGCCAGTATTGCGAGGGAGGCTTCACGCAACTCAAGCATAGGAGACTGTAGAGTGTTGGGCGCCATCAATCGAGTAGGCCACGATCAGTAGCTGGCTGTTGTGAAACTTTGAAGATGAGCCACAAGGCGAATAAATGAACTAAAGCAACCAGGATATTGCTAATGACTACCGGGTTTGTGAAGTTGCCTACTGTAAATGGCGTTGTTAATTTATAGAGCACCTGAACCAGAAGCAAAGGCGCAACCAGCATTGGCAAAGGGTTGATTAGTAAGCCCAGCGATACCAGCAATATAGAACCGTAGATAGATAAAAGAATGCCTCTTGCAGGGCTAGCCGGACCATAGCCATGCTCAACCCAAGATGCATTCGAAATAAGACCAATGCAGACGGGAATCAAGACTACCACATTAATGATGAGGGAGATATAAATCATCCTCTTCATTGGCGTTATTCCCACTCGATAGTTGCTGGAGGTTTTCCGCTAATGTCGTAGACCACGCGATTGATGCCGCGCACTTCGTTAATAATGCGATTGGATACCTTGCCCAGCAAATCATGAGGCAAGTGAGCCCAGTGCGCAGTCATAAAGTCTTGGGTTTGAACGGCTCTGAGCGCAACAACGTATTCATAGGTTCTGCCATCACCCATAACGCCAACAGATTTCACTGGCAAGAACACTGCGAAGGCTTGACTGGTAAGGTCATACCAAGATTTTTGGCTTGCTTCATCAATCGTATTACGCAGCTCTTCAATAAAGATCGCGTCTGCACGCTGCAAGAGGCTAGCGAACTCTGCTTTAACTTCACCTAAGATGCGCACGCCAAGACCAGGCCCCGGGAATGGATGGCGATAGACCATCTCACGTGGCAGACCTAAAGCAACGCCGAGTTCACGCACTTCATCCTTAAATAGCTCGCGCAATGGCTCAAGCAGCTTGAGGTGCATATCTTCAGGTAGACCACCCACATTGTGATGGCTCTTAATCGTATGCGCGCCCTTCTTGCCCTTACCAGCAGACTCAATCACGTCTGGATAAATAGTTCCCTGAGCAAGCCACTTGGCATTTTGAATCTTGCCAGACTCAGTTTGAAAGATCTGAACGAATTCTTTACCAATAATTTTGCGCTTAGCTTCTGGATCCGAAACCCCAGCAAGCTCAGACATAAATTTGTCTTTAGCATCTACTCGAATTACTTTGACACCGAGATTACGAGCAAACATTTCCATCACCATGTCGCCTTCGTTCAAACGAAGCAAACCATGATCAACAAATACGCAGGTGAGTTGCTCACCAATCGCACGATGGATTAATGCGGCCGCTACGCTAGAGTCAACGCCGCCAGATAAACCAAGAATAACTTCTTCATCGCCAACTTGTTTGCGAATATGCTCAACTGCTTCGCTTATGTAGTCACCCATCACCCAATCTGGTTTGCACTGACAGATCTCATGTACAAAGCGACTCAAAATAGCCTCGCCTTGTAAGGTGTGAGTTACTTCTGGATGGAACTGAAATGCATAGAAACGGCGCTCTTCATCAGCCATACCTGCAATAGGGCAAGACTCTGTTGAAGCCATTAACTTAAATGCTGGTGGCAGTGTAGTAACTGAATCACCATGACTCATCCACACTTTGAGAATGCCGTGGCCCTCGCTCGTAGAGAAGTCTTGAATACCTTTAAGCAAATTGGTATGGCCATGAGCGCGTACCTCTGAGTAACCAAACTCGCGGGCCTTACCTAAGGACTCAGCAGAAGCAACCGCACCACCCAATTGGGTTGCCATGGTTTGCATGCCGTAGCAAATACCAAGAACAGGTACGCCTAATTCAAAAACGATTTGTGGTGCGCGAGGACTCCCCTCTTCAGTAACGGAACTTGGCCCACCAGAAAGAATGATGCCTTTACCACCCTGCTCTTGAATGAACTTACGAATAAATTCTGGATCGCAATCGTAGGGATGGATTTCAGAATAGACACGCGCATCACGCACTCGTCTGGCAATTAATTGGGTGACTTGTGAACCAAAGTCGAGAATCAGTATTTTGTCGTGCACGAAAGGATTACCTTAAATTCAGCCTGCTTTTACTTCTTAGTCAATGTGGTAATTCGGGGCTTCCTTCGTGATCTTCACATCATGAACGTGTGACTCGCGTACACCCGCTGAAGTGATTTCCACAAAATTCGCTTTTTCATGAAGCTCATCAATCGTCTTGCAACCCAAGTAACCCATTGAAGAACGGATACCACCAGTCAGTTGATGCAAGATGGCAAGGACACTACCTTTGTAAGGCACTTGACCTTCAATACCCTCAGGTACGAGCTTCTCGGCATTGGCTGCACTGATATCACTTTGGAAGTAACGATCTGCAGAACCATCAGCCATCGCACCTAAAGAACCCATGCCGCGATAGCTCTTGTATGAACGACCTTGATACAAGAATACTTCACCAGGAGCCTCTTCAGTTCCAGCAAACATACCACCCATCATGACGGAGCTTGCTCCAGCAGCTAAAGCTTTTGCAACATCTCCAGAGTAACGTACACCGCCGTCAGCAATTAATGGAATGCCTGTGCCCTTGAGTGCAGCAGCCACATTCACAATCGCGCTAATTTGAGGAACGCCTACGCCTGCAACAATTCGGGTTGTGCAAATAGAGCCCGGGCCAATACCTACCTTCACGCCATCAGCACCATGATCGGCCAACGCTCTAGCGGCATCGCCAGTAGCAATGTTTCCGCCAATGACTTGCACGTGAGGATAATTTTTCTTAACCCATTTGACGCGATCTAAAACACCTTGGCTATGTCCATGAGCGGTATCAACCACAATCACATCAACGCCTGCACGAACTAAAAGCTCAATTCGCTCATCGTTGTCAGGACCTACGCCAACAGCTGCACCAACGCGCAATTTACCTTCGCTATCTTTACAAGCATTTGGATGCTCGGTAGCTTTCAAAATATCTTTAACCGTGATGAGGCCGCGCAATTCAAACTTGTCGTTGACTACTAGCACGCGCTCTAAGCGATGCTGACTCATTAAGCGCTTCGCTTCTTCTAGCGAGCAACCTTCTTTAACCGTAATCAAGCGCTCACGTGCAGTCATCTTGGATTTCACTGGCGCATCTAAGTCTTCTTCAAAGCGCAAGTCGCGGTTAGTAATAATTCCCACTACTTCTTTACCGGTCAGCACTGGGAATCCAGAGAAACCATGCTCACGAGAAAGTTGGATTACTTGACGAAGCGTGGCATCGGGACCTACCGTAATCGGATCGCGCAAAATGCCGGATTCGTAACGCTTGACCTTGGCCACTTCCCTAGCCTGTTCAGCGGGCTTGAGATTTTTGTGAACAATACCAATACCACCCTCACTAGCCATGGCAATAGCCAAACGACCTTCAGTGACGGTATCCATCGCAGCGGACACCAATGGTGTATTGAGTGAAATATCTCGAGTTAACTTACTTGCCAAGCTGGCATCTCGAGGAAGTACCGAAGAATAAGCCGGTACGAGGAGCACATCGTCAAAAGTGAGTGCTTTTTGAATGAGTCGCATGCAAAACCCCTAGTCGCAAAAACCGATTATAGCCTCCTAGCCTTTCTTTTAGCTGCGGCAGCCTGGAATTTGGCATCTTGGTTCTGGTTAGCCTTCTTGCGGCGGACAGCCTTAGGGTCGACTAGAAGAGGTGAATACAGCTCCAGACGATCACCGTCGTAAATAGGACTATCCCAGTCCTTGCGCTTGCCAAAGACGCCAAAACAGCCTTTTCTAGCCAAGACAGGATCATCGGGGCCTTGAGCGATTCCGGCTTTCACCAAGGTTA
The DNA here is from genome assembly GCF_001830325.1 of Polynucleobacter sp. GWA2_45_21. Taxonomy (GTDB): domain Bacteria; phylum Pseudomonadota; class Gammaproteobacteria; order Burkholderiales; family Burkholderiaceae; genus Polynucleobacter. The sequence goes on along the minus strand of NZ_MHZG01000009.1, from coordinate 8,821 downwards.
GACCCACTGTGGGAGCCTCAGAGGGCGATAAATGGAGCGTAAAGGGGTTTAATTTGGGCTCACCTAGGCGCGCATCGCAAATCAAAATTTTCATAGACTTACTTACCATCCAGGTCTTCAGCCCGTTTGACGAAGCAATCTACAAAGGTGCCAGCTATATGGCCAAATACTGGGCCAATGATCTTATCGAGGATGAGGCTCTTAAACTCCCAATAGAGTTTAAATTCCACCTTACAGGCATCCTCCTTAAGGGGGATAAAGTTCCATTGCCCAGAAAAATGCTTGAATGGCCCATCTACAAAGACCATATCGATGGTTTCAGGGCGGTGGTTGATGTTTCGAGTATGAAAGTACTGATCAATGCCCTTAAAGTGGATATTGATTTTGGCATCCAAAACAGTCTCGGTTTGCTCAAAAATTTCCACGCCGCCGCACCAGGGCAAGAACTCTGGGTAACGTGCAACGTCAGTGACTAAGCCATACATGCGGTCGGCTGATTGGCCAATTAAAACGGTCTTGTAGACGTCTGCCATAATCGATCTTGAGAAGCTAAATAAATATGAGTATCGTCGATAACAAAAAAGCCTTCTTCGATTATTTTATCGAGGAACGGTTCGAGGCAGGACTGGTTCTGGAAGGCTGGGAAGTAAAAGCCATTCGCGCCGGTCGAGTCCACATTAAAGAAGCGTATGTTGTCATCCGTCGGGCGGAGCTATTCCTAATCGGCTGCCATATTACCCCCCTGCTATCAGCCTCCACTCATATTGTTCCCGACAGTACCCGTACCCGCAAACTCTTGCTAAATGCCATTGAGATTAAAAAGCTTATCGGTAAAGTGGAGCAAAAGGGCTACACCCTCGTCCCACTAAATCTGCATTTCTCCAAAGGAAATGTGAAGTGTGAAATTGGGCTGGCTCGAGGCAAGAAACAGCACGACAAACGCGCAGCAACCAAAGAGCGCGAATGGGAAGTCCAAAAAGGACGAATTGCTAGAGGCGACTTGAACGCCTAAGACCTGGAGTAGGCTACTTAGCCATTAATGCACCAATAAAGTGCATATAGCACCAAGCTGCCACATTCCCACCATAGCAGTTAACCCCGAAGGCATTAGTTTGTAACTATGAAATTGCCTTTTGATGAAATGCTCGACGCCAGCGGAAAAGCGCGTCCCCATTACCAAGTTTTCCATAACTGGCTTAAGCAGCAAAGCGATACCCTCATGGGCCTCAAGCGCGCTGAAGCTGATCTCATCTTCCGACGAGTTGGCATTACCTTTGCTGTCTATGGAGACGATCTTGGATCTGAGAGAACTATTCCCTTCGATCAAGTGCCCCGAATCTTTACCGCCAAAGAATGGGAGCAGCTCGAAGCCGGTCTTCGTCAACGGGTTAAAGCGCTCAATCGCTTTATCTATGACGTATATCACGAAGAAGAAATCATCAAAGCGGGGATCATTCCAGCTGAGCAAATTTATAACAACGCGCAATATCGTCCAGAGATGCGTAACGTTAGTGTGCCGCGAGATATCTACGCCCAGATCGCTGGAATTGATATCGTGCGCGCTGGCGAAGGCGAGTTCTACGTTCTAGAAGATAACTTACGCGTTCCATCTGGCGTCTCTTACATGGTTGAAGACCGCAAGATGATGATGCGCCTCTTCCCAGATCTATTTCAGAAATATCGAGTTGCACCCGTCGAGCACTACCCTGATTTTCTATTGGAATGTCTCAAGTCCGTTAAACCCGATGATGTCAAAAAACCCAATGTCGTCGTGCTCACACCGGGCATGTATAACTCCGCCTATTTTGAGCATAGCTACCTTGCACAGCAAATGGGCGTTGAGTTGGTTGAAGGCAAAGATTTGTTTGTAAAGAACGAGCAAGTCTTTATGCGCACTACTCAAGGTCCTGAGCGTGTGGATGTGATTTATCGCCGCGTTGATGATGATTTCTTGGATCCGCTCGCATTCCGCTCTGACTCCACATTGGGGGTTGCCGGATTACTCTCTGCACATCGTGCGGGCAATGTAACCTTAGCTAATGCTATTGGTACTGGCATCGCTGATGACAAGTCAATCTACCCTTACGTACCAGACATGATTGAGTTCTATTTGGGCGAGAAACCGATTCTGAATAATGTGCCGACCTTTCAATGTCGTAAGCCAGATGATCTCGCATATACCTTGGCTAATTTAGACAAGTTGGTGGTGAAGCTAACCCATGGTGCTGGTGGCTATGGCATGTTGGTTGGACCAGCCTCCACCAAGGCAGAGATCGAAGAATTCCGCGGTCATCTGATTGCCAATCCAGATAAATACATTGCACAACCAACCCTCGCACTCTCCACTTGCCCAACTTTTGTTGAGTCTGGTGTTGCGCCACGCCATATTGATTTACGGCCATTTGTTTTATCAGGAAAAACAATCAAGATGGTTCCGGGTGGTCTTACTCGTGTTGCCCTCAAAGAAGGCTCTTTAGTTGTGAACTCCTCACAGGGTGGCGGCACTAAAGACACCTGGGTTCTAGAAGAATAAAGGGGATAAGTAAATATGTTGAGTCGCACCGCTGATTGCCTTTACTGGATGGCCCGCTACACAGAGCGAGCAGAAAATACTGCCCGTATGCTGGACGTCAATCACCAAACTTCCCTACTCCCGCAGCCTGCAGAGTTTTTAGAACAAAGTTGGAAGAAGCTACTCACCATCTCGAAGCTCGAAGAATCGTTCTTGATGAAATACGACGTAGTCACTCGTGAGAATGTCTTGGATTTCATGATCTATGAAACCAGCAATCCTTCCAGCATCGTGTCTTGTCTATTTGCCGCCCGTGAAAATGCTCGCGTTATTCGAGGCAAGATTACCTCTGAAGCATGGGAGACTCAAAACACGACTTGGTTAGAGTTGCAACGTATTCTGGAAGCGCGTACTCAAGCTGACCCCAGCAGATTACTGGAATGGGTGAAGCATCGCTGCCACCTCTTTAGGGGCGTTATGCATGGCACCATGCTCAAGAACGAAGCCTTCTACTTTATGAATGTTGGCACCCTACTAGAAAGAGCTGATAACACTGCACGTATTTTAGAAACTAAGTATGAGGGCCAAGCCGCACTGAAGCGATTGAGTGCGAATAAAAAAGGTAAGGCGGTTGATGGCGATGTTGCAGAAGCTATCGATGGAGCAGATGGCAACTTCTTTGATTTTTATCACTGGGCCGCTCTACTTCGCTCTGTCTCTGCTTTTGAGATCTATCGGCAGATCTACTCTGATCAAGTAACCCCCAAGCAAGTAGCGCAACTCTTGATTTTCAATAAGCAAATGCCACGCTCATTGGTGTGCTGTGTCAATGAGCTTATTCCTCTGATTGCAGAGATGAAGAACCAGCAATCCAAAGAAATTGAACGCCTGCTTGGTAAGCTCAAGGCAAGTCTTGATTACTCCGATATTGATGAGGTCTTCTCGCAGGGCTTAGAAGAGTTCATTGAAGAGTTCTTAGAGCGCATCAATCATATTGCTGATGAATTCAGTAACGCCTACCTCATACCATTAGCTGTAGCTTAAAGATCACCATGCACCTGAAGATTCGTCACCGCACAGAATACCGCTATGAAACACCGGTACGCTACTCTATTCAAGAGTTGCGCCTCACGCCACCCGATGTGGCCGGCCAAACAATTGATAAGTGGAAAGTCAGCACACCGATTAAGGCAAGCACTTCACTTGATGCATTTGGAAACCTCTACAGCGTTTTTGTTCAAGAGAACGCATACACCTCCATGATGATTGAGGCTGAGGGCGATATTCATACTCAAGATGCTTTTGAGTTTATTGATGAGCCCAAGGCAGTTTCGCCTTACCACTTACTTCAACAAACCAACCTGACTGAACCAACAGCAGAAATGCTGGAGTATTTTGCAGACTCTCTTCCCAAGAAAAACTCAATTGATCAGGTTTTAGCCTTAGCCGCCTCAGTACAAGAGGCAATTCTGTACTCACCAGGGCAAACTAATTTTGCAACCACTGCTGCCCAATCCTTTGCCATGAAATCCGGTGTTTGCCAGGATCATGCGCACATCATGCTGGGTCTGTGTCGTGCCTCAGGCATTCCAGCGCGTTATGTCAGCGGCTATTTCTTTGCTGAAGATGCGCCTAACCTCGCAAGCCATGCCTGGATTGATTTCTGTACTGATATTGATAAAGGTCTATGGACCAGTATTGATATCACCAATGCCTGCTTTACTGATGCACGTCATATTCGCTTAGCGATTGGCCGAGACTACTACTCAGCAGCTCCGGTTAAAGGGGTTCGCTCCGGCGGAGGTGGCGAAGAGTTAAGCGCTAGCATCTCGATTACCCAAGCCAAGTAAGAGATAATCCAGAGAAATAATTAAAGGGGTTGCAGGATGACGTATTGCGTTGGGCTTTGCCTAAAGGATGGCTTGGTATTTTTATCGGATACTCGCACTAATGCGGGTGTTGATCAGATCGGCACATTTAGAAAGATGTCTTTATTCCAGAAGGATAAGGATCGCTTTTTTACCCTGATGAGCGCTGGCAATCTTGCCATTACTCAAGCCGTGAAAGAAATCCTATTACAAGGCCAACTCCTCAATGGGAAGAATTTGTGGAATGTGGAGAGCACTCACGATGCAGCCGTTGTCATTGGCGATGCCATAAAGCAAGTTTATGACCGGGATCACAAGGCGCTGGAAAAGGCTGGCATTGATTTCAATTGTAATCTGATCTTTGGTGGTCAGATTAAGGGTGAGCGTCCACGACTTTTTAACATTTATTCAGCCGGCAACTTTATTGAGGCCACGCCTGAGACTTGTTACTTCCAGATTGGTGAGTCCAAATATGGCAAGCCAATCTTAGACAGGGTTATTAGCTTTGATACCCCACTCAACTTGGCCACTAAGTGCGCCCTCATCTCCATGGATTCAACACTCAACAGTAATATCTCTGTTGGCCTGCCGCTAGACCTCATGGTTTACGAAAAGAATTCTTTGCAAGCGAGTAAGCTGGTCACGATGGATGAGTCCAACCCCTACTTCCAGATGATTCACCAATTGTGGGGCGAGAAATTACGCGCTGCATTTAATTCCATCGCGGAACCTAGCTGGTCGGGAGCAACCCCCTCCCGCTCGATTGCATCCCCTGCCAAGAAGATGGGTGCAGTGCCTATCCATCGCAATAGCAAGGTCGTAAAAAAGGTTGTTGCACCAGTTAAGGCGGTGGCTAAAGCTAGCCCAAAGAAGAAAGTGACTGCAAAAACTAAGCGTTAATTGGGTTAGCGCTCAAAAGGTGAAAGGCCTAGATTTCTCCAGGCCTTCTTGCATATTGCTAGCGATTAGCAACTCAGAGCTTAGGCTTCTGTCTTACCCAACATTTCCCAAGTAGCCACTACGCTATCCGGATTGAGGGAGATTGAAGTGATGCCCTTAGCTACCAACCAACGTGCAAAGTCTGGGTGGTCTGATGGGCCTTGACCGCAAATACCAACGTATTTGTTTTGTTTGCGGCAAGCCTCAATGGAGCGAGCAATCATGAACTCAACCGCAGGATCACGCTCATCAAAGTCAATTGCCAGCAATTCCATACCGGAGTCGCGATCTAGACCCAGTGTTAATTGAGTCATATCGTTTGAACCGATTGAGAATCCATCAAAATGCTCGAGGAATTGATCTGCCAAGATGGCGTTAGAAGGAATCTCGCACATCATGATCAGGCGCAAGCCATTGACACCACGCTTGAGACCAAACTTAGCCATCATGTCGATCACACGCTCAGCTTGCTTAATGGTACGAACAAACGGCACCATGATCTCAACGTTATCCAAGCCCATATCTTCACGAACACGCTTCATTGCAGCGCACTCTAAGGCAAAGGCTTCGCCGAAATCTGCTGATACGTAACGGGATGCGCCACGGAAACCCAGCATTGGATTCTCTTCATCCGGCTCATAGCGTGAACCGCCAATCAGTTTTTTGTACTCGTTTGACTTAAAGTCGGACAAGCGAACGATTACTGGTTTTGGATAGAAAGCAGCAGCAATTGTTGCTACACCCTCAACCAATTTATCTTCATAGAACTGACGTGGGCTAGCATAGCCACGAGCAACGCTTTCAACAGCACGCTTGAGATCGGGATCAATGTTTGGGTACTCCAATACAGCACGTGGATGTACGCCAATGTAGTTATTGATAATGAACTCGAGACGAGCCAAGCCAACACCCGCATTTGGGATTTGGCAGAAATCAAATGCCAACTGAGGATTACCAATGTTCATGGTGATCTTTACTGGGATCTCTGGCAATACGCCACGAGATACTTCAGTCACTTCAGTTTCGATCAAGCCGTCATAAATATGGCCTTCGTCACCCTCTGCGCAAGAAACCGTCACCATCATGCCGTCTTGTAAATGCTCAGTTGCATCACCGCAACCTACTACCGCAGGAACGCCTAATTCACGAGCAATAATCGCTGCGTGGCAAGTACGACCACCGCGATTAGTCACAATCGCGGAAGCGCGCTTCATGACCGGCTCCCAGTTAGGGTCAGTCATGTCCGCAACCAAGACGTCGCCTGGCTGGACACGGTCCATCTCGCTCGGATCGCGAATCACACGAACCGGGCCAGCACCAATCTTTTGACCAATCGCACGACCTTTAGCAAGGACCTTAGATGTGCCCTTGAGTTTGTAGCGCATCTCTACTTGGCCAGCAGCCTGACTCTTCACTGTCTCAGGGCGCGCTTGCAGGATATAGATACGGCCATCTTGACCATCCTTACCCCACTCGATATCCATTGGACGACCGTAGTGTTTCTCGATGATGACGGCATATTTAGCCAACTCAGTAATGTCAGCATCTTCCAGTGAAAAACGGTTGCGTTTTTCTGGAGCCACATCCACAGTCATTACCTTCTCAGCAGAACCTGCTGGGGCAAATTGCATCTGAATTAACTTAGAACCTAAAGAGCGGCGAATAATCGCCTTCTTGTCTTGTGCCAAGGTTGTTTTGAATACGTAAAACTCATCTGGGTTTACTGCACCCTGCACCACCGTCTCACCCAAGCCGTAGCTAGAGGTGATGAATACGACATCTTCAAAGCCAGATTCAGTATCCAGAGTAAACATCACTCCAGCTGCACCCAGGTCAGAGCGAACCATACGCTGGATACCAGCAGATAAGGCTACTTCAGCGTGAGCAAAGCCCTTGTGAACACGGTAGGAAATCGCACGATCGTTATACAAGGATGCAAATACTTCACGAATCTTCTTCAGAACATCGTCAATACCTTCAACGTTCAAGAAAGTTTCTTGCTGCCCAGCAAATGAAGCATCAGGCAAATCTTCTGCAGTTGCAGAGGAGCGCACTGCAAAAGAGCCTTTGCCGGAATCATCTAATTTTTTAAATGCTGTACGAATCTCTTCGTCAAGGCGTGGCTGAAATGGGGCAGTTTCAATCCAGCCACGGATCTCTTTACCAGCCTCAGCCAGAGCGCGAACATCATCAATATTGAGATTCTCCAAACGCTTCTGAATGCGCTCAGTCAAATTGTTGTGTTCTAAGAAATCACGAAATGCTAATGAGGTAGTTGCAAATCCAGTCGGCACACGAACACCTGTGGAGGACAACTGAGAAATCATTTCACCGAGTGAAGCGTTTTTACCACCGACTGACTCAACGTCAGTCATGCGGAGCTGCTCAAAAGGCAAAACATAGGCATTTGCTACATTGCTATTTTGTTGCTGTTGGTTGGACATAAAATACTCTCTAAAGATAAGGAAACTGGTCGGGCGGCCGAATACAATACGGCATACTTCATTAACTACATATTGTAGTGCTGACAACGACTTTTTAGGCCAATCTCATGTCTACCCCAGCCCGTATTGTTTTTATCGTTTCTGATGGCACCGGAATCACTGCCGAGAACTTCAGCCAGTCGATTTTGGCCCAATTTGAAGCCACTTTTAAGCACATTCGGGTACCTTTTGTGGATAGCCCTGAAAAAGCGCATGACGCAGTTTCTAGCATCAATCAGGCGGCTGCTAAATACGAGGTTCAGCCGATTGTTTTCACCACTTTGGTGAATCCCGAGCTCAATCAGATTGTTGGCAAGGCCAATGGCTTGATTTTGGACATGTTCCAGACTTTTGTGGCCCCCTTGGAGCAAGCTCTAGGTGTCAAATCGACTCATGCCATGAACCGCCTTCACCATAATGCCGATACCGAAGCCTATAAAAACCGTATTGAGGCTATTAACTACTCCCTAGCCCATGATGATGGTCAGTCAAACAAGAACCTTGCTGAGGCCGATGTCATTTTGGTGGGCATTTCTCGTGTGGGCAAAACGCCAACCAGCCTCTATTTAGCGATGCAATACGGCATGAAAGCCGCAAACTACCCCCTTATTCCTGAAGATTTTGAACGCGGGCAATTACCAAAAGATTTGATTCCCTATCGCAATAAGATTTTTGGCTTAATGATTGATGCTGAACGTTTATCGGAGATTCGTAATGAGCGACGCCCGGGCAGTAACTATGCCAAGCTAGAAAACTGTCGCTACGAAATCAATGAAGCCACCGCGATGATGAAAAAAGAATCCATTCCTTGGGTGGCAACAACCAGCAAATCGATTGAAGAGATTGCTACAACTGTATTGCAATCTATCAAGTCGGATAAAACAATACTAGGTTAGAAAAGTATTCTTCAAGGTCTGCTTTCGACCTTGATTTCAACCCGTCGATGCAACACACTACAAACTGCGTAAGCGCAAGGAGTGTTGCTCATGAAACAACGACCTCGAATCTATTACACAGCT
>NZ_MHZG01000008.1 GCF_001830325.1 Polynucleobacter sp. GWA2_45_21 | reverse complement strand
TAACGTTCTTTATCTCCATCGCGAAGCTCAATTGCCTCACGTGAACCGGTTGATGCGCCTGATGGTACAGCCGCACGCCCCATAACGCCTGACTCGAGCAAAACATCGCACTCAACCGTGGGATTGCCGCGTGAATCTAAAACTTCTCTACCAATGATGTCAACAATGGCGCTCATGCACCTTCTCCTAAGTAAAAATGAATTTGGGGTGTTACTTGAAACTATCTTCTAAAAATGAACCCGGCTTTTTAACCACAGAATCAATCGCTACTAAAGACTCAAGCAACTCTTTCATGCGATTAAGCGGAACAGCGTTCGGGCCGTCTGAAAGTGCTTTAGCTGGGTCTGGATGCGTTTCCATAAATAAGCCACTGATACCAACAGCGACGGCAGCACGTGCGAGAACCGGCACAAACTCACGCTGGCCACCACTTGCATTGCCTTGACCACCGGGTAGCTGAACTGAATGGGTGGCATCAAATACAACTGGAGCCTTAGCTTCACGCAAAATGGCCAAGCTACGCATATCTGAAACCAGGTTGTTGTAACCAAATGAAGCGCCACGCTCACACACCATAAATTGATCTGCAAGATTAGCCTCAGCAGCCGCTGCACGAGCTTTATCAATTACGTTCAGCATTTCATGAGGGGATAAAAATTGACCCTTCTTGAAATTCACTGGCTTACCGCTTTGAGCGCAAGCACGAATGAAATCAGTTTGACGGCATAAAAAAGCTGGCGTCTGTAGAACATCAACTACTTTTGAAACCGGTGCAATTTCACTAATGTCATGAATATCAGTCAACACTGGCACACCAATTTCACGCTTAACGCGGGCAAGAATCTCAAGCCCCTTCTCCATGCCTAAACCTCTAAAAGAGGTTCCAGATGAGCGATTGGCTTTATCAAAAGAAGACTTGTAGATAAATGGAATACCTAGTGAAGCAGTTATCTCTTTAAGCTCGCCAGCAATATCTAAAGCAGATTGCTCTGATTCAATGACGCAAGGACCTGCTATCAAAAAGAAGGGCCGATCTAAACCGATATCAAAACCGCATAACTTAAATGCACTCATCTATTTCTCCTAGGCTGCTTGCTTTTGGGTAGCAGCTTGATGAATTAATGACGCTTTAATGAAGGCAGAAAACAATGGATGACCATCACGTGGAGTCGATGTGAATTCTGGATGGAATTGCACGCCGAAGAACCAAGGGTGGATAGAGTTAGGCAACTCCATCATTTCAGGGAGTGACTCATTTGGTGTTCTAGCGGAAATAATCAGACCAGACTTTTCAAGACGCGGTACATAAAGATTATTGACTTCATAGCGATGACGATGACGCTCATTCACTTCGGGGCCATAGATTTCATGAGCCAAGGTACCCGCTTTTACCGGGCAACGCTGTGAACCTAAGCGCATAGTGCCGCCTAGATCGGAATCGTTAGTGCGCTTCTCAACGCGACCTTCACGATCAACCCACTCGGTAATTAAAGCAACCACTGGACTCTCGGTTTCTGGATCAAACTCAGTACTGTTTGCCTGAGCAATATTGGCAACATGGCGTGCAAATTCAATCACTGCCAACTGCATACCCAAGCAAATACCAAGATAAGGAACATTATTTTCTCGGGCATAACGAATGGCAGCAATTTTACCTTCGGTGCCGCGTTTACCAAATCCACCTGGGACCAAAATAGCATCTAAATTTTGAAGGCAATTTACGCCATCTTTTTCAATCACTTCGGAATCAATGTAGTTGATATTGACGCGTGTGTGATTGTGAATACCTGCATGACGCAAGGCTTCAATGAGTGACTTATAAGATTCAGTTAGTTCAACATACTTACCCACCATACCAATCGTTACTTCATGCTGTGGGTTTGCTAGTTCATAAACTAAATTCGCCCAAACCGATAAGTCCGCAGGCTTAGCTTCGATATCCAATTCGCGACAAATCAAATCATCCATACCCTGCGCTTGAAGCATCTCAGGAATCTTATAGATAGTGTCAACGTCCCATACTGAAATCACAGCTTCTTCACGTACGTTAGAGAACAGTGAAATCTTTGAGCGCTCATCTTCTGGGATGGGGCGATCTGCGCGACATAGCAGTACGGTTGGCATGATGCCGATTTCACGCAACTTTTGTACTGAGTGCTGGGTAGGTTTTGTTTTCAACTCTCCGGCACTGGCAATGTAAGGAACCAAAGTGAGGTGCACAAAGGCGCAACTGTGTTTTGGCAGACGAATACTCATCTGTCGTGCTGCCTCAAGAAACGGCAAAGACTCGATGTCCCCTACTGTTCCGCCGATTTCACAGATTGCAATATCAGCTTTGCCATCATGACTTGCTTTTGCGCCACGCTCTACAAATGCTTGAATCTCATTCGTAATGTGGGGAATCACCTGCACAGTTTTACCGAGATACTCGCCGCGACGCTCTTTGCTGATCACGGACTCATAAATCTGGCCAGTAGTGAAGTTATTGCTCTTGCGCATCTTTGCGGAGACAAAACGTTCATAGTGACCCAGATCGAGGTCGGTTTCTGCGCCATCTTCGGTTACAAAGACTTCGCCATGTTGAAGCGGGCTCATGGTCCCAGGGTCAACGTTGATATAAGGGTCTAATTTTAGGAGGGTGACTTTCAGGCCGCGGGATTCAAGAATCGCGGCAAGCGAGGCAGCTGCGATTCCTTTCCCTAAAGAAGAAACCACACCACCAGTGACAAAAACGTATTTGGTCATCGCTTAAGCTCTGTTGGAAAAAGTAATTATAACGATAGCCACTCTGTGGGCATAAATTCTTTGCCCTTCCAATTACATATGGGCCTCTGGGGCTGCCTCATAAATATTGACCTATTTTCTGAGCTAATTTTTTCTAGTTGCACATTGTTTTTTGAGGTATTGGGGTGCTGCAAACCCCTTCACATAAGATGGAAATTGCTAAATAGTTGATCAATCAATCAAACTCATCAAAATTTGCCTATTTTTTAAGCATTTTGATGAATTTTGACAATTAAGTCTTATATAAGACATGAATTAGGAATTACAATAGACTGGATAGGGAAATACACCCTGCTTAGCCTTACTGTTGATAACTCTTACCCAATAGGAAACACGATGCTAGAAGCCTACAACGCCCAAGTTGCCGAACGCGCAGCCCTTGGAATTCCAGCCCTCCCCCTGACTAAAGACCAAACAGCCGAACTGGTTGGCTTGCTCAAAAATCCTCCAAAGGGAAAAGAGGCGGAGTTAGTTGAACTTATTACTAATCGCGTGCCTGCAGGTGTCGATGAAGCAGCTAAAGTAAAAGCAGAGTTTTTGGATGCCGTTGCTAAGGGTACTGAGAAAACTCCTTTGATTTCACGCATTAAAGCAACGGAACTCTTGGGTACTATGCTCGGCGGCTACAACATTAAGCCACTTGTAGAACTTCTCTCCGACTCTGAGTGCGCAGCTACTGCAGCAGCGGCATTGAAAAAGACATTATTGATGTTTGACTATTTCCATGATGTTCAGGAATTAGCAGAAAAAGGCAATGCACAGGCCAAGGAAGTATTGCAAAGCTGGGCAAATGCAGAATGGTTTACAAGCCGCCCCGCTGTCCCAGAAAGCATGAAGCTCACCGTATTCAAAGTCACTGGTGAAACTAATACCGACGACCTGTCTCCAGCTCCTGATGCATGGAGTCGCCCAGACATCCCGCTACATGCAACCATTATGTTGAAGAACCCACGTCCAGGCATTGAGCCAGACGAGGCAGGTGTTCGCGGCCCAATGAAGCAAATTGAAGCTCTTCAGAAAAAAGGCAATCAAATTGCTTACGTTGGTGACGTTGTAGGTACAGGATCTTCACGTAAGTCTGCAACCAACTCTGTGTTGTGGTGGACTGGTCAAGACATTCCATTCGTACCAAACAAACGCTTTGGTGGCGTTTGCTTAGGCACCAAGATTGCTCCAATCTTCTTCAATACGATGGAAGATGCTGGCGCATTACCAATCGAGCTCGATGTTTCCGATATGAATATGGGCGATGAAATTGAATTGCGTCCATACGAAGGTAAAGCATTTAAGAATGGCAAAGAAATTGCTTCTTTCTCACTTAAGTCACCTGTAATTTTGGACGAAGTTCGTGCCGGTGGTCGTATTCCTTTGATCGTTGGTCGCGGCCTCACAGCCAAAGCGCGCGCAGCACTTGGCTTGCCAGCCTCTACAGAATTCCGTATCCCTGTTAGCCCACCTGATAACAAAAAAGGTTTCAGCTTGGCACAGAAAATGGTTGGTCGTGCTTGTGGATTGCCAGAAGGTCAAGGCGTGCGCCCAGATACCTATTGCGAGCCACACATGACAACAGTGGGCTCACAGGACACCACTGGTCCAATGACTCGTGATGAATTGAAAGATTTGGCCTGCTTAGGTTTCTCTGCTGACTTAGTCATGCAGTCTTTCTGCCATACCTCTGCTTATCCAAAACCAGTTGATATTCGCACTCACCATGAGTTACCAGCGTTCATGACGAACCGCGGTGGTGTTGCATTGCGTCCAGGTGACGGCGTGATCCATAGCTGGTTGAACCGTTTACTCTTGCCAGATACCTGCGGTACAGGTGGTGACAGTCACACTCGCTTCCCAATCGGTATCTCCTTTCCTGCTGGCTCTGGCTTAGTTGCTTTTGCTGCTGCCACTGGCGTAATGCCGTTGGATATGCCTGAGTCAGTCTTAGTTCGCTTCAAAGGAAAAATGCAACCCGGCATCACTTTACGTGACTTGGTGAATGCGATTCCTTTGTACGCCATCAAGAAAGGCTTATTGACAGTTGAAAAACAAAACAAGAAAAACGTTTTCTCTGGCCGCATCCTAGAAATCGAAGGTTTGCCTGACCTCAAAGTTGAGCAAGCGTTTGAGTTGTCTGATGCTTCAGCAGAGCGCTCTGCCGCTGGTTGCGCGATTCAATTAAGCAAAGAGCCGATCATTGAATACATGCGCTCCAACATCACTTTGATGAAGTGGATGATCGCTAATGGCTACGAAGATAAGCGAACTCTAGGTCGTCGCATCAAAGCTATGGAAGCTTGGATTGCTAAGCCTGACTTGCTTAAGGCTGATGCCAATGCAGACTATGCCGAAATAATCGAAATCGATATGAGCGAAATTAAAGAGCCAATATTGGCCTGCCCTAACGATCCAGATGACGTGAAGTTCCTGTCTGAAGTATCTGGCGAGAAAATCGATGAAGTATTTATCGGCTCATGCATGACCAACATTGGTCACTTCCGTGCAGCAGGCCAAGTTCTTCAGGGCAAAAAGGATATGCCTACCCGCCTGTGGGTAGCACCTCCGACCAAGATGGACCAGATGATTCTGACCGAAGAAGGCTATTACGGCATCCTGGGCGCTACTGGTGCACGCATGGAAACTCCGGGATGCTCACTCTGTATGGGTAACCAGGCTCAGATCCGCAAAGGTTCCACAGCGGTCTCCACTTCAACTCGCAACTTCCCGAACCGTTTAGGCATCGATACACGTGTGTACCTCGCTTCTGCTGAACTTTCAGCCGTTGCCGCACTCTTGGGTCGCCTACCAACCCCACAGGAATACTTCGAGCAAGTTGAGTCTTTGAATGCCAAAGCTGGCGAAGTTTATAAGTACATGAACTTTGACAAGATTAAGTCATTCAGTGATGTTGCTGACACAGTGACAGTCTAAGCATTAATGAGCCCTGAAGTTAGGGCAATAAAAAAGGCGATCTGTTGATCGCCTTTTTTCTTATCTAAATTTAACTAGATGCAGAGTTTATTTTCTTGATGGGCATTTTCTCTATTCAGGCCAGATGCCCATGAGTTGGTTGGTAACCCAGTTTTTTCCATAATCAATTTAGCGCGCTTTGAGACTTCCTTCCACTCAACATCTAATTGCGGGCCTTTGAAAGCAATCGCTACTACATTGCAATCATGAGATTCAGGAAATAACAAAACACGATTATCAAAAGCTTCACAGATGTTATTGAGATTGACATCGAAACTCTTATGACGAGAAAACAAGTTCACTGTTAAGACGCCAGGCGATTTCAGGATGTCGTAACAGCCCTTATAAAAATCGAGAGAGCTAGCAGCTGGGCCATCACAAATAGCATCATAGAGATCAACCTGTACTGCATCAAAGTGACTCTGATACTTGGCACTTTGTACAAAAGACTTTGCATCAGTTTGCAAAGTTTCTAGGCGACGGTCATCATCGGGAGTGAAAAACATGCTTCTAGCAGAAACAATCACGGCGGGATTGAGTTCAACAACGGTTGTTTTTACAGCCGGGCAATAGCGATGCACAAACTTCGTGAGCGCACCCGTTCCTAAGCCAAGTTGAGCAATACGCATTCCAGGCTTAGTTTCCAAAAAGAGTAGCCAGGCCATCATTTGTTGGTTGTATTCCAGATAGATTTCATCTGGGTCACGGATACGCATTGCACCCTGAATTAATTCGCTACCAAAATGCAGATAACGTACTCCACCACTCTCAGAAAATGTTACCGGCTCCATCGCCATTGATGAATCTGACATTAAATTACTTTGCCCAGACTCTAGCGTTACGGAATAAGCGCATCCACGGGCTAGCACCATCCGGCGTATCCAACCATTCCTTTGGCGCCCAGCTCATCTGTACAGCTCTAAATACACGCTCAGGATGCGGCATCATAACTGTGAAGCGACCATCTGGTGTAGTGACACCAGTTAAGCCACCAGGCGAGCCATTCGGGTTCATTGGATAAGTTTCAGTCGGGTTGCCTTGGTGATCCACAAACCGCAAGGTGGCTAGGCCCTGCTTCTGAAGTGCTTCTAAATTGCCTTGTTGGCTAAAGTTAGCAAAGCCCTCGCCATGCGCAATCGCAATTGGCAATTGACTGCCTGCCATACCTTGCGTAAAGATCGAAGGTGAAGTCATAACTTCGGCCATCACAAGGCGAGCTTCGTATTGTTCAGACTGATTACGGGTAAATTTAGGCCATGCCTCTGCACCCGGAATGATTCCCGCAAGATTGCTCATCATCTGACAACCATTACAGACACCTAATGCAAAGCTATCTTGGCGATTAAAGAATGAGGAGAACTGATCGCGTAATTGAGCATTAAAGAGAATGGTTTTCGCCCAACCCTCGCCAGCTCCCAATACATCTCCGTAGCTAAATCCACCGCAGGCAACCAAGCCGCGGAAATCATCTAACTTGGATTTACCGGAAAGCAAATCTGACATATGCACGTCATAGGCGTCAAAACCAGCCCAATTCATGGCGTAAGCCATTTCAACGTGGGAGTTAACACCCTGCTCACGCAATATCGCAACTCTAGGTCTAGCATTCTTATTGATGAATGGCGCGGCAATATCGTCCGCAAGATCAAATGTCAGATTAGGTGACATTCCGGTATCGGCAATGTTATCGAGCAGAGCAAACTCACTATCAGCACAATCTGGGTTGTCGCGTAAACGAGCAATCTGATAACTAGTATTTGTCCACATCTTCTGGAGCACTTCACGTGGCTCTGCAAAGATGTTCTTAGCGTCACGCCAGATTTCAATGCGGCCATTGGTATTAGGTTTAGCAATCACATGGCTATAGGCGCTAAGAGATAGTTTACGCAACACTGTAAACACCGCATCACGATCAGATTTACGAATCTGAATGACAGCACCGAGCTCTTCATTAAATAAAGCGCGCATGGTTTGCTCATGGCGTCGGCCGGACACTTGTTGTGCCCAGTTCTTGGCATCACCCCAATCAGCTTCTTGACCAACATCTACTGCAATCATATCGACGTTGATGGATATGCCGGTATGAGATGCAAAAGCCATCTCTGCAATACAAGCAAAGAGGCCGCCATCAGAACGATCGTGATATGCCAACAATTGATCTGCCTTGCGCAACTCAATGATTGCATTTGCAAGTGCCTTTAGATCTTCGGGATGATCTACATTGGGAGCTGATTTACCGGATTGATTGAGAGCTTGAGCCAGAATACTGCCAGCCATGCGGTTCTTGCCGCGACCCAAATCAATCAAAATCAATTCAGTTTCTAGAGCTGCTCCAGACTCATCTTTGAGTTTTAGTAAAGGCGTTGTAGTTTTACGAACGTCCTGAACTGCAGCAAAAGCCGAAATAATGAGTGAGACCGGAGAAACTACTTTCTTGGCTTGATCGCCCTCTTGCCATGCAGTTGCCATAGACAGCGAGTCTTTTCCAACTGGAATAGAAATACCCAGTGCTGGACATAAATCCATACCAATCGCTTGAACCGAGTCATACAGCTTGGCATCCTCACCAGGGGCGCCGCAAGCAGCCATCCAATTAGCGGACAGTTTGACATCTTCTAGGCGACGAATATCTGCAGCCAATAAGTTAGTAATGGCCTCACCTACTGCCATCTTGGCAGCGGCGGGTGCATCAATTACAGCCAATGGAGTCCGCTCACCCATCGTCATCGCTTCACCACGATAGCCTTTGTAATCCATCAAAGTAACTGCGCAATCTGCAACAGGAACTTGCCATGGACCTACAAATGGGTCACGGGCATTCAGACCACCAACAGTACGATCACCAATGGTGATCAAAAAAGATTTACTGGCCACAGTTGGCTGCTGAAGAACCCATGCAATACATTGGGCAAGATCGGCATCAGTGACATTTAACTCATCAAACTCTTGAGGAACACGCGTGACATCGCGATGCATACGCGGTGGCTTGCCAAGTAAGACTTCCATTGGCATATCAATCGGCATTGCAGCATCAGTACCGGCAACTTCTTTGCTATCGTTTAACTGAAGTTGACGCTCGGTAGTTGCTTCACCTACTACGGCAAAAGGACAGCGCTCGCGCTCACAAAGTGACTTAAAGAGCTCGAGGTCTTTAGCTTCAATTGCCAGAACATAGCGCTCTTGAGATTCATTGCACCAAATCTCGGCAGGACTCATACCACTCTCTTCAAGTGGAACTTTGCGTAATTGAAATTGTGCACCTAAGCCAGCACCATCTGCTAGCTCTGGAAATGCATTAGAAATACCGCCAGCACCCACATCGTGAATGGAAACAATCGGATTATTCTGGCCCATAGCAATACAAGAGTTGATCACCTCTTGTGCACGGCGCTCCATCTCAGGATTGCCACGCTGAACAGAATCAAAATCTAAATCTGCAGTGTTAGTACCGGTTGCAACTGAACTGCCGGTTGCCCCGCCCATACCAATACGCATACCAGGGCCACCCAATTGAATAAACAAGTGACCCGCTTTAATTTGCTTCTTTGCTGTATGAATTGAATCAATGTTGCCGATACCACCCGCAATCATGATTGGCTTGTGATATCCACGACGAACACCTTCTAAGGTTTGCTCAAATACGCGGAAGTAGCCACCCAATATTGGTCGACCAAATTCGTTATTAAATGCAGCACCACCCAATGGCCCATCAATCATGATTTGGAGAGGTGTAGCAATACGCTCAGGTTTTCCGTACTTTTCCGACTCCCACGGCAAATCAGTCCCAGGAATATTTAGGTTAGATACGGAGAAGCCAGTGAGACCTGCTTTAGGTCGTCCACCAATACCAGTCGCACCTTCATCGCGAATCTCGCCACCAGCGCCCGTAGAGGCGCCAGGGAATGGTGCGATTGCTGTTGGGTGATTGTGTGTCTCAACCTTCATTAAGGTGTGAACTAGACGGGTGTCTTTTTCATATCGATGTTCTTGACCTTTTGGCGACCAAGTTTCTGACTCAGCTCCGACCATTACTGCTGAGTTATCGGAGTAAGCAACGATAGTGCCCTCGGGTTGAAGCTGATGCGTATTGCGAATCATCGCAAATAAGGATTTCTCTTGATCATCGCCATCAATCGTCCAGCTTGAATTGAAAATCTTATGGCGGCAATGTTCGCTATTTGCTTGGGCAAACATAATCAATTCAACATCACTTGGATTTCGCTCAAGACGAATGAAATTCTCAACGAGATAAAGCACTTCGTCTTCAGATAGCGCCAATCCTAAGTCTTGGTTCGCTTTATCTAAGGCAGCTCTCCCCTCGGATAGAACTGGGATGCGCACAAATGGTTGATCAGGTAGAGATTGATATAAAGCGCTGGCTTCATTCACATCAGCAATCACAGCTTCAGTCATCCGATCATGAAGCGCTGCCAATACCAATTGCTCCTCTTGTGTACTGAGTGCTTTTTTACTCTGCCATGCATATTGAACGCCACGCTCAATGCGTAAAACTTGAAGTCCACATTGACGTGCAATATCCGTTGCTTTACTAGCCCACGGAGAAACTGTGCCAAAACGAGGAATGGCAATCGCAGATTGCTTATCGGCAGCTTTGCTAAATAAGGAGCCACCTTTCAGTTGAGATATAAAAGGTTGGCCATAAGTCAGAAGACTCTCGAGCACCTCTTTGTCTTTGGTATTGAGTTCAGACTCAGACCAAATGAAATGAAGGTATTGAGCCTCTATGGACTCAAGTTGGATTCCCTGGGCTGCGAGCGAAGCTAAAAGTCGCTGTTGGCGGAAGGCTGAAAGGGCATTTGCCCCGGGCAAGCAACAGAATGATGACATGCCAAGATTATAAGGTTTTGATTAAGCCAGCCGACCACCCTGAAGGCTCAATTGGCGTCCCGACCGTGCAGCCAAGGCAGGATCATGGGTCACCAGAACCAGGGTTGAGGAATTCTCCCGATTTAGCTCAAAAAGTAGCTCAATCACCCTATTTCCACTTGCCTCATCCAGACTACCAGTAGGCTCATCAGCAAATAAGATGGCCGGTTTATTGATAAAGGCCCGAGCTAAAGCCACACGTTGCTGCTCACCTCCAGAGAGGGTCTTAGGGAAGTGGCTTGCTCTGAGGCTTAACCCAACCTTATCTAGCCATTCAGCGGCAGCCTCCTTAGCCTCCGCATGATCAACGCCAGCCATCTCGAGCGGCAGCATCACATTCTCCAAGGCCGTTAAATGTGGCAGCAGCTGAAATGATTGAAAGACAAACCCAACAGATTGGCCGCGCAAACGGGCTCTACCATCCTCATCGAGGAGATTTAAGTTTTGACCCATGAGATAAATCTGACCTGTACTTGGCAAATCTAAACCGGCCAAAAGACTTAATAAGGTGCTTTTTCCAGAGCCTGAGGCACCCACAATAGCCACACTCTCGCCTTGCTCAATCTGAAAGCAGAGTTCATGCAGAATGACTAAGTCACCATCAGCTGTGCTTACAAGCTTACCCACCCGCTCAGCAACAATAGAATTAGACTGTTTGTTCATGTGGAAATTTCTTAGAATGGAAAAATGCGGATTCAACTAGTAAATAGGAATAAATTCCTTACGGGTCTATTTTGCCTCTTAATGAGCTTTTCTTCATGGGCTCAGGTCAAGCCAGTGATCCTAATTTTGGGAGATAGCCTCTCGGCTGAATATGGCTTACCTCGTGGAACGGGATGGGTCAACCTACTTGAAGGGCAATTAATCAAAGATAAGAGCCCATGGAGCGTATTTAATGCCAGCATTAGCGGTGAGACAAGCTCAGGGGGAGTAAATCGCCTCCCCAATCTGTTGAGCCAAAAGAAACCAGGAATAGTTCTAATAGAGCTAGGAGCAAATGATGCCTTGCGTGGTTTGCCAGTAAGTCAAACTGAAACGAATCTGCGGAAGATGATTCAGATTAGCAAGAGTGCAGGTGCCAGGGTTTTGCTTTGTGGAATACAGATTCCCTCGAACTATGGCCAAACTTACACTAAGCAATTCAAAGAGCTCTATCCTCAGCTGGCCAAACAAGAACAGATTGAATTGCTGCCCTTCTTTCTTGAAGGTGTTGCTACGAAACCAGAGTTATTTCAAGCAGATCGCTTGCACCCAAATGTTGAAGCACAAAGCGTGATCTTTAAAAACGTATGGGGCTCAATGGCCCCATACAGCAACTTGCTAAAAAAGCTACCTTAGACTTAGCTGCCTGCGCTACCTGAGCTAGCTTGCTTGAGCGGGTTGATGACTTTAACGCCAGCGCTATTACGCCAGTAAGCCATAAAGCCTGCAAATTCAGATTGCGCAGCCAAGGCTTGAATCTGTTGCGCCTGAGCGTTGCGTACCTTGGCATCAACGACTGGTGGTTGGCGAACCTGGTCAATGCGATAAATAGTAGTACCCACACCTGGATTTGCTACTGAAACCACGGCCGGTAATTTGCTTGCACTAACAGACATGACCTCATCCATTGATGGGCCAACTAAGCTGCCAGGCTTATTGCGCGATATCCAGTTGGGACTACCGAAGCCGGCAGCATTCTTTGGATCTTTCTCAAGAGCGGCTAATTTCTCGCCGGCTGCAGCAATTGCTAACTTCTCTGCAGCGCGTTGAGTAACTTGGCGCTTTACTTCGGCAGCAACATCTTTAAATGGCAAAGTTTGTGCTGGGTGCAATGTCACAACACGAGCAGATACAAAAACGCCTGGCGCTGTTTGTACGGCCTCAGTATTACGCTTGTTCTTAAGAGCCTCATCACCATAGAGAGACTGAACCACTTTAGGATTAGCCAATGGATGATCTCTAGATACACCTGGTGCGCCACTGCGTGTCACACCTTTCTGAGTTTGAATGCTGAGCTTTAATTTATCAGCGGCAGGCTTCAAGCTATCAGCTTGGTCATAAGTGATATTTGCGAACTGATCTGCTTTTTCACTAAATACTTTGGAGTCTTCTTTAGGATCAGCCCTAAGTACGATGTATTCCACATCAATATATTCAGGACGCTCGAATAGCTTAGCATTAGCCTCATAAAAGGCTTGTAACTCTTCAGGGCTGGGATTTACTTTAGATAAATAATCTTTTGCATTGAACTGCAAAGTCTGAACTTGTCTTTCGGTCTCATATAAAGACAAAATAATTTGAGACAATTTTGGGTTGGTTAGCTCCGTACGTACAACCGAGTTCACTAACTGTTGAATTTTTAAGTCAAAGCTTTGGCTCGCATAAAACTGCTCTTCGTTCATGCCATTGCTTGCCAGTAGCTGCTTAAAACGGGCGTCATCAAATTTTCCGTCCTCACGATATAAAGCACGAATCTGTGGAATCATTTGAAGACTATTAACCAGCTCTTGTTTTCCAACTTGCAAGCGCAGATCGTTGACAGCAAATCCCAAGATGCGTTGCTGCAGTAATTCGCTCAAGATTGCCTGACGGAACGGTAAGCTTTGAGCAATTTGAGGATTTCCACCAACACGCTCTGCTTGACGCTTTGCGGCCATATCGACCTCTTGCAGCGTAATGGGGTTGCCATTCACTTTAACTAAGTCGGTTTCCTTGTCCATGAATTCGGAGTAACTCGAGATCCCGAATAAGGCAAATGAGGGAACAATAAATAGCATGAGTACAAACTGCAAAATCTTACGGTGCTTACGTACTGAATCAAACATGGATTAATCGCTCGAAAATAAAGTCAATAACGCGAGTGTACTAGGCTAGAGGTCTAGAGGAACTAGAAAGCCCAAGGAAGGAAAACAAATGCGATTTGGGAAACTGGTGGGCGCTGACGGGATCGAACCGCCGACATTCTGCGTGTAAGGCAGACGCTCTACCATCTGAGCTAAGCGCCCCAAATTAATACAGACGAGATTGTAACCTAGTGTGCGAACAAAAGAGAGATTCTTCATCAAAATGAACTTCAAAATGCCACTCAATTTGACTCAAAATCCCTCAAATATCCCCTACACATCAATGCTTTAAGGCCTCTCCAGAAGAAATTTTTTCATTGGCCTTGCTAGCTTCAGCAGCCTTTTTAGCGAGCTCTTCTGGCGTTGGATCAGGCAAAGCAACGGGTTTTCTCTCTAATGCTAATTCAAGTACCTTATCAATCCACCGTACCGGCACAATTTCAATCGCATTCTTGACGTTATCCGGAATGTCGATCAAATCTTTGACGTTTTCCTCGGGAATCAGGGCAAGCTTAATACCACCGCGATGCGCTGCCAATAACTTCTCTTTTAGGCCGCCAATCGGCAGTACTTCGCCGCGTAAAGTAATTTCCCCAGTCATCGCCACATCGGAACGAATTGGAATACCAGTAAATACAGATACTAGGGCTGTTGTAATCGCAATACCGGCAGATGGACCATCTTTTGGTGTTGCGCCATCCGGAAAGTGAATATGAATATCCTTCTTCTCAAAGGCTTCATCCGCAATCCCCAAAGCTCTCGCTCTAGATCGAACCACGGTTTTTGCAGCCTCCACAGACTCCTTCATTACATCACCGATAGAACCAGTACGAGTAATAACACCCTTACCAGGCATTACCGCCGCTTCGATGGTCAATAAATCTCCGCCAACTTCAGTCCAAGCCAAACCAGTTACCTGACCAACTTGATTCTCTTTTGCAGCAAGACCAAAGTCGTACATCTTGACTGAGAGGAACTTCTCTAGATTATCGGCATTCACAGTGACTGGTGCCGCCTCTTTCTTCAGGAGAAGCAACTTCACCACCTTGCGGCAGATCTTGCTGATTTCTCGCTCTAGGGAACGCACACCAGCTTCACGTGTGTAGTAACGAATCATGCTGCGAACAGCAGATTCTTCAATCTTCAATTCATCTTTCTTGAGACCATTATTTTTAATCTGTTTAGGGATTAAATAATTGATTGCAATGCTAGTTTTCTCATCTTCGGTATAGCCTGCAAGACGAATAATCTCCAAGCGATCAAGCAGAGGACCAGGAATATTCAAAGAGTTGGATGTTGCAACAAACATCACATCGGATAGATCAAAGTCAACCTCGACATAGTGATCCTGGAATGTGTGGTTTTGCTCAGGATCTAAAACTTCCAGTAATGCACTCGCAGGATCACCGCGGAAGTCCATACCCATCTTGTCTACTTCATCCAAGAGGAATAAAGGATTGCGCACGCCCACCTTAGTTAAGCTTGAAAGAATCTTACCGGGCATAGAACCAATATAGGTACGACGATGGCCACGAATCTCAGACTCGTCACGCACGCCACCCAAGGCCATGCGCACAAACTTGCGGTTAGTTGCGCGTGCGATAGATTGGCCAAGAGAAGTTTTACCAACCCCAGGAGGGCCAACTAAACACAGGATTGGAGCCTTGACACGTTCAACTCGTTGTTGAACTGCAAGATATTCCAAGATGCGTTCTTTTACTTTATCGAGGCCATAATGATCCTCATCCAATACTTTTTCAGCATTAGCTAAATCATTATTAATCTTGGTTTTCTTCTTCCAAGGAAGCGTTACCAAGGTATCAATGAAATTGCGGATCACTGTCGCTTCAGCAGACATTGGTGACATCAGTTTGAGTTTTTTCAACTCAGACTCCGCCTTCTTCAATGCTTCCTTGGGCATGCGAGCTGCTTTAATGCGCTTCTCAAGTTCCTCGAGATCTGCGCCCTCTTCGCCCTCGCCTAATTCTTTTTGAATGGCTTTAACTTGTTCATTCAGGTAGTACTCGCGCTGACTCTTCTCCATCTGACGCTTTACGCGTCCACGAATGCGCTTCTCCACTTGCAGGATGTCGATCTCGCTTTCAAGATCAGCCAAGAGACTTTCTAAACGCTGAACGACGTCTGTCATCTCTAGCAAGCGCTGCTTCTGCTCAAGCTTGACTGGGAGATGAGCGCAAATCGTATCCGCCAAACGACTTGGGTCATCAATGCCGCCTAATGAAGACAGAATTTCTTGAGGAACTTTTTTGTTCAGTTTTACATACTGATCAAACTGCGCCATGATGGCGCGACGCAATGCTTCGGTTTCATGCGCATCCAATGCTGACATGGGAGTTGGAGTCGCTTCACAAGCAAAGTAGCCTTGACTATCTTCCACTTGACTTACTTCAGCACGCTGCACACCTTCAACCAACACCTTGACAGTGCCATCTGGCAGCTTAAGCATTTGCAGAATGTTAGCGATACAGCCAACCTCATATAGGTCCTCTACCCCAGGTTCATCCTTGGCGGCAGTTTTTTGAGCAACTAAAAGCACATTTTTGCCAGTTTCCATGGCGGCTTCTAGGGCTTTAATGGATTTTGGTCGCCCTACAAATAATGGGATAACCATGTGTGGAAACACTACGACATCTCTTAATGGGAGAAGCGGTAGTTGAATAGGTTCAGAGGGTAGTAATAAGTGGCCAGGCATGGGGCAATTCCTCCAAAATAGTCATTCCGTAAAAATCTCTAAAAATGCCGCACTACTACATACGGACATAATTTAGGAATAGGATACTACCTATATGGGTGCCACCTAGTGAAAAACAAGGGGGAAATATGCGAAAAGTGAGCAAAAACCCTGTGAAAACAGCAAAAAAGACTAAAAATTAGGCTTTTTTGCTCATTTCTGTAGATTCGTCACCCTGCTTGTAGACCAGAATGGGCTTTCCGCCCTCAGCGATGGTATTTTCATCGATGACCACCTTTTGAACGTTCTTCAAAGATGGCAGGTCATACATCACATCCATGAGGGATCCCTCAAGAATAGAACGCAGGCCACGTGCACCAGTTTTGCGTGCAATAGCTTTCTTGGCAATCGCTGACAATGCCGCTGGGCGAACTTCAAGCTCAGAGCCTTCCATCGTTAATAAGGCCTGATATTGCTTAACCAAGGCATTCTTAGGCTCGGTCAGGATCTGAATCAAGGCTGTCTCATCCAATTGCGCCAAAGTCGCAACAACTGGCAGACGACCAATTAATTCAGGGATCAGGCCAAACTTAATTAAATCTTCTGGCTCAACTTCAATTAAGAGGTCACTAACGCCGCGATCATCCTTGCCTGGGACCGTAGCATTAAATCCAATGCCAGTCTTGGCAGTGCGCTGCTGAATGACCTTTTCAAGACCGTCAAAAGCGCCGCCACAAATAAACAAAATGTTGGTTGTATCGACTTGCAGGAAATCTTGATTGGGGTGCTTGCGGCCACCTTGGGGTGGCACTGAAGCCATCGTGCCTTCAACCAGCTTCAACAAGGCTTGCTGAACACCCTCACCCGATACGTCACGAGTGATGGATGGGTTATCAGACTTACGCGAGATCTTGTCAATCTCGTCGATATACACAATTCCACGTTGCGCTTTTTCTACGTTGTAGTCGCAAGCTTGCAACAACTTCTGAATAATGTTTTCAACGTCTTCACCAACGTAACCTGCTTCAGTAAGCGTGGTTGCATCAGCCATAACAAATGGCACATCAAGCATACGAGCTAAAGTCTGAGCCAATAAAGTCTTACCAGAACCAGTCGGGCCGATCAGCAAAATATTGCTCTTTGCTAACTCAACGCCATCAACCATCGCTTTGGCAGGAACTTTAGATTCTTTCTTATCAGCAGCTTCTACAGGTTTACCGTCTTTATCAAGCTTCTCTTTTTTAGGCTTTGGTAAATACTGCAAGCGCTTGTAATGGTTATAAACCGCTACCGCTAAAGTCTTTTTCGCATGATCTTGACCAATCACATACTGGTCTAAATTCTCACGGATCTGGTGTGGAGTTGGTAAAGCGTCGTCACCTTCTGTCTTAGGAAGCTTAGCCAGCTCCTCTTGAATGACGTCGGTACATAAATCGATGCACTCATCACAAATGAAAACAGATGGTCCAGCAATCAACTTCTTTACTTCATGTTGGCTCTTGCCACAGAAGGAGCAATACAGAATTTTATCTGTGCTTTTGGTGTTGTTCGTTTCGCTCAAGATAGCAATCTAAGTGTGGGTGTAGATTAAGGACGCTTATCAATGACTTTATCGATCAAGCCATACTCTTGAGCTTGGTCTGCAGACATGAAGTTATCGCGATCAGTATCTTTAGCAATCGTTTCAATCGATTGGCCAGTGCGATCCGCCAAAATCTTATTCAAGCGCTCACGCAAGTACAAAATTTCACGGGCTTGAATTTCAATATCAGAAGCTTGACCACGTGCACCGCCTAATGGTTGATGAATCATCACACGTGAATTCGGTAATGCATAACGCTTACCCTTCTCGCCAGCACATAATAAGAATGCGCCCATGCTCGCAGCCATACCCATACACAGAGTGCTGACGTGTGGCTTGATAAATTGCATTGTGTCGTAGATTGCTAGACCAGCAGATACAGAGCCACCAGGAGAGTTGATGTACAGAGAAATTTCTTTATCTGGGTTCTCGCTCTCAAGAAATAGCAACTGGGCAATCACTAAGTTTGCAGTTTGATCATTTACTTCGCCAACCAAGAACACAACACGTTCTCTTAGTAAGCGAGAGTAAATGTCATAGGCCCTTTCACCTCGACCAGAGGTTTCAATCACCATTGGAACTAAACCCAAACCTTTGGGCTCTAAATTCTCAGACTGGAAATGATTCTGGTTCATGTGATCAGACCTTTATTTGTTAAATACTTAATTGAGCTTGCTGAGTTCTTCGAAAGTAACTGCTTTATCGATCACTTTAGCTTGCGAAGTGAAATACTTAATCACGTTATCTTCTAATACCAAGTTCTCGATATCTTTGAGGCGGCTTGGGTTGCTGTAGAACCAACGCACTACTTCTTTAGGATCTTCGTAAGTAGCAGCTTGCTCATCAATTTCAGCTTTAATTTGATCTGCAGTTGCAGCCAAATTTTGCTGCTTAACCAAGTCGCTCAAAATCAAACCAAGACGAACGCGCTTGAGAGCTTGCTCAGCGAACATTTCAGCAGGAATCGGTGCATCTTTGGCATTTGGAATACCACGTTGCATCAAGTCTTGACGTGCAGACTCAACTAAACGCTCTTGCTCTTGAGCAACCAAAGATTTTGGTGCATCGAGCTCGCAAAGGCTGTTGAGCTTCTCCATTACCTCACCCTTTAACAAGGAGGTAGTGCGACGTTTTGTTTCGCGCTCTAAATTTTCTTTTACTTCTTCACGCATCTTAGCAACGCCACCTTCAGTAACGCCTAAAGATAATGCGAATGCATCATCAATAGCTGGGAGGTGCGCCCAGTTGACTGACTTCACAGTGATAGTGAAGTCTGCAGTCTTGCCGGCTACATCTTTACCGTGGTAATCCGCTGGGAAACTTAATGGGAAAGTCTTGCTCTCACCTGCTTTGAGGCCCAATGTAGCAGCTTCAAATTCGGGGAGCATGCGACCTTCACCAAGAACGTATTCAAAGTTTTCAGCTTTACCGCCAGCAAATTCAACGCCGTCGATCTTGCCAACGAAGTCGATTACAACCTGGTCGCCAGCTTGAGCAGCTGTGTTTGCACCGCCATCACCATGAGCACCAGCTACGCCGCGTGGATGGTAATGAACTTGCTGCTTACGCAATACATCTAATGCACGATCAATCTCTGCATCGGAAATATCTGTTGTGTACTTAGTTACTTCAGCTTTGCTGAAATCGCCAATCTTTACTTCTGGCAGTACTTCAAAGTAAGCATCAAACACAATTTTGTCTGCATCTAATTCTGATTTAGGATCGAGACGTGGTTGGCCAGCCAGAAGGATGTTTTCCTTTTTAGCCAACTCAAAGAAGAGCTCTGTAGCTTTATCAAACTGAAGCTCGAAATCCACTTGCATACCGTATTGTTTTTCGACCATGTTCTTAGGCACTTTGCCTGGACGGAAGCCTGGGGCCTTCATGGTCTTACCCAATTTAGCCAATTGGGTTTCTCTTGCCTTAGCCAAATCGGCACGAGCGAACTCTAAGGTCACTTTGCGGTCTAACTGACCTAAATTTTCTATCTGCACAGCCATTCTCGTCTCTTAATTGAAAATCGGATATGTGAAGCCCAAGCCAAGTAGCAAACTTGTGGTGCGAGGAGGGGGACTCGAACCCCCACACCATTTCTGGCGTCAGGACCTAAACCTGGTGCGTCTACCAATTTCGCCATCCTCGCGCGAATTCCGCAAACACTACCGAGCTGAAGCTTCACTCTAAAGACCGTAATTCTACAATGCTTAGCGGTTTTGGAGGATATTTAGGCCTTATAGACCAAAGCCACCGCATGGACTGCAATGCCCTCTCCTCTGCCTAAGTGCCCAAGGGATTCATTCGTTTTGGCCTTGAGATTGACATGGCTTGGTGTAACAGCCAAATCCGCCGCAATATTGCGGACCATCTCAGGCAAAAAGGTGGCTAATTTGGGCTTTTGGCAAATAATCGTCGCATCGACATTGCCTACCTGAAACCCAGCAGCCTGAATCTTCTGAAGCGCAGCTCTGAGCAAAATACGGCTATCCATATCCTTAAATTGAGGATCGGTATCTGGAAATAACTGGCCAATATCGTTCAGGCCTGCAGCCCCTAGTAGCGCATCAGTTAAGGCATGCAACAAAGCATCTGCATCGGAATGGCCTAGTAAACCTTTATTGTTGGGGACGTGCACACCACCCAAGATGAGTTTTCGACCCTCAACTAAAGCATGAACGTCATAACCTTGGCCAATTCGGAATTGAGGAATTTGGGGAGCGTTTGAAGTCATTAATTGTCGTTATAGGTTCTGAGGACTTATTTGCTGCTTGCCTGCAAAATAGTTTGCATCAAATCCCAATCTGCTGGGTGGGTTACTTTGAAGTTGCGAGTGGCACCCTCTATTAATAAGGGGCTGGAGCCAGAGAGCTCCATTGCACTTGCCTCATCGGTAATATCGGCCTCTAGTCGTATGCCCTCCTCAATTGCATCATGCAGGTGCTTTAAACCAAACATCTGAGGGGTTTGAGCTTGCCAAAGATGATCTCGAGAAATCGTCTTCATCGCCCTATTGGGATTGCCAGCAATTGCTGAATTGGCATCGGCCATCTTTAGGGTATCTGCAAGAGGCATCGCCAAAAGGCCGCCCTCACCAGCTTGAGTTACAGCGTGAATCAACTTCTGAATGAGTTCAGGAGAAATTCCAGGTCTTGCAGCATCATGGACTAAGACCCAGTCATTTTCGGGAACGCCTGCCTTGAGCATAGCTGCTAGAGTATTTCTGACGGTTTCTTGACGAGTTGGGCCACCGCTTGGAAGAAATTGAATAGATGCAGATTTGCTGGAAAGTGAACTCAGGATGGGATTATCAATAAAGCCTGGGCTGACCCCCACCCAAATAGAGGCAATCTCTGGGGTAGCAGCAAAGGCATTTAAGGCATAGGCCAGCATAGGTTGACCTGCCAACTCCTGAAACTGTTTTGGTAGAGCCCCACCAAGCCTTGATCCAGTGCCAGCCGTTGGTAATACAGCGTGGCATTGCGGTAAAGATTGAGGGGATGGGTTTCCAGCGTGCATACCTGATTCTATAATGAGCTTCGATGTCTGATGCATTAAAACTAGCACCCCCCATACCTGCACCGCGGGCTGGGCAGCGCTTTACCTTTTCAGGCCTAGTAGGCTCTTCAGATGCAGCCTTAATTGCCCAATCAGCCCTACGTTATCGATCTGAATTCTCAGTCATGGTGATCTTCTGTGCACAGGCACAGGAAGCGCAGCGTCTCTTGGAAGAAATCCCGGCTTTTGCGCCGCAACTCAAAACACGCCTTCTCCCCGACTGGGAAATCCTGCCTTATGACCACTTCTCACCACATCAGGATTTGGTCTCAGAACGTTTAGCCACGCTTTATGAATTACTCAACGGCAGTTGCGACATTGTCTTAGTACCCATCACCACTGCGCTACAAAGATTAGGACCACCGAATTTCTTATCGGGCCACACCTTCTTTTTTAGGCAAGGTGACAAGCTCAATGAGGCTGCCCTGAAACTTCAGTTACAACAAGCTGGTTATGACCCCGTTAGCTCAGTCATGCGTCCCGGTGAATACAGCATTCGCGGTGGCTTGATTGATTTATTTCCGATGGGCTCAAGCCTGCCTTATCGCCTAGATCTCTTTGGTGATGAGATCGAGCAAATTCGAGCTTTTGATCCCGACACCCAGCGCAGCCTCTATCCCGTCAAAGGGGTTCGGCTATTACCGGGGCATGAGTTTCCATTTGATGATGCTTCACGTACCGCCTTCCGTGGTAGATGGCGCGAAGTGTTTGAGGGCGATCCAACACGTTGTTCAATTTATAAAGATGCCAACCTCGGAATCCCTAGCGCTGGCATCGAATCCTACCTACCCCTCTTCTTCGAAGAGTCTTCTACCGTCTTTGATTACTTCCCTCGCTCTGGGGATCCAGTCTGGCTAGTCAGTATTGGCGACGTTGAAGAATCCATCAAGAGCTTTTGGAAAGACACACTTTCTAGATATGAGTTCTTAAAACATGATCTTGATCGCCCCATTCTTCCGCCGGCAGACTTATTCCTAGATGTCGATCAATTCTTTACGGCGCTCAAGCCTAATGCGCGTTTGGCATTAGAGAAAGAGGTGGATAAAGAAGCAAAAGAATCACCACAATTTTTAGCCGTACCGGATTTAGCGGTACATCGCCGTGATGCTGACCCAATTAATCGACTACGCGCTTTAGTTGCTCAAGAAAAAGTTCGCGTACTTATTTGTAGTGATAGCAATGGCCGCAAAGAATCGATTCGCCAACTCTTTGAAGAAAGTAATTCAGTTGCTGGGCAGAATGGCAAACCACTCTACCCATTAAAGCCAGAAGGCTTTGAAGGTATTGCTGATTTCATTAAGAGCGATTCACTTTTTGGATTGGTCACGGCCCAACTCTTTAATGGATTTACTTGGCCAGCTGAAAACCTCATCGTTGTTACTGAAGCAGAGCTCTTTACCACCACGGCCCGTCAACGACGCAAAGGCAAAGAAAGTGAGAGCGCCGATCCGGATATGCTCTTTAAGGATTTATCCGAGCTCAAGATTGGTGATCCTGTAGTGCATTCTGATCATGGTATTGGTCGCTACCAAGGTTTAGTTCTCCTCAATTTAGCGCCACCAAAAGAAGAGCCTATTTTTGAAGAGTTCTTGCATTTGGTTTACGCCAAAGATGCGACTCTATATGTACCAGTACAACAGCTACAAATGGTCACCCGTTATGCAGGCTCCGATCCTGACTCAGCACCATTACATCAACTGGGTTCTGGTCAGTGGGACAAAGCAAGGCGTAAAGCTGCGCAACAAATTCGAGATACCGCCGCAGAACTATTGAGCCTTTATGCAGCAAGAGCGATTCGCAAAGGTCATGCCTTTGAATTCTCAGCCCATGATTACGCTGCTTTTGCCGAAAGCTTTGGTTTCGAAGAAACACCGGATCAGGCCAACGCCATTGCTGCAGTCATTGGCGATATGACTAGCGGCACACCGATGGATAGACTGGTATGTGGTGATGTGGGCTTTGGCAAGACCGAGGTTGCTCTACGCGCCAGCTTTGTTGCAGTGATGGGTGGCAAGCAAGTAGCCATCTTGGCTCCAACCACTCTTCTTGCTGAGCAGCACGTCGCCACCTGGAAAGATCGCTTTGCCGATTGGCCGGTGCGCATTGTTGAGCTCTCGCGCTTTAAAACCACTAAAGAAATTAATGCTGCATTAGAAGCAATTGCTAAGGGTGAAGCCGACATCATCATTGGTACACATAAGCTGCTATCAAAAGAAACCCAGTTTGCTAATTTAGGTTTAGTAATCGCGGATGAAGAGCATCGCTTTGGTGTACGTCAGAAGGATGCGCTAAAGGCATTGCGCGCTGAAGTGGATATCCTGACTCTGACTGCCACACCTATTCCAAGAACTCTAGGCATGGCGATGGAAGGTTTGCGAGAGTTTTCTATTATCGCTACCGCACCTCAGAAGCGCTTAGCTATCAAAACCTTTGTGCGTCGTGAGGGTGATGGCGTTATTCGTGAGGCTGTGCTTCGTGAGATTAAGCGTGGTGGACAGGTCTATTTCTTGCATAACGAAGTTGAAACTATTCAGAACCGTAAGCATGCTTTACAAGAACTCATTCCGGAAGCACGCATTAGCGTAGCGCACGGCCAAATGCATGAGCGTGAATTGGAATCCGTCATGCGTGAGTTTGTGACTCAGCGAACCAACATCCTATTATGCACCACCATTATTGAAACCGGTATTGACGTTCCCACTGCCAATACCATCATCATGCATCGCGCGGATAAGTTTGGCTTGGCGCAATTACACCAATTACGTGGTCGCGTTGGACGATCTCATCACCAGGCATATGCATACCTCCTAGTGCCAGATCCTGAGGCACTGAGCAAGCAAGCCCAATTGCGTTTAAATGCAATTCAGGCAATGGAAGAATTGGGCTCAGGCTTCTATTTAGCAATGCATGATTTAGAGATTCGGGGAGCTGGCGAAGTATTAGGCGATAAGCAGTCTGGTGAAATTCATGAAATTGGATTCCAGTTGTATACCGAAATGCTTAATCGAGCTGTTAAGTCTCTACGTAGCGGCAAAGAACCCGATCTCCTCTCGCCGCTTCAAGCAACAACTGATGTCAACCTTGGTGTGCCCGCCCTATTCCCAAATGACTACTGCCCCGATGTCCATGAGCGCCTCTCCATGTACAAGCGTTTCGCTGGCACCCATGATTTCTCCGAACTCATGGGATTGCGTGAAGAGCTGGTAGATCGCTATGGCGATTTGCCTGACCAAGCTAAATCCCTCTATGAAACCCATCGCTTGCGTTTAGAGATGGCAGGATTTGGCATTAAAAAGATTGATGCCAGCCCAAGCTCAATTCAGATTCAATTTATTCCCAATCCCCCAATTGACCCGATGAAGATCATTCATCTGATTCAGTCATCTAAGTACATACAACTCAACGGGCAAGATAAGCTAAAAATTCTCCCCCAAAAAGAGAAGGATTTTGAGAAACTAGAGCAACGTCTAGACCAAATCCGGAAAATTCTCAGAAGTCTCAATGAATCCGCTGTGCTCAATACTGCTCAAGTTAACTAATTGCCGATTACTTATCACCCATGTCTAGCCACCTCACTCTTGTAGCACTTGCTAATACTCCAATCCCACTAGATTTGAATGCTGCATTAAGTGCGCATGCAAAAGTTCTGGGGCTAGAGCTTTCTCAGCTCGCATTACACTCATCACCATCGAAATATTTCACTGCCCGTTGGACTTGCTCTCAAAACTTATTGCCTGAGGCAAGAGTTGCAATGCGCGATATCGCTGCTAAGTACGACACGGATTTAGCTTTTCTTTCCCCGGGATTTAAAGCTGATGCGGTAAAAGTGCTGGCCATGGATATGGACTCAACACTCATTAATATTGAGTGCATTGATGAGATTGCGGATTTCACCGGTAAAAAAGCTGCGGTCTCAGAAATCACTGAAGCCACTATGCGCGGAGAAATTAAGGACTTTCAAGAAAGTTTGCGCAGACGCGTAGCCCTTCTAGAGGGTGTATCTGCTGATGTACTGGAGTCGGTCTACCGGGAACGTTTGCGTCCTAACCCTGGAGCCGCTGAATTACTAGCCGGAGCTAACGCTAGAGGTTTGTATACCCTACTAGTTTCTGGAGGTTTCACTTTTTTTACCCAAAAGCTCCAACAGGAATTGGGCTTTAAACAAACTCAAGCCAACACTTTGGAAATTGTTGACGGCAAGCTCACCGGTAAAGTGATTGGCGATATTGTTGATGGTGCAGCAAAGAATACTTATCTTGAGCAAGCCTGCGCAATGATGAATTGTCATAAGCAGAACTCCATCACCATGGGTGATGGATCAAACGATCTACCCATGATGCATGGCTCAGGCATCAGTATTGCCTATCGAGCAAAACCCATTGTCAAAGAAAAAGCCGACGCGGCTTTTGACCGAGTCGGCTTGGATGCTGCTTTACTGCTGATCGCCTAAGTCACTTGAATTTAGGCTTGAGCAGTGAATGAACGTTGATTAGAGACGCTCAAAAATAGTTGCGATGCCTTGACCACCACCAATACACATTGTGACCAAAGCATATTTGCCTTGAACACGATGTAATTCATGGATAGCTTTAGTAGCAATTGCTGCACCAGAACAACCGATTGGGTGGCCTAATGCAATTGCTCCACCATTGACGTTGGTCTTAGCTGGGTCTAGGCCCAAACCTTTAGTAACAGCCAAAGCTTGTGCAGCAAAAGCCTCATTAGATTCGATCACATCGATTTGATCTAATTTCAGGCCGGCGCGCTCAAGAGCAATCTTGGTTGCTGGAATAGGACCTTCGCCCATGATGTGGTTCGGCACGCCAGCAACAGCATAAGAAACTAAACGAGCGATTGGCTTATGACCAGCCTTCTTAGCCGTTTCAGCGTCAGCCAATACAAAGAATGCAGCGCCATCATTAATGCCTGATGCATTACCTGCAGTAACGCTACCGCCCTCTTTTTTGAAGACTGCTTTCATCTTCGCCAAAGTTTCCATAGTGGTATCTGGCTTCACATGCTCATCGGTATCAAATACCACATCACCCTTACGGGTCTTGATGGTAATAGGGACGATTTGAGATTTAAAGCGACCTTCTTTAATTGCATTAGCTGCGCGACGATGTGACTCAACAGCAAGCGCATCCTGCTCTTCACGAGTTAGCTTCCATTTCTCAACGAGGTTCTCTGCAGTAACACCCATATGTCCAACACCAAATGGATCGGTCAAAACAGAAACCATCAAGTCAATCATTTTGGTATCGCCCATGCGAGCACCGCTGCGCATTGCTGGTGAACCGTACATACCGCGTGACATTACCTCAACACCACCACCGATACCGTAATCGCAGTCACCCAACATAATTTGTTGAGCAGTTGTCACAATCGCTTGTAAACCTGAACTGCATAAACGATTCAAGGCCATCGCAACAGATTCCATTGGCAAGCCAGCCTGAATGGAAGCAACGCGTGCAACATAGGCATAACGGTTGTCCGTAGGGATGGTATTACCAACAGTAACGTAATTAATTAGGGATGGATCTACTCCAGATCGCGCTACCGCCTCTTTCATCACCATACCGCCGAGCTCTGATGGCTCAAGGCTACTCAGTGATCCATTAAAAGTACCAATTGCTGAACGTACAGCACTCAAAACGACGACATCACGACTCATATCAATCCCCTTTACGGTGCCTAAAAAGGCAAAATATTGACCCTAACAATAGGCCAAAACACTATTTTTATTCTAATAGTCAAGTTTCTGCTATTAGGTCATGCCCTTGGGGGCTAATAACCGTGACTTTGATGATTTCACCGGCACGATAGCGCTTAGAGGGCTTATTAGGAGGCAAAACCCTCACCAAACCATCAATTTCAGGGGCATCACCGATGGTTCGGCCAATTCCACCGGATTCATCTACGCGGTCAATAATGACTTGAATACGCTTGCCTACTTTTTTAGCAAGTCGTTTAGTGGAGATTTCTTCAGCTTTTGCCATAAAACGAGCGCGGCGATCTTCGCGCATAGCATCTGGAACTGGGTTATCCAAAGCATTGGCTGTTGCACCATCGACTGGTGAATAGGCAAAGCACCCGGCACGATCAATTTGAGCCTCATCCAAGAAATTCAGGAGATATTCAAACTCTTCTTCAGTCTCGCCCGGGAAGCCTGCAATAAAAGTACTGCGAATGACTAAATCTGGGCATGCAGCTCGCCATGCTTGTATACGCTCTAAATTCTTTTCTCCACTTGCAGGACGCTTCATGCGTTTGAGAACATCTGGGTGCGCGTGCTGCAAGGGAATATCTAGATAAGGCAGCACACCAAAGCCATGATCAGAAAACTCTGCCATTAAGGGCAGAACATCATCTACATGCGGATAGGGATAGACATAATGTAGGCGAACCCAAGCTTGATGCTCTCTGGCAATTTGATTTAAAGCATTTACTAAATCAAACATACGAGTCTTAACAGGTTTCCCATCCCAAAAACCAGTGCGATATTGAATATCAACACCATAGGCGCTTGTGTCCTGTGAAACAACTAATAGCTCTTTTACGCCGGATTCAAATAATTTTTTGGCCTCAAGCAGCACTTCACCAATGGGGCGTGACACAAGGTCACCACGCAAACTAGGAATGATGCAGAAGGTACAACGGTGATTGCATCCCTCAGAAATCTTCAGATACGCATAATGCTTTGGCGTGAGCTTCACACCAATCGGTGGCAGTAAATCAGTAAAGGGATCATGTGGTTTTGGCAGGTGCAAATGAATAGCCTGCATCACCTCTTGGGTGGCGTGAGGCCCGGTTACTGCAAGGACTTTAGGATGAATGCTCTGAATGAGGTCGCTACCATCTGCATTTTTACGAGCACCCAAGCAACCAGTAACAATAACTTTGCCATTTTCTGATAAAGCTTCGCCAATCGCGGCAAGGCTCTCCTCAACAGCAGAATCAATAAAGCCACAGGTATTCACGACAACGAGATCGGCGCCCGAATAATCCTTGGCAGTCTCGTAACCCTCAGCGCTTAATTGAGTGAGGATGAGTTCAGAATCAACCAATGCCTTGGGGCATCCCAAGGAAACAAAACCAACTTTACCCGCCACAACTATTCTTTTTCTGTCTTATTAGGCTGACCTGGAAATGGGAAGCCACTAAATATCGTTGGGGAGTTTTGCATTTGCTCTTGCATCTTCACAAATAGATCCTTGCTCTGCTCCATATAGTTACCCATTAAGCCTTGCATCATTGGGTTTTGCAAATTCATCATCTTGGCCCATGCTTCAGGTGTGCTACCTGCGCCTAAGCCCTGGGTTTGATCACCAAGCTTATTGTGAATGTCCACAAAAGACTGCATGGTTTTTTCAAGATAGCTACCCATCAAACCTTGCATGGAATTTCCATAGAAACGAATGATTTGAGAAAGCATTTGAGTAGAAAATACCGGCGCGCCGCCAGCCTCTTCTTCCAAAATAATTTGCAGCAAGATATTGCGTGTTAAATCATCTTCAGTTTTTGCATCAACAACGCTAAACGCATCGCCTGCCATGACTAAATTTTTGATATCTGCCAGCGTGACATAAGTGCTGGTTTGGGTGTCATATAAACGACGATTGGGGTACTTCTTGATCAAGCGGCTATCGCCGGGTTTTTTGGAACGTGTGGCCATGTATTTTTCCTAACTCTCATTACTGCAATGCAACATCGACATAGTTTATCCCTAGTTTGACCTAAAGGTAAATATGCCGATGAGCAGACCACTAAAACTGCATTTTTGACGGGTTTAACCTGTATGCAGGCCACCATTTAAGGAGAAGTCAGCGCCAGTTGCGTAGCCGCCATCATCAGAGGCAATCCAGCAGCAAATTGACGCAATCTCTTCTGGGGTACCCAAGCGCTTCACTGGAACGCCAGCAACAATCTTCTCTAGGACATCCTCACGAATAGCCTTCACCATGTCTGTGCCGATATAACCAGGAGAAACTGTATTTACAGTCACCCCTTTAGAGGCTAACTCTTGTGACAAGGCCATCGTAAATCCATGCAAGCCCGCTTTTGCAGTGGAGTAGTTTGATTGACCAAACTGACCCTTTTGACCATTAACAGAAGAAATATTAATGATGCGACCCCAGCCGTTATCAGCCATACCATCAACCACTTGCTTAGTTACATTGAACAAAGAATTGAGGTTGGTATCAATCACCGCTTTCCACTGCTCAGGAGTCATTTTGCGGAATACGCTGTCCTTAGTAATACCGGCGTTATTCACTAGAACGTCAACACGACCTACTTCAGCTTTAACCTTATCAAAGGCAGCAACAGTGCTATCCCAGTCTGAAACGTTACCTTCAGAAGCGATGAAGTCGTAACCCAAAGCCTTCTGTTCGCCAAGCCAGCGATCCTTACGTGGGGAATTAGGTCCGCAACCAGCGATGACCTTAAAGCCATCCTTAGCGAGTCGCTGACAAATAGCTGTACCAATGCCACCCATACCACCAGTGACGTATGCAATTTTTTGAGACATGATTACCCCCTTATGAAAATATTAATTAGCAGCGGATACTTTTTCTTTCACGTACTTACCAGGCGCCGCTTCTAGTTTTTTGTACTGTGCATTACCAAACGTTTTGCTGGCTTTAATTTTCTTGCCACCAAACTGTTCTAACCATTTAGCGTAGTTGGGCCACCAACTACCCTTGATATCTTTTGCTGCAGCCAACCACTCATCTGCTGTCTTAGCCAACTTATTGTTTTCAAAATAATGGCGCTTGTTTTTTGCTGGTGGATTAATTACGCCAGCAATATGTCCAGAGGCACCCAAAACAAAACGGTTCTTACCCTTCAAAATACGGGTAGATTCATAAGCAGATTTCCACGGAACAATATGGTCATCATGCGAAGCGTAGATATAGGCTGGGACAGCAATCTTACCTAGATCAACCTTTTCACCGCAAACGGTGAGCTTGCCTGGTTTAATTAATTCATTTTGTAAATAAGTGTGGCGCAGGTACCAGCAATACATTGGGCCAGGTAAATTGGTTGAATCACCATTCCAATAGAGCAAATCAAATGGTGGCGGTGAATTGCCCTTTAGGTAATTCTCGACAACATAGTTCCACACCAAATCATTTGGACGCAAGAATGAGAATGTATTCCCTAGATCCAAACCAGACATCATTCCAAAGTGACCGCCCTCTCCACCAATGGTGGTCTCGCGCAACTTGACCATGCCCTCGTCGATGAACACATCCAGAATTCCGGTGTCCGTGAAATCCAATAAGGTGGTGAGCAAGGTTAGGCTAGCAACATAATCTTTTTTGCGTGCAGCTAAGACGGCCAAAGCTGTTGAAGTTAAAGTTCCGCCAACACAAAAGCCGAGAACATTAATCTGATCCGTAGCGCCGATGTCCCTAACCACCTCAATCGCCTTGATAACGCCATCGCCAACATAGTCATCCCAAGTCACTTTCGACATAGATGCGTCGGGGTTTTTCCAGGAGACCAAGAAAACAGTGTGGCCCTGCTCCACCATATAACGAACCACGGAGTTATCTGGTTGCAAATCCAAAATATAGTATTTATTAATGCAAGGTGGCACCATTAAGTATGGGCGCTCATACACTGTTTCGGTCAATGGTGTGTACTGAATTAACTCAAAAAGATCATTACGGAATACCACCTGGCCTTCGCTAGTTGCAATATTTTTGCCAACCTCAAAGGCGCTTTCATCAGTCAGTGAAACCTTACCCTTTTTCAAATCACCCAACAAATTCACTATTCCATTTTGAATAGACTGGCCCTGAGAGCTAATAATATTTTCAAGAACTTCAGGATTGGTTGCAATAAAGTTTGACGGTGATAAAGCGTCAATCATTTGCTCTGTAGTGAACAAAATTTTAGTCTTCGTCTTTTCATCTGCATCAACAGCTTTTGCAAGTGCAAGCAAATGTTTTGAATTCAATAAGTAAGTTGCAGCAATCATCTTGCTCCAGGATGAATGCCAAGCCTTACCAGAGAAGCGACGATCTTTTACTTCAATTGCTTCGGGATTGGTTGCTAGATGGGCAAACTCAGTGAAGTATTCCTTTTGAATTTCCGCCAAGCGTTCCGGGGGAATTAAGGCCATATGGTGTGGAGCCAATGAAGGCGCAACACCTGTATTCATACCTGCAAACATATTGATCTCGTAAAGTTATTGAGATCATTCTCCATCTATCAGGCTGGAAGGGTTATACGCACTAACCCTAGCTCTAGAGCTAATCTAGTGATAACCCCAAGTTATGCATTGTCAGATATCCAAATCAGGGAGGCAAATCGCCCCGTCTGCTTATCTCGACGATAGGAAAAGAAATTTGCGGAATCCCTGAAAGTACAAAAGTCACCGCCATCAATCTGTTCAATACCAATTGAACGCAAGCGATCCTGAGCAAGGAGGTACAAATTGGCTAAATACTTTCCAGGGCTTCCGGCAATAGGCTTAAATGCCTCTGACAAGACATCTTGGCTGTGACTGGAAAATGCCTCTAATACATCTTCCCCAACTTCGAATGCAGTAGGTCCAATTGCAGGACCCATCCACACTGCAATATCTTTTGGCTGGAGGTTCGGGGATAAATGACGCATCTCTTGAATGGTATTTTCTAGAACCCCACTACTGAGGCCACGCCAACCAGCATGTGCTGCCCCGATGACATCAGCGCCCTTGCTCGCAAACAATACTGGCATGCAATCAGCCGTCAGAATAGCTAGAACCTCATTTGGAATATTGGTAACAGAGGCATCTGCCTCAAATGGTCCATTAAGCAAAGCATTTCTTGAAGCTGGAGTACTGACTGTGGCGCCATGAATCTGCTTAAGCCAAGCTGGCTCGGCAGGAAGGCGTGATCGTAAGGCTCTGCGGTTTTGCAGTACATCCCCCAAATCATCGCCTGCATTCAATCCGAGATTGAGACTACTAAATGGAGGTTTACTAACCCCACCCTCCCGTGTTGTGCAAAAAGCATGAACTTGCTTTGGCGCAAGCCAAGTTGGCTCAATCTGCTGAATTTCGCTGATCATTTTTAATGGATGCCATTAAGGCATCTTCTTTAGGCAGGTCCGCCTCACTCACTCCAACCAAAGGGAGCAAACCCATGAAATCCTGAGGAGGCAATCTAAACCAGGTCATCACATCCTGAGTCGATGGATGCTGCAAACTAAGAGCATAAGCATGTAGAGCTTGACGACTGAAAGGGAGTGTTTTGGCTGCACCAGGTG
The DNA here is from genome assembly GCF_001830325.1 of Polynucleobacter sp. GWA2_45_21. Taxonomy (GTDB): domain Bacteria; phylum Pseudomonadota; class Gammaproteobacteria; order Burkholderiales; family Burkholderiaceae; genus Polynucleobacter. Next base: position 45,444 of record NZ_MHZG01000008.1, on the reverse strand, counting down.
TTCTTTTGCGATAAACCGGATCGCCTAGGAGTGGAAAACCCAGGGATTCGAGGTGAACCCGTATTTGATGGGTGCGGCCAGTTTCAAGACGACACTCCAATAAAGCAACAGGGCTTTCTATAAATACCCCTTTGGCCAAACGTCGGAACAAGGTTGCGGCCGGCTTACCTTGGGCGGAGCCAGCAGCCATTTTGAGGCGGTCACGCTGATCACGACCTACGGTTGCCAGCACTTTGCCCTGGGAAGGCGCATCACCCCAAACTAGAGAAAAGTAGCGGCGTCCAACAGTTCTCTCTTGTAGCTGCCTTACTAATGAGGTTTGGGCGATATCCGTCCGTGCTACGACCATCAGTCCAGATGTATCTTTATCTAGGCGATGGACGATTCCTGCCCTTGGGAGGTTTTTTAGCTCAGGAAAACGATGCAAGAGGCCATTTAATAGGGTCCCGGTCCAATTTCCGGCGGCTGGATGAACAACCAGTCCAGCGGGCTTATTCAGGACGATGATGGAGTCATCTTCATAGACAATATCAAGGGAGATATCTTCTGGGGCGAAGGCAAATTGCTCGGGCATTTCTTGTGGAAACACCTTAATACTCTCACTTCCCCGCAGCAAATGGCGCACTTTGGTGACTTTTCCATCCACCGTAACCGCCCCAGCCTCAACCCACGCTTTGAGGCGATTGCGGGAATAATCAGGTAAAGCTCCTCCAAGAAACTTATCCAAACGCTCCCCGCTGACCTCAGCAGGAACTTCTAGGGCTATGAAATCCTCATCATCGATATAATCAATGGGATTCGAATCGGGAGTATGCGGCAATGCCACGCTTAAAGAGCCTTTTAGTTATGTCGGACGTTATTACAGACGCCAGTTTAAGGCTTGCTGCCACTATTAGGGCATCTTCCAGAAAATCCCTTATTTCTGTATTTATTGGAGCAAGTGCAGTCTGCCTGGTTCTTGGTGGATGCGCCGGTAGCGATGGTCAAAAGGATGACACTGATATTTGGTCTGAGACAAAGCTCTATTCCGAAGCAACCGACAAGCTCAAGGATGCTGACTATGCAAAATGCGGCAAGTACTTTGAAAAACTAGAAGGTCGCTTCCCGTTTGGCCCCTATTCTCAGCAAGCGCAAATCAATGCAGCCTATTGCTATTGGAAGGCCCAAGAACAAGTACAAGCTCAAGTTGCTATTGATCGCTTTATCAAACTGCATCAAGGTAGCCCGAATTTAGATTACGGCTACTACCTTAAGGGCTTGATTAGTTTTAATGATGATTTAGGTTGGCTCGGTAAATTTACTGGGCAAGACTTAAGTGAGCGCGATCCAAAAGCAGCTAAAGAAGCTTTTGAATCCTTCAAAGTGGTTGTTGAGCGTTTCCCTGATAGCAAATATGCGCCTGACTCTTTAGACCGCATGCGCTACATCGTAAATTCATTAGCTGAAGCAGATGTGATCGTCGCTCGCTTCTACTATCAGCGCGGCGCGTATCTTGCGTCAGCCAATAGAGCGCAGCTTGTGATTCGTGATTACGATCGTGCGCCGGCTGTTGAAGAAGCGCTCTATCTACTCACCAAGTCTTACGAAAAATTGGGTATGACCGATTTAAGTAATGATGCAGCGCGCGTATTCAAACTTAATTTTCCAGATAGCCAGATGATGATTACCGGCCAACGCGTTCAAAAAGAACGTCGCTGGTGGCAGATCTGGAATAAGTAAAAAATATAAATGGGTTTCATCAAGTAGTGCTGCATTACTTGATGACTACCGGCACTCTCTGCGCCAATGCGCAAATAAGTTCATAGCCAATGGTTCCGCTCATCTGAGCTACATCATCTACTGGAACTTCATTACCCCATAGCTCTACAACGCTACCAATCTTGGCATTGGGTGCTTCACGCAAATCAATGGTCAACATATCCATGGAAACTCGTCCAACGATAGGACAAATCACGCCGTCACCCTGCGCATCTGCACCATCAACCCAAACTGGCGTGCCATCTTCTGCATGACGCGGATAACCATCGGCATATCCACAAGCAATCACACCAATGCGCATATCTTCTGGGGCTTGATAGCGACCACCATAGCCAACGTGATCACCTTTCTTTAATTCCTGAATATCGATGATTTCGCTCCGCAGCTGCATGACTGCCTGGAGTTCAGTGCGGACAATATCTGCATGAACCCCGGTTGGTGAAACGCCGTACAGCATGATTCCAGGGCGAACCCAATCTCCTAACGCATTGCGGTGCCATAAAATTGCCGCCGAATTAGCCAAAGAAGTGGGCGCCTCCAGCCCCGCAATAGTTTGCTCGAAACACTCCATTTGCGCACCAACCGATGGCGCATGATCTACCTGATCGGCATTGGCAAAATGGGTCATGTGATGCAGGTGATAGCCGGCCGAATGGAGACGATGAAAAGCGGTACGGTACTGATCAGGCCTAAAACCAAGGCGGTTCATCCCAGAATTAAGCTTTAAAAATACGCTGATTGGGTGGCCTGAGTGATTCTTAAAGGCCTCAAGCCAGTTGACCTGCTTCTCACTATGAACAACCAAGTCACATTGAAGCTGGGCTACTAAATCCAGTTCCTGCTGACTAAAAATTCCCTCCAATAGGAGGATGCGCCCTTTCCAACCGTGATCCCTTAACCATTGGGCATCTGCAATATCGAGCAGAGCAAAACCATCTGTAGATTCAAGTCCTTTAAATGCGGCCTCCAGGGTGTGGCCATAGGCTTTAGCCTTTACAACCGACCAGATCTTAGACTCAGGGGCGAGCTCTCGAATACGACTTAAATTATGATGAAAGGCCTCAGTGTGTATAGTTGCCAAAATTGGTCTATTTATCAACCGACTAGCTGATGAGCACATATTCACCCCTCCTTTCATGTTTTAATTACATTAATGACTAGATTGTACGAATGAACCGTAGTTTTTACATCATTATGGCGGCGCAATTTTTTTCGTCGCTTGCTGATAATGCATTGCTGATTGCAGCAATTGCCCTCTTGGTCCAGCTGAGCGCTCCGGCCTGGATGACTCCTTTACTCAAATTATTCTTCGTTTTGTCCTATGTATTACTGGCAGCCTTTGTAGGTGCCTTTGCAGACTCCCGCCCCAAGGGCAATGTCATGTTTATTACCAATACGATTAAATTTGTCGGTTGCGTTGTGATGCTATTTGGTAGCCACCCTTTATTGGCTTATGCGATTGTTGGCTTGGGTGCTGCAGCCTACTCCCCAGCAAAATACGGCATTCTGACCGAGCTACTACCGCCCGAAAAGCTGGTTGCAGCCAATGGCTGGATTGAAGGGCTTACTGTAGGTTCAATCATTTTGGGTACGGTGCTTGGTGGTGTTCTGATCAGCAAATCGGTCTCACAGAGCCTCTTAGGGCTTAATATGCCGTTACTAGATACCAGTATTGACACCGCCGCAGAGTCCGCCATTCTCATCATCATGATGATTTACATATTGGCTGCTCTGATTAATTTACGCATTCCAGATACTGGGGCGCGTTATGAGTCCCAAAAAACCAATCCAATCGAGCTGGTAAAGGACTTTTCCATTTGCTTTAAAACCCTCTGGGCTGATCGCTTAGGACAGATCTCTCTAGCAGTAACCACCCTCTTTTGGGGTGCCGGCGCCACACTGCAATTCATTGTGATCAAGTGGGCTCAAGTTGCCCTGCATATGACCTTATCTCAAGGAGCCATCCTGCAGGCAATCTCCGCCGTAGGTGTTGCTGGAGGTGCTGTATGGGCTGCATGGCGCATACCACTGCGTAGTTCCCTTAAAGTCCTTCCTTATGGTATTGCCATGGGTCTAGTGGTTTGCATTATGGCAATCTATAACTCAGACATGCTTCCCAACACAACTATCCTGACTGTTGGAAAATTTGAAGTTTCACTCAACTTACTGCCGGCGTACTTCTTATTAATATTGGTGGGCTGGTTGGCGGGCTACTTTGTTGTGCCGATGAATGCACTACTTCAGCATCGCGGACATGTCCTGATGTCTGCAGGTCATTCCATTGCCGTTCAAAACTTTAATGAGAATATTTCTGTTCTGATGATGCTCTTAATCTATTCAGGATTAATTTGGCTGGATGCACCAATTCAAGTTGTGATTATTGGCTTTGGTGTCGCAGTCAGCACGATTATGTGGCTAGTTATTAAACGTCATAAAGCCAATCAGGCTGAATACGACTCAATGCATTTAATTGGCGAGCATAAGCACTAATCACTGAGTGCTCAGCAAAATAATTAGATATTTTGCAGGACGGATTTAGCAAGTAATAGGTCCTGCCAAAAAAGAGCCTTGTCCTTAGGTCTAGCAATCAACTGATTTAATTCAAAAGTAGCAATGAGTGGTAAATCCTCTGCACCATCTGCATTGATTGCCAAGACAGTTTCACGCAGCTCTGGCAATCCATCGCGTTCACCAGATAATTTTTGAGCAGCAGGCCCACCAAATGCAATTGCGACAATGGGGGTTCCATCTGATGGCAATAGCTCAGGATTGAACATTTCTGCAGGATTTTTCCAGGACCACTCTTGTGTGTTCAAGCCAAGTACACGAATGATATTGTGAAAAAGCACTTCAGCATCCCCTTGAGGTTTGCTGCCAAAAAACCACCAAATTCCTGATGATCTACGCTCCTGAGTTTCCTCAGCAATAGACGCTGTAGGGGCCGCGGTCTGGGTTTGGTCAGGAACAGCATCACGAGATGTCCATTCAGTAATACCCATCTCTTTAAGGAAGGCGGAATTAGTGCTTGAGTTCATACCTCAAGCTTAATCGATTTAGCCAAAACCAGAGCATCTTCGCGTAATCCACTGGCAGCATCCACCGGGTAATAATTTTTGCGCACACCAATTTGCTCGTACCCCAGTCTTTGATAGAGCTTCAGAGCTGATTCGTTACTTGGTCGGACCTCTAAAATAATTCGAGGTATGTTTTGCTGGGCTGCTACACCCTCGATCGCATGCATCATTTTTACGCCAATGCCCAAGCGACGCAATTTTGGTGAAACCGTAATATTGAGCAGATGCAACTCATCAACCGCAGGAAAAAGGATGCAGTAAGCCCACAGAATCTCTGGATCTAAATAACTGCCTTTAATGGCATCTGACAATTGCGGCCTGACACAGTAGGCCCAATGCCCAGCAGCAAGAGAATCTGAGAAATTACCTTTTGTCCAAGGATGAATGTGTGAAACAGATTCAATAGCAAGGACTGAATCTAGGTCTGCGACAGTCATTGGAAGAAACGAAAGCTCTGTTACACCCTCCGCGCTTGACTGCAAGGAGTTGTTACCATCAACCATGAAGCTGACTCCGCTCGGCAGAGGTCAAAGCAACTTTATTGCGAATATAAAGTGGTTCGAGTAAATGGATATCTTGTTGAAGGCCTTTGCTCCACATATCTTGAGCACAAGCTAAAACACCCAATGCGTTAACCCCAATGTTTGAATCAAGCTGACTACTAGAAAGGGGCTTAGAAATGCTAGCAAATATGCGGTCACCAAACTCTGCAATCGCACTACCCGCAAGAAAGCTGATATCCGTCAAATCGACACCCTCTGGGGCGCTTAGATGAATATCACCCTGGCGTTGAGGCAGATCATTTGCTGTCATTCGATAACGAGCCCAATAGACCTCTTCCATGCGAGCATCAACAGCAATCACAAATGACTGGGCTCCCGAAGCAATAAATGCTGGGGTGAGAACCAGTTGACTTGCAATTGCATCCAAACTTGACACAGGCAGAACTGGAAGTCTTGTTGCAATCGCCAGACCCTGGACGGCGGCAACACCCAAGCGAACTCCTGTGAAGGCACCCGGGCCAACGCCAATTGCAATAGCATCTAAAGAAGTCAGTTCGATCGAAGCTTCAGATAACAACTCATCAACCCAGGGCAATAAGAGCTGGCTAGCGCCGGCCGACACCTTTTGGTGGCGAACTAAAGGTACAGCATCACTTAAAGATAAAGCCACCGAACACCAAGCAGATGAGGTGTCGATGGCCAATATACGGGTCAAAATATGGACTTTCTAATACTTAAGAACTCAAGCCTGCAATGATATCTGGTGGAGCCTGGACAAGCTCAATCAATACACCCTCGCCACAGAACGGAAACTCTTCATTGCCTTTGGGATGAACAAAAGTAATGTCATACCCAGCCGCACCCTTCCGAATGCCTCCTGGAGCAAAGCGTAAGCCTTGTGCTGATAACCACTCCACCGCCTTTGATAGATCGTCTACCCATAGGCCAATGTGATTTAAAGGCGTCTGATGAACAGCCGGCTTCTTTTCGATATCAAAGGGTTGCATAAGATCCACTTCAACCTCATGAACTCCTTTGCCAATAGCGCAAATGTCTTCATCCACGTTCTCGCGCTCAGAGAAAAATGTACTTTTGTATTCAAAGCCCAATAAGTCAACCCAAAGCTTGCGGAGACGATCTTTATTTTCGCCTCCAATCGCAACTTGCTGAATGCCCAATATCTTGAATGGTTTAGTCATGGCTGCCTTACTCGAAGCGAATGATCAATTGATCAACCGCTAAGCTTTCGCCAACATTGGCACAGATTTCCGCAACCACACCATCTTGCGCAGCAACCAATGTATTTTCCATTTTCATTGCTTCAATAGCGGCTAATTTTTGACCTGCAGTGACTGCTTCGCCAACTTTTACAGAAATATTGGTTAATAAGCCAGGCATTGGAGACATCACGAGCTTAGAAGTATCTGGCGGAACCTTGACCAACATACGACGCTGAAGCTCAGCACCTAGTGGGCTTAGGACCATGCACTCGTAATGAGCACCATCCAAGACAAGAGCGTATTTAACACCCTTGCGCTCTACTTGAGCAGTAATCTTGTGCGTGCCATTGATGGTTGCACGTAAGCACAACTCACCTGGACGCCAGTTGCTGACAATGTTGTAACGACTGACATCGCCCTCTTCTTCAATGTAAACAGAGTAAACGCCATCTTTCAGATCCACGCGAACAGGGATCTCTTTGATGTCTTCACTCGATCCAACCCGTGAACCGGTGACCACTACAAACTTCTTGGCAATAGTCATCTCATGACCGGCCAACTGGCCATCAATCATTTGGATGTGCTCAAGATAGCGGTAGCGCATAAATGCCGATAGAGCAGCTAAACGCTTTGGATCTCCTGGCTGCACAGAATCCTTTTTGAATCCATCGGGATACTCTTCAGCAATAAAACCAGTAGTGAAGTCACCAGAGACAAAGCGTGGATGCTGCAAAAGTGCTGCCTGGAAAGGAATGTTTGAATGAATGCCGCGAATGACAAAGTCATTCAATGCTGCACGCATCTTTTCGATCGCCTCAGTACGATCTTTGCCATGCACAATCAACTTAGCAATCATGGAGTCGTAATACATTGGGATCTCGCCGCCCTCAAAGACACCAGTATCAACACGCACACCATCCAACTCTTCTGGTGGGCGGTATTTGACTAGGCGACCAGTCGATGGCAAGAAGTTGCGGAATGGATCATCTGCATTAATCCGGCACTCCATGGACCAACCGTCTAACTTAATATCCTCTTGCTTAAATGCCAACTTCTCGCCAGCAGCAACACGAATCATCTGCTCAACCAAATCGAGGCCAGTAATACCTTCAGTCACTGGATGTTCCACTTGTAAGCGAGTATTCATCTCCAGGAAGTAGAAAGACTTATCTTTACCAACTACGAACTCAACTGTACCGGCAGACTGATAGTTAACAGCCTTTGCTAATGCAACAGCTTGCTCACCCATGGCTTTACGAGTTGCAGGGTCGATAAATGGAGATGGCGCCTCCTCAATGACCTTTTGATGGCGACGCTGAATCGAGCAATCACGTTCACCCAAATACACTACGTTGCCGTGTGAATCACCCAGAACCTGGATCTCAATATGGCGCGGACCTTCGACAAACTTTTCAATGAAGATACGGTCATCGCCGAAGCTATTCATCGCCTCTGTTTTACAGGCGGCAAAACCTTCGGCCGCCTCTTTGTCATTAAATGCAACACGCAAGCCTTTTCCGCCGCCACCTGCAGATGCCTTGATCATGACTGGGTAACCAATGCCTTGGGCAATCTTGACCGCTTCCTCATTGGTGTCAATCGCTTCGTTGTAGCCAGGAATAGTATTGACCTTGGCTTCTAAAGCAAGCTTCTTGGATGCAATCTTATCGCCCATAGCAGCGATAGATTGATGCTTGGGTCCAATAAATACAATGCCCTCTTCTTCGCAGCGCTTTGCAAATTGCTCATTCTCAGAAAGAAAGCCGTAGCCTGGATGAACCGCTTCCGCACCTGTATCTTTACAGGCCTGAATAATGCGATCCATTACTAAATAGGATTCGCGCGAAGGTGCCGGCCCAATACAAACCGCCTCATCGGCCATCTGCACATGACGCGCCTCTTTATCGGCCTCGGAATAAACGGCAACCGTCTTGATGCCCATCTTCTTGGCAGTTTTCATTACACGGCAAGCAATCTCGCCGCGGTTAGCAATCAAAATTTTCTTAAACATTTTCGTAGTCATGATTTGTCGGCGCCTTAGAGGGGAATATTGCCGTGTTTACGCGGTGGGTTTGTCAGCTCTTTGTCCTTGAGCATGGCCAAAGAACGTGAGATACGCTTACGTGTCTCATGCGGCAAGATCACATCATCAATGTAGCCGCGTCGCCCTGCTACAAATGGATTTGCAAACTTAGCCTTGTACTCAGCTTCGCGAGCTGCAATTTTTGCTGGATCTGATTTTTCTTCGCGGAAGATAATTTCCACAGCACCCTTTGGACCCATTACTGCAATTTCAGCTGAAGGCCAGGCAAAGTTAACATCGCCACGCAAATGTTTGGAGGCCATCACGTCATAAGCGCCACCATAAGCTTTACGAGTGATTAGAGTGACCTTCGGTACAGTGCAGTCAGCATAGGCGTAAAGCAACTTCGCGCCATGCTTAATAATGCCGCCGTATTCTTGTGATGTGCCAGGCATAAATCCAGGCACATCAACTAAAGTCACAACAGGAATATTAAAAGCATCGCAGAAGCGAACAAAGCGAGCCGCCTTAATGGATGCTTTGATATCTAAGCAGCCTGCCAGTACTAATGGCTGGTTAGCCACGATACCGATGGAGCGACCCTCCATGCGGGCAAAACCGATCAAGATATTCTTTGCATAATCAGGCTGTAGTTCAAAAAACTCACCATCATCCACAATCTTCTCGATCAACTCTTTCATATCGTAAGGTTGATTTGGGTTGCTTGGTACCAATGTATCGAGAGAGAAATCAGGCTCTTCAGTGCGTTGTGCGCCATTGATGGTTGGTGGCTTTTCACGGTTCGATAAAGGGAGGTAATTAAAGAAGCGACGCAGCATCATGATGGCGTCAACATCATTATCAAAAGCTAAGTCGCAAACACCTGAAATAGTCGAGTGCGTGACTGCACCGCCCAACTCTTCAGCAGTGACATCCTCATGGGTCACAGTCTTAACGACTTCTGGACCAGTCACAAACATATAGGAACTGTCTTTCACCATAAAGATGAAATCCGTTAGCGCTGGTGAATACACGGCACCACCTGCGGATGGTCCCATGATTAAAGAGATCTGTGGAATAACGCCTGAAGCAGTCACATTGCGCTGGAAAATTTCAGCATAGCCACCCAAAGAGGCAACACCCTCCTGAATACGCGCACCACCAGAGTCGTTTAAGCCAATTACAGGCGCACCAACTTTGATTGCCTGGTCCATTACTTTACAAATCTTCTCTGCATGCGCCTCTGAGAGAGAGCCACCCAAGACGGTAAAGTCTTGTGAGAAGACAAAAACTAAACGGCCATTGATCATGCCGTAACCAGTAACAACACCATCACCTGGAACGGTTTGATCAGCCATACCAAAATCATGGCAACGATGTTCAACAAACATATCCCATTCTTCGAAGGTGCCGGCATCTAGCAAGAGCTCAATACGCTCACGTGCGGTCAATTTACCTTTGGAATGTTGAGCGGCAATACGCTTTTGCCCACCACCTAATCTGGCAAGTTCGCGCTTTGCTTCAAGCTGTTGAATGATTTCCTTCATAACTACTCCCTTAGAAAAATTCGTGTCCCATTGCTTCGAGTAAACGTCTCGCAGCAACAGAAGCGGCCATGGTTCCTTGATTTACCTCGGCACTCAGGCCAGGTAAAAGTGCTTGTACTGCTGGGTGATTCTGAAATGCATTCTTGAGGCCTGCATCAATTCGATCCCACATCCAGGCACCTGCCTGCTGCTTACGGCGTGACTGTAACTGGCCATTGGCGTTTTGCAGCTTCTGAAAATGTAGAATTTTTTCCCATAACTCAGGCACGCCATTGCCTTCTAAGGCGCTTAAGGTCATGACCTGTGGATGCCAATACTCTTGATTATGCGAAGCGTGATCAGGGTTGCCTTGGAAGCCTAAAAGACGCAAGGAGCTAGTAATAAATAATTGCGCGCGCATTGCTGCGTCAGGATCGATATCTACCTTATTGATCACAATCAAATCGGCAATTTCCATGACACCTTTTTTAATCGCCTGAAGATCATCACCTGCATTAGGCAGCTGCAGGAGCAAGAACATATCCGTCATACCAGCAACAGCAATTTCACTCTGACCTACACCCACGGTTTCAACAATCACAATGTCAAATCCCGCTGCCTCAGCAACTAGCATAGCCTCTCGTGTTTTCTCAGCTACGCCACCCAATGTGCAGGATGAGGGGCTCGGCCGAATAAATGCATTATCTAAAACTGACAATCTCTCCATGCGGGTCTTATCACCCAAAATGGAGCCTCCAGATAAGCTTGAAGAAGGATCAATAGCTAAAACGGCAACGCGATGACCCTTGTCAATCAGATACAAACCCAAAGTTTCAATTAATGTCGACTTACCAACACCCGGCACGCCTGAGATGCCTAAACGAAATGATTTGCCGGTCTTAGGCAATAAGGTATTGAGTACTTCATCAGCGCGTTTGCGATGATCCATGCGAGTGGACTCAAGCAAAGTGATGATCTTCGCCAAGGCGCGACGCTGCGCCGATGAAGGCGCACCGGTGAGATCATTCACCAAGGCTTGGTCAACTGCATTGAGCATGCTGATATCGACGATCTGTAAGTTAATCAGGCTTTACTGATTTACGAATCTGCTCAAGCACATCCTTTGCCGAAGCCGGAATCGGAGTGCCCGGACCATAAATACCTTTCACACCAGCCTCATGCAAGAAGTCGTAATCCTGTCTTGGAATAACGCCGCCAACGAAGACAATAATGTCCTCAGCGCCCTGCTTCTTGAGCTCAGCAATAATTGCTGGCACCAAAGTCTTATGTCCTGCTGCAAGAGTAGAAATACCTAAAGCATGAACGTCGTTTTCAATTGCCTGGCGAGCACACTCTTCTGGCGTTTGGAACAAGGGGCCAATATCAACGTCAAAACCTAAGTCAGCAAAAGCAGTTGCAACAACTTTGGCGCCGCGGTCATGACCATCTTGCCCAAGCTTGGCAATCATCACACGTGGGCGACGACCAAAGTCTTTTGCAAAATCAGCGATCTCAACCTTCAATTTTTCCCAGCCTTCTGCTGAGTCGTAAGCAGCTGCATACACACCAGTCACCTTTTGAGTATCGGCGCGATGGCGCCCGTAAACTTTTTCTAATGCATCAGAAACCTCACCAACCGTTGCTCGCAAACGAATTGCCTGTACCGCCAACTCTAATAAGTTACCGGTATTTTCTTCTGCAGCTTTGGTTAATGCCTCTAATGCGGCTTCAACTTTTTTGGAGTCACGCTTAGCTCTGATGTCTTTTAAGCGTGCAACCTGGCTTTCGCGAACCTTGTCGTTGTCAATCATTAAGACGTCAACCAAATCTTCTTTGCCGAGCTTGTATTTATTTACACCAACGATAACATCGGAGCCGGAATCGATCTTGGCTTGTTTCTCGGCGGCAGCAGCTTCAATCTTCAACTTAGCCCAACCGCTTTCCACGGCCTTGGTCATACCACCCATGGCATCAACTTCTTGAATAATTTCCCAGGCTTTATCGGCCATCTCTTGGGTGAGGTTCTCCATCATGTAAGAGCCAGCCCAGGGATCGATCACGCTAGTGATATGGGTTTCTTCTTGCAGAATTAACTGGGTATTACGTGCAATACGGCTTGAGAATTCAGATGGTAAGGCAATCGCTTCATCGAATGAATTCGTATGCAAAGATTGAGTGCCACCAAAAACTGCGGCCATAGCTTCAACTGTTGTGCGAACCACGTTGTTATATGGGTCCTGCTCCGTCAAAGACCAGCCTGAAGTTTGGCAATGCGTACGCAACATCAAGGACTTTGGGTTCTTTGGCTCGAAGGACTTCATGATGCGCCACCATAAGAGGCGTGCAGCGCGCAGCTTAGCAACTTCAAGGTAGAAGTTCATGCCGATAGCAAAGAAGAAGGAAAGACGACCCGCAAAGCCATCGACATCTAAGCCTTTAGCCAAAGCGGTTTTGACATACTCCTTGCCATCAGCCAATGTGAAAGCAAGTTCGAGAACTTGGTTTGCACCCGCCTCTTGCATGTGGTAACCCGAGATAGAGATCGAGTTAAATTTCGGCATGTGCTTCGCGGTGTATTCAATGATGTCACCGATGATGCGCATTGAAGGCTCTGGTGGGTAGATATAAGTGTTACGCACCATGAACTCTTTCAGAATGTCATTCTGAATCGTGCCTGATAACAATTCTTGCTTAACGCCTTGCTCTTCACCAGCAACAATGTAACCAGCCAGCACTGGCAACACGGCGCCATTCATCGTCATCGATACTGATACCTTGTCTAATGGAATGCCATCAAACAATATTTTCATGTCTTCTACAGAGTCAATCGCAACACCCGCCTTACCAACGTCGCCAGTCACACGTGGATGATCGGAATCATAGCCACGATGGGTTGCCAAATCGAAAGCAACGGAAACGCCTTGACCACCTGCATCCAACGCTTTGCGATAAAACGCATTGGATTCTTCTGCAGTTGAAAAGCCAGCGTATTGACGAATAGTCCAAGGACGCACTGAGTACATTGTTGCTTGAGGTCCACGAACAAATGGCTCGAAACCTGGTAATGAATGTGTGTACTGCAGACCTTCAGTATCTTCAGCGGTATACAAGGCCTTGAGATGTATCCCATCTGGAGTTTGCCAACCTAATTTATCGACATCACCATTCGGCGCTGACTTTTGGGCTGATTTTTTCCAAGCATCTAAATTGCTATCTGGCACATTTGGCCAAGTATTAGACGCATTCGTTGCTGACTTTTTTTCACTCGCACTCATAAAGCACTCCTGGTTGGCTTTATTACATTGTTACTAAATTTGTGGGGTTATTTTGCTTGACATTTTTCAATTTGTCTAGATACTGTATACATAATTATGAATACAAAACTAATTAATAGACCCTTATACGAAGACGTTGCTGAGCGACTGCGCGAGCAAATCTTTTCCCATGAACTAGCCCCAGGCAGTTGGCTAGATGAGCAAAGTCTTGCAATAGCCTTTGGAATCAGCAGAACTCCGATGCGCGAAGCAATCAAAGTTCTGGCCTCAGAGGGCTTAGTAACCACCAAAATGAACAAAGGCGCCTACGTCACCGAGGTAGATCGGCGCGATCTCGAGCAAATCTTCACAGTCCTATCCCTCTTAGAGGGTCAAGCAGCCAAAGAAACCGCTATTAAAGCCTCAGAGGCCCAACTTACCCAGCTGGATAACATCCATCACCGCTTAGAAAAGGCGGCTGCAGACCGAGATTTAGAGCAGTTCTTTGAAATTAACGTCAAATTTCATGAGTTAATCCAAGAAATTGCTGGTAATAAATGGATGAATGGGGTCATTGACGACCTACGCAAGGTTCTTAAACTACAAAGACGTGATTCTTTAAGTAGAAGCGGTCGTTTACTCAGCTCATTAATTGAACATCGTGAAATTCTGCAGGCGATCCTCAAAAGAGATCCTCTGGCTGCAGAGCAAGCGATGCGCAAGCACCTGGCTAGAGGTCTTGAGGCAACTAAATAGCGCTATAAAACAAAGATACTTATAAAGAACAAAGGCTTAGGTGATTAACCTAAGCCTTTTAGTTTGAACCGCTCAAATCCCTGGATTACTTCTTAATGACGAAATTTCCAGGTAATTTAGAGATGTATGCAGCCATATCTTGAAGGTCTGCATCTGAAAATGACTGTACTTGTGAAGACATTACAGCGTTATTGCGACCAAATTGGGCATTAGAACCACCAACTTGATAAGCACGCAAAGCGTAGTAAAGGTAATCAGGGTACTGACCAGCTAACTTTGGGTAAGCAGGCAAGATTGGAGCGTTCAGGCCAGCACCATGGCAAGAGGCACAGTTGGCCTTCTCTACTAGGGCTTTGCCTTTATCGGCGCTAGCTGCTTGAGCAACACCAATACTGGATAACAGAATGGCGGTAATTAGTGCGAATTTCATAAACGTGCCTCTAAATATCACTTCAATGGGTTATTTGGTGAGCTGGCAGTCTGCGCAGCATAGTATTCGCCAAGGTCGGCCATGTCTTGATCAGACAAGCTGGCAGCAATAGAACGCATCGTTGGATGCTTTCTTTCACCTTTTTTGTAGGCAGCTAAGGAGCTAGCAATGTACGCGGCATTTTGACCGCCTAACATTGGAACTCTATAGACCAAGGGATAGTCAGCACGATAGTCCGGGATGGAGTGGCAACCAATGCAAAGCCAAACCTTGCCTTGTCCAGCCTGAGCTGAACCTTTTACGTCTTGAGCTTGTGCGGCAAATCCAGCAAAAGCCAAGGCAGCACACAGAGTCAATTGGGAAAGAATGAGGTGTTTTTTCATAGAAATCATCATTAACAAGTTTGATTTAAATCAATTTGGGAAGAGTATAGCGGAGACAGAGCGCATTGCCGTGATTCAGGTCCTGAAATCAGTAAAAACACTGAAAATAAGCACCCTTTTACCTATACTTGAATGCTGTTTCAGACAAATTTATTGCCCCAACCATGACAAAGACCAAATCCCGTTTTGATGGCTCCAAAAGCTATGTTGCTACTGATGACTTGAAATTGGCGGTAAATGCCGCTTTTCAGCTTCAGCGGCCCCTATTGATTAAAGGCGAACCGGGGACGGGGAAAACCATGTTGGCCGAGGAAGTCGCTGCAGCCCTGAATATGCCGCTCATGCAATGGCATATTAAATCCACCACAAAAGCTCAACAAGGTCTGTATGAATACGATGCGGTTAGCAGGCTAAGAGACTCTCAGCTTGGTGATGAAAAAGTAAACGACATTCGTAACTACATTGTGAAAGGTGTCCTTTGGCAAGCATTTGAGGCCGACGAACCCGTTGTGCTTTTAATTGATGAGATTGATAAAGCAGATATTGAGTTTCCTAATGATCTCTTGAGAGAAATTGATCGCATGGAGTTTTATGTATACGAAACCCGTGAGCTCATAAAAGCAAAGCACCGCCCTCTTGTCATCATCACCTCAAATAATGAAAAAGAATTGCCCGATGCATTTTTGCGTCGCTGCTTCTTTCACTACATCTCATTTCCGGATGCTGGAACCATGCAAAGCATCGTTGATGTGCATCATCCCGATATCAAACAAGAATTGCTTGAAGCAGCCCTTAAATCTTTTTACCAGATCCGATCATTGCCAGGCTTGAAGAAGAAACCTTC
This sequence comes from Polynucleobacter sp. GWA2_45_21, assembly GCF_001830325.1. GTDB lineage: Bacteria > Pseudomonadota > Gammaproteobacteria > Burkholderiales > Burkholderiaceae > Polynucleobacter. Next base: position 29,673 of record NZ_MHZG01000008.1, on the reverse strand, counting down.
AACCTCAGAGCTCATTGACTGGTTAAAACTTTTGCTGGCAGAAGATATTCCAGCAGATGCACTCTATAGCAGTGAAGAGAAAATTACGATTCCACCGCTGCATGGCGCGCTACTCAAGAATGAACAAGATATTCATCTCTTCGAGCGTCTTGTGATGATGAACCGAAATCACCGCTGATCTCACCTACCTTCATATCGCGATAGCTGAATCATGTTGATTCAATTTTTTCTCAAGCTCAAAGAGGCTAAGGTGCCTGTTTCAGTTCGAGAGTTTTTAACGCTTCTTGAGGCTTTAAAAGAAGGCGTCATCAATCCTTCAATTGATGAGTTTTATCAACTAGCGCGAATGACCCTAGTAAAGGATGAGCAGCACTTTGATCACTTTGATCAAGTCTTTGGCGCTTACTTTAATGGCGTAGAGCAAATCATTGCATTGGCACCGAATATTCCGCTGGACTGGCTTGAGAAAAAATTACAACGCGTATTGAGCGAAGAAGAAAAAGCAGCACTCAAGAAATTAGGCGGTCCTGAGGCCTTACAAAAGCGCCTTCAAGAACTCCTGAAGGAGCAGAAGGAATGGCATGGCGGCGGTAATAAGTGGATTGGTGCTGGAGGTTCATCGCCTTTTGGCCATAGCGGCTATCACCCTGAAGGTATTCGAATTGGGGGCGAAAGTGCTGGTAATCGGACGGCTATTAAAGTTTGGGAAGCGCGCGAATTTAAGGATTACGATAGCGACCTCAGTTTAGGTACGCGCAATATCAAAATGGCATTACGCCGCTTGCGCCGTTTTGCTCGAGAAGGCTCCAGTCTTGAGTTAGATCTGGATAAGACTATCCACTCGACGGCGGCAAATGCCGGGATGCTCGACATTCAAATGCGACCCGAGCGTCATAACCAAGTCAAAGTAATGCTGTTAATGGATGTTGGCGGATCTATGGATGATCATATTCAACGCATCTCTGAATTATTCACCGCCGTCAAAACTGAATTCAAACACTTGGAGTATTACTACTTCCATAACTGCGTGTATGAACATCTCTGGCAGAGCAATCGCCGTAGACGCGATCAAGTCACTGCTACACAAGACATCATTAATAAATATGGTCCAGACTACAAGCTCATTTTTATTGGGGATGCCACGATGTCCCCTTATGAGATTCTGAGTCCTAATGGGTCAGTGGAATACAACAACCGAGAAACTGGTGCAACGTGGATTAATCGTCTCATTGATCACTTCCCTCACTTTGCATGGCTTAATCCGGAACCCGAATCAGTTTGGCAATATCGCCAATCAATCGACATCATGAAGAACTTGATGAAAGACCGCATGTACCCCGTTACATTAAATGGCCTTGAAAATGCCATGCGTCAACTATCCAAGTAATCTAGTAAGATTTACTCAAACATCACTGTTTATCAATTTCTTTTTTTCATCTCTTACTCCTTTCTAAAACCATATGACAAATCACATTAGCGATCGCCTCAAAACCCTGGGTATCGATTTACCGCCACCTGGACCCCCTGCTGCCGCTTATGTCATGGCAGCCACTACCGGTAATACTGTATTTTTATCCGGTCATATCGCCAAAAAAGATGGCAAGCCCTGGGTTGGTAAGCTTGGTTTAGACGTGGATACGGAGACTGGTAAAGCTGCAGCAAGATCAATTGCAATTGATTTAATTTCGACTCTACAAAATCATCTGGGCTCACTCGACAAGGTAAAGCGAATTGTGAAAGTCATGGGTCTCGTGAACTCCACCTCTGAATTTACTGAGCAGCACTTAGTTGTTAATGGCTGCTCAGAATTACTCTTTAAGGTCTTTGGGGAGGCCGGCAAGCATGCCCGTAGCGCATTTGGCGTTGCTCAAATTCCTTTGGGTGCCTGCGTTGAAATCGAGTTGATTGCTGAGATTTAAGAACTAAACAGGTTTAATTTGTGCTTTTGGATGTCTTCTGGCGTGTCGACATCCATGACATATGCCTGATTGCTCGTGTGCATTTTTCTGACATAGCTGGGATGGGCATCCATATAGACTCGACAAACCATATCGGGGGTATTCAGCACATCTAAGATCGCTGCGTAAGAAAACAGCACTGGATTACCGCGCTTACCCTCCACCATTGGCAGAATAATTTCCTCGCCAGCCTCTCGCTTGGCGAACTCACCAAGTAAATCTTGGACCTCTGCCGCTCCAATTAGAGGTTGATCCGACAGTGCAACTAATAAGACATCAAATTTTTCCCGGAGGGATTCAAGTCCTAGGCGAACAGATGAAGCCTGGCCTCTCTCTGGGTGGGGATTTTGAACAACCCTCATTTGGCAAGCAAGTGAGGTGTTCAGCTTAGCAATCTCCGCCTCAATTACCTGAGCATGGAAGCCAGTAACTACGATGTATTCAACAGGATTAAACCCTTTGATAGAAGTTGAAAATCGCTGTAAAAGGGTTTGGCCATCTCGATGAAGCAAGGCTTTGGGATGCGTGCCCATCCTACTGCCCTCACCTGCTGCGAGTAAAAGCACAGCAAGCCGTATTTGCTTGGCTGGAACGGATGAGCTGGAACTTGTCATTAGAGAGATAATAATTACATTGCCTACAAAAAATAATAAAGACAAAAAAATTAAATATAAGAAACTAAAGACAAGAAATGAACAGCACTGATTTAAGCGTATTAAAGGCCGCAGTGGATTGGCTCAAATCTGGTCATCCCGTTGCAATCGCCACGGTTGTTGAGACATGGGGCTCTGCTCCGAGACCGATCGGCTCTTGGTTAGCCATTCGGGGTGACGGACAAGTCACTGGATCAGTCTCTGGTGGATGCGTCGAAGATGACTTGATTCGGCGTGTTCAAACTGAAATCTTGACGAGAGACCTGCCAGAAATGGTGGTCTATGGCGTTAGCCAGCAAGAGGCGGCCCGCTTTGGCTTACCTTGTGGCGGAACGCTACGTCTACTGGTAGAACCAAAACCAGAATTGGCGATTCTGGAGAATATTCTAGCGTCCATTAGCAATCACCAAATTACCTCCCGCACAGTTGATCTAATCACCGGCAAATCTACTCTGGAGGCTGGCAATCGTCATGAGGCGTTTATTTGTGATGAACGTTTAATGAAAACCACTTATGGCCCTCGATGGCGAATGGTCATTATTGGCGCAGGACAACTGTCTCTGTACACCGCTGACTTTGCCCTTGCATCAGACTTTGAAGTGATTGTGATTGACCCACGCGAAGAATACGCGGAGGGCATTAATCGGGAGCACATTCAATTTATTAAGGGAATGCCAGATGACGTGCTTTTAGAAATTGGTGTGGACTCCCATACTGCTGTGGTTGCCCTAACGCATGATCCCAAGCTTGATGATATGGCCTTAATGGAGGCATTAAAGTCCCCCGCCTTCTATGTTGGGGCGCTGGGTAGCAGAATCAATACTCAAAAGCGAAAAGCCCGCTTACTGGAGTTTGATGTGACACAGGAACAAGTTGAGCGCCTTCATGGACCTGTTGGCCTATTTATCGGCGCTTTAACCCCACCAGAAATCGCGGTATCGATTTTGGCCGAAGTGATTGCCGTGAAATACGGTGTACCGATCCCCAAGAAGGTCTAATTGGCAAATAAAAAACCCGATCAAATGATGGTCGGGTTTTTTATTCCGCAAAACTAAAATAGGCTCTTAATTTGCTTTCAGCTTTCCATCTTTGAGTCTTGGCTCCACAAAGTGACCTTTACGAGCACGATTTCCCGCAAACGACTTCAAGGTTTTTGCATCTAGACTTAATTCTGTTGGCTTGCCTGCACGTCCCGCACCAGAATACGTAGCACCATCGGGTCCAACAGCAATTGCAGAAGCTAACTTCTCTTTATCATCCAAGCCCATCAAAATCACGCCTTTACCACCAGTAGGTAAACGCTTGAGCTCATCGAGTGGGAAAACTAGCAATTTAGAACTCTCAGATAAGCAGGCAACCTGCTTCATTCCGGCAGTTACTTTAGCGGCTCCGAGCGGTGCATCACCGCCTGGGAACTTGCTATCGATGCCAACGAATGACTTACCAGCCTTGTTACGGGTAGTCATGTCTGCAACGTTTGCTAGGAAACCATTACCAGATCGAGTTGAGATAAGTACAAGATCATCAGATTGGCCGGCATAGTAGGCCACCATCTGCGATCCAGCTGCCAAATTCACAAAGCTCGTTAATGGCGAACCATCGCCACGAGCACCTGGTAATTCGCTGACGGGAACCGTATAGACGCGGCCATCACTACCAAAGCCTTGCATCACATCGACTGTGCGGCACTCAAATGTTCCATAAAGTGCATCGCCTGCCTTGAAGCCAAACTGAGTTGCATCATGTTCATGACCTTGACGTACACGCACCCAACCTTTTTGGGACACGATCACTGTTACTGGCTCATCCAATACCTTAGTCTCGGCAACAGCGCGCTTATCTTCCTGAATCAAGGTACGACGATCATCACCAAAATCCTTCATATCGGATTCGATTTCTTTGATGATGCGCTTACGCAATACGGTGTCGCTCTGTAATAAACCTTCAAGATCATCGCGCTCAGACTTGAGCTCTTTTAACTCTTGCTCAATCTTGATGCCTTCCAGTCTAGCCAACTGACGCAAACGGATATCCAAGATATCTTCCGCCTGACGATCGCTCAGCTTAAATTCTTTAATGAGGTCAGCCTTAGGCTCATCGCTATTGCGAATGATCTTGATGACCTTATCAATATTCAGAAGAACAATGAGGCGCCCTTCCAAAATATGCATCCGGTCATTAACTTTACCCAAGCGATGCTGAGTACGCCTTGTAACAGTTCCCACCCTGAAAGAAATCCACTCAGCAATAATCTCTTTGAGGCCTTTTTGACGTGGACGGCCATCAGTACCAATCATCACCAAGTTCATTGGCGCATTGGATTCCAAAGAAGTGTGGGCCAGTAGCAAGTTCACGAACTCATTGACGTCAATATTTTTACTCTTAGGCTCAAATACCAAACGCACAGCCGCATCTTTACTGGACTCGTCACGCACACCATCAAGCACATTCAAGATGGTGGACTTGAGATTGTTTTGCTCAGGAGTCAATGTCTTTTTGCCAACCTTGACCTTCGGGTTGGTAATTTCTTCGATCTCTTGTAATACGCGCTGTGATGATGTGGATGGTGGCAACTCATTGACCACAATTTGCCACTGACCACGAGCCAACTCTTCAATAGACCAGCGAGCGCGCACTTTGAGACTCCCTCGCCCTGCTTCATAAATCTGTGCAATCTCTGCTGGAGAAGAAATGATTTGACCGCCACCTGGATAGTCTGGACCAGGCATGATCTCTAATAGCTCTGAAGTACTCATCTTCGGAGACTTCATCAAAGCAATCGCTGCGCTAGCAACTTCACGTAAATTATGCGAAGGAATCTCTGTTGCCATACCCACAGCAATACCGGATGCGCCATTCAAGAGAACAAAGGGTAAACGCGCTGGTAATAACTTAGGCTCTTGGAAAGATCCGTCATAGTTCGGCGCAAAGTCCACGGTGCCTTCATCAATCTCACTGAGTAAGAGACCGGCAATCTTAGTTAAACGAGCCTCGGTGTAACGCATAGCCGCTGCACCATCGCCATCACGTGAGCCGAAATTACCTTGACCATCAATCAATGGGTAACGTAGTGAGAAGCTCTGTGCAAGACGCACCAATGCGTCATAAGCAGATTGGTCGCCATGGGGATGAAATTTACCCAAGACGTCACCAACTACACGAGCACTTTTGACTGGCTTAGCATCAGCTCGTAAACCCATCTCACTCATTGAGAACAGAATACGGCGCTGTACTGGCTTTTGACCATCCGAAACATCTGGCAAGGCACGGCCTTTAACCACGCTAATGGCGTAGTCAAGATAGGCGCGCTCTGCGTATACCGCCAGCGTTAGGCTATCTTTGTCATCTTCATTGAGCTCGATCTTTTTTGGATCATGAGGATCAGCTGGCCCACCTGCTTGAGGAGCAATCAGCTCATCCACTTCAACGATGTTCATTTCAATCGGTTCGCCTGCGAACAAGTCTGCTTGATCGTCAGAACCAGTGCCGCCTGGAGTTTTTTTAGTTGCCATTAGATATCCGCCTCTACTTCGTTACCGCGCTCTTCCAACCAATCACGACGCGCCCCGGACTCGGATTTACCCATCAACATATCCATTGTTTTAATCGTTTCATCTTCTGTCCAAGTACCCAATGTCACCGGTAATAGGCGGCGGGTGTCTGGATTCAAAGTGGTATCCCATAATTGCTCAGCACTCATCTCACCCAAGCCTTTGAAGCGAGAGATTTGCCAAGCAGATTCCTTAACGCCATCCTTGCGCAATTTATCTTCAATGGCTTGAAGTTCATTTGCATCAAGCGCATAAATTTTTTGTGCAGGCTTTTTGCCACGTGCTGGCGCATCCACCCTAAACAAAGGTGGTCTTGAAATATGTACATGACCCAATTCGATTAGTTTTGGAAAGTGTTTATAGAACAAAGTCAGCAGCAATACCTGAATATGAGCACCATCGACGTCCGCATCTGACAAGATACAGACCTTGCCATAGCGCAGGTTTGATAAATCAGGGCTGTCATTAGCGCCATGGGGATCTACGCCAATGGCAACGGCAATGTCGTGCACTTCGTTGTTTGCAAATAAGCGATCACGCTCCGCTTCCCAGGTATTAAGAACCTTACCGCGTAAAGGCAGAATCGCTTGATACTCTTTGTTTCGACCCATCTTGGCGGAGCCACCCGCTGAATCACCCTCAACGAGGAAGATTTCATTCAGGCCAATGTCTTGGCTCTCACAGTCGGTGAGTTTTCCAGGTAGAACGGCAACACCAGAAGATTTTTTCTTTTCGACTTTTTGACCGGCACGGGTTCGTGCCTGCGCCTGCTTGATTACTAAGTCCGCTAATTTACGACCGTAGTCCACATGCTCGTTTAACCAAAGCTCGAGTGCAGATTTAGCGTAACCAGAAACTAAACGCACTGCATCTCTGGAGTTCAAGCGCTCTTTAATTTGCCCTTGAAACTGTGGATCCAATACCTTGGCAGACAAAATAAATGAGGCACGGGCAAATACATCCTCTGGCATGAGCTTCACGCCTTTTGGTTGCAATGCATGCATCTCAATAAAGCCTTTAACGGCATTAAAGAGACCTTCACGCAATCCGCTCTCATGGGTTCCGCCTGCTGGGGTCGGAATTAAGTTCACATAACTCTCACGTACTGGAGGACCATCTTCAGTCCAAGTTACAACCCAAGCCGCGCCCTCTCCTTCAGCAAAGGAATCATCGTCACCATTTCCGGTGGCATATTGCTCACCTTCAAATGGCGGAATCACTTCAGCGCCATGGCCAGCTTGGGCCATCGCTTCATTTAAGTAGCCGCGTAAGCCTTGGGCATATTGCCAAGTTTGGCTCTCACCAGACTTTTCTTGAATCAGGGTGACTTTGACACCTGGCAGCAATACTGCTTTAGAGCGCAAGAGGCGAATGAGTTCTGGCATTGGGATGGCAGCGCTATCAAAGTACTTGCCATCGGGCCATGCACGCACACGGGTTCCGTGTGATTTATCTTCTTTACCGGCAGCACTAGTTTTAAGCTTTTCGATGACCTTGCCATCAGCAAAGGTCAATGTAGAGACTTGGCCTTCACGCCAGACCGTGACCTCTAAACGCTTCGATAAGGCATTGGTAACGGACACACCAACACCATGCAAACCACCAGAGAAAGCATAGGCACCACCAGTGCCTTTTTCAAACTTACCGCCAGCATGAAGTTGGGTAAAAACGATTTCTACGACCGGCAACTTCTCAGTTGGATGAATACCAACGGGGATGCCACGCCCATCATCTTCCACGCTCACACTGCTATCAGTATGCAATGTGACGATGATTTGTTTGCCAAATCCGCCCAAAGCCTCATCAGAAGCGTTATCGAGCACCTCCTGGATGATGTGCAAAGGATTGTCGGTGCGGGTGTACATTCCCGGCCGCTGACGGACGGGTTCAAGTCCTTTTAGAACCTGAATCGATGATTCGCTGTATTCGGAAGTTTTACGTGTAGCCATGCGCAGAAATTGTAGTCATGTCTGAAACAAAACCTGAATTTTCATCAATTACCCCTATATTCATGCCAAAATTGACGGATGGGAGCCTTAAGTCATATTCGCGTTTTAGACCTCAGCCGTGTGCTTGCCGGCCCGTGGTGCGCACAAAACCTCGCCGATCTTGGCGCAGATGTTATTAAAGTGGAACGTCCAGGCGTAGGAGACGATACCCGGCACTGGGGGCCTCCATTTGTGAAAGATGCCCAGGGCAATGACACCTTAGAAACAGCCTATTTCATCTGTATTAACCGCAATAAACGCTCCATTACGGTCGATATCAGCAAGCCTGAAGGTCAAGAAATCATTCGCCAACTGGCCAAAGAGTCTGATGTTGTCATTGAAAACTACAAAGTTGGCGATTTAGCCAAATACGGTCTGGACTATGAAAGCCTCAAAAAGGTCAAATCTGACCTGATTTACTGCTCTATTACTGGTTTTGGCCAAAATGGTCCGTATGCACATCGCCCTGGTTACGACTTCATCATCCAAGGAATGGGTGGTTTTATGAGTGTTACCGGTGAAGCAGATGACTTTCCGGGGGCAAGTCCGCAAAAAGCTGGGGTCGCTATTGCCGATATCTTTACCGGAATGTATGCCAGCACCGCCATCTTGGCTGCAGTCGTCCACCGAGATAAAACGGGACAGGGTCAATATATTGATATGGCTTTGCTAGATACGCAGATTGCCGTGATGGCCAATGTCTCTAGCGCCTATTTATGCTCAGACAAGGTACCTCGTCGCTGGGGCAATGCCTCACCTATCATCGTTCCCTACCAAACCTTCCCAACCTCAGATGGCTGGATGATTGTGGCAGTCGGTAACGATGGGCAGTTCAAGCACTTTGTGACAGCCGGTGGCGAGGCCCACTTAGCTGAAAATGCACTCTACTGCAATAATCCATTGCGAGTTGAGAATCGTAAGTCATTGATTCCATTGCTAGAAGTCATGACCCGCCGTAAAACAAAGGCTGAGTGGATTAGTCTTTTAGAAGCGGCAAACGTGCCTTGTGGACCGATAAATAACTTTGAAGAAGTGTTTGATAACGAGCAAGTGAAGGCCCGTGGCGTCCAAATTGATGTTCCACACCCCACAGCAGGCAATATGAAGCTGGTTGGCAGCCCAATGCGTCTATCGGAGACCCCAGTAGAAGTCCGCATGGCCCCACCCACCTTGGGTCAGCATACCGATGAAATCCTTCGGGAGCGTCTTGGCCTTGATACTCAGGCTATTACCGCCCTGAAAGAACAGGGTATTACTTAAAACCAATGTCCCAGAGCACTGCTAGCCAAAAACTATCACTTAAACAAGTGCTGATTTTTGGCGGCCTCATGGTGACTTTTTCCATGGGAATCCGCCATGGATTTGGCCTCTTTAATCTACCCATCACTATGGAAAATGGCTGGGGCCGTGAAACCTTCGCCCTAACAATTGCGTTACAGAATTTGATTTGGGGTGCATTTCAACCGATTACTGGCGCATTAGCTGATCGTTATGGCGCTCTCAAAATTATGGTGGCCGGTGGTGCGCTGTATGCACTCGGTTTAGCTGGCATGGCTATCTCCACAGATGCTTTGAATTTTTCATTAGCCGGTGGTTTGCTGATTGGTCTTGCACAAACTGCAACGACCTATAGCGTCGTTTATGGAATCTTAGGTCGCAACGTTGCCGCAGAAAAAAGAGTGTGGGCGATGGGCATTGCTGCAGCCGCAGGATCATTTGGACAGTTCCTCATGATTCCGGTGGAGCAAGGATTACTCAGCAGCTTTGGCGCTAATGATGCACTACTCATATTGGCACTAATGGCCAGCCTCATGATTCCCATTGCATTTATGTTGCGTGAACCCAAAGTCATTAATCAACATCAAGGCAATGATCAAACTATCAAGCAAGCCTTAAAGGAAGCAATTCGTAACCCGAGTTTCAAGTTGCTGACTTTAGGATATTTTGTGTGCGGATTTCAGGTGGTATTTATCGCCGTTCATTTAGCGCCCTACCTCAAAGATTTATCTAAGATTTATCCCGATGTTGGTGCACCTGCAGTTGCAACGACTGCGCTAGCTTTAATTGGGCTATTTAATATCTTTGGCACGTATAGCGCCGGAATACTAGGACAACGCTTTCCGAAGCGCTACCTCCTATCAGGCATCTACATCAGCCGATCCCTTGCGATTATGGCTTTTATTTGGCTACCCCTTAGCCCTACCTCCACCTACATCTTTGCAGCAATCATGGGCTTTCTGTGGCTATCTACCATCCCCTTAACCAATGCCATTGTGGCGCAGATATTTGGTGTTAAATATCTGTCAATGCTTTCGGGTCTGGTGTTCTTCTCCCATCAATTAGGCAGTTTTTGTGGGGCATTTCTGGGTGGGTACTTATTTGATCGCACCGGCTCATATCTCATTGTTTGGAACATCGCGATTGCATTGGGTGTGTTTGCGTTCTTAGTCAACCTTCCGGTAAAAGAACGTGCGCTAGAACGCACGTCTCTCGCGTAAGAGTTCATGCAGAAAAAATTTCACCTCCCGCAATGGCTCTTATATTTTTTTGCAGTCATTACTTTGGGCATGATTTTTGTCGCCTACTTTGCTCCCGACATGATGGTTGCAATCACGAACTCAGTATGGGCGATGTGTGGCTGGTAATCAGTGGATAATGTTTCACGCATAACATCTTTTTCAAAAAATAGTTTTTTATTTTTAATCTCGCCGTAGCACAATGGATAGTGCACATGCCTCCTAAGCGTGGGATACAGGTTCGATTCCTGTCGGCGGGACCACTGCAAAATAAAAAACTTATCCACAGGCTTTGTGGATAAATACCGAAAAGTTTTCGTAAGTCATAGATTTGTATAGAGTGACCTAGCTTGCCTAAATTATGAGCATTCATTTCTGACAAAAAAATAAATAAAGATCTGTTGACAATTCAAATTCATTTATAGATTTTTAGACTACTTTTTTCAGTATTTTTAATTTCTCTTACACTGAGGGCTATGCACAAGCCCACCCATATGCTCGCCACTAGCACTATCGCCGCCTTGGAGGAGATGCTCCAAAATGCGGCCAGATCTGCTCCACCAGATTTCTTGCCTATCCATTTTTTAGGGGGCAGCTCGGCAGGACAGCTAATTGGGCATCTCAACCCTGAGTTCATTCCCTATTTACAAGAATCTTTGGCTAAAAACCCCATCCCTCATATCGAATTGGGTCATGATCGCCTCACGATTCGTCATGAAAGACCTTTGGCGCTCTCCCAGAGCCTAGCGAAATTGGCTGATCGGATGCACCAAGGCGGGTTTATTCCTGGTTGGCGACATGAGGATTTCGCCTGGATTGACCAAAATGGACATGAATACTTCCGTTTAGAGCGCTCTGTTTTCCGTACTTTTGGCTTTCGAAGTATGGCAACGCACATTAATGGCTACACCAAGGCGGGCAATCTTTGGCTTGGCCGCCGTAGCGAAACAAAGCCTACTGACCCAGGTCGCCTGGATAACTTGGCCGCAGGCGGCATTGGCGCTGATGAAACCCCCTGGGTTAATGCCCGCAGGGAGCTATGGGAAGAAGCGGGTGTTCCACCCCAGATTTCTGATCAGATAGAGCCAGTTGGCAGGATTCATATGCGTCGCCCCATTCCAGGGCGTGGTTTTCATGATGAGCAGCTCTATGTCTATGACTTGGAGCTTGCGGATAACTTTGTACCCACCAATCATGACGGCGAAGTCAGTGGTTTTATTGAAATCTCGCTTTCAGAGGCTGCCGCACGCATTTTGGCCGATGAATTCACTAGCGATGCCGCATTTGTGACAGCAGACTTCATTTTGCGCAACACCAAACCAGCTTAGATTCCCAGTCCTGGACTAATCTTCTGTTCACCACTTGATTTTGGTCACCCAGCTTGGCGTGATTTCGTGGTTAAATAAGTCCTAAGGATGAAACAGGGGTGCCCTCTGAGTGATTTTTACTACGAGGCGCTGAGAAAGACCCTATAACCCGATCCAGGTAATGCTGGCGTGGGGAGTTTTCCATCAGACCGTCACCCGGTTTCGTCCATCTAATTACAGTCAGGAGATGGACATGAGTGATACCAAAAATAAAACCAAACAAGAAATTCCAAGCTTAAAAAGCTTAGAGCGTGACTTCGGCCAAAAGTTTGCCTATCCCGCTTCCACCAAAACCTATTTAGAGGGCTCACGTCCAGATATCAAAGCACCGATTCGCATGATTGAGCAGTTATCAACACGCGTAGGTGAAGAGATGGTTCCCAATCCACCTGTTCCTGTTTACGACACATCAGGCCCTTATAGCGATCCCGATATTGTGATCAATCTTGAAAAAGGCTTGCCGCTATTACGCAAGAACTGGATTGAAGAACGTGGTGACACAGTGCAATTGGCTGGACCAAGTTCTGAGTACGGCGTTGCGCGCTCACAAGATGCTGCGACACAGAATTTGCGTTTTGCTCATATCAATCCTCCGCGCGTTGCTAAAGCCGGCAGCAATGTCAGCCAAATGTATTACGCCCGCAAAGGCATCGTGACCCCTGAAATGGAATACGTTGCTTTGCGCGAGTCTATGGGTCTAGAGCAATTACGCAAGAACCCTGAATACAAACAACTTCTCAAGCAACATCCTGGTAAGAGCTATGGCGCCAATTTGCCTGACATTGTTACTGGTGAGTTTGTGCGCTCCGAGATCGCTGCTGGTCGCGCAATTATTCCAGCCAATATCAATCATCCAGAGCTAGAGCCCATGATTATTGGTCGTAACTTCCGCGTGAAGATTAACGGCAACCTCGGCAACTCTGCTGTGACCTCCTCCATTAATGAGGAAGTAGAAAAAATGGTGTGGTCTATCCGTTGGGGCGCAGATACCATCATGGATCTGTCTACTGGTAAACATATTCATGAAACCCGTGAGTGGATTATTCGTAACTCACCCGTTCCGATTGGCACAGTTCCAATCTACCAAGCACTCGATAAGACCGGTGGTATTGCGGAAGACCTCACTTGGGAAATGTTCCGCGATACCTTAGTTGAGCAAGCTGAACAGGGTGTGGATTACTTCACTATTCATGCTGGCGTATTGCTGCGTTATGTTCCACTCACAGCTGATCGTATTACTGGCATTGTTTCTCGCGGTGGCTCGATTATGGCGAAGTGGTGTTTAGCTCACCATAAAGAAAACTTCCTCTATACGAAGTTTGATGAGATCTGCGAAATCATGAAAGCCTATGACGTGTCATTTAGCTTAGGCGATGGTTTGCGTCCAGGCTGTATTGCTGACTCGAATGATGCTGCGCAGTTTGGCGAACTCCATACTCTTGGCGAATTGACTGCCAAAGCCTGGAAGCATGATGTGCAAGTCATGATTGAAGGCCCTGGTCACGTGCCAATGCAGCGCATTGAAGAGAACATGACTGAGGAGCTCAAGCACTGCTTAGAAGCACCTTTCTATACCCTGGGACCATTGATTACTGATATCGCTCCTGGCTATGATCACATCACCAGCGGTATTGGTGCTGCGCAAATTGGTTGGTACGGTACAGCCATGCTGTGCTATGTCACACCAAAAGAGCATTTAGGTTTGCCAGATAAAGAAGATGTCCGCACCGGCATCATCACTTATAAGATTGCTGCTCATGGTGCAGACTTGGCTAAAGGTTTGCCAGGCGCTCAAGTTCGTGACAACGCTTTATCCAAAGCGCGTTTTGAGTTCCGCTGGGAAGATCAATTTAATCTCGGCCTAGATCCTGAGCGTGCCCGTGAATACCACGATGCAACCCTGCCTGCTGAAGGTGCCAAGATTGCCCACTTCTGCTCCATGTGTGGCCCGAAGTTCTGCTCGATGAAGATCACTCAAGAAGTGCGTGATTACGCAGCAACTTTGGATGCGAATGGCAACCCGAAAGCGAAGGTCATTCCGATCACTGCAGAAGCCTCTACCGATCCCCAAAAAGGCATGGAAGAGATGTCAGCAGAGTTCCGTAAGCGCGGTAGCGAGATTTATCAGTAAGTGAACAGCGCGTTCTCAAACGGCAAATATGCCATCATTGGCGCCGGCCTTATGGGTCGGTTGCTAGCGGTCGCACTTGCTAAGCGTGGTGCTCGTGTAGAGCTGTTTGAGAAAGGCACTTCAGATGCTGCGAATTCAGCGGCACGTATTGCTGCTGCTATGTTGGCTCCACTCGCAGAATCTGCCATCACAGAAGATAATGTCGTGCGTATGGGCATTCATAGCCTGCCGCGGTGGAAGCAAATTATTGATGAGCTTGCTAAACCTGTTTTTTTTCAACAAGATGGCACTTTAATCTTGTGGCATCGCCAAGATGCTAGTGATGCGGAACGCTTTATTTCCCATTTGGAGCACAATTGCGCTCACAATCAGGCGCTTGCTAAGCCAATTCAGCTGGATAGCCAATCTCTTGCAGAAATTGAGCCTGGTGTTGCTGAGCGCTTTACTCAAGGCCTCTATCTACCTAATGAAGGACAGCTAGATAACCGTCAGCTTCTAGAAGCTTTATTGGTTGAACTCACTCTCATGAAGGTGCCTTGTCATTGGAATCAATCTACTGACCCAGAGCAACTTCGTAAACCAGAAAATGGTTTTGATTGGGTAATTGATTGTCGCGGTCTTGGTGCCAAAGATGCCGCCAAGAATTTGCGTGGCGTACGTGGTGAAGTTATTCGCTTACATGCACCTGAAGTCAAGCTGCGTCGCCCTACTCGTCTAATCCATCCGCGTTACCCGATTTATATTGCCCCAAAAGAAGATGACGTCTATGTTGTTGGAGCAACAGAAATTGAATCTGAGGATTTATCCCCCATGAGTGTGCGCTCAGCCATGGAATTACTCAGTGCAGTCTACACAGTTCACAGTGGATTTGCCGAAGCCCGTATTTTGGAAATGGCAACGCAGTGTCGCCCTACGCTGAAAGATAATTTGCCGGAGATATCTCTTGATCACAAACCAGATCAATCTAATCTCATGATGATCAATGGACTCTATCGACATGGCTTCATGATCTCACCAGCGATTTTGGATTGCGCATTAGAAGTGTTGGGCTCAGGATCAAGCCCTACCGCTATGAAGCTCGGCTTAGGGCTAACCGGCTCGATCCCTCAGGAGTTCAGCGCATGCGCATAATGGTCAATCAAGTCGCCAAAGAGGTTCCGGATAACAGCACAATTGATGATGTACTGGTCATGATTGATGCGCAACCCCCATTTGCTGTTGCAATCAATTATGAATTCGTTCCTAAGACTAGACATGCCGAAGAAGTATTGCGTGAAGGCGATGAAATGGAAGTGATTTCCCCTGTGACTGGTGGCTAAGTCCGCGATGAATATAGAAAAACAGATAAAAGTACTTGATTAAGATGACAGCCCCTTTACCGAATCCTTTAAATACTGCAGACCCATTGGTGCTTTATGGGGAGACCTTTGCTAGCCGTTTATTGCTGGGGACATCACGCTACCCTTCTCCACAAGTTTTAGAGAATGCCGTGAAGCAATCTAATCCTGGAATGATTACAGTAAGTCTACGCAGACAAGGCACCTCGACAACTGAAGCACATTCTGGATTTTGGGATCTCCTTAAGAAAATGGCTGTGCCAGTTTTACCGAATACCGCAGGTTGCCATAGCCCTAAAGAAGTCATCGCTACTGCTCAAATGGCGCGCGAAGTATTTGAAACCAACTGGATTAAGTTGGAACTCATCGGTGATGACTACACGTTGCAGCCAGATACCTTGCGCCTAGTCTCTACTGCAGAAACCTTAATTAAGGATGGCTTTAAGGTCTTACCTTATTGCACCGAAGATCTCATTCTGTGCCAGCGTTTAGTCGATGTCGGATGCCAAGCAGTCATGCCTTGGGCTGCTCCGATCGGGACAGGTCAAGGCCCTTTAAATCCTTACGCATTAAAACTCTTACGTGATCGTTTGAAAGTGCCACTCTTGGTGGATGCTGGCTTGGGCCTTCCCTCACATGCCTGCACTGTAATGGAGTGGGGTTTTGACGGGGTCTTGCTCAATACTGCGGTTGCGCTAGCTGATGATCCCGTAGCCATGGCTAAAGCGTTTGCAATGTCAGTGGATGCTGGTCGCACCGCCCACCTCTCGGGCGCTATGAAAGCCCAGCAGTCAGCACAAGCCAGCACGCCTTTGGTTGGCACACCCTTCTGGCATCAAAGTTAAAGATCAATACTCATGAGCTTAGTTCGCGACCTTGCGGATCAAATTGTTGCAGCCCATAGCAAAGAGGATTTATGTCTACCTATTCCGAGCTTTAGCCTAAACGCGCCTCCACCACAAATTGATAACGAGCATGCGTCAGACCATTATGAGTTGGCTGGCACAGTTGCTGCGATTGCAATGGGTTTTATTGAATGTGATGCCAAGGTTTTAGGTAAAGCCTGGTCGCGCATGGTTCATCAAGATGGTGGTTTTAATCCATTTAAGTGGCCATCAAGACCAGAGCATTTTGATCTCTTGCCCTGGACCCGGAATATGAATCCCAATGCTTTTGCAGAGTGTCCAAAGCGTTTAGGTTTATATGCTGTGATGCCCGATGCCGATTGGGTGAAGCGCATGGTGGATGCGGAGATTCCAACAGTTCAACTGCGTCTTAAATCCGAAGACAAAAAACTGATTAAAAAACAAATTAATGAATCCGTTAAAGCAGTTGAAGGCAGCAGAACTTTACTGTTTATAAACGACTACTGGCAAGAGGCGATTGAGGCTGGTGCTTATGGTATTCATCTGGGGCAAGAGGATTTAGAAACGGCTGATTTGGATACCATTCGAGCCGAAGGTCTGAGGCTGGGTTTAAGTACTCACGGCTATGCCGAGATGGTGCATGCCGATCGTTTCTGCCCTAGCTATATCGCGATGGGTGCAGTCTTCCCAACCAATCTTAAAAAGATGGCCACTGCGCCACAAGGTTTAGGTCGTTTATATAAATACGCTCAATTAATGAACCACTATCCCCTAGTCGCTATTGGTGGTATTGATGAGGGAAGTATTCATGCCGTGGCACAAAGTGGCGTGGGATCAGTTGCTGTTGTCAGAGCAATTAGCGGCGCAAGTGACCCCAAGGCTGCAGTAAAACGCTTACAAGAGCTAATGAAAACCTAAGGTATTAAACCTAGGCTTAATTAATACTTACCCTCTTCATCCGGCAATGCAGTTTTGTAAAAATCATGCATGTGCCACAAGGGACCAGGCCCCTCACCAATGCTTAAGAAACGCCCTGCTTCTAAGCCAGCCTCCACATAAGAAATTGCCTTTGCTACAGAGTGTGGCAAATCATGACCATCTGCTAAGTAAGTTGCAATAGCTGAAGCCAAGGAGCAGCCAGTACCGTGGGTATTAGCCGTATTAACTCGGTAGTGTTTGAATTCTTTTGACTGAACCACTTCAAGGCCATCTTCAATCGTTCGCCACATGAGGAAATCGGTCAGTTGAGTATGGGATTTATCGAGGTGCCCACCCTTAATCAAGACTGCTTGGGGACCCATCTCGAGCAACTCTTCTGCTGCCAATTGAAAATCTGCCGCACCAGCAAGCTCTCGACCCAAAAGTAGGCCGGCCTCTTCAAGATTGGGGGTGATTAATGTTGCCATTGGGAATAAATCTGCAATCATGGCCTGGGCAGTATCGTCACCCCCAAGACTAGCGCCCGATGTTGCCCTTAATACGGGATCCAAGACGATTCTTTTGGCTCCATGACGCTTGAGGGCTGATGCCACAGTGTGAACGATTTCTGGGCTAGCCAACATGCCGATTTTGACGATGTCTACCCCAATATCCATAAATACCGCATCGATCTGAGCTTCCACTACATCGAGGTCTATGTCCTGAATACGACTTACCCCAAGAGTGTTCTGGGCCGTAATGGCAGTGATGACCGACATCCCGTATCCGCCAAGGGCTGTAATGACTTTGAGGTCCGCCTGGATGCCTGCGCCACCGCCACTATCGGACCCGGCTATGGTCAATACTTTAGGGATCTGTATAGAAGTTGGAGTGAGTGATTTCATCTTGCTATAATATCGGCTTATTCCTCGATAGCTCAGTTGGTAGAGCGCCGGACTGTTAATCCGTAGGTCCCTGGTTCGAGCCCAGGTCGAGGAGCCAAATATAAGAAAACCACCTTTTTAGGTGGTTTTTTCTTTTTTGCTTCTAATGAAGTGATTAAGCTTAGATCAACCCCTTCTTTTTTAGATTGGCTAGCCGGTTATTAAGGGTTTTAATGGTGAGGAGATTGAGCTTGTCTCCCTCGGACCAATTGCTGCCCTTCCACTCAATTCCTTCTACTGTCACATTGGCAAATGGTTCTTTACCTTCTTTTGCGTAGCCCTCTAATATGGCAATGAGTTGGGGACGATCATCAGACCCACCGGCATCTTTTATAGCATCCAAGATGGGTTTAGTGATGGTGTCGCTGTAAGTAACTTTGGAGGCTGGATGTTTTACTGCTGCAGGTTCTTCAAAGATATATTCATGCGGCCACTCAAATACATTTCTGGCGGAATTTTTTACTGACTCTGGACTTACTGCAGTACTTGCAGGAATTTTTGGGTCGGTTGGTAAATTGAGTTCCGTAATCCAGGCTTCGAATTCTGCAATACGAGCATAGCGCTTTTCTTCACTATCGCGTTTTTGCTCCTCCTGGGATAACAATAAGGTGACCCAGGCCCAGGCGATGTCTTTAGGTATGGCAAACTCTTGCGCCAAAATGCCGCTCGCTTTTTTCAGGATTGGCTTGGATGTGAGTTTTGTCATTGCGTTCTTTCTGATTCTTTAATAAATGCCTTCAATTTCGGGTGGATAGCTCAAGGGAAGGCTCCCTGTTCTTTTTTGACAATACTAGCCACAGACCCCGTAGGATACTCTTCATAGCTGGTAATTAGCCTCGAATGGTGGGATAAAGACATGCCTGATGGCTGCCAGAGCTCGGTGTTGCTGCAAATCTACCAAGAATGTCTGTATTCACTAAAATAGCCTCCATGACCAAGATCCCAGAACTTTTAGCCCCTGCCGGTAGCCTTTCCATGCTGCGTACCGCCTTTGACTTTGGTGCTGACGCCATTTATGCCGGACAGCCTCGTTATTCACTCCGAGTTCGCAATAACGACTTCGGAAAAATGGAAACGCTCAAAGAAGGTATTGATACCGCGCATGCTTTAGGTAAAAAGTTTTATCTAGTCTCTAACTTGTTGCCACATGGCGGCAAGACGCGCACCTACATTCAAGACATGGATCCTGTAGTTGCATTGAAGCCTGATGCCATGATCATGTCAGATCCTGGCCTAATCATGATGGCTAGAGAGGCTTGGCCTGATATGCCGATTCATTTATCAGTTCAGGCTAATACAGTGAATGGCGCCTCTGCGAAGTTCTGGCGCTCTGTTGGTATTAGTCGCGTGATTCTGTCGCGTGAGCTTTCTTTTGATGAAATCGAAGAAGTTCGTCAAGACTGTCCAGAAATGGAATTGGAGGTATTTGTTCATGGCGCTTTATGCATTGCCTACTCAGGTCGCTGCTTGCTATCTGGCTATATGTCACACCGTGACTCCAACCAGGGCGCTTGCACTAACGCCTGTCGCTGGGACTACAAAGTCAAGCCTGGCCAACAAAATACCAGCGGTGATGTAGTTCTTCTTCAAGAGGCACGTCGTCCAGATGATTTGATGCCCATGGAAGAGGATGAGCATGGCACCTACATCATGAACTCAAAAGATTTGCGTGCGATTGAGCATATTGAACGCTTGACCAAAATGGGTGTGGACTCCTTCAAGATTGAGGGTCGTACTAAATCGCCCTATTACGTTTCTCGTACCTGCCAAGCCTATCGTACTGCGATTGATGATGCAGTAGCTGGTCGCCCCATGAATATGTCCCTCATTGGCAATCTAGAGGGCCTTGCAAATCGTGGCTATACAGATGGTTTTTATGAGCGTCACCACGATAAGGAATATCAACTCTATATGCGCGGTCACTCCCTCTCCGGCAGAAGTCTGTATGTTGGTGAAACTTTAGAAATTGATGAGGCCTCTGGTCGCGTCAAGGTGGATGTAAAGAACCGCTTCTCCCTAGGCGACAAATTAGAAATCATTGAGCCCGAGGGTAACCAAGATATGGTGCTAGATGCCATGTGGAATCTCAAAGGTGAGCCTATTGATGTTGCCCCTGGCTCCGGTCACTTTGTTTGGATTCAATTGCCGCTCAAGAGTAAACATGCATTTATTGCTCGCTATACCCAAGAGCCCGCCCCTGTTGAAGCTGGCGGCTCTTGCAGTAACTGCTAATCCAATTTTTTAGAAAGTTTTCATGAACGCAGCTTCTCCTAATTCAGCCCCTACGCATACGCTTAAAGAAAAGGTGAAGGAGGAGTTCATCAAAGCATTCCAGCTGACGGTTTACTTTTCCATTTGGTTTTGTGCTTTAACGCTTTTATCTGTAACCACACTGCATACTCAGTCACTTTCTTTCACCCTTTTTGGCTTTGCGATCATTAAAGCCGCTTTATGCGCCAAGTTTATGCTGATCGCACAAGTGCTATACCCCATCAAAATTAATCAAAGGAGTGGCATCGTCAACTCTCTGTTTCTTGAATCACTCTTTTATATTTTGGTTGTCATCGCATTGAACTATCTTGAAGCAGGAGTTGATGGCGTCATTCATGGCAAAGACTTTATTACCTCCTTAGCGGATTTTGGGCAATCTGACCCCTTGCATGTTTTGGCAATGTCGATTGTCTACTGGTTAATAGTGTGGCCATACTTGATCTTTACCGGCTTTAAACTGGCACTTGGCAGCACAGCAACACATGAACTTTTATTGGGTAAGAAGTCCTAATTCTTTTAGCAAAAAATTTTGTGAACTACACAATACGCTTCCAAACGAGAAGTTCTGTTGCTATTTTTTTTACCGCCTTTCTATTATGGTTAGCACTGCTGCCAAATCTAGTAAGCGCCCAAGAAATCGAAGCGCGCACTTATTCCAATGCGCCCATTGGAATTAATTTCATCAGCGCCGGTGTTGCACAAGCCAAGGCCGGAAATTACACCCTCACCAGTGAGGTGATGGGTCTCACCCATATTTTTGACGCCGGCGGTCAATCCGGAAAAATCACTCTAGTGCTTCCTTATGGCCAACTGAGTGGATCAAGCAGTATTGGTGGGCGCACAGTCAATGCCAGCACTGAAGGGCTATCTGACCCGCTTATCAAGGCTGCAATTAATCTTTACGGCGCTCCAGCATTAACGCTTGATCAATTTAAGGGCTATCAGCAGGATCTTATTGTGGGTGTGAGTCTTGCGGCATCCGTACCATGGGGTAAGTACAACGACAGTCAGCTAATCAATGTAGGCGCCAATCGCTGGTTTATTCAGCCGGGTCTAGGCGTGTCTAAGGCGCTTGGCCCATGGAGATTGGAGTTGGCAGGTGCGGGTATTTTTTATACCAGCAACACTGACTTTATGGGCGGTAACTCACTCTCTCAAAACCCAGTCTACTCAACTCAGACCCATGCAATTTATTACTTTCAGAATACGGCCTGGATCTCTGTAGATGCCACCTACTTCACTGGTGGGCAATCCTATTTGAATGGAAATCCGATTAGCGGAAACCAAGAAAACTGGCGCTTTGGTACTACGATGTCCTATCCAGTTAATAGACATAACTCTATCCGGCTATCAGCGAGTACTGGCGCGTACTCAAGGACAAATAATAGTTATGACCTGTATGGTATTTCTTGGCAATACCGCTTTGGTGGCGGCTTGTAGTTTTACAAGTCTCGCAAGTGGCGACGTAGGATCTTGCCAACATTGGACTTTGGCATTTCATCAATAAAGGCAATTTTTCTAGGGCGTTTATAACTCGTCATTTGCTCTTTGCAATACTGAATGACTTGAGCCTCGGTGAGTTCAGGCTTATCTTTGACGATATAGGCCTTAACAATCTCACCAAGCTTGCGGTGCGGGAATCCAATGACTGCGCACTCTCTTACGCCTGGCATTAAGGAAATCACCTCTTCAACTTCATTCGGAAATACCTTAAAGCCAGCAACGACGATCATGTCTTTCTTGCGATCTACAATTTGCACATAACCCTCTGGGCTCATGATGCCAATATCGCCGGACTTAAAATAACCCTCAGGGGTAATAAATTGCTCAGTCTCTTCAGGCCTATTCCAATAACCTGCCATCACTTGTGGACCCTTGATACAGATCTCTCCAGGCATGCCAAAAGGAACTTCTTTTCCATCGTCATCCAATATCAACACATCTGTGCTTGGCACTGGCATGCCGATGGATCCAGTAAATTCTTTCACGAAAGGCGTATTGACACATACCACTGGTGATGTTTCCGATAGGCCATAACCCTGA
Organism: Polynucleobacter sp. GWA2_45_21; assembly: GCF_001830325.1. Lineage (GTDB taxonomy): Bacteria > Pseudomonadota > Gammaproteobacteria > Burkholderiales > Burkholderiaceae > Polynucleobacter. The sequence goes on along the minus strand of NZ_MHZG01000008.1, from coordinate 7,130 downwards.
GCAATCGGCACCCCCATCATTTTTTGCCAGAGTTCGGCAGTCTTTCTTTGAACTGCCATACCGCCGCCAATAGTGACTAAGAGATTGGGCAATTTCACTTTGCTAAATTCAGGGCGGTGGATCAGCGCATGAAATAAGGTATTAACACCCGGGAAAATATTAATGTCTGGGTGTTTCATCAGCAACTTAATAAAGCCAGTGATGTCACGCGGATTTGCCACTAACAATAATTTGGCGCCCTTGCGCATGCCAAGCAGGCCGCAGGCAGTCAGAGCGAATATGTGGGTCATTGGTAGCGCGCATAAAAAAACGAGCTGTTGCTGTCGATCCTTCAAGGCAGGCTCAAGCCAAGACTCAATCTGAATGATATTGGCTAGGATATTTCGGTGTAACAAAACAGCGCCTTTAGAAACTCCTGTGGTGCCACCGGTGTATTGCAAAAATGCAATACTGTCTTGCGTTAGATGTGGCTTGGTAAAGCCATGACCGGCGCCTATCTTGAGGGCATGATTAAACTTAACGCAAGGAAAATTCCAATGCGGAATTAGTTTCTTAACATGCCGAGCAATCAAATTAATGATGACGCCCTTGGGTCCTAAGGTTTCACCGAGGCTACTCACAATGACCTTCTTTACAAGTCCTTGATTAGAAATCTCCTGATAAACATGGGCAAAGTTCTCTAACATTACCAAGATGGCTGCACCGCTATCTTGCAATTGATGCTCCAGTTCTCTGGCGGCATAGAGCGGATTAATGTTGACCACCACAAATCCAGCACGCAATGCGCCCAACATTGCAAGTAAATATTGCGGAACATTAGGAAACATAATGCCGATTCGCGATCCTGGTTCTAGACTTAAGGTCTGCAAATAGGCAGCAAAATCTTTTGACAGAATATCTAGCTGACGGTAGCTGATTTTGTGACCCATCGACTCTATTGCAATTCGATCGGGGTAGCTACTAAAAGACTCTTCTAAGAAATCAACGATTGATGCATGACCAGCCAAATCAATCTCATGAGGAACGCCCTCGAGATAATTTTTGAGCCAAGGAAACTTTGGATTCATCAGAAACTATTGGGATTATCTTAATTCTTATGCAATTAATAGATCTTGGAGCTTACTTAAATACAGCTCTTGACCGTGATTGACCTTGTGCTTCCACTCATTTCCTGAGTCTGAATTCGCATCATCAGTCACATACTTAAAGGATTGCCATGGGATATTAAATTGATAGGCAATGCTAGCAATCGCAAATAGCTCCATATCAACAACATCTATACCCTGCTCTTTCAGCCAAGGGTCATGGGCCGTTACAAAACTATCACCCGTGCCACATACATGATCACCATTCAATGAAAGATACTCGACTGGCTTGGGGCAAAAAGGGGTTTGGCCCCTGGGCGCTAGTGGCACAGTCATCATGTCGCGTTGTATCACCCTCCCTATCTCAAGCAAACCAGCAAGAGAGGGATTAATCTTCCCAACAGTGCCAAAGTTAACTATTTGTTTTGGCTCAAATTGATGTATGGCTTGCAGGGTAGCAGCGGTGGCATTAATCTTGCCAACCCCTGAATACACAATACCTACTCCTGGCGGCAAGGCAGCTCGATTGAGTTCGGACTCTAATGCGGTAATAATGAGCAATTGTGTTTTCATGTCAGCCAATAATGAATTTACTAGATTATCTACCCGGAGTGCCTGACTTCCCAAAGCCTGGGATTCTATTTCGGGATATTTCACCCCTACTAGCAAATCCCGCCGCCTTTAAGGAGGCCGTTCTGCAGTTAGAGGCGCTAGCCAAGCAGTTTGACTATAGCCATATTCTGGGCATTGAGTCTCGTGGCTTTATTTTTGGCTCTGCCCTAGCCCATCATGTCCATAAAGGATTTGCACTGGCTAGAAAGCCCAATAAACTGCCATTAGCGAGCCATCGTGAATCCTACGGCCTTGAATATGGATCAGACTCCTTGGAGCTTCAACAGTCAAGCCTACCCGCAGATTCTCGAGTATTAATTGTGGACGATGTTTTGGCCACTGGAGGCACCGTGATTGCCGCTAGTAAGTTACTCAAAAAGGCGGGATTTGAAGTGGCTGGCGCCTTGACCTTTTTAGAGATTGATGTCCTCAAAGGGGGTGACACTCTTACTGCAAATGGTATTTCGAATAAGGCAGTATTAATTGCCTAAAAACTTTACATCAGACTCTTGGCGCTCTTAAGCAATTTCATTGCACCCCAACCAACAGCCAGTACTTTGCTTGCTAGCTTAGGTCGATAGTGAGCGAGTACGGCAAATGCGCTGGTCCAAAGGACTGGGCTACTCTTTAGGAAATGAAAAGCATCTATACCCTTATCAGCCCAAGATAGCGGCTTTTCAATCGGCTTGAAATGTTGGGCGAAATCCACCCGCTCTTGCGCTGCTCGCTCTTGCAGCACTCTTTGCCTAGCTTCCAGTTCTGCCAATTTTTGACTCATCGCTTGGCAAGCTCCTGCTGATCCTTGGCCAACTCCGTAATGGTTGCTTCGAACAACCTAGGCATCGTTTTAAGCGAACGCAAAACTACCAGCGCCAAAATGACGCCTACCGCCAAAAATCCAGTCGTAAGCAAGCTTAATGCGAGCATGCGATCTGCCTCCCAGCTATAAATCACAATCAGTAAGGCCAGCATCACCAAACCAAAAAACAGGAAAAACAAAGTGAAGATGATCATGACTAGCAGACTCAGAAACTTAGCACGTGCAATCTGAACATCTGTAGAAATTAACTCCAAACGGGTTTGGGCAATAGATGCCCCGGTAGAGACGAGATGCTTAAGCGAAGATAAAAGATTTTCTTGTGACATGAGGGCCTAGCGACGACGCAAAAAGAGTCCAATTAAAAGGCCGAGACCAGCAGCAACACCTACAGCCTCCCATGGATTGCGATGAACAAACTCATCAGCACGCTCCGCAACAACTTTAGCCTTTTCAGTTACCGTACCCTCAACAGACGAAAGGCTTTCTTTAGCATTGTTAAGGGTATCCAAAGCTTTTGAACGGATTGCACTCAGCGGACCATCTTCATGGCTTGCGGTTGCCATAATTAGCTCTTCAGCATCAGCCATGAGTGCTTTAAAGTCACCAATCAAATTCTCGGAATTAATTTGAACTTCTTCATGTGTAGCGCTTGGTTTTTTAGCTGTCATTACCGCTCCTAGCCGATGGCAAATGTATAGATGATGGATCTATTCTAAGCAATTCCACGCAGGGATTACAGCAATAGCACTGTCATTCCTGCATTACCTTCCTTGAAGTGCTTAAGATAGGCCTTTAATCCCGGCCTTCTTCTCAAAAGCGCGTGATAAGCCTCGCTGCCAAACGCAGTTTGCTCGCCAAAATGATATTCATCCACCCGATCCGAGAAATAGTTGTTATCCAGGGCATTATGAACAGCCCATTTGATCTTGCCGCCCTCGCCGCTGGCTCCGTATCCATGTATCAAGATCATGGCCTTAATGCCCACCTCAGAGGCTCGGCGTAGACCAATAGTTAATCGATCCAAAGCCTCTTCGGCGCTTGGGCTATCGAACTTTAAATTCATCACTATCGTATCGCTATGCGGGATGGGAAGATCCTCGCTTCCGCATTGACGACATTCCCCGAGCATCCCCCTAGGGTTGCCACACTCTGGGCACTCAAATGAATGGGTCATCAAACTCCCTTATGGGTGACCGAAACAACCCATTCAGAAATCATTAAGAGCAATACTTTGCTTCCAAAGCAGATGCTGAACTTACTTGATCATCCACCATTTGGTTTAAGGTGATTTTGGCCGCATCCTTATTTTCTTGAACCCGCAGATTCACATTGATGAGGCTGGATACATCCTTACGAATAGATGTATTTCCATAGCGCAACTCTTTCAATGTGGAAACGGCTTCAGCAGATATTTTGCATTGCTGACTCACTAATTCAGAAGAGTCAGATGAAGTATTTGCATATGCGAATGCAGCTACGGAGATTGAAACAACGGCTAATAGAGTTTTTTTCATCTTACTTCCTTAATTTATGACCGCATGTTGGACAACAACCTAAATCTTTTGCTTTTGTTTTTCTTAAGGCGGCGTAGACGCTAGATTCTGAAATCTCCATCTTCCTAGCTGCTTGAGCCGCAGTCATCCCCTTCCCTATCCAATCTAAAGCCTGATGTGTTTTTGGTATCGCTCTTCGCATTTCACCTCCTTTATCAATACTATACCACAGAAGTTGTGAAGTTGTGAACTTTATTAACTTGTTGGATTTTAGATACACGGGGTGGAAAATGAAGCCGGGGAAACAGAGTTGCTGGGCTAGTGATACAGTGGCAATCAATCACAATTCATTGAACGAGACATCACCATGAAACCAGCCCTAGGACTAATAGAAGCTTGCAACTTGATCGCAAGTAAGCAGCTATCTGCAAATGATTACCTTGAAGAGTGTGTAGCGCGTGCTGATGAACTGGAGCCCTCTATCAACGCTTTTACTACTAGAGCGCCCTTAGCCAAACTCATTCAAGAGGTTCATCCGGGTCCCCTCATGGGAATTCCGGTGGTTGTGAAAGACTTGATCGATACCAAAGACTTTGTCACTAGCTATGGATCACCTATTTATAAAAACCATATTCCCGCTGAAGATGCCCAAATCGTTGCTCAAGTGCGTAAGCTCGGTGGCGTCATCCTAGGAAAAACAGTCACCACAGAATTTGCTTGGCGCACTCCAGGCAAAACGAGTAACCCCTGGAATCTAGCCCATACCCCTGGCGGATCCTCTAGCGGCTCCGCTGCAGCAGTAGCCAGCGGTATTGCACCATTAGGACTGGGCTCCCAAACTGCCGGCTCCATCATTAGGCCGGCTACTTACTGTGGTGTGGTCGGCTATAAGGCCAGCTTCGGTACCGTACCGCGCCTTGGGGTGCACCCAGTATCCGGCTCCTTAGACCATGTTGGCTTTTTTACAAGATCTGTCGTAGATGCAGCCTATGCATTTAATCTTCTGAAAAATACCAGCGTCATAGAGGATGATGATCGCGTGATTGATGATGTAGTCATTAAACCAATCGGCGAGATACTTCATCAGCGCATGCCTCATATCGCAGTACTGAAAACCCCATTTGATGATTTATTAAGTGATGAGCAAGTCGCCGCAATGAAAGCAGCCCGCGCATCACTGGAGCAGTCAGGCGCTACTACTGAAGTACTTGAACTCCCCGCCTATTACTGGGATGGCATTGAAGCTCTCGCGGTACTCATGTCGTGTGAAGCCGCCATAGTCCACGAGAAGCATCTTGCGCAGCACTCCGAACTCATTAGTGCCGACATTAGGGAATTGGTTCAGAAAGGCAATGCGTATAGCGCCCCTGATTACATTAAGGCAAAGAATCTACAGCAGCGCCTCAGAAAATCTATTGGGGAAGTCTTTAATCGTTTTGATGCTATTTTGGCCCCAGCTGCTACCGGCGAAGCACCAAAAGGCCTGGAATTTACCGGGAATCCTATTTTCTGCTCTTTGTGGAGTTTGATAGGCACCCCAGCCATTGCCCTGCCCTTTACCAAATCTCAGAATGGCCTACCTCTTGGGGTGCAGCTCATCGGAGATGTATTAAATGATCAAAAATTAATCAATATTGCCGCTTTTGCGGAAGACAGTTTTAAAAAGCAGTCCTAGGATTAGGCGACAATAGGATCAGAAATCACAAAGGATAACTATGTACCGAATTATTTTTGTATTGGCAATGAGCTTAGGAATCGTTGCATGCAGCAACAACGATAAAAAGATTAGCGGCTGGGAAGTGAATGATGTCTACCACTCCACCATCGTTACCCCAAACCCGTCAAACAATACCAAGTCATACCAGGGCCCTCCGATCAACTCCATGGATGAGGCAAATACATATCAAATGTTTAGCATTCGGGGTGAGCGTAATAGCCAAGGTACCAAGACCTTTGAAATACTGGCGCAACTGACCTATTTCTCACAGTGGCGTTATTACGATGCCGCATCCCTCAAGGGCAAGCCTCTAACTACATTCAAGGTCGTTGGTAGAGAGGCTGGTGCCTGTGGCGACCGCGGTTGCATCTTTAGAGAGCTGTTATCGATTTCGATTACCGAGTCTTTTCTGAAAGAGCATTTGGATAAAGGTTTCCAAATTAGCTTGAACTCAAAAACGGGTAATGAAACTATTTTGTATATTCCCCCTCAGTACATCAAGGGCTATCTGATGGCGGTAGATGGATCAGCAAGATAGAGAATGTCGAAGGATTGGAAATAAATAAAGGGGCTTTTGAGCCCCTTTATTTATATAAGCATTGGCGGAGACGAGATCTAAATCTAGACCCTCCTAGCAAGTCCACCAATACCCATCAACCCCTTTATTTATATAGGCTTAAGAGCAACCCTACTCCAATCTAACCCATTCTGATTCACTAAAATCTTGGTTTAACTGGTGGGTATGATGGTGGGTAGAGAAAGTTCTAAAACTTGAGAAAAGGGTTTATGAGGCAGATTCGACTATAGCAACCGCCCTAACCCGCTAAAGACCATTATTGGGTGGTCGCGAACTGTATAACAATTGTGGGCACAAGAAATCGTGAGTGAAGCCAAAAAACAAGACTGGCATTATTTACTCCCTACAATAATTTCATTACCGCCACTCAATTGGTATGAATAAATTGAGCTTTGCAAATAATTTTTTCGAACTTTTCTCATTGCCTCTGCTTTAGTTTCGCCATATACATATACCTCACGAATTTTATTTTCACTATTAGAGCTTTCGATAATTTTAAAAATCCATTTCATCTCATTTCTCGCAAAAAATTAGATCACCTTATCGTGTCGGAGACTAATCAACTCATCAGTTGAGTAACCCAATTCACTCAGGATCTCATCAGTATGCTCACCTAACAATGGTGAACGAGTTACATCGGTTGGGCTATCAGACATCTTGATTGGATTACCTACCGTGAGGTATTTGCCTCGAATTGGGTGATCCACTTCGACAACAGTTCCAGTAGCGCGTAATGCTGGCTCTTCTGCGATCTCTTTCATCGACAAAATTGGGCCACAAGGAATATCGTATTTATTCAAGATATCCATAACCTCGAACTTCGTCT
>NZ_MHZG01000007.1 GCF_001830325.1 Polynucleobacter sp. GWA2_45_21 | reverse complement strand
TTAAATATGCCTATGTTCGCAAATGGGTCCATGCCTTTAAGGCCCATGGTCTACGTAGTCTTCATAGGTCTTATGTCCAGTACACGGCCACCTTCAAGCTCTCCGTCTTGCAGTATATGGAGCAGCACCAGCTCTCCATTAATCAAGCGGCAGCCCACTTTAATATCCCAGCCCCCAGCACGATTGGTCAATGGCAACGCCTCTACAATGAAGGCGGTATTACAGCCCTAGAACCTAAGCCTAAGGGACGGCCACCGATGTCAAAACCCTTCAAACCATTTATTCCGACTAATAAGCCGGTGACCCAAATGACTCCGCAAGAGCTCATGCAAGAGCTTGAGTACCGTAGAGTGGAGATTGATTACCTAAAAAAGCTCGAGGCCTTAGCCCAGCAAAAGCACTTGGCAAGCAAGAACAAGCCCAAGTAATTACTGAGTTAAGGCAGCAATACCCCCTGCAGCTCATCTTGGCTGTCACCAAGATGGCCAGAAGTGTGTATTACTATCAGATAAGGCTTAGTCAGCAGACCGACCCCTATCTTGCAGTTAAGGCGCAGATCAGCGCCATCTACCATCGCCACAAGGGTCGCTATGGTTATCGGCGAGTCCATTTGGAGTTGGGTAATCAGCAGCGCTACCTCGATCCTAAGACGGTACAAAAGCTCATGGGACAACTGGGACTCAAATCCACCGTTCGTCCTAAGCGCTATCAGTCTTATAAGGGGTCTGTGGGTAAGGCAGCCCCCAACTTACTGGAGCGCCACTTTGTAGCTAGCAAACCTAATCAAAAGTGGGTCACTGATGTGACCGAGTTCAATATCAAGGGTGAGAAGGTCTATCTCTCACCCATCTTGGATCTGTATAACCAAGAGATCATCTCGTATGAGATTGCCGACCGTCCACAGATCGCCATGGTGAGTACCATGCTTACTAAAGCCTTTAAGCGACTTACTGGGGCTGAGAAGCCAATGTTGCACTCAGATCAGGGTTGGCAATACCAAATGGGGATTTATCAGCAGGCCCTTTACAAGCAAGGAATTACTCAGAGCATGTCCAGGAAAGGCAATTGCTTAGATAACGCCGTCATGGAGAACTGGTTTGGGATGATGAAAACCGAGTTCTTCTACCAACAGAAGTTTGAGACTATCGAGTCATTTAAAGCACAGCTAAAGGAATATATCGACTACTACAACCATGATCGGATCAAACAAAAACTAAAGGGATTGAGCCCGGTAAATTACCGAACTCAATCCCGCGTGCTAAGCTAAATAAACTGTCCAACTTTTGTGGGTCAGCTCAATATGCAGTCCTTTTTTATTAACCATTTAACTTTGCAGGTCTCGCCTAGCCTCTTCAACATCTAAAAAAGCGGCGGCCAATAATTCTGGATCACCATCTTGTAAAACGGCTTGCATGTATCCAGCAATATCTTCTTCACTCTTTAGATAATCAAGAATATTAAAGTTAGGTAGGTCTTGCATAGATTGAGGCTTCACTTTAACTCTTTAAGCGCACTCTCAAAAGATTCAATATCCGCAAAGCTTCGATAGACCGAGGCAAAACGAATGTAAGCTACCTTATCTAAGCGCTTGAGTTCACGCATCACCAGTTCACCAACTCGCTCGCTCGGAATCTCTTTTTCTCCAAGGCTGAGTAACTTCTCTTCAATCCGCGCAATGGATTCATCAACGGAGTCAGAAGAAACGGGTCGCTTGCGTAATGCAAGCTTGACGGAGCTAACCAACTTGTCGTGACTATATTCAACCCGACTACCGTTCTTTTTAACAATTGCGGGAAGAACTAACTCTACTCGCTCATAAGTAGTAAAACGCTTATCGCACTTAGCGCAACGGCGACGGCGGCGAATCGTATCGCCCTCATCAGATACCCGGGTATCGAGTACCTGGGTATCGTCGTTATGACAAAAGGGACAGCGCAATGAATACTTTCTTAGCCGTAAACTGGGAAGCGCTTAGTCAACTCAGCTACCTGAGCGCGCACCTTAGCGATATTGTCAGCATCATTTGGATTATCTAAAACATCCGCAATGAAATTACCAACCTGACGTGCTTCCGCCTCTTTAAAGCCACGGGTTGTCATAGCAGGTGAACCCAAACGAATACCGCTAGTCACCATAGGTTTTTCTGGGTCATTTGGAATGCCGTTCTTATTGCAGGTAATGTGGGCTTCACCCAGAACTCGCTCAGCTTCTTTACCCGTCATTTTCTTGGCACGTAAATCTACCAGCATCACATGCGAATCTGTACCACCAGAAACAATGCGCAGACCACGCTCAATCAAAGTCTCAGCCAAGGCCTTTGCATTGGCAACTACCTGCTTTTGATAGTCCTTAAAGCCAGGCTCTAATGCTTCCTTGAAGGCTGCAGCCTTAGCAGCAATCACGTGCATTAATGGACCGCCTTGCAAGCCAGGGAACACTGCGGAATTAATCACTTTCTCATGCTCAGCTTTCATGAGAATGATGCCGCCACGGGGGCCACGCAAACTCTTATGCGTTGTTGAAGTCACAATATCAGCGTGGGGAACAGGGTTTGGATAAACACCTGCAGCAACTAAGCCAGCATAGTGAGCCATGTCCACCATGAAAATCGCGCCCACTTCTTTGGCCAATTTGCCGATACGCTCGAAATCAATTTTTCTAGAATAAGCAGAAGCACCAGCAATGATTAATTTTGGCTTGTGCTCACGAGCCAAACGTTCCATTTGCTCGTAATCGATCTCTTCATTTTTATCTAAGCCGTAAGCGATTGGGTTGAACCACTTACCGCTCATATTGAGAGCCATGCCGTGAGTCAAATGACCACCTTCAGCCAAACTCATACCCATGAAGGTATCTCCAGGCTTCAAGAAGGCCAAGAACACCGCTTGGTTAGCAGATGCACCGCAATGCGGCTGAACGTTTGCTGCTTCAGCACCAAACAAGGCCTTAACGCGATCAATCGCCAATTGCTCAGCAACGTCCACAAACTCGCAACCGCCGTAATAACGCTTACCTGGATAACCTTCAGCGTACTTATTAGTCAACTGAGAGCCCTGCGCCTGCATGACTGCTGGCGAGGTATAGTTCTCAGAAGCAATCAGCTCAATATGGTCTTCCTGACGCTTATTTTCGTTCTGAATGGCTGCCCACAATTCTGGGTCGGTTTTGGCTAAAGTGTTTTGACGGTCAAACATAGTGATAATCCTGATGAAGTTGGATTGCTGAGTAAATTAACTTAGTAAAATCAACCTACATCATACAAAATCCATCATGACACCTACTCAAGACCTCTCATTCCTCTCTCTAGTCCTTAATGCCAGCCTATTAGTCCAGTTAGTAATGTTGTTATTACTGGGGATGTCGGTAGCCTCTTGGACCATCATTTTTAAGAAAACCGCCATTTTGCGGGGCGTCCGACGCGATACAGAGCGTTTTGAGCGTGATTTTTGGTCAGGTGGCGACCTTGGCACCCTCCTAGAAGCCGCTCAGCGCAATACCCGTAGTGATGCGGTTCTAGAGCATATCTTTGAGGCCGGCATGCAGGAGTTCATGAAAGTCCGTGAAATTGATGCTGCACGCCGCGCCATGAAAGCTACCTACCAACGTGAAATGGACATGCTGGAAGCCAATCTGCCATTTTTAGCCTCGGTAGGATCGGTCTCACCCTATATCGGCCTTTTTGGGACGGTTTGGGGAATCATGCATGCTTTCCGCGGTTTGGCCAACGTTCAAAATGCCACCCTGGCAGCTGTGGCCCCAGGTATTGCTGAAGCACTGGTTGCAACCGCGATTGGTCTATTTGCTGCGATTCCTGCGGTGGTCGCCTACAACCGCGCTGCAACGGATGTGGATCGCCTGGCAATTCGCTTTGAAACCTTTATTGAAGAGTTCACCAATATCTTGCAACGTCAGACCGCAGGTAAATAAGCATGGCTGGCTCACTCAGAAGATCTTCTAAGCGTCGGGCAATGTCCGACATTAATGTGGTGCCCTACATCGATGTGATGCTGGTATTACTTGTCATCTTTATGGTCACTGCGCCCATGGTCAATCCAGGCGTGGTCAATCTCCCAACAGTTGGTGGCGCAAAAGTGCAATCGCTACCGCCAGTCTTCTTAACAATCGATGCCAATGAAAATGTCATCGTGCGCAAAGATGGCGATCCCGTTCAGACTTTAAATAAATTTGAGCTCGGCGCGTTTGCACGCTCACAAGCAGAGAGGTCCGCCGAACAACCTGTTGTACTCGCTGCAGATAAATCCATTAAATATGAAGTCGTGATGGATGTGATGTCCAAACTAAAAGAAAATGGCGTGAAGCGTGTTGGTCTTGCCGTGAAGAGTCAGTAAGTCTCTTTGTCTTTTATTCATGAATAGCGCACAGACTTTTCACTCGACCTTTTCTCGAGGCCGCCTGACTAAAAACGAAAGCACTAAACGCGCTTTCAGTTTCTCACTTGCTGCGCACTTAGGTTTACTTGCATTTTTGGTAATCGGCATTAGCTGGAACAACTCCACCCCCTCAGGTGTTGAAGTGGAGCTATGGGATGCCAGTCAGCAGGTAGAGACTCCTGTCGTTCCTGAAATTAAAACAGAGATGAAAGAAGAAGCAGCTGACATCGCCATCAAGAAAAAGAAGGTTGAAAAAGAGCCTCCGAAAAAAGAGGTGAAAGAAACGCCTAAGCCAGTTCCTCCAGCCAAACCTACTCCACCTAAGGAGAAGGAAAAAGAGAAGCCCAAAAAAGCTGAGGCTCCGAAAGCGGCAGCACCCGCAGAAACCAAGGCTAATGCTGCTGCCGAGAAAGTCCGTGCAGACCAACTAGCTCGTCTTCGTGCTGCGGCTGGAGCTGAAGGCGGTAGTGGTGGCACGAGTGGCAGCGGCGTTGGTGGTGGTGGCAACGCGCCCCCTGGCTGGACCGATAAAGTCATTAAAAAGGTAAAGCCTTTGATTGTCTTTAATCCAGAGTCTATTAGCGGTAATCCAGCAGCTGTCGTTAAAGTTAATCTCGCTCCCGATGGCGCAATCTTAAGCACTGATCTCATCACCTCTAGCGGTAATGCTGGCTGGGATCGCGCAGTATTGCTTGCATTAACCCGTGCGGAGAGTCTCCCAAAAGACGACAATGGCAAAATTCCTCAAAGAGAAGTTAAGCTGACCTTTAAACCCAAGGACTAAAGCATGTTGCAAGTAGCCAAAAAGTATTTTTTATCAGTGACATCAGTATTTATAGTGATCCTATCGATGACTGGCTTGGGCTCTCCCGCTCTAGCGCAAATGAATATTGAAATCACTGGTGTAGGTCAGTCGCTCTATCCCATCGCCGTGATGCGCTTTAAGGATGAGAATAAGCTCCCAACCAGCGTTACTGAAATCATTCGCCAAGACTTGGCACGTAGTGGTTACTTTAAAAATACTGAGAACGGTAATGCCAGCGAAAGTGATGAGGGCACTCCGAACTATAAGTCTTGGGCTGCACGTGGCGCTGATGCATTAGCGGTTGGCACAGTTGTACAAACTGGTCCGTCTCAGTTTGAGATTCGCTATAAGCTTTTTGATATTCGTAAGTCTGAGAGCCTGGGCGGCTTAAATATTAATTCCAGCGCCGATAACTTACGCGCAGCAGCTCACAAAATTGCTGATGACATCATCTATAAATTATTAGGTGAGCGCGGCATCTTCTCGACACGCCTCTCTTACGTTATTAAGGAAGGCAAGCGTTATCGCCTCGTCATCTCCGATGCGGATGGTCAAAATATTCGCAACGCCATGAGTAGTGGTGAGCCCATCATCTCTCCATCATGGTCACCTGATGGCAAGAAAGTAGCTTATGTATCTTTTGAAGATCGCAAGCCCGTCATCTATGTGCATGAATTGGCTACTGGAAGACGCGTTTCCCTTTCCAATCAAAAGGGAAATAACAGCGCTCCAGCGTGGTCGCCTGATGGCAAGAAATTAGCTGTATCACTCTCTAAAGATGGGAACACTCAGATCTACGGCATTAATGCGGACGGCAGTGGACTTCAACGCCTTACCCGTGGTCGTACGATTGATACAGAGCCACAATATTCTGCAGACGGTCGTTATATTTACTTCACGAGTGACCGCGGTGGTAATCCACAAATCTACCGCATGAGCGCTGAAGGCGAGCAAGCTGAAGGTGCAAAGCGTATTACGTTCAAACAAGGTTTTGTGACTTCGCCACGAATTTCACCAGACGGAAAGTATTTGGCTTATATCGCCAATATTGGCGGAGCCTTCCGCCTTTACATCCTTAATCTAGCGACTGGCGACTCACAAGCTTTAACAGATGGCACCAGCGATGAGTCCCCTTCTTTTGCTGCGAATGGGCGCTACGTCCTTTATTCCACCAAAGTCGGTGGCAAGCGGGTATTGGCGGCAGTCTCAGTAGACGGCAACTCCAAGCAGGTATTAAGTATTCCAGGGTCTGATGTGCGTCAGCCATCCTGGGGTCCATTTATGGACTAAAGCAATTAACAGATTAAGGCAGACCCACTAAACGAGGGTCATAAGAGAATTTCTCAATTTTCTTAGCCTTGATCAGTTTTGTATCCGGATGTAAGGGATTAATCAAGACGTTACTAGCTTGCGGTATGGCCACTGAAGGTACAAAGAGTAAAGCGCTCGTATTGGATTGCAGCCACTTCTCACCTTTATCAATACTCACTGTTCCTGCCGGTAAGGCATCCCAACCGAATCCAGCAGTTTTGAAATTGAATTTCTTAGCCATATCCCATACTTTCGTTGGGATATCAATGCGTACTAAATAGCGATTTAAGGGAAGGCCTTGTGCATTGATGTGCACTAAGGTCTCTAAACAAGCAAGGGCAATAGATTCGGAGGTATAGAGAACAGGTGTCCCTTTTTTATTCCATCTCCCGCCTGATTTTTTTGCCCCCTCGCCACTGAGATCATCCGCCTTAAAGGTTGGCGCATCCAAGGCAATTCTCCAAACGGCCTGAACACTCATGCGTATGCCCCAGTTTGAATTTTGGCAAGAAGATCGGAGATCATTTCCTGTCCAGAAACCGTGTCTAAGTAAGCGGAAGGCTTCTCACCACCTAACGCTGGTGAAGGTTTTTCAAGCCAACTCGCCACCCACTTGGCAGCGTCAAAACCATCTGGGTTTCCTGACTCAGCAATCATTGACTCGACCTGCCCAACAAGCTTAGCCATACCAATCAAACGCTCACCTTGCTCAATCGGCAACATTTGGTTTGCGACGGATTTCTTATCAATTGTCGACTTTGGCAAATTCAAGAACTTAAATAAGGTTTCTTTTGTAATCCCCATAGAGTCAGAAATGACATTGATATATCTAGCGGGAACCCCCTCTCGAATCAACTTGATGCGATCAATAGGCTGAACTCGATAGATTTGAGCAAACGAAAAATCTGGCTGAACTCCAGCAACCAAGTTTTTACGAGTCACTTTAGCGGCGGGCTTTTTGGCGATGACACTAGGCATCCATAATTCCTCATTTGAGCAATTATTTTACCTCATTTGAGGAGAAATGCAAATATGCCTTATAAAGTAAAAATAGGAAGCGTCATTTCCACACAAATAGGCCAATCTTAGGGGCATAATATTGGCTATTAGCTTAATTAATTGCCTGTTTTGTAGGAAAAAGGAAAGATCATGAAAATTTCTATCGCGCGCCGTGTCGCAACGTTTGCTCTAGTAGGTGCAACAGCTGCATTTTTAGCAGCCTGCTCTGGCGTTAAATTGGATGATGTTGATGGTGCCAATGGCGGTGGTAGTGGTAACTTTGGCTCACAACCATGGAATGATCCAAGCAGCCCACTATTCCAACGTAGCGTGTACTTTGATTTCAACGAATACACTGTTCAGACTAAATATCAAAAACAATTGTCTGCACATGCAAGTTTCTTGAAGGCAAATCCAAAACAAAAAATCATTATTCAAGGCAATACCGATGATCGTGGTACTGCCGAGTACAACTTGGCATTAGGTCAACGCCGTTCAGATGCAGTGCGCAAGTCACTCAATTTGATGGGCGTTTCTGACGATCAAATGGAAGCTGTGAGCTTTGGTAAAGAAAAGCCAAAGGCAGAGGGCGATACCGAAGCAGCTTGGGCAGAGAATCGCCGCGCTGATATCGTTTACATCACGAACTAATGCACGCTATGCGAAAGCAATCCTTCGGTATTAAACAAACGCTCTCACGAGCGTTTTGTTTAAGTGCCTCTGTCATTCTTCTAGGGACATCTACCAGCGCTTGGGCAATCTTTGCCGATGATGATGCCCGCAAAGCCATTTTGGATTTGCGCAAATCTCTAGCAACTACCCAACTTGAACTGCAGAGTCAAATTGAAAAACTCAAAGCAGATAATGCTGAGCTACGCGGGAAAATTGAAAGCCTTGAAAAACAAGGCGAAGAAATTAGCACCAGTCAAAAAACATACTATGAAGACTTAGATACCCGTCTAGGTAATTTTGAGCCTCGCACAGTAACTATTGAAGGCGTTACAGGAACTGTTCAGCCTGGTGAAAAAAAAGCCTATGAGGATGCTTTAAAATCCTTTCAGGCGGGCAATCTGAAGAAGGCTGAGGGAGAGTTTTCTACATTTACCAACCGCTATCCCAAAAGCCCCTATTTACCTCTAGCCTTATTCTGGAGTGGTAACAGCAAATATGCCAATAAGGATTACACTGGCGCGATTGCTCAACTGCAAAATCTCATTAAGCGCTATCCTAATCATCCACGCATTCCAGCGGCGATGCTCACTTTAGGTAATGCCCAGTTAGAGAGTGGCAATAAAGCGGCAGCTAAAAAAACGTTTACAGAAATTATCAGTAAATATCCAGATACAGAGGCAGCTAAAGACGCGCAGCAACTGAACTCTGCTATCAAGTAAGTAGCCCAAGCACTTATGTCTTCACTATCTGAAGCGTTTGCAAATCTGGCTCCGCGCAAACCCAATGCTCCTGCTGTCATTTTGTTTTCAGGTGGTTTAGATTCCAGCACGATTTTGGCTCTTGCTAAAGACTTGGGTTATGCGCCCTACGTACTATCAGTGAGCTATGGTCAAAGGCACTCTTCAGAGCTGGCTGCAGCTAAGCACATTGCCAAGAAAATGGGTGTCATTCGTCATGAGGTTGTGAATTTAGACCTCACACGCTTTGGTGGATCAGCACTGACAGACTCATCTATCGATATCCCAACAGCCCCTAGTAAAGATTTAGAAATTCCGGTCACCTATGTGCCAGCACGCAACACCATTTTGCTTTCTCTAGCATTAGGCTGGGCAGAGTCATTAGGTGGTTTAGATATTTTCTATGGCGCTAATGCAGTCGATTACTCAGGCTATCCCGACTGTCGCCCAGAATATGTCGCCTCGTTTGAGGCGATGGCCAATCTCGCTACCAAGGCCGGTGTAGAAGCCATTAATCATGACACTCGCTTTAGAGTTCATGCCCCCATCATTCATATGAGCAAAGCGCAAATTATTCAACTGGGGAGCACTTTAGGGCTGGATTACTCTCAAACCGTCTCGTGCTATCAAGCCAATGATTTAGGCGAAGCTTGCGGTGAGTGTGAGTCTTGCCGATTGCGCCAGGCAGGCTTCAAACAGGCAGGGGTTAGTGATCCAACGCGCTATCAAAGTAAGACATAACTAGAAGCTAAACTACACATGATTCATCAGGCTGTCGGATCAAGCTTTCGGCAGGAATACCAAGCATTGTGTGTAAATTCCAAATCATTTTTAGAGTAAGCGCCCTCTTACCATTTAGTATTTCATAGACCCTGTTTAGACCGCCAATCATTGGTTGAAGATCTTTTGGCTTCAAGCCAGCTTGCTCCATTCTGAATTTGATCGCCTCAATTGGGTCAGGAGAGGAAATTGGATAAAGTTTAGCCTCATAAGACTCCACCAACAATAAAAGCATCTCAAACCTATCTCCTTTTTTACTTCCCGGAGTCGGCTCGTTATCAATAAATTTAGAGATCTCAGCTAGTGCAGACCTATATTCGGCCTCATTGCGAATCGGTTTTAACTCTTTCATAAACCCTCCATCTCAATTGTCTTGGCATCAACTTTGTCGTAATCTTCATGCGTTCCAATAAATTTAATATAAAGAGCGCCGAAGCGATAAGCAATTGCAACAATTAATCGATAATGATTACCTTTGATATTAAAAACCACTCTGTTATTAGCTAAAAAACTTGCATTTCTATATTGACTTTTAATCTCTTGTGGCGATGTCCAATTAGCCTTAGTTGCTTCGTCATACCAAGACTTAAGAGGTTGCTCTGCCGATTGATGTAATTGCCAAAACTGAACAAGGTATTTTTTAGCGACTATTCTCATTTTGGCATTATAGTCCCAAAATGGGACTATAGCAAGTAGGGTCTTTAAACCCGTCTTGATAGAAGGTTTCTAAGCAAATTGTTGAGCTTAAAATCAGGCCATGAACAAAAACTTCGCAATAAAGAAAATTTCACTCTCAAGGCTGAATCGTAACTTTGATGCTGTTTTTTAATTCCTTAATTTCTGAGCCGGTTGCCCTTACAAAAAATGGCCGAATTACTGCATATTTAATTTCCGCCAGCGCCTATGAGTCGTTAATTCAAAATGCAAGGGTAAGTAATCAAATCGAAGGTTTATTTAACATCCGCGCCACATAACGCGCAATCAGATCAACCTCAAGATTAACTGCATCACCCTGCTTAAGTTTTCCAAGCGTAGTGTTCTCTAGGGTATGGGGAATGATATTGATATCCACGATGCAACTATCTGAAGTGTCTTGTGTTTGATTCACTGTCAGTGATACACCGTTGACCACGATTGAACCTTTGTAGGCCAAGTAAGGCGCTAAATCTTTTGGAGCGGCAATCTGCAACAACCAAGATCCATAGGCATCATTACTAACAGCAGCAAAATTCACAACGATTCCGATGCCATCCACATGACCACTCACCAGATGACCGCCTAATCGATCATTTAAGCGCAATGCTTTTTCTAAATTGACAGGGCCAACTTTATCCAAACCCACGGTCTTATTTAAAGACTCGCGTGAGATGTCTAAAGCAAAAGTGGTGTCAGTTAAGTCTGTAGCAGTCATACAAGCGCCTTGGATGGCAATACTGTCGCCTAAAGCCACATCATCAAGGTAAGCAGACGGAGTTTCTACAAGTAGATGCAAGCCATCACCCTTAGCTTGTACGCTCTTAATCTGACCAACTGCAGTAATGATTCCAGTAAACATAGTGAGATGCAGATAAAAATGAAAATTATTAAGATATGTGTCGTAGTCGAACGTTAATTTGACTCTTTTTTACTCAAGCGTAAACGCAAATCTTGTCCAAATAGGCTGTGATCAAAAATTTGCCAATTCTGTCTTTGATTCAATTGCGCTAATGGGGAGATATTAGCCATGCCAATTCCTTCGCCCATAAAGAATGGTGCGTAATAGAGTAATAACTCATCAACACACTCTTCTCTTAACAGAGAGCCATTGAGCTTAAAGCCAGCCTCCACATGAATTTCGTTCATATGGTACTGCTGCGCTAGATAAGCAAATAATTGAGGCAAATCCACCTTGCCATTCTGATTTGCCATAGCGATCACTTGAGCACCTAACTCTTCAAATGCTTTTGCTTTTTCTTGTGCGTGTGCAGACTCTAGTGATGCACAGACTAGAATCACCCCTGATTGATCGAGATGATTCAAGATCTTGGCATGAAGTGGTGTCTCTAATTGAGAGTCGACAATGATCCTCCAAGGCTGACGCTCAGTTGGCACATCTCTCACATTTAAGGCGGGATCATCCTCTTTAATCGTGCCTACTCCCGTCAGAATTGCACAGGCTTGTGCCCGCCAATGATGTCCATCGGCACGAGCCAAAGGGCCAGTGATCCATTGACTTTGGCCGTTTGACAAAGCAGTCTTGCCATCCAAGCTAGCAGCAATTTTCAGGCGAACCCAAGGTAAACCCCTTGTCATGCGAGAGATAAAGCCTAAGTTAATAGCTTTAGCCTCAGACTCCAATAAACCGCAACGCACATCAATGCCTGCAGTCCGTAAGCGCTCTATACCTTTGCCACTAACCAGTGGATTGGGGTCGGTCATGGCGACCATTACGACTGCCGGTTTTGCCGCGATGAGAGCATCTACACAAGGTGGTGTTCTACCAGTGTGACTGCAAGGCTCTAAAGTGACATAAATTGTTGCCCCTGCCGGATCATATCCTTGAGCCCTAGCATCTGCTAGAGCCTGAACCTCTGCATGAGAACCACCCACTTTTTGTGTGAAACCTCGCCCAATGACTTGACCCTCTTTCACAATGACACACCCAACCCGAGGATTGGGGTTAGATAAATAAAGCGCATTTTGAGCTTGGGCCAAGGCTTCGCTCATAAATTGGTGGTCAACTGCGGTATACATGGGTCTATTAAAACCGATTGCGGGCACGAGCGCCAAATTTACCTGTGAATAGCCGAATTAAGAGCAAGACTTTGCATCTTTATGGGGATCACAAATACGCCAACGGCCCCCACTCCCTAAAATCAACTGCCTCTCTAAATGGGGATAGCGTTCATGACCCAATATCAAACGATTTGCCACAAAGCCTCCGTGGGCAGTTTTAGCCGCTCCAGCAGCATTAAAGGCAATGCCCCGCGTTGCTAAATGGGGGTCGATAAATTGCTTACCCCCACCCTTAAAATACACCGGCGCAATACTCTTTTGCATCAACCATGGACGATGTAGGCAAGTTATCTTTGGCACACTTTTTTGGCATTGGATTGATACAAGCCAGCCCTCATCCCAAAGACCTCCTTGCAGGGGCGCAATATGAGCTGTGAGCCCTAAAGTCAAGGCTTGACCACGAGCGAATTGCGCATGGGCAATAAACTGTCTCGCAACAGAATCAATCTGTCTAGCAGCTACTTGTTCTTGTAGCAGCGGCATCGCACTCGTGGCAAAGATGGTGATGATAAGCACGACCGCCATCAGCTCCAACAAGCCCCCACCACTCTCTCGGTCAGATAGGGACACCGACTTAATCAAATTGTTGTCGCCAATTTAATCTTCTTACTGCGCCTGTTTTTTCATCTAAATGCACCAAAATTTCTAGTCGTGGATTTTCTTTAGTAGAAATTAACCAAAGATCTTTTCCTGCAGATTGCAAATGACATGCGGAATTTGCAGAGTGAACAATACTCATCATCTCAACCTGGCATTTCTCTAAGGCGTGCTCGGCAGCTATGAACTGCTTACCTGAAGTTACTACAGCAGTATTACTAAGAATCTCTAGAGCAGTCATGCGCTCCATGCCACTAATTAAAGAGGTAAGCAATGCTAATAGCGATAAGACCCAAACAATAATCACAGTAGATTTCGGGTGGCAAAGGTTCGCTCGAAAGCCCTATATAAATGGGCTCCATCAGTCATCTCTAGCCTAATCTTAAATACCCTAGCCCTTCTATCTTTTTTAGCCTGCTCGGTTAACTCTTCAATCGCAAGATGATGGATGCCATTCATCAGTGTGGTACTTTGTAAACGTCCTTGGCGATCAAGTGATTGGCAAATTAATGAGCCGCCACTGATTCGTGAGCCTTTAGGGATTGACGTTTGTAGATCAACTAAAAATCCCTGAAATGCCAAACCTTTTCTAGTCCGGTCTAGGGTTAAGGTGTTACCGATGCAATCCATATCCAATCCACTAGATAATTGATGCTTAATAATCAATGCATCTGAACCTTTGTATCCAACACTCTTTTGAATCTGAAGAAACTCTTCACCTGAGGATTGACTGTTGATATTCTGGATAAAAGCATTGGGATGCACATATCCCGCCATACGAATTGCACGGCCCATCAGCTCTAATGCACGATTTGCATCTTGAGAAAGTAGCTGGGTTTTCTCATAGGCAATTTGCTTGCTGATTAGCTCACCACTATTCTTTATCAACGGAGCTATTAGAGTCAGTGATAGGGCGATTCCGATGAGGCATTCGAGCAGACTCATATATTCCTTTCTGCGATTGCTCAATTTCATGTTGATCTAATTCTTGATGAATTTGCATGCGCTTTTCTTGTTCTTTCCCCATTTGCAATATCAAGATGTGATAAATGCTGACTGACCCGATCCAAACACTTAAAACTAAGCTCATCGCAATCAAGACTTCCAACAAAATAAATCCACTCATTTGCTCTGCGGATGGGATTTCAGACTCAGTAGATTGGGCAGGCTTGCTAATCTTTGCGAACATGCCTTATTTTCAAAGGGTGGCCACCCCAAAAATAGGCAATTCATTGGCTGTCATCGTCAGAAATGCTGGATATTGCGCCCAAGCTTGGATGATCAGCCTCAAAAGCCCCTCCTGCGCTTAAAATAGAGGGCTATGCAAAATACCCTCGCTACTACCGAAGAAATCGTTGCCGAGCTCAAAGCTGGGAAGATGGTCATTTTGGTCGATGAAGAAGATCGTGAGAACGAAGGTGATTTGGTGCTTGCTGCCGATCATGTCAGTGCAGAGGCCATCAATTTCATGGCGAAACATGGTCGCGGCCTCATTTGCCTCACTTTGACGCGTGAACGCTGCCAGCAACTCAATCTTCCACTAATGGTCCGAGATAACGGCACCTCAATGGGGACGAACTTTACTGTTTCCATTGAAGCGGCTAGCGGAGTCACCACAGGTATTTCAGCGGCGGATCGCGCACATACCATTCAAGCAGCAGTTGCCCCTCATGCCAAACCCAGCGATCTTGTTCAACCAGGCCATATTTTTCCATTGATGGCACAACCTGGTGGCGTCTTAATTCGCTCAGGTCACACCGAAGCGGGATGCGATTTAGCAGCAATGGCGGGTTGCTCACCTACTGCCGTGATTTGTGAAATCATGAAAGATGATGGCAGCATGGCGCGCCTCCCTGATTTGCTAGAGTTCGCCAAAGAACATCAATTAAAAATTGGCAGCATTGCCGACCTCATCAAATACCGTAGCCAACACGAAAGCATCGTCGTGCGTGAAGGCGAACGTGAATTCAACACCCCTTGGGGGAAATTCCGTGGCGTGATTTATCGCGATACCCCAAGCTCTTGCATTCATCTAGCCTTAGTACATGGCACACCTTCTGAAGCTACTGAAACACTGGTACGAGTGCATGAGCCAGTCACTGTTTTAGATTTCTTGGACGCACAGGTTAGCACCCATTCTTGGCCGCTAGCACAGGCATTACAAACCTTAGCCAACTCCCCATCTGCAGGGGTTGCAGTACTCTTAAATGCTTCCGGAATTGCAGCACCAAATGATAGTGATTGGTTGGCTCAATTTCACAAACTCAACGGTTCACAGTCAGCCAAAACTGCAAAACCACTTACCCGCAAAACTGATTTTCGTAGCTATGGCATCGGCGCACAAATTCTTAAAGACATTGGTGTTGGCAAAATGCGTTTACTCGCAAACCCAAGCCCAGTTCCCAGCCTGTCTGGCTATAAACTGGAAGTTACTGGCTACACCCCATTTCAATCTCATAATTAGCTCGCCCAAATCATATGAACACATCACATACCGAACCAGCTGTTGGCGTATTGGCCGCCGATCTTAACGGTCAAGACTTACGTATTGGGATAGTGCAAGCGCGTTTTAATGAAGAGCATTGCGTTGCGCTGACTACCGCATGCATTGAAGAGCTCATCAAACTTGGCGTATCTCAGTCTGACATCAAACTAGTAACCGTACCCGGCGCATTGGAGATTCCATTTGCCCTACAAAAACTCTCGGAGACAGGTGAATTTGACGGATTAGTGGCTTTAGGCGCAGTGATTCGAGGAGAAACCTATCATTTTGAATTAGTCTCCAATGAATCAGCCGCTGGTATCACCCGCATCTCTATTGAATCTGGTCTGCCAATTGCAAATGGTGTTCTGACTTGCGATACCGATGAACAAGCGCAAGTGCGTGTTCAAGTAAAAGGGGCTGACTGCGCAAAAGCCGTTGTGGAAATGGCTAATCTTGCTTTAGCCCTCACACCTGATATTGATTTTGAAATCAATCACCCACAAGCGTAATTTTGCAGATAACAATATGACCAAAAATATCGCTCCCCCATCTGCAAGCACAAACAATCCTAGCAATGTTGCCCCAAAGCGTTCATTGACACCGCGTCGTCGTGCCCGCGAATACGCTCTCCAAGGTGTATATCAAAGTCTAGTAATGCGTCGTGCGGGCAGCCTGCCCAATGCAGCCGCCATCTCTAAGCAGTTAGGCGAAGATCCAGGCTTTCGCCGTTGCCAGCTTGAACTATTTCAAGGGATCTTTACTGGAGTGCTTGACCATACCGACGCATTAGAGGCCCTCATTACTCCAGCACTAGACAGACCTATCAATGAACTCTCTCCGGTTGAGCATGCAGCCCTATTAATAGGTACTTACGAGTTAGCAATGGATTTAGCAGTCCCCTATAAAGTGGCCATTAATGAAGCAGTAGAGCTTGCTAAGACCTTTGGAGGTACCGACGGCCATAAATATGTCAATGGCGTCTTGGACCTACTAGCCCAAAAGTTAAGAAGTACAGAAATTCAGGCAAGTTAAGCACCTCTAAATCAATGGCTTAAAAGCCCAACCCCCTGCGCCTCAATGCCAGAGGGATTACTACTCCAGCAAATTGCCCTCGAACATAAAAGATATTGGAGGGATAAAATTGAGCGAAAAGTACATTTAGTATTTACTGTCACAGCGAAATATTTGGAGACCTCGTATGCAAAAAGTAGATATTCGTAAGCTACTAAAAGATCCCAGCCTTTTTAAGGAAGAGGCATTCATTGACAACCAATGGGTCAAAGCAAGTGCTAACAAGCTGTTTGATGTCACCAACCCTGCGACAGGCGAGTTGATAGGACAAGTTGCCAATCTTGGGCCTGACGAAGCAGAACGCGCCATTAGCGCTGCCGAAAAGGCCTTCCAAGACTGGAAGATGAAGACTGGCAAAGAACGCGCCAATGTCATGCGTAAGTGGTTTGATTTAATCATCGCCAATACCCAAGATCTTGCGACTTTGATGACTTTAGAGCAAGGTAAGCCCTTAATTGAATCTACTGGTGAGGTTGCCTATGGCGCCTCATTTATCGAATGGTTTGCTGAAGAAGCAAAACGGGTGGCGGGCTCTATACCGAGTACAACTTGGAGTGATAAGCGCCTTATCGTCATGAAGCAGCCGATTGGTGTGTGCGTTGCCATCACGCCATGGAACTTCCCCATTGCCATGATTACTCGCAAAATTGCTCCCGCAATGGCAGCTGGCTGCACGATTGTCATTAAGCCCGCTGAACTAACACCGCTCTCCGCTCTTGCACTAGCTGAACTTGCACAACGTGCTGGGGTTCCTGCTGGGGTGATTAATGTTCTGACAGCAGATTCTCAACAATCGATTGAGATTGGCAAAACCCTCTGCGCCTCGTCTAGTGTGCGCCACCTATCATTTACGGGATCAACTGAAGTTGGTCGCATACTGATGGCTCAATGCGCTCCGACCGTCAAAAAACTAGCCCTAGAACTCGGAGGGCATGCCCCTTTTATCGTTTTTGAAGATGCAGATATTGATGCGGCCGTAACTGGCGCTATGTCATCAAAGTATCGCAATTCTGGTCAAACTTGCGTATGCGCTAATCGCTTTTATGTTCACAAAAAAGTACAAGCAGAATTCGTGCAAAAATTTGCTAAAGCAATTGCCGTGATTAAGCCCGGTAATGGAATGGAAGCTGGGGTGACTCAGGGACCGCTTATTGAGCCTGCAGCACTTGAGAAAGTGGAGAGGCATGTTGCTGACGCTCTTAGCAAAGGTGCCAAGCTGATCGCGGGTGGAAAACGTTCCGCACTCGGCGGTACTTTTTATGAACCCACCATTTTGGCTGATGTCACAAATGAGATGCTCATCACCTATGAGGAAACATTTGGGCCCGTTGCGCCCATTATCCCGTTTGAAACTGATGAAGAAGCCATCCAGCTAGCTAACAATAGTCAGTACGGCTTAGCTTCGTATTTCTATAGCAGAGATATTGGGCGCATCTGGAAAGCAGCAGAAGCATTGGAATATGGCATTGTTGGCGTGAACTCAGGGATCATCTCCAATGAAGTCGGTCCATTTGGTGGCGTAAAGCAATCTGGGCTTGGACGCGAGGGTAGCGCCTATGGAATGGATGAATACTTGGAATTGAAATATGTTTGCTTAGGTCTATAAAGCAGGCTCAAAAAAATAAATAAAGTCGCTCGATAGCGGCTTTATTTTTTCTTATAAACCAAATCCCATACTCCATGTCCCAACTTGAGACCACGATTTTCAAACTTAGTAATCGGTCGATAAGCTGGTCTCTCAACATATCCCGCTTGCTTTGAGCTCAACTGATCTAAAGTAGGTTTAAATTCTTTCTCAGAATCCCCCTCTTCTGCTACATCATCAGTACTAAAGGTTTCGATCTGCACTTGCTTTACTGAAGTATTCATCAATGCTGGTTCGCTATTTAAAACCAAGAGCATTTGCTCCGCATAGTTATGCCAGTCGGTAGCAAGATGTAAATAGGCCCCGGGCTTTAAACGTGAAACGAGCAACTTCACAAAGTCTGCTTGAATCAGTCTGCGCTTATGGTGGCGCTTTTTATGCCAAGGATCTGCAAAATAAATATGAATACCATCCAAACAATTGGAGGCAAGCATTTTTTCCAAGACTTCAACAGCATCATGTCGAATCAAGCGTAAATTACTGAGGGTATTTTCACCAATCAATTTGAGTAGCGCACCAACACCAGGTGGGTGAACCTCAATAGCCAAAAAGTCATCACTAGGTCTTAATGCGGCAATCTTGGCAGTAGTCTCACCCATACCAAAACCGATCTCTAGAATCTTGGGATGAGAAGATCCTCCAAATGCCTCTTTTAGACAAAGTACCTTGTCCTGAAATGGAATCAAAAACTGGGGACCCAGCTCATCAATCGCTCGCTGTTGACCAGCAGTAGTTCGACCCGCTCTTAAAACAAAAGAGCGAATACGGTCAGTTTTTGTATGGATCACGGAATAAAAATTCTTGCTTTATCTAGCAAATGGTGTGTTCCAGCCAGCGGAACGATATGCAAAGACGACTTCTGCCAAAACAATGGAAAGTGAAGTCATAAAAGAAACTAGGCCCAATACAAAAGTCCAAATAACATAGGTGGCTTGTAAGGAGCGAACTGCACCTGCTTGGAAGAAAAACAGTTCCAATACAGTTAAAGAAATAAATACACCACTGAGAACGTCAAAGAAAATAGCCACAGTACAGAGACGACCTCTAATTTTTGCTTCATCGGCCTCTTTCTTCATATGGCTCAAAATCACTGGATCTTTTATCGAACCCTCTTCAATCTTCTGTTGAATTGCCCGCATACGATCCACCGATCGAGCTAAGCGAGCAGAAATTGCATTAATCAGTGTTGCTACTGCAGTTAACAAAAATACTGGGGCTAGGGCCAGCTGAATATTATTCGTAATTGCGTCTATTGATGCATCCATGATATTTTCACTAATCCTATTGAGACCAAGCCACTAAGCCACTATACGCACTTACCAAGACCAATACTCCAAAGACAATACGATACCAAGCAAATGGAATGAAGTTATGTCCCGCCACATAATGAATTAACCAGCGCACACAGATAAATGCAGAGATAAATGCGGAAATAAACCCCACCACAATTGCCCAAGTAAAATCGCTTGATAGCGCTACGGGATTTTTCCAGAGCTTGAGCAACTCATAGGCTGTAGCGCCACCAATGACTGGAATCGCCAAGAAGAAAGAAAACTCGGTTGCAACAGCGCGTGGCAAACCAAATAACATGCCCCCAATAATCGTTGCTCCAGAACGTGATGTCCCCGGAATCAAAGCAGCGCATTGAGCAAGACCTACCTTAAGAGCATCCATTGACTTAAGATCATCGACCGTTTGAATACGACTTTTCGAAGGATTGACTTTTAGTTGTCGACGCTCTGCCCAAAAAATAATGAGTCCACCAACGATAAAGGCGCTAGCTACGGGGATCGGCGAAAACAAAAGCGCCTTAATGTGTTTACCAAATATGAATGCTAGTCCCATCGCGGGAATCGACGCAATAATCAAATTGAAAACAAATCGACGTGAGGCAGTACTAGTCTTAATGGTTGTAGCTACTTTCCAAAGCTTTTCCCGAAACTCCCAGCAAACCGCCAAAATAGCGCCGAACTGAATAATCACCTCAAATGCTTTACCTCGCTCGTCATTAAAGTCGAGTAAATCACCCACCAAAATCAGATGCCCCGTACTGGAGATCGGCAAAAACTCAGTTAAGCCCTCCACTACCCCCAGTAATACCGCCTTGCCTAGCAAAATAAGATCCATGCCCTCAATTTTATAGATAGATGAAGTCGTGGAGACGATTTGGCAAAATAAGAGTCAATTAAGGCAATTTACGCAAATAAGCCTTAAACTGCATGGCACACAAAATTATCTAAATGAGATGACTGAGCACCGCTTTAAAACCCTAAAACTGAGTACCTTAGGCTTACTCCTGAGCCCAGTACTCGGATTGGGTGCCTTATGGCCAAATGCGCTGGCGCAAAGCGCAAACGGGGCTAAACCTTCTCTCCCTAGCCGTGTTACTACGCAATCCTTGACTGGCTTAGAGATGCCACCGCAAATGGTCTTAGCTGCCAAGCCAGCTATTCCTAGTAATGTGGCACCCTCCAATGTTTCTGGAGGCAATGTGGCCAATACTGAAGGGGCCACAGATCTTATTCGCTTGTACCAAGAAGCTGCTTTTAGTGACCCTGTCTTAAATGCTGCCCGCTTTAACTATCAAGCGAGCAAAGAGTTGTACTGGCAAGGACTCTCGCTCTTGTTGCCGCAAGCAAATGCTGTACCTGGTGGTACCCGCTACTTTCAGCATACCGCTGGTAATGCGCCACCTGGAGCAGTTACAGGTTCGAGAGTATATGACCAGAAAAACTATACAGTTACTCTAACCCAACCTGTATTTAATATTGCAGCTCTAGAAGCATTCAAACAGGGTGATCTCAATACCAAGATTGCCGATATGCGCTTTTATTCTGCGCAACAAGATTTAATCATTCGAGTTTCACAAGCGTATTTTGATGCGCTGACAAGTCAAGATAATGTCGAGTTGTATCGCAATAAAAAAAGCTTGATTACCCAACAACTCGAAATTGCCCAAGCAAAATTTGATGCAGGCCTTGCAACCGTTGTTGATATCAACACTGCTCAAGCTGCTTTGGACCTAGCGAACTCTCAAGAAATTGCAGCGCAAGCGGACTTAATCGTCAAACGCGGAGTATTGGAGCAATTAGTTGGGCGCCCTGTTGGCCCAATAAAGCCCTTAACCAAAGAGGCTAAAATCGATGGTGTTTTAAAAGATCCGCGCGCTAAAAATAAAGATAGCAACGGTATTCCGATTGCCGATAGTGTGAACCCAGTACTCCCCAAAGGTCAGACTTTGGAGGACTGGATTCATCAGGCAGAGGTAGCGAACTTCAATGTTTTAGCAGGCCAACTATCAGTGAACTTAGCAGAGAGCAATTACAAAGCCTCACAAGCATTGAACTACCCTTCAGTCAATTTTGTAGGAACTGCAGGCTACAACACCTCTAATGGAACAGCTAATAGTTTGACGCCAGCACAAACCAATATCTATAACAACACTATTGCCCTACAGATGACTATTCCCCTAGTTTCTGGTGGATATAACAGCTCCTTGATTCGTCAAAATGCAGCCCTTTTAGATGCCGCCAAAGCAAACTACGATAACTACCGCCGCACAGCTGCACAAAATACACGCGCTGCGTTTACCGGATTTTACGGCGGCTTGGCTAGCGTTAAAGCATTTGAAGCCGCTGAGCGCTCGTCGACTTCAGCACTAGACTCTAGCAAGCTAGGCTTTCAAGTGGGCACATTAATCAACATTGATGTATTGATTGCTTTGGACACAGTAATTACCACTCGCTCGCAACTACAGCAAGCACGCTACAACACGATTCTCAATGCGATTAAATTAAAGGCTCATGCCGCAGCCCTATCAGACGAAGATCTGATTGCTATCAATACCTTGCTACGTTGAGAATTAATAATCGGTAAATATTTAAGCTTGATTGAGAAGCTTTATTGATGCGTTCAGAACCTCGTTAACGCCCGGAGAATTTTGCATATCTCCTAGATTGCAAATTCGATTTGACCAGTAACCTTCGGTTTTCCAGCGAGGAGAATCACAATAGATTTCAACGGTTGGCTTACCCAGAACTGCAGCAAGATGGGTTAAACCTGTATCTACCCCAACCGTTAAGGAAGCGCCAGCAATCACTGAAAAAGCCTCCTCAATAGAAAAGGCAGATGGCACAAACGCATTGGGAATCTGAGCCCCTATCGACTGGCTAACCAACTGCTCGGCAGGACTTCCCCAAGGAAGAACCACTTGATAGCCAAGGGCTGCAAATTCTTTTCCGAGAGCAACCCAATTAGCCTCTGACCAACGCTTTGCAGCTCTCGCAGTAGAGTGAAAACAGAGAACATAGGGTTGATGTAAACCACTCACCTTTGAATTCGGTATGCGCTGAATGAATGATGGCGGATAAAACCTAGGTGGGTCATTGCGCTCTAATAAGGGCCAGTCTAGGGCTGAACACATCACCCAACGCGAGCGATCTACTGCATGGCATTTTTTTGGAACCTGCACAGACTGGTTATAAAACGACCTTGCTAATGGCTCATACCCAGAAAACTCAGTCGCATTAGCGAGCCCTGCCACTACCGCATCAGGCATTTTCTTTGCTATGGCGCATACCAAAGCAGATTTTAATAAGCCTTGTGTCTCAATGAGTACATCATAAGTAGTTTGCTGAAGTGATTTACGAAAGGCAAAAAACTCTCTCCAAGTAGATAACTTAAAAAGATGTTTTTTCCAGCGACGTAGGCCAAAAGGAATGATGCGATCAATCCCTCTAAATCCTTCGCGAGTTATTAGTGGCTCTAGCAAATGCACATACCCCTCTTCAACCACCCAATCAATTTGTGCATTAGGCAGTCGCGCCCGCAAATCCCAAACAAGCGGAAGGTTATGGAGCACATCCCCCAAAGAGGATAGTTTTACCAATAAAACTTTAGGGTTTTTGGAAGAAGAGTTAGAAGGAGCATTGCTCATACGAGCATTATCTTATCTTTTAAATCTTGCCCCAGAAATACTCAGAATTTTGGGGCATCTTCCCAGCTAAGTCCTGCAGTATCTTTAGCATTCATATTGGGCTGAACTCCAACTGGCAGTGGCCACTCAATCCCCACCTTTGGGTCATTCCAAGCAAGACAAGCCTCACTTTGCGGATGATAGTAATCCGTCGTCTTATACAGAAACTCTGCAGTTTCAGATAAGACTAAAAAACCATGAGCTAGGCCGGGTGGTATCCATAATTGCTTGTGATTTTGCGCACTAAGCTCAACACCCACCCATTTGCCATAAGTTGGCGAGTCTTTACGGATATCTACAACTACATCATAGACACTACCAGCAACCACGCGCACCAACTTACCTTGCGTTTGCTCTAGCTGATAGTGCAAACCACGCAAGGTCCATTGACGAGAAAAAGAATGGTTGTCCTGAACAAACTCGATATTCAGGCCAGTAGCTTTTGAAAAATCGATTGCATTAAAAGATTCTGTAAACCAGCCACGTTCATCACCAAATACTTTTGGCTCAATCAGCAGCACATCATGAATGGATGTGGGTGTTACTTGAAGCTTAGAAGAGGAATTCATTGAGAATCTTATTTAGGTACTGGCCATAACTATTTTTACTGAGTTGATTTGCTACCTTCAGAACATCTTCAGCGCTGATCCAGCCTTGGCGATAGGCAATCTCTTCAGGACATGCCACCATCAAACCTTGGCGCTTTTGGAGGGTTGCAATAAAACCAGCAGCATCAAGCAAAGAATCATGCGTACCAGTATCTAACCAAGCAAAACCACGGCCCATAATCTCAACACTGAGCTCATTCTTTTCAAGATAAACGCGGTTCACATCCGTAATTTCTAACTCGCCACGAGCGCTAGGTTTTATTGAAGCAGCAATATCGCACACTTGATTGTCATAGAAATATAGACCGGTGACCGCATAACTACTTCTGGGCTTTAGAGGCTTCTCTTCAATAGACAAAGCCTTGTAGTTTTTATCAAACTCAACGACACCATAACGCTCCGGATCATTAACGTGGTAAGCAAATACTGTTGCCCCATTGTTTCTGTCATTTGCACTATCGAGCTGATCGACTAACTCATGGCCATAAAAAATATTGTCCCCAAGCACTAGAGCGCTTGGATTATTTCCAACGAAATGTTTACCTAAAGTAAATGCTTGCGCTAAACCATCTGGTGAGGGCTGAACACAATACTCGATATTTAGGCCCCACTGAGAACCATCACCCAATAATTCAGAAAAGCGTGGGGTATCGTGCGGCGTTGAAATCAGCAAGATGTCCCGTATGCCCGCCAACATCAAAGTGCTCAATGGGTAGTAGACCATAGGCTTGTCGTACACCGGCATTAATTGTTTGGATACCGCCTGAGTCACTGGGTACAAGCGAGTTCCCGAGCCTCCCGCCAAAATAATGCCTTTACGCTGAGTTTGATTTACCACTCTAGATCTCTCTATATAAGCCCATTTTGAACGAGATTTCGAACATAGCTTCGAACCGCTTCATCCCATGGTTGATTTAATAGCTGTAATTTTGACATATCACCATCAGGCTCCAATACTTTGCGCAGCTTATCTGTCGACATCCGAGAATTCATAGGCCTAGGAGCGGGCAATGGGTACTCAGTTGCAGGGATCGGATCTATATTTTTGGGGGTTAATTTCAGAGAAAAGCCAGCGTCAAGAGCAGTCTGAACAGCAAAAGTTGCCAACTCATACCAATTTGTCTGACCTGCAGGTACTGCGTGATAA
Organism: Polynucleobacter sp. GWA2_45_21; assembly: GCF_001830325.1. Lineage (GTDB taxonomy): Bacteria > Pseudomonadota > Gammaproteobacteria > Burkholderiales > Burkholderiaceae > Polynucleobacter. The sequence continues at coordinate 67,327 of NZ_MHZG01000007.1, read as the reverse complement.
ATGCCTGAGGGGAAGACTTTTAAGCTGCCTTGCTGATCAATGATAAGACCTAGGCTAATTTGTACTAACCATTGAGCGCTGGTGGGAACGCCATACTGATCATCTATAACCCGCAACTCCGCTCGATCTTTAGCTAAGCGCAAAATGGTCCGAATGAAGTTTCCACCATCGCCATACACCCAGCTGGTTCGAAAAATGACGTATTGACCTATTTTCCCTGTCTTCTGATTGCTTGGTTTAGCGAATGCCCTGACGATTGCCTCTTCGCCAGCAGCCTTACTTTTTCCATAAATTCCCAAGGGATTGCGAATGTCATCCTCTAAATAGAAGCCGTACTTTTCTCCGTCAAAAACATAATCGCTTGAATAGTGCAGAAAAGTTGCCCCATGGCTTGCTGCATACTCTGCCATGATTTCTGGGGCTCTCGCATTCACAGCAAATGCCAAATCCACTTCTGTCTGTGCTTTATCAACGGCAGTGTATGCCGAGGCATTGATAATGAGATTAGGTTGAAATTCATTCAGCAGACCGGCGATAGACTGTTCATCTGCCAGATCGCATTGGGCACGCCCAACATATTGCACCGAGGTCTTGCTGTTCGCCGCCGGAGGATGCGACAAATAGTCATCCAAAGCAAGATGGAAGGCTTTGCCTAACTGACCATCTTTACCAAAGACTAAAATTTTCATAGGGCTAGATATCTAGTTGTACTGCTTAGAAAGCCAGTCGCGATAAGACCCGCTCACTACACCCTCAATCCATGCTGGGTTATCAAGATACCATTGCACCGTTTTACGAATTCCTGAATCAAAGGTTTCCGCAGGACGCCAACCTAACTCGCGCTCCACTTTGCTGGCATCAATAGCATAACGACGATCATGACCTGGACGGTCTTTGACAAATGTAATTTGCTCTTCATAGGACCTTCCATCAGAGCGTGGCTTTAACTCATCTAAGATTCTACAAATGGTTTTGACCACATCGATATTGGCTTTTTCATTCCAACCACCAATATTGTATGTTTCGCCCAATTTGCCTTTTGCCAACACTTCTCGTATCGCCGAGCAATGATCTTTGACATAGAGCCAATCTCGAATTTGTTGCCCATCTCCATAAATTGGCAATGGCTTGCCATTCAGGGCATTAAGAATGACTAATGGAATTAATTTCTCTGGAAAATGATATGGGCCATAGTTATTAGAACAGTTCGTAGTCAACACCGGAAAGCCATAGGTATGAAACCACGCGCGCACTAAATGATCAGACGCAGCCTTTGAAGCAGAATAAGGGCTATTTGGCTCATATGGATTAGTCTCTGTAAACGCAGGATCGGTCAAAGATAGCGAGCCATAAACCTCATCAGTGGAGACATGGTGAAAGCGGAATTGCTTCTTAGCAGAATCTTCCAACCCATTCCAATATTCACGAGCACATTCTAATAAGTTAAATGTACCTACGATATTGGTGGTGACAAACTCAGCCGGCCCATGAATGGACCTGTCGACATGACTTTCTGCGGCAAAGTTCACAATTGCGCGAGGCTGATGCTCTTTCAATAACGTCGTCACCAGATCTTTATCGCTAATATCACCATGCACGAAAACATGACGAGGGTCACCCTTGAGAGGCTCAAGGGTTGCCAGATTGCCGGCATAGGTGAGTTTATCTAGATTAACAACACCCTCGGCACTAGGGTTTGCTAGCCAATCTAATACAAAATTTCCACCAATAAAACCGGCTCCGCCAGTAACTAAAATCATTTTTTACCTTTGTTTACCCTATCTGTCTACCTTACTAAATTATCTTTGATATTTAAATTTTCATACTTAATTCCCCGAATGCCAACAACTGAGGTCGCAGCAAATGCAATGAAAAATATCAATATTTCAAAATTATGCTTGTAACAAATTTCAGCCACCATTCCAAAAGGAATAAGTCCTACGGACAACCATGCACCGATTAAACCGAATTGACCGCCATGCCAGAAGCCCATGCAAATAATCAATAGAAAGATTAAGGCCATAATGACAAGCCCAGGTATGCCAAAAGCAAGCCCAAAATCAATCCAACCACTATGCGTCTGACTCTCAAGCTCTTGCTCAACCTTGGCATGCTTGAGCATGCCAACAAAAGAACGATTGATTGATCCATAACCTAAGGGATACTTGAATATTAAAATTATTCCTTCAGTAGCCCAAGCAACTCGCTCATATGTATTACCGGCAACATTAGTACCCGAGCTGTTTTTTGGGAAATTTTCTCCTGTTACTTTATTCCAGTGTTGGGCGTTATATCGCCAATAATTATGTTTGTCTAGCTGAGATGAAATACTCATATCCTCCCATAATGTTCCCCAACCCTGAGAGGCAAACTTTGAATGGGCTTTCCACCCAGAAAATAAGAGTAAAAAAATAAACAGGGTAGTAATTAGCAGACTTAAATTAGATTGATTTTTATTTAATTGAGCTTTGACGATAAGAATAAGTCCAAGCAATAGACACAAACCTAGCGCAACCGCTACTCCGTTTTTTGTATTGGCAACTAAGGAAGAAACTACTGCAATGCTAATTCCAAAAAACCAAAATAAAATAATGAAAGTGTTTTTTTTGTTCAATTGTTTTTCTAATAAATAAAGAAGGTTGGCACATGCAATTGCAATCGCTATAACTCCAAAAAAGGCTGCCTCAATCTTCTTAAAAACAAATGCCGTAACAAAATCTACCGGCAAAATAAAACTGCCAGATTTATAACTTATGTAGAAATATGCAATCAAATTTATGGTCGAAACAATAAATAAGGAGATAAAGAAGTAAGGGCGTAGAAAAGAATTAGTTCTTAAGGCAATACTTAATCCTATTGCAATGATTGATCCTGCTAAAGCCCGTAGCCAAATACTTTTTAACTCTTGTAATTCGAGCTGTGGATTCAAAGAAAAAAAGGTGTAATGTATAAGCGCCCAAATAAAGATCAACGAAAATAAAATTAAGGGTGCCATTTCCAGTAATCTACGACTCTTAAAAAACTTCGTTTTTGAAATCACAGCAATGGAACCAACTAAGCCCGTCCCGAGAAGAATGTGCCTCAAGGCAATGGTATTTGGTAAAACCCAGACGGTCAGTAGACCTATTGCTGAAGCCACACAAACAATAGAAAAATACTGTAAAGATTTAGATTGGCTGTAAGAAAAATTCATAACTCTAGAGTCTATCTTTATTTTTTAGATAGAAGGGCTCATATGGATACTGCTTTTCATCTGACAGAATTTGATTGACCCTCTTATCAAACATTCCCTTATATCCACCGAATAAGCTTGTCTTATATTTTTCTTTTTGAATAAAATCACGATTAAATTTTGAGGCAGTTCTGATACCTTTGGTATAACCATCATCCGCCAAATCAGATTGCACATTGTCAATTAAATTAATATCTACAGCTGGGATTTCACGTTTGTATTTTTTATAGAAACGCCAATAGAAATCTCCGTCTTCTTCGCCAAGGCCCAAAAGACGTTCATCAAAAAAACCTACTTCAATCAACTCATGCTTATCTAGAATGAAATGGGAAAAGCTGCCATTGATTTTGAAAGTTCCTGAATTTTTAGCTAACGCGGACTCTAGAAGATCAAAAAAACATTCATTATTCCCTGATTGAATCTCAAGATCATCATTTAATATCAATACTCGATTATTGCTAGCTGTTAACGCACCACGATTCCAAAGCTTAGCCAGCGACTGAAAATTTGGAAACACCGTTGGAAACACCTTTGGAAATTTAGAGAGGTAAGACAAAATACTAGAGCGATAGGCTTCATCAAAGACCCCCTTAGCAGGGCCATTGATTGTGACAATTACCTCAACATCTGGCCGCTGTGACTTAATTTGAGCAATCAAGGGTACCAAGAATGCTTCAAATCGCTTATCAAAAGTGGTAATGACTACTGAATATGGATACTGGGCAGATGACTCAGACATAAAATAATTTAGTATTAGGGAATGAGAAGCGTACGAATTTCAACTATCGGTTGCCCAATTGATTATTCACAAAGCTTGCTTCCAATTATCGCTCAAAGCCTGGGTTATCAAATAGATTGGGTGACCCCAAATCAGGCAGATTTGTTGATATTGGGGCCTTTTATGAGGCCTGATTCCAAAAAACTGAGATGGTGCCCCAAACCACTGAGGTCAACAGTAAATTCTGTTTTTAAGCTAGCACCTGCCAAGAACAACTCAGCACTAAGGGTTTTCCATAGCGCAGAGAACCTTCGCCATGACACCGTTCCAGCCGATTACAGCATTTCTTTTGATTTAAATATTTCTTCGGATCGGTATTTTCGCCTTCCCTATTGGATGGAGATGCTTGATTGGTCCCACGAGGGAATCGTCGATAACCGAAATCCCCGTTATGGAAAATTAATGGATATTCAGCGCCTAATGCAGCCATTAGGAAAGCGTTTTTTAGAAAAGAGACGTGTTGTCGCTTTCCTAAGCTCACATATAAGAGAGCCTAGAAAAACCCTCTATGAGGCAGTACAAAAAGTAATCCCTATCAAGGGTTTTGGCGCACACTTCGATAAAACCATTAAAAATCATCATCTCAGTAATTTTTTAAAATATGAGCTACTACAAGAATATGGTTTTAATCTTTGTCCAGAAAATGGCATGTACCCCGGGTACTACACCGAAAAAATTCCGGAAGCTTTCTTTGCCGAATGTCTACCCATTACGTGGACAGATGAGAACGTCAAAATTGACTTTAATCCCGAGGCATTTATTAATCTTGGGCCAATGAGCTGGTGTAACTATGCACCCCTTGCTGAAATAATTAACTCGCCCCAGAGGTTGCTAGCTTACTCCTCCCAAGCCCTGTTATTGAATGCCCCAAGTATTTTGCCCTTTCGAGAATTTGTAAAACGAATGCTTGAAGATGCCACCTCGTAACAAATGAAACTTGGCTTTCACACCAATGGGCTTTCGCTACGGGGAACGGAGATTGCCCTCTACGATTATGCTCACAATAATCAACAGTTATTAGGCAATGAGTCGGTTATCTTTTATCGCAAAAATAATTTAGTAGTTCAATCTGTATTGGAAAAATTTTCTAAGCAATTTAAGTTGTGCCCCTATGATGGGCAAACTGAACTTAATCGCCTCATTGAGCAAGAAAAAATTGATCTAACATACTTTATTAAGTCTGGTGAGCGTGATGACGCCATATGCGAAAGCTCACCTGCGTTAATTCATGCGGTATTTCCAACAAAACCAGAAGAATTTCATGGGGATAAATACGCTTTTGTCTCTCAATGGCTTTCCAAAGAATATTCTAATAACAAAATTCCATTTGTGCCCCACATGATTGAATTGCCAGAAGTAACTGGCAATCTGCGATCAAGCTTAGGCATACCCGAAACAGCCACAGTATTGGGTTGGTATGGAGGCTCTGATAGCTTTAATCTTGACTTTGTTAAAAAAGCTGTCTTATCTGCAGTAGAGCGGCGCAGTGATCTCTATTTTCTATTTATGAATATGGATTCCTTTGCTCAGCATGAAAATTTGATATTTTTACCCGGCAATTCAGACCTCAACTACAAGGTGAAATTTATCAATACCTGTGATGGCATGCTACATGCAAGAGGAATTGGTGAAAGCTTTGGGCTCGCTTGTGGTGAATTTTCCATTAAAGGAAAGCCTGTAATTACCTATGCGCTCTCCCCTCAGCGCAGTCATATTGATATTTTGGGTGATAAAGCAATTCTCTACAAGGGCAAAAAAGATTTAGCAGAAATTTTTGACAGCTTTACTCGCCAAATACAGAATGAGAAAAACTGGGATGCCTATTCGCAGAATTTCTCCGCTAAAGTCATCATGCGTCAATTCGATGAGGTCTTTATTAAGGGGAAAAACCTTAGCGAAATTCAGATGTCCTCAATAGATCGTCTAGTAATTCAAAAATACCGCCTTGAACGAAAGCTACGAAACCTACAGAAAAAACTCTACCTATAAATAGGCTATGCGTTGGTTTTCCCTATTTAGGAAACCAAGGATTTGTTGAGAACCAGCGATCAAAGACCCGCATTACCGATCTTTTTAGCTTACCCCAACCTCGTATTGGCAGTCTGCCCGGCCTATCCGCAATAGTCGTTTCTACACCTGTAATGTCAACTGGATAGGGGCTTATTGCTAAAAACTCCAAATGATGCTTTTGACGATGCTCTAAAAAATGATCCAAGGGCTCATAAATATCGCAAGATGCATTAAGTAGTACTTGTGCAGCTCTTGGCTTCAAAAGATAGGCTGTAGCGCCCACTGCATCCCCAGCATTTTTTACCAGAGCAAACTCTCCATTGCCCTGAATGTGCTCTTGGGGAACATCACTTAAGCCCTGAAGCCTAACTGCGTCCCAGTTACTACACTCATTTACCAAAAAATGAATTGCCCTCTCAAAGTGGGGAAGTAAACAAAAATCATCCTCAAAAATAATTGTTGAAATATTTTTATCAACACAATCTTGCCAAGCTTTTTTATGCGACAAAAAACATCCTAGTTCATTGGGGGTTAATTCAAACCCAAGTAATTTTTTTACTTTTCTAGGTTGATATTCTTTGGGGATAGAGCTTAGTGCAGAGCCCCGAACAGCATCCAAAAAACGCCAATTTAAAGCAGTTTTATCTAGCTCTGATTTCACTTTTTTCTGGCGAGCATCTGAGTCAGCCAATGAAATAACTAAACCCTGAATATCTAACATTAGAAATAACTCTGCAAATAACGCAAAAATCTTTTGCTACGTTTTAATAGACGGGGTGGCAGAGATTTCTGATCACCCACTGCATTCATATTAGATTCCCAGTTAGACTGATACAAGACACCAAGATAATTTGATTTGAGCTTTTCCTCATTTTCGCCTAGACGCCTCATCAAGAAATACTGCCAATCGTAGTGATAGACCCTAAATAAAGGCTCAATGGCGATCAAAGGAATAGCTCGATACTTTAGCAAGGCCTCACCATAAATTAAAGTCTCAGGATAATCAGGTATTTTTATATCCCAGATTGTTAGCCCTTTGGGTTTTAAATAATGTTGATCAAAAGACTCCCAAACTTTTGCTGACCAAATAAATGGGGCTGGTGCACAATAAAATTCCGGTCCCGATCTTTCAAATAATGCCTGCACTTTTTGTGCCTCTGATTTCAAATTGGCCTGCACTCTAGAATGACCCCGATTTTGAGCAAGCTGGAAATATTCTTTATTTTGATGAAGCACCGTAAATGGAATGCCATCAGATCCCATGAAATCAGACAAAAAAAATGGTCGGATAAATACGCAATCCGAATCCAGACATAAATAATTTTTTGCTAAATTCATCCTCCAAAACTCGGATTTCACAATAGCCTGTGATGAACTACCGGGCATCGCCTGATATTTGTCTAAAGAGGCACTTGGATTAGCAGTAACAATTTCCTCGTCTGCAATCCACTGATAGTTACCTAGATTTCCCAGTATCTGATCCAATAAACCTTTATCAGCTCTGGGGGTCGAAATGTAAAACGGTAAGCCATCTTTATTAAATTGCTCAATAGATGAAAGCAGCCTCTTAAGACGCAAAAAATCATTGCGATATGACTTGCAGTAGAGGACGAAGTCTTTCAATCGATTTCCTATTTGCATTCAATCTCAGACAGAATTCTCTCAACTGCCTGATCAACCCCCAATGGAAGCCATTTTGGCTCAATTAAGCGGTGCTCCTGCCAGTCTAACCAAATTCTTTCAAGCGCCATCTCAATTCCAGCGGTATCACCCTCATGACTTAAATAGGCACCTCGTGCATCAAGCATTTCGTCAAGCTGAGGATTTCTATGGGTAATTCCCCAAATGGGGCGTCCAGTCCACAAATATTCATAAAATTTGGAGGGAATGTACTCAGCACACCACTCATCATTGCCATGAAGCAAAATCAATACGTCAGCTTCTTGCATTTTTTCAACCACTCTCGCGCGACCAGATTTACCAGAAGTAGGATCCCTTTCAAGACGGCCATGAGCAATCAGTATATCTGTATACCCCAGTCGGTTTAATGCCTCTACTGTTAACACATCCAAGGCGGCGCCATAGGCATGCACGCGAATATGTTCTCTAGCGTTTGGATATTTCCGAAATAATCCCTCTAGAGCATTTAAGATAGTAGAGAGTGAGCGATCTTTTGCTAAAGATCCCGAGTGAGATAAATTTAACGTATCACTGTATACATGAGGCTTTGCAGCAGATAAACCTCCAGGGGGCTCTGCACCCGGAAGCACCATAAAACCGTGGGCATTACCTACCGTATTTAAATTTGGGTTTCTAGCTTTCGCATAGTGCACGGCTCCATCGGTAAACCACCAAGCAAAATCAGCATGACGAATGATTTGTCTTTCTAAATAATGCCGAAAGCGTGCATCTCTATTTTTTGGCTCCTCGGAGCCCTCATCAACCGGACTCTTGCGAATGACTAAAGGATCATGAATCTCAACAATCCACTTAACGCCAGTAAACTGCTTTAACCATAGTCCCGCTAAGTGCGCCGACCAAGCCCCGCCTGTTGAATAAACAAGATCAATCTTTTGAGAGCGAATTAATTTATAACCATGTATAAATGCAGGCATTGCCCAAGACCATTGACTTGAATATCCTAAGATCAATTTCTCAAGGCCAATAAAAGGGGCTAATAAGATTGAGACAGTTCTTGTCAATAGCTTATAGATAAAGCCCCTACCATATTGGTTCGCAATCCAATGACGAAAGTCAAACCTAAATGCTGCAGGGCCCCAAGCTAAGAATTGACGATGCGGAAAGCGTTGGTCTTTGATTCCAGTAATTGCACTAAACACTACAGGTGCTACGCCAGCAGACAAGAGATAGGGCATCTTGTCCGTAATTGTCTGACTAGAAGCACGTCCATCCATATTAAAACCATGAGACAGAATTAACCAGTTCTTTTTTTGCATTAGCGCTATTGCTCTTAATGTCGACTAATTGCCCGCTACGATGGACATTACCGCCATGCGCACCGCAATACCAAAGGTGACCTGATTCAGAATAACTGACTGAGGGCCATCGGCTACAGCAGAGTCAATTTCTACACCGCGATTCATGGGGCCTGGATGCATCACAATAGCATCGGGTTTAGCCAAAGCCAAACGCGTTGGCGTTAGTCCATACTGACTAAAGAACGCATCGCCTTCTGGGACTTGACCTACCTCCATGCGCTCCTTCTGGATGCGTAAGGTCATGACCACATCAACCCCCTTTAAACCCTCTTCCATACTGTGGAAAACCTTCACACCCAACATATCTAGGTCGCTTGGTAAAAGACTCTCAGGACCAATTGCACGAATATCCGTGCAACCTAAAGTTCTCAAAGCACAGATATTCGATTTAGCAACACGACTATGAACAATGTCCCCTACAATCGCCACCTTCAGACCGCTAAAGTCTTTCTTAAAGTGGCGCATCGTGTACATATCCAGCAGACCTTGAGTTGGATGTTGGTGACTACCATCACCGGCATTAACCACATGGACATGGGCAGGCACATGCTGAGCAATTTCAATCGGCGCTCTAGAAACACCATGGCGCACTACAAAAATATCTGCCTGCATTGCCACTAAGTTATCAATCGTATCTAAGAGGCTCTCACCTTTAGCCGTTGAAGACGTGGAGATATCTAAATTAATCACATCAGCTGATAAACGCTTTGCAGCAATTTCAAAAGTGGTACGTGTACGCGTAGAGTTTTCAAAGAACAAGTTGAATACACTCTTGCCACGAAGGAGCGGCACTTTTTTTACCTCTCTAGCAGGATCGGTAATGCTCACAAACTGCTGAGCAGTATCGAGAATGTGGAGAATGTGCTCTTTTGGCAAACCCTCTAAAGTCAATAAGTGGGTTAACTCACCAGCGGCATTAAATTGATTTACCGGAGTAATCACTGAATTATTAATGCCACTCATTCTGCACGCTCCTCTAACTGGAAGCTGAACTTGCCAGCACCATCTTTTTCTAAAACTAAAATTTGATTGTCGGGAATGGTCACTCGCTCTCCCACAAAGTCAGCCGCTATGGGCAATTCTCGATCGTCACGATCAGCTAAAACCATTAGCTCCACCTTTGCCGGCCTACCAAAATCAAATAACTCATTGAGTGCTGCACGAACTGTACGACCAGTCAGCAAAACATCGTCGATCAAAATAATGTTTGCGCCATTGACCTCAAAAGGAAGATGGGTAGACATGGTGCTGGCAGTGCGTAGTGCAGTCATCCCCTTCTCAGCATAATCATCCCGATGAAATGCCACATTAATCACGCCATAGTGAGATAAATTGAGATCCTTTGCCAAGCGTTCTGCGATCCAAGCACCACCCATTGCAAGACCAGCCAAATCAAATGAGTCACCAGCCTTTTTTCGCTGACTCAAAGTCTCTAGTAATTTCAGATAGGACTGCTCTGCATTCATCTCAACTAATCCAATTCTTCTCAAGAAAATACTGCTCCAAAATCAAGGCCGCAGACTCGGCATCCAAATTGTCTCGCATATCAGGCTCACCCTCCAAAACCGCCGAGGTATAACGCTCATCCACCCACTCCACCGGCAACTGAAAACGTCCGTTCAACTGATTACCAAAGCGACGGGCCTTAGCACTCATTTCATGCTCAGTACCGTCAGGATGGCATGGCAGGCCCACCACCAAGCTATTCGGTTGCCACTCTTTAATGAGAGTCTGAATAGCTCTAAAACGCACATCCTCGGATGGCTCCGCAATCATCTTCAAAGGCTGACCGGCTTTAGTCAGAGTATTGCCAACAGCAACACCAATACGCCGTGTGCCATAGTCAAAAGCCATGATGGTGAGCCCCTTATCCATCTTGGCACCCTTAGGCATGCCCTGCCTCACCCGATAAATGAGAGGGGTCAAATCCCAAAAGGCTCATCGTCCTTTCATAGCGCTGGCTAGAAGGCGTATTAAAAATAATTTCAATCATTTGTTGCTGGGACAGGGGCACGTTTATCCAACCATTAAGAGTAATCTCTTCTTCAAGCTGTCCAGCGCTCCAACCCGCATAACCCAAAGTCATCAAGAATTTACTCGGCCCAGAACCGGCTGCCACCGCCTCAAGCACATCCTTAGATGTAGTCATGGTTAGACCGCCCGGAACCGCCAAGGAAGAGCTGTAAGCCACCTCCGTAGTGGGCTCATGCAAGACAAAGCCGCGCTCAATTTGCACTGGGCCGCCAAAATAGACCGGCTGAACCGATACTGGCTCAGCTTCCAGCTTGACCTCAATTTTTTCAAATAAGGCACCCATATCAAGCTCGGTCGGGCGATTGATCACCAATCCCATGGCACCCCGCTCGGTATGCTCAAAAAGATAAATGACAGAACCCGCAAAATTGGGGTCAACCATCCCTGGCATGGCAATTAAAAATTGGTTTGCTAGATGATCAGCAGAGTAAGCAATTGAGGACCCAATAGCAGAAGCTTGGGTAGTCTGGGCGGGCGTTGTAGCTTGACCCACAGGGGCTTTTTTAGCCATATTCATGTGGGTTTATTTTACCGAATTCCCCCGCCTGAGCTAGATCTTTCCAGTAATCCAATAGGCTAAAAGCCCAATCCCTTCATGCATCGCCTTATTCCAGTTTTGCACACCATCCTCCAGGTCAAACTTACCCCAGCGTAGCTGGCTACTAGTTTGGTAGTCCACTGGAACCGGAATCACCTCAACCCCCTGTTTTTGGAAAATCTTTACCGACCTATACATATGTGATGCCGAAGTAATCAGTAGCCAAGGTTTTGGGGATGCATCAGCCTCTTTGGCAGCTTTAGCTCCCAAGTCCAAGATCATGGGCCTCATCAATATGACATTTTCATAAGTATTACGAGATTGATTTTCATAATGGGCGTTTTTATCTGGCAAACCCTGCTCCGCTACCAGCTGTTTGAAGGCATCCGCCTCTGAAATGCCCTTGGGAGAGAGGCGCCCGGAGAAGCCGCTAAAAATAAAAGGGAGATCGGGATACTTACGAATAAGCTCAAAGGCTTTGGTGACACGCTCAGCCGAGGAATAGATTGATATCTCACCACGATCCACTGCAATCTCGCCGCCCTCAATGGCACCGCCCAAAATAATGATCCCACCAAAGTCCGCCTCTGACATCTGCGCAAGCTGAACCTTGGGCACGCTATCTTCGAGAGTTCTTAAAAGGACTTCAGAAGTGGGCAACCATCCAACCAGCAATAAGTCTGCCAAAGCGAGTAGCAAGAATCGTTTGCACAAATGGGTTTTTCTAAGACTCAGAAATAACAGGCTGAGTACTACAAAAACAATCAACCAATTAAGTGGCTCAATGCAAAACTGCACCACTTTTGAAAATATGAAAAATAATGTATCCATTAGCTATCAGTCTATTTAATAAGCAGGATATTACTCGCAAGCCCAGCGAAGGTCTTCAATAAGCCCTAATATAGGGGCTATGCAAAAAGCTCTCGTTTGGCTCCGTCGCGACCTGCGTCTCTATGACAATGCAGCGCTTCACCACGCCCTTACCAATAACACCCAGGTCTGGATGACCTTCATCTTCGATACTGAGATCCTTGAACCGCTGAAGGTCGATGATCAGGCGAGCGGTGCTTTAACGCACGATCGACGCGTCGATTTCATTTGGCAGGGCTTACAACAAATCGATGCACAGTTGCGCAAACAGGGCGGCGGACTGATTGTTCAGTTTGGTAAGCCCACTATCTGCATTCCGAAGATTGCGGAGACATTGGGTGTTAATACCGTTTACACCAATCACGACTATGAGCCATCAGCAATTGCGCGCGATGCCTCTGTTGCAAAATCATTAGAGAAGCTCGGTATTGAATTGGAGACCTTCAAGGATCAAGTCATCTTTGAGAAGAAAGAAATTCTCACCAATTCCAATACGGTGTTCTCAATCTTCACGCCATACAAAAATAATTGGCTCAAGACGCTACAAGAAAAAGATATTGCGGCCTATGACTGCACACCCAAAAAAGGGCAATTCGCAGCCATCCCAAGCACTTTGGAATCCCCTCTCCCATCACTAGAGTCTATGGGCTTTAGCCCAACAGGTATTGAAACCTATCTACCACCAGGATCTGAAGGTGGCCAAAGCTTCTTAGAGGATTTCCTCCACCGCATAGATCAATATCAAATTGGCCGAGATTTCCCTGCGATTAAGGGTGTGAGTTATCTATCCACCCATCTGCGCTTTGGCATGCTCTCCATTAGGGGTTTAGTGCGCGAGGCTCATCGCCGCATGCTTGCTGGCAGTATGGGTGCGACGATTTGGTTAAGCGAGTTGATCTGGCGTGATTTTTATTTCATGATTTTGGCCAATCATCCACGCCTTGCTGAAGGCGCAGCCTTCAAGCCTGACTATGACAATATCGAATGGGAAAGCGGTGCCACTGCCAAGAAGTTATTCAAAGCCTGGTGTGATGGAAAAACAGGTTATCCATTGGTAGATGCAGCCATGCATCAACTGAATCAAAGCGGATATATGCATAACCGCTTACGGATGGTGGTAGCCAGCTTTCTGACTAAAGATCTAGGAATTGATTGGCGCTGGGGTGAGATGTATTTTGCAAAACACCTCAATGACTTTGAGCTATCTTCCAATAATGGTGGCTGGCAATGGGCCTCTTCTTCGGGATGCGATGCGCAACCCTATTTCCGCATCTTTAATCCAATCACCCAATCCCAGAAATTTGATCCCGAGGGAAAATTTATCCGTCGCTACTTACCTCAACTGGACAAGCTTTCCAGGAAGTCTGTTCATGCGCCTTGGGAAGCCGGTCATATTGAACTGGAAGCTGCCGGCATTCTGCTGGGTCGTGACTACCCCCTTCCCATCGTGAATCATGATGAAGCACGTAAAAAGACTTTGGTGCGCTATAGCGTAGTTAAAAAAGTGACTTCTGAGGATTCTGCAACTTAATCACGAGCTTTAGTTCGTTCCGCTTTAAGATAGAGTATGAGCAAGATTTATGCCGTCGGTGATATTCAAGGGTGTGCACCCTCGTTAAAGGCGCTCGTCAAAAAAATTCCGACTCAATCAAAGATGATTTTTTTGGGAGATCTCGTCAATCGCGGCCCAGACTCTTTAGGTGCTTTGCGCTACCTCAAGCAATTACAAGAAGACAAACGCATCGAGTGTATCCTAGGAAATCATGATCTCCATTTACTTGCGGTAGATGCTGGCATCCGCAAGACTAAGGGGTTAGATACCGTTCAACCTATTCTTGACGCTCCCGATAGAGCCGAATTGATTCATTGGTTAAGACATCGACCGATGGCTCTCAGCAATGGAAAAGTTGTAACTGTTCATGCAGGGGTTCTGCCTCAGTGGGATCTACAGCAAACTATTGAATGCGCACAAGAAGTAGAAAAAGCGCTCCGCAAAAAATCCTATAAAGATTTTTTGGCAAATATGTATGGCAACACTCCAACTAAGTGGAGTAACTCCCTTAAAGGTTATGAGCGTTTACGCGTCATTACTAATGCACTAACTCGCATTCGCTTTTGCACTCCCTCCGGCACGATGGAATTCGAGAGCAAAGAAGGTTTTGAGGATGGTCCCAAAGGTTATATCCCCTGGTTCAAAACCCCCAAACGAAAAACGCAAGACTCCCTTATTTACTTCGGACACTGGTCCACTCTAGGACTACTGCGACACGAGAATGTAATTGGACTAGATACCGGCTGCGTCTGGGGTGGAAAACTCACAGCCATGGAAATTCCAGGCTCAGGAAAGCCCAACAAGGATCTCAGAATAATTCAAGTGGATGGCTATGACCATCCACTCAGAATGTAATCCGACTACCTACATTAGTACTTAAGTAAATTCTCTTACAGCTTCTTAAATGCAGATTTTGCTGCAGCAATAATCTCTTCCAGAACTGCATTGTCATGAGCAATAGAGGTAAATCCAGCTTCATAAGCGGATGGTGCAAGGTAAACACCTTGATCCAGCATCAAGTGGAAGAATTTCTTAAACGCCTCGATATCAGTTTTAGTCACTGATTCAAAAGAAGTTGGGACTTCATTCGCAAAATAGAAGCCGAACATACCACCAACACTATCCACAGCGAAGGGCACACCTGCTTCGTCAGCAGCGAGCTTTAAACCTGCCATGAGCTTTTCAGTTTGGCCAGTCAAGCACTCATAGAAACCTTCTCTGGAAATAATCTCCAAGGTCTTTAAGCCTGCAGCTACTGCTACTGGGTTTCCTGACAAGGTGCCTGCCTGATATACGTTACCCAGCGGAGCGAGCTTAGACATGATTTCTTTTTTACCGCCAAAGGCAGCCATCGGCATACCGCCACCCATCACCTTACCAAGACAAGTGAGGTCAGGAGTAATGCCTTGAAGGGATTGGGCTCCACCTAATGCGACCCTGAAGCCAGTCATTACTTCGTCGTAAATCAATACACTGCCATGCTGACTTGTAAGCTGGCGAAGAGTCGATAAAAATTCTTTTGAAGGTTTAATCAGATTCATATTGCCAGCAAAAGGTTCAATAATCACCGCCGCAACTTGATCGCCCTGCTTCTGAAAAACTTCCCTCAACGCTGCTACATCGTTATATGGCAACACCAGCGTATGTTTTACTAGATCATGAGGAACACCGCCAGATGACGGTGCGTTTTGGGTTGAATCCGCAAAGGTCAAGAGGCCAGAACCGGCCTTAACTAACAAACTATCCGCATGTCCGTGATAACAGCCTTCAAATTTAATAATGAGGTCACGACCGGTATAACCACGCGCGAGACGCAAAGCACTCATCGTTGCTTCAGTCCCACTTGAAACCATACGCACCTGCTCAATACTAGGGACTAACTGGCAGATGCGTTCTGCTAATTCAATTTCACCTTCGGTAGGAGCGCCGTAGCTAAAGCTAGTTTCTGCGGCCTGCTTTACTGCTTCAACCACTTCTGGATTCGCATGACCTGCAATCATGGGGCCCCAAGACATAATCAAATCAATGTAGCGCGTACCTTCGGCATCCCAGAAATAAGGGCCTTTAGCTTTAGCGACAAAACGGGGGGTACCACCCACCTGACGAAAAGCTCGTACTGGCGAGTTCACCCCGCCCGGAATAGTCTTTTGCGCACGCTCAAATAAGATGTCGTTTTGTCCCAAGATGCTGCCCTACTTTCGCTAAAGTATTTTTAGTAATTGATTAATTTGGGGCGATTAGATCGCCATCATTTCAAAGTCTTCTTTGCGTGCACCGCACTCAGGACAAGTCCAGTTCATGGGGACGTCTTTCCAAAGCGTTCCTGGTGCAATGCCTTCTTCAGGCAAACCAGCAGCTTCGTCATAAACCCAACCGCAAATTAAACACATGTATGTTTTAAATTCCATCGCCGTCTTCCTTATCAATTTTTTAGTTTTAAATCTGCTGCCGCATCGCGTTTTTGATGCATCTCAAACTTAAACAACCTGCACTCCAGAGGGCCGTTAAATAAAGGAGTGCGCTTAGATTCCTTAATACGCAACTGCCCTGGTAAGGCCATGTCCGCTGTGAGTACAAAGACATTCCAACCACCAAATGTATCCTTGAGATGTTGGCCGAACTGTCTCAAGAACTCGACAAACTTAGGGTCTTGCTCTTCTTGAGCTTGTAACTTTTTGAGAGATTCACGACTAGAACGTTTAGCACTCTGACGGCCTGTTTCCAGATTAAAGGCATAGCGATCTTCTGGCTCTTCAGCTTGCTCATAGGAGTCACGCTCCATATCACCGTCTGCAGCACGATCCTGCCCTCTCCCACCTTTGATGACTAAGCGCTCACCATAAGGCGGATTCAAGAGCATGACACCCTCTTTAATATTCGATGGTGGCTTGCTAGCCAAGGCATCAATCTGACGAGTGACTGGTAGGCCAGGCAATTGAGCGCGCTGCCAATTACCTTTAAACATGGCCACTAGGCGCTCATTAATATCGCCACCACTAATCCCCAAAGATTCTGAAGCTGGGAACCGCTTACGCTTTTCCATCATTTCAGCATGTGCAGCATCTTTCAGAGAGCCCCAGCGTTTTTGCTCAGCAGCCTCGTTAAAAGGCTTGAGTCTTTGAAAGCCAAAGCCGTGGGTTGAGGTGACCAATGGACGATAAGCCAAGCGACTAGGCTTTGCATCATCGCCATACATTCCCGCCCGAATCGCTCCCGGCGGAATAGCCAAGGCCATTTGTGCAGCCTCAATCAAAAAGGTACCGCTACCGCACATCGGATCAAATAAAGTTTGGGAGGGTTTCCAACCAGTAATTGACAGAATGCCTGCTGCAAGATTTTCTTTTAAAGGAGCGTCGCCTTTTTCATCACGCCAGCCGCGTTTAAATAAGGCCTCGCCAGAAGTATCCAAATAGATCGTGGCATGAGTGGCCGTTAGATGGGCCTGGACACGCACATCCGGAAACGCAGTATCAATACTAGGACGGTCGCCAGTCACATCACGCAAGCGATCCACAATCGCATCCTTAATTTTCAAGGTTGCGAAATTCAGACTCTTCAATGGGGAGCGATGAGCAGTCACATCCACCCGCAAAGTTTGCTTAGATGAGAACCACTCCTCCCAAGCCAAACCACTCGCCAGCTTATACAAATCCTCTTCTTGACGATAGGGTGATTCCGCCATTTGCAGCAAGACGCGGCTTGCAATCCGTGAATGTAAGTTCAATGCCATCGCTGCAGAGATAGGGGCAGCCAAGCCTACTCCACCCGTTGGACTCGTCGGCGTTGGATCAATCACCCAAGCGCCCAGAGCTTTACAGTCAGGGCGCTGCGCAATACTTGCTAGCTCTTGTGCAAGAGGTACTTCTAATCCACCTGGACAAACAACAAAAAATCTCATGGGGCTAGCAATCTAAAAAGGGTAAAGAAAAAATAATAAAAACAATTAAACAGTTAACAGTTGTCTGTTGTTCGGCTCTAAGGCTTAATCACGACTACAGCCGTCACGATCAATAGAAGAATGACGGGCACTTCGTTAAACCAGCGATACCAAACTCCAGAGCGGGTATTAACACCATTGCGGAACTTTTTGAGTAGGCTCCAGCATGCATGGTGATAACCAATAACCAGGATGACAAAGAAAATTTTGGCATGCATCCAAACGTCACCAGCACCAATCTTGAAGTGCAGCCAAAGTGTCAGGCCCAAAAAGACTGCAGGTACTGCCAAAATAGTCATGAAACGAAAGAGGCGATCAGCCATGCCGAGAAGACGTGCATAGACTTCAGGATTTTTCTCATCCGCTAGGTTCACAAAAATACGTGGGAGATAAAACAAGCCTGCGAACCAAGAGGCAATCAAGACAATATGAAGCGTCTTAGTCCATAAATATGCATTACCCATGTTGAATAGTCTCCGTTAGGTATTTTTTATCGTTCTTTAATCGGGATTGATTAAGTACGCATTTAAGTACGAATTTCGCCATGACCCATGACGATGTATTTGAGTGAGGTCAAACCATCCAAGCCCACAGGGCCACGAGCATGTAATTTGTCATTGGAAATGCCAATCTCAGCACCAAGACCATATTCAAAACCATCCGCAAAACGGGTACTGGCATTGACCATCACGCTAGCACTATCGACTTCGCGCAAGAAACGATTTGCTTGGGCCTGGTTGTTGGTAATGATGGCATCGGTATGTTTACTACCGTATTGCTCGATATGGCCCATTGCCTCATCCATATCGGCAACAGTCTTAATCGACAAAATTGGCGCCAAATACTCTGTTTGCCAATCCTCTTCAACCGCATTAATTAGATTCTTGAATCCTGCAGCCTCCAGCGTGTTTCGGGTTTGCTCATCAACACGCAACTCCACACCCTTGTCTTGGTAGATCTTACAGAGCGCTGGCAAGACTTGAGGTGCAATGGTTTTGTTGACCAAGAGTGTTTCCATTGCATTACAAGGGGCATAGCGCTGGGTCTTGGCGTTATCGCAAACCTTAATTGCCATCGCGATATCTGCATCAGCATCAATATAGGTATGACAAATTCCATCCAAATGCTTAATCATTGGTACGCGTGCCTCTGCCATTAAACGGGCGATCAAACTTTTGCCACCGCGCGGCACGATCACATCAATGTATTCAGTCATGGTGATCATTTCACCGACAGCGGCACGATCTGTGGTTGTCACAACTTGCACTGCATCCATAGGTAAATTAGCGGCATCCAAACCTTCTTGAATCAATTGCGCCAATAACGCATTCGAATCAATTGCTTCCGAACCACCACGCAAAATGACAGCATTGCCAGATTTAAGACAAAGCGCCGCAGCATCAATTGTCACATTAGGACGAGACTCATAAATAATGCCAATCACACCGAGTGGAACACGCATCTGACCGAGTTCAATACCAGAGGCCTGTTTTTGTAATGGTGTTATTTTTCCAATCGGATCTTCCAGAGAAACAATTTGTTCCAAACCCAATGCCATAGACTCAATCGTCTTGGGAGTCATGGTGAGACGGTCAATAAAGGCGGCGTCTTGCCCATTGGTTTTTGCGCGAGCAACATCAAGCGCATTCACACGCTGAATTTCTTCAGCGCGCTCACGAACCAACTTGGCGATTCGCAATAAGGCTTTATTTTTCTGTTCGCTGGATGCCCGCGCCATCGCGCGTGATGCCTGACGAGCACGTCGGCCAATATCTTGCATCATTTGCTGAATGGTATTTTTTGAATTACTCATATATTTACTATGTCAAATTTAATATTGTTTTATCTAGCGCAATAGATTGCCCACTAAACGCAAACCATCCCAAGGATCTGCCGGTAATTCCGCCGCATGCAATCCTTTGGCCTGACGATCTAAACCTGCAGCAACCTGCATTGCTCTGCGCAACTTTAAAGGCTGCACCCGTTTTAGAGCCATAGGATATAAACGCTCTTTATTGCCCCAGATCCGGTTAGCGCGCATCAAATTCTGCACAGACTCACCAGCATCGCTTGCTGCCTTCAGTTTCGATAGTATCCGAAGCTCTTCAGTTACGCTCCACAGAATCAAGACCAAAGGTTCACCCTCACCCTTGAGACCATCTAACATGCGATTCAGGCGCGGCAGATCGCCAGCCAACATCGCTTCAGTTAATTCAAAGACGTTATAGCGAGCCACCTTCAAGATTGCTGACCGAATTTGTTCCTCGGTAAGCACGCCAGCAGGATGCAATAAACCCAGCTTCTGAATTTCTTGATGAGCGGCGATGAGGTTACCCTCTACCTGCTCAGCAATGAAGGCTAAAGCACGTTGCCCCTCTGGGCCTGACTGCACTTCTTGACCCTGCTTCTTTAGTCGCCCCGCAATCCATTGCGGCAATTGACTGCGATCCAAGGAATCCAACTGAATCGCCATACCCGCTTCATCCAAAGCAGTAAACCAAGCAGAGGTTTTAGTTTTACCATCCAATTTAGGCAGGATGATGCAAAAAATCGTATCCGGCCCCTCGGGTCCAACTGGCTGAGACTCGATTTGGGTAGAGAACTGCTTAAGCGCATCAGCACCATCACGGCCAGGTTTGCCGGTTGGGATGCGCAACTCCACCCAGCGCTTATCGCCAAATAAAGACATGGTTTGGCCAGCACTTAATAAAGCACTCCAATCAAACCCACGCTCTTGCAATAAAACTTCTCGATCGGTATAGCCCATTTTTTTAGCCGTGGCGCGCAACTGATCCATAGCCTCCATCATCAGTAAAGGCTCATCCCCGCTAAATATATACAGAGGCCTTAATGAAGCCGCCGAATTAAGTGACTTCAAATGAACCTGCAAGGCATCGCTCTTAACCATGCGATTTGCTCGTCATTCTTTAAAAGCTTCGAGCCTGTGGTGCTCGAGCAGAAGCAGAAACACGACGCAAAATCTGAACCGCTAAATCTCTACGCATTAAAGATAGAAATTGCTGCATCTGGACATCGGTCGCTAAAACGGTCGATACCGAGAAGTCCATGTCTCGCGTCATGTAGATCTCCGCTTCAGGCACGATATCTGCCCCAGCATTGTCATACGCCCTAAACCCAACTCGTATATTTAAACGATAGGCAGAGACTTGACCATTCGAGTTATAAGCCAAGATCTCACGACCATTCAGATCGCTAGTGATTTCCAGAATCAGATCGGCGTCTTTGGGATTGATTGCAATCTTTGCATCAGTACCCGTCAAAATGGCTGTCTGTAGATCGGCTCTTAGAGGTGGTGATGGGCTACCAGTAATTGCGATTACCTTAAACGGTAAATCAACCATGCCACGCAAACGATAGCCACAGGCGATCAGACCGCTGACTGGAGCTAGAGCCAGAAACCCAAGCAGAGTACGTCGAAGTTGATTTACGCGCATGTGTTTAGTTTCTATTCAAAAAATCGTTAGCAATCTAAGCAACAATATTGATTAAGCGACCTGGCACCACGATCACCTTTTTAGGTGCAGCACCATTTAACGCCTTCACCGCAGGCTCGCTTTGTAATGCCAAAGCCTCAATTTGCTCTTTAGTGGCATCCGCAGGCACACGAATATCCCCACGTAACTTGCCATTAATTTGCAACATGATGGTCAACTCAGTTTGAATCAGCGCAGCTTCATCTACTGCAGGCCATGGCGCATCTAATAGCGTGCCAAAAGATTGATCGCAACCAACCTCATTCCAGAGGGCATGCGTTAAGTGAGGTACCACTGGGTAAAGTACCCGAATCAGAATACTCAAGCATTCACGCAATACAGCGGGTCTCACTGTAGTCTTATCGCCTAATTTCACAGGTTCTAAGACGTTCAGCATCTTCATTGCCGCAGAAACTACGGTGTTGTACTGACGACGCTGATAGTCAAAGTTAGCTTGCTTCAGAATGGTATGTACTTCCCGACGCAATTCTTTTTCTGCGTCATTTAAATCACTTGGCAATACTTCAGAGGCAGCGCGGATTGCATCAGCTTGACTGCTGGTATACATCCATACACGGCGCAAGAAACGCGATGCACCCTCTACACCGGCACTAGACCACTCGAGCTGTTGCTCAGGAGGGGCAGCAAACATCACAAATAAACGCGCAGTATCAGCACCGTATTGATCAATTAAGGCTTGGGGATCAACGCCGTTATTCTTACTCTTAGACATCTTCTCAATGCCACCAATAATTACTGATGTGCCAGAAGCATCGCCTTTCAACTTGGCGCTTTGAGGGCGGCCTTTGTCATCTAGCTGGAGCTCTACATCCAATGGATTTAACCAAGTCTTTTTACCAGATGCTTCTTCAGAGTAATACGTCTCATTGAGCACCATGCCTTGCGTTAGCAAGTTCTGGAACGGCTCATCAAAAGTAATGAGATTGAGATCACGCATGACCTTAGTCCAGAAGCGTGCATAGAGCAAATGCAAAATCGCATGCTCAATACCGCCAATGTACTGATCCATTGGCATCCAGTATTCATTACGCGCATCGACCATCGTCTTTGCATCTGGACCGGTGTAACGCATGAAGTACCAAGAAGAATCCACAAAGGTATCCATGGTGTCAGTCTCACGACGTGCGGGCTTGCCACATTGTGGACACTTCACATTAAGGAAGTCGGCACGCTTATTGAGCGGATTACCGCTGCCATCTGGCACGCAATCTTCGGGCAGTACTACTGGTAAATCTGCTTCAGGTACTGGCACAGCACCGCAACCAGGATTGTGCTGATCGCCACAATGAATAATCGGAATTGGCGTACCCCAATAACGCTGACGAGAGATACCCCAATCTCGCAAACGGTAAGTAGTTTTGATTTCACCAATACCCATTTGCTCTAAATCTTTTGCCACCGCATCAACAGCCTCTTCATGCGATAGACCATCGTACTTGCCGCTGTTTAAACAAACGACGTCATCCTTCTGGGCGTACCAATCTTGCCAGTGGCTAGTGTTGAACATATCCGATTGAGTACGCAAAGCAATCACTTGCTTAATCGGTAAGTCATACTTCAGTGCAAAGGCAAAATCTCGCTCATCATGCGCAGGAACGCCCATGACAGCACCATCACCATAGGACATCAACACATAGTTACCCACCCAGACTGGGACAGGTTCATTGGTGAGTGGATGCGTCACGTATAAACCTGTGAACATGCCTTCTTTTTCTTGAGTAGCGAGGTCAGCTTCGATCACGCTCCCGGTTTTGCATTTCTCAATAAATGCTGCCAACTCAGGATTATTGGTTGCCGCTAATGTTGCCAATGGATGCTCTGCCGCAACTGCACAGAAAGTAACACCCATGATGGTGTCAGCACGCGTTGTGAATACATACAACTGACCATCTTGAACAAAATTACCATTTGCATCAGTAATCTCGTGCTTGAACGCAAAACGGACACCACGACTTTTGCCAATCCAATTCTGCTGCATGATCTTGACGCGCTCAGGCCAACCCAGACCATCTAAACCAGTCAGCAGTTGCTCTGCATAGGCCGTAATGTTGAAGTAGTAACCAGGAATCTCACGCTTCTCCACTAAGGCGCCTGAACGCCAACCGCGCCCATCAATCACCTGCTCATTAGCCAATACTGTTTGATCGATTGGATCCCAATTCACGACTTGAGTCTTGCGATAAGCAATGCCCTTTTCAAGCATTTTCAAAAAGAGCCATTGATTCCAACGATAGTAATCAGGACTGCAAGTAGCCACTTCGCGCGACCAATCAATTGCTAGACCCATCGCTGCCATTTGCTTTTTCATATAAGCAATGTTGTCGTAGGTCCATTTAGCTGGTGGCACTTTATTCTGAATGGCAGCATTTTCAGCAGGCATACCAAACGCATCCCAACCCATCGGCATAAGTACGTTATAGCCCTGCATGCGCAATTGTCGCGCCATTACATCGTTAATCGTATAGTTACGAACGTGGCCCATATGCAACTTACCTGATGGATAAGGCAACATGGAGCAGGCGTAGTATTTTGGTCTTGGCTTACCAGAAGCATCTACTGCGTTCTCGGCTACCTTATAAGCTTGTGCACTTTCCCAATCAGCTCGCGCTGCAGCTTCAATACTGCGGTGATCGTAATCCTTACTCATTCAATACAACTCTTTTCTTCTATTCTTTAATTAATGGTGATCGTATTTGGTGAGTTACTTGCGCAGACCAAGAACATCTTGCATATCATACAAACCAGAATTCTGACTCTGTAAGAAGCGTGCAGCACGTAAGGAACCTTGTGCATAGGACTGGCGGCTAGAAGACTTATGGCTGATTTCAATGCGTTCGCCCTCGCCTGCAAATAGGACGGTGTGATCACCCACAATATCTCCACCACGAATAGTGGCAAAACCAATTGAGCCTGCCTTACGCTCGCCGGTGTGACCTTCGCGGGCATATACAGCAACATCGTCTAACTTCTCACCAAGGGCATCGGCAATCACTTCACCCATTCTCAATGCAGTACCAGATGGTGCATCTACCTTATGACGATGATGCGCTTCGATGATTTCGATGTCGTAACCTTCGTTCAACATCTTTGCCGCAATTTCTAATAATTTGAATGTGGCATTCACGCCTACACTCATGTTTGGCGCAAATACGATGGCTAAATTTGCGGATGCTTTTTTCAGGCTATCGATTTGCTCTGGGCTAAGACCAGTTGTGCCGATAATCATTTTGCTACCCGTCTTTTGCGCTACAGCCAAATGCGCCATCGTGCCTTCTGGGCGAGTGAAATCAATTAAGAATTCAGCGCCTGTTAAAGCCTTTGAGATATCCGATGTAATGGCTACGCCAGTTTTTTTACCCAAGAACGCGCCAGCATCTTCACCTAGTAGCGGGCAAGACTCATGCTCTAAGGCGCCAACCAACTCAGCATCTGAGCAATTGAGCACAGCCTCGATCAACATTTTCCCCATACGGCCGGTTGCACCAGCAATTGCGATTTTCATCATTTGTATCTTCGTTTCTTATTCAAGGTTGTCGAAAGAAATCACTCGACATCAACACAACTTATCTTTACTTAACTTCACTAGCCTGCGGAACGTTGAGATCGCCAGGGCCTAATTGTTGAGGCACCGGCTGAGCGTCTGGTGATTTTTTTGAGAAGCTAAAAAAGTCCCAAAAAGAACTACTAGCAGGAGCCGCAGGAACTGCAGCACCAGCTGGCAAATTATTCGTGGGGCTAGGCACTAGCAACTCTGGCTGTTGCAAAGGCGGTGTTACTGGAGGCTTGTTCGATCCGGTCACAACATCCCAGAAGGAGCGCTTGGTTTTTGCATAGCCATCGATCTCAGCAACTAGCTCAACCTCTGTTGGCAAAGCGTCACCCTGAAACTTCACTAGCTTATCGCCCTCAAAAAATACGGTGACGCGCCGCTCTTTACTAATTTGCTGACCCGAACGCTTAAATTCAAAAACATAGTCCCAGCGATTGGCATGGAAATAACTTGCTAGCAAAGGTGTTCCCAAAATTTGACGGACCTGCTCTCGACTCTGGCCCACTTGTAATTTCGCGTATTGCTCACTAGAAATAAAGTTGCCCTGCACAACATCAGGGACATAAGGCCTAAAGACTTTATTCATCCAGGCACGTTGGGTTTCATCTACGGCGCTAGTGCAGCCAGTAGCGATCATTACCGCACCAATAGAGGCAATAACTAATCCTGACCGAGCAAGGCCAAAAACCCCAAACATGGAGTTCAATAAACGGGTAAAAACTTGAAGGCAATTTTGCATGGCAGGCCGTATCATTAAGACATTGATTTTAGCTCCCAAACCTATGAATATGAACCAAAACCCGACTCCAGCAGATTTACGCGATATTGGCCTCAAAGCGACCGGTCCACGGATGAAAATATTGGACTTCTTTCACCAGAACGGTGGGACCCACTTTAGTGCTGAAGATGTCTTTATGGCCCTAGCTAAGGAAGATAAAGAAATTGGTTTGGCCACGGTATACCGGGTACTGACCCAGTTTGAGCAAGCAGGGCTCTTGCTCCGCAGTCATTTTGAGTCCAGCAAAGGCGATGGTAGGGCCATTTATGAGCTCAATGAGGGGCAGCACCATGACCACTTGGTCTGCCTCGATTGCGGCCATGTAGAAGAGTTTGTCGATGAGGCCATCGAGAAAAGACAACGTGATATCGCCAAAAACCTGGGTTTTAAGCTCCAGGAGCACTCTTTAGCCATGTATGGGCACTGCCAAAAGAAGAATTGCCGCAATAAAACCAAGACTTAAACCTAATTTATTTAGATTTTATCTACAGATAATGAAAAAAGACCTCAATTGAGGTCTTTTTTACATCAAAAACAAGATTTTAAGTACTTTTAGCCTTAAAACCTCATCAATTACTTACTTTACGGCCATCAATGCTTCAGCAGCATTGAGCATTTGGACTGAATAGCCCCACTCGTTGTCGTACCAAGCCAAGACTTTGACCAACTTGCCATCTGCCGACACGCGAGTCTGGGAAGCGTCATAAATACTGGGGCGTGGATCGTGATTGAAGTCGATGGAAACCAAAGGTAAGGTATTGAAACCCAAAATACCCTTCAACTCACCCTCACTCGCTGTTTTGAGAATAGAGTTCACTTCATCCACGCTAGTAGCGCGGCTAGCAGCAAAGGTTAAATCCACAACAGAAACGTTAATGACGGGCACGCGCATTGCAAAACCGTCAAAGCGCCCTGCCAAAGCTGGCAATACCAAGCCAACCGCTTTTGCCGCACCGGTCTTAGTTGGAATCATGCTGCTCACAGCAGAACGCGCACGGCGCATATCCTTGTGATACACGTCAGTCAGAACCTGATCATTGGTAAATGCATGGATCGTAGTCATCAAGCCAGACTCGATACCAATCTTTTCTAGCAATGGCTTAACCAACGGCGCTAAACAGTTAGTCGTGCAGCTCGCGTTAGAAACCACGACATCGCTTGGCTTGAGCACTTGCTGGTTAACGCCGTAAACAATCGTGGCATCCACATCTTTTTCACCGGGAGCAGAAATCAATACTTTCTTCGCGCCCTGAGAGATGTGCACCATGGCTTTTTCTTTTGAAGTGAATTTGCCGGAGCACTCGAGCACCAAGTCCACACCCAACTCACCCCATGGGGTTTCCAAAGGATTACGGGTTGAGAACATCTTGATACGATCACCATTAACCACCATGCAATCGCCGTCTACTTTTACTTCGGCAGGAAAACGACCGTGCGCAGAATCATATTGCGTCAAGTGCGCATTGATATCGATATCACCCATCGCATTAATCGCCACGATTTTGATATCACGTCTTGGCTTGCCATTGACTTGATCTTCATACAAAGCACGCAAGACCATACGACCAATGCGACCATAACCGTTAATTGCGACACGAATTGTCATTCCATTCCCCTTGCTAATTTTGAATTCTTAAACAGATAATTTATTTGCTTTTGATCTTTTTTATTTCTTTGCAATGCATTGCTTTACTGTTTTAGCGATCTGATCCACAGTCAAGCCAAAATATTCATAAAGCACTGGCGCTGGCGCTGACTCACCAAAGGTATCAACACCGTGCACAGCTGCACAACCATACTTCCACCAGAAATCACTCACCCCAGCTTCAACAGCAATGCGCGGAATATCAGCTGGCAAGACTTTTGCTTTGTAAGCAGCATCTTGTTGATCAAATACCGTTGTTGATGGAATTGACACCACACGAATGCCAAAGCCTTCACCCTCTAAACGCTCTGCAGTTTGTAATGCCAAAGCAATTTCAGATCCGGTAGCAATAATTACTGCATCGATTTTGGATTTCTTTGGATCACGCAAAACATATCCACCGCGTGCAATGTCTTTTACTTGTTGGCTATTACGCGATACAAATGGGCAGTTTTGACGACTGAAGATCAAAGCACTAGGGCCATGCTTACGCTCAATCGCGGCACCCCAGGCAACTGCACTCTCCGTGGTATCGCATGGACGCCAAACCATCAAATTTGGGATGAGGCGCAAGCTCGCTACATGCTCCACTGACTGGTGTGTTGGGCCATCTTCACCCAAGCCAATCGAGTCATGCGTAAAGACAAAGATGCTGCGCAACTTCATCAATGCAGCCATGCGCAAGGCATTGCGACTGTAATCCGAGAAGGTTAGGAAGGTGCCGCCGAATGGAATATAGCCGCCATGCAAAGCGATTCCGTTCATGATGGCACTCATACCAAATTCACGAACACCGTAGTTGATGTGGTTACCCCACTGATCAGCACGCACAGCTTTACATGAAGACCAGTTAGTTAAGTTAGAACCTGTTAAGTCAGCAGAGCCGCCCATAAACTCTGGCAAGGCTGGTGCCAATGCTTCGATGGCATTCTGACTTGCCTTACGAGTAGCAATGGTTTCTGCTTTAGTTTCACAAGTCTTTAAGTAAGCATCTAAAGTTTTAGAGAAGTCTTTAGATAAGCCGCCTTGCATACGACGCTGTAATTCAGAAGCCAGTTCTGGGTATTTATTTTTGTAGGCCTGGAATTCTTTATTCCACTCATGCTCAGCAGCTTGACCGCGTTTCTTGAAATCCCAAGCCTCATAAATATCTTTCGGAATTTCAAACGGTGCATATGGCCAGTTCAAGGCAACACGAGTTGCTGCAATTTCTGCCGCGCCCAATGGGGAGCCATGCACCTTATCGCTACCAGCCATGTTTGGCGAGCCCTGACCAATCGCTGTCTTGCAACAAATCAATGTCGGCTTATCACTCTTCTTAGCTTTAGCAATTGCACTTGATACGGCCTCTGCGTCATGCCCGTCCACATCACGAATCACATTCCAGCCATAAGCTTCAAAACGCTTTGGTGTGTCTTCGTTAAACCAAGAAACGACTTTGCCATCAATCGAGATGCCGTTGTCATCCCATAGCGCAATCAATTTATTGAGCTTGAGTGTGCCGGCTAATGAACAGACTTCATGACTAATGCCTTCCATCAAACAACCATCACCTAAAAATACATAGGTGTAGTGATTAACGATGTCATGACCTGGGCGATTAAATTCTTGCGCTAATAATTTTTCAGCAAGCGCCATACCAACTGCATTAGAAATTCCCTGACCCAAAGGACCAGTAGTGGTTTCTACACCGGGCGTAATTCCATACTCAGGATGGCCAGCAGTTTTACTGTGCAACTGACGGAAATTTTTTAACTCGCTCATCGGCAAGTCATAACCAGTTAAATGCAATAAGGAATACAACAACATAGAACCATGACCGTTTGATAAAACAAAGCGATCGCGATTCATCCAATGTGGATCTGTTGGGTTATGTTGCAAATGCTCATTCCAAAGACCGACTGCAATATCAGCCATACCCATTGGCATTCCAGGGTGACCAGAATTGGCTTGTTGAACTGCATCCATGGATAAAGCACGAATGGCATTTGCCATACGAATTTGAAGGTTTGACATCGTAAATTGGGTCTCTAGGAAATTAATTAGCTATATTTCAGTAATGCCTCAATTTTATCTTCCCGGGCCATGGGAAACCCAAAAGCCAAATACCCTCACCCCTGAGCTCGCCCATCATTTACGGGTACGCCGCATCCAAGTTGGTGAATTCTTCCCAATCTTCGATGGCAAAGGCCAAGTTGCTCAGGCAAAACTCCTTTTCTTGGGCAATAAATCTGGGGAAGCAGAGTTGAGTGATATTCGTTTAGATACTCATCGTGAGAGTCCTTACGCCATCACCTTGGCCCAAGGCCTTGCTGGCGGCGACAAGATGGACTGGGTGGTTGAAAAGGCTATAGAGACGGGTGCTCAAGTCATTGCGCCACTGCAGTGTGAGCGCTCAGTCATCAAATTAACTCGCTCCAGCGATGCTGAGCGGGCTCAAAAACGCCTCCTCCACTGGGAGGGCATTGTTCAGGCGGCCTGTGAGCAATGTGATCGTACAGTTTTAGCTTCTGTAGAGCCCGTGCAAAGTTTTGAAAGTTATCTACAAAAGCCACAAAAAGCCACACTTAAACTACTTTTAAGCCCAGATACCGACAAAAGCCTGTATTCAGTATTAATTGAAAGTCCGCCCCAGGATGTTATTTTGATGATTGGGCCCGAAGGTGGTCATTCTCCAGAAGAAGAGGCTCAAGCTCTGGCTGCTGGATATCAGATCGTCTCTTTAGGTGATCGAGTATTGCGAACTGAGACCGCTGGAATTGTGGCAATCACTACCGTTCACAGCATTTGGGACCCAGAAATGCAAAATCGCCTCAAGTAGAGGCGATTTGTGCTGTTTTATGGATTTACCGCTTTAAGCAAAAGAGTAAAACACGCGATAAGGTGTGCGGCGCTCAGACCAGAAGTCCACAGCATCACGGAACACATCTAACAGGGTCTCGCGAGCTTCTTTGTCAAACTTCTGAGTGCAAGGCAAGCCTTCAAGAACCACTACGAAACCTGGCTGTGGACCAGACTTGTCAACCGTAGTCGTCAAAGCATCCAATAAAGGATCGAAATTCTTCGCTTGTTGCTTGGTAAATGTATAGGCAATAGCAATCGCTTCCAACACTTCGCCTTTAGTCATTGCATTTGCACAATTGGCGTAAATGAAGTGTTGACCAAGCTCAGTAGCCGCCTCCTGGAGGTCAGGAGTGCGGAAAGCACGAATAGATTGCACGATATTAGGGCGCACACTGCGCAACATTGCCGGCGGTCCGGCATCGCGAACGGCCAAAGCGGCACGCCAAGAAGCTGTCACTTTTTTCCCCGAAACTTGATTTGCTGCATAGGTTTGTAAACGAGATAAACCACCCTCAGCATAGATATTGGCAGCAGATGACTCAGTTTCAAGTCGATCGTTGCTATCCCAACTTTCAGCGCGACTGTGTTCGTCGAAGCTTACTGTAGTGCCGTTTTCAGAGCGATTATTCATGATGGGTGCTAGGTTACCCTTAACACGCCATCAAATCAAGCCCAATTACAGCACATTTTATATAAACCATTGATTTATATAATAATTATTTATGTTAGTTATTGCTAACTAACATAAATAAAAGACTGCATTTACGCCTTAAGCCACACCTCTAGCGTTACTTGCCGCCTCAACTACCGCCAAAGTGGTGACATTGACGATACGGCGCACAGTAGCCGATGGCGTCAAAATATGAATCGGCTTAGCGGCACCTAGTAACAATGGGCCGATTGCAATACCGTTACCAGCAGCAGTCTTTAACAAGTTGTAAGAAATATTGGCGGCATCAATATTTGGCAACACGAGCAAGTTGGCATCACCTTTTAACGGGGATGAAGTCACTGCGCTGGCACGAATAGTTTCATCCAAAGCGCTATCACCATGCATCTCACCATCTATCTCTAATTCAGGATCTGCTTTTTGAATCAAAGCCAACACTTCACGCATTTTGATAGCGGATGGAGCGCTGCTTGAACCAAAGTTGGAATGGGACAGGAGTGCAACTTTAGGTGCTAGACCTAATTTGCGCATCTCACTTGCAGCCATCAATGTCAATTCAGCTAATTGTTCTGCAGTTGGATCAACATTGACATGAGTGTCGACCAAAAATACTTGGCGACCCGGCAAAATCAAACCAGACATTGCACCATAAACATTAGCACCAGGCTCGCGACCAACTACCTCATCGATATACTTCAAATGCGTTGCTGAATTACCGACCGTTCCGCAAATCATGCCATCAGCCATGCCTTTGCTAATCATGATCGATCCAATCAAACTATTGCGACGACGCATTTCTAGCTTAGCGAAAGATTCGGTAACACCCTTGCGCTCAGTCAAACCCAAATAGGTTTGCCAGAAATCACGATAGCGTGGATCACTCTCTGGATTCACAATCTCAAAATCTTCACCGGACTTAATACGTAAACCAAACTTACCGATACGATGCTCGATCACTGCTGGTCTACCAATTAAGATTGGGGTAGCAAGATGCTCATCGGTAATGATTTGCACAGCGCGCAATACGCGCTCATCTTCACCTTCGGCAAATACGATACGTTTTTGAGCTGCAGGCACGCGTTTAGCAATACTAAACAGCGGCTTCATCAAAGTGCCAGAGTGGTACACAAATTGTTGTAACTGATTACGGTAAGCATCAAAGTCTTTAATCGGACGTTGAGCAACACCATCATCCATTGCTGCCTTAGCAACTGCTGGGGCGATAACCGTAATCAAACGTGGATCAAATGGTTTCGGAATTAAATACTCTGGTCCAAAAGACAAGTTCTCAATACCGTATACAGAGGTCACCACTTCGCTTTGCTCAGCTTGCGCCAACTCCGCTACAGCCTTAACCGCCGCGACTTCCATGCCACGTGTAATCGTAGTTGCACCAACGTCTAATGCGCCTCGGAAGATGAATGGAAAGCACAATACGTTATTGACTTGATTTGGGTAATCAGTGCGGCCTGTTGCCATCACTGCATCGGGACGAACTTCTTTGACTTCTTCAGGAAGAATCTCTGGGGTTGGATTTGCTAAGGCATATATCAATGGCTTATCCGCCATCTTTTTCACCATGGATTGCTTGAGCACACCACCAGCCGAGAGGCCCAAGAAAATATCAGCACCCTCAATCACTTGATCCAAAGTGCGCAAATCAGTTTCTTGGCAGAATGGCTCTTTCTCTGGATCCATTAATTCAGTGCGGCCTTTGTATGCAACGCCAGCTAAGTCAGTAACCCAAATATTTTTACGTGGAATACCAAGATCAACCAGCAAATCCAAGCAAGCTAATGCAGCAGCGCCAGCACCTGAGGTAACTAATTTCACATTACCCACATCTTTGCCAACGACTTTCAAGCCATTCAGAATTGCAGCAGCAACCACAATCGCTGTTCCATGCTGATCATCATGGAAGACTGGAATCTTCATGCGCGCTTGTAATTTACGCTCAACTACAAAACAATCTGGAGCCTTGATATCTTCTAAATTGATACCGCCAAAAGTAGGTTCAAGTGCTGCAATGATTTCAACCAATTTATCTGGATCGTTTTCATTCACTTCGATATCGAAAACATCAATACCAGCAAATTTCTTAAAGAGGACTGCTTTACCTTCCATCACCGGCTTACTTGCCAATGGGCCAATATTTCCTAATCCCAATACTGCAGTGCCGTTTGTAATCACGCCGACTAAATTGCCGCGCGCTGTGTAACGGAATGCATTGGCAGGATCTTTGGCAATTTCTTCACACGCAGCAGCAACCCCTGGGGTGTAAGCCAAAGCAAGGTCTCGCTGATTGGTTAACTGCTTCGTTGGAGCAATTTCGATTTTTCCAGGAACAGGAAACTCGTGATAGTGAAGAGCTGCTGCTCTTAAATCTGCTATTTGTTGTTCTTTACTGCTATTGCTTGGTTTACTCATCAGTTCACTCATCAATCAGACTTATTCAAGCTTCTAATTCTATTCCTCTCGGATGAAAGATTCCCAAGAGCCATAAAATGGGGCATGCAATCTCAAACTTCCTCACTTGGCGAATTTGACCTGATTCAGCGCTTCTTTAAAACGCAGTCAGAACTCATGCTTGCCAGCAATCCTGGCTCAGTCACGCTCGGGATTGGTGATGATTGCGCTCTACTCAAAACCGACCCCGCTGAAGATCTGGCAATTACCAGCGATATGTTGGTCAGCGGAAGGCACTTTTTCCCGGATGCAAACCCTGAGTGGTTGGGCTGGAAAGCCCTAGCAGTCAACCTCTCAGACCTTGCAGCCATGGGCGCCAAGCCTGTAGGCTTCACTCTAGCACTGGCATTACCTGAGCCCAATCCGGCCTGGTTAGAGGCCTTTAGCAAGGGTTTATTTGCCATTGCAAATACCTATTCCTGCCCACTCATTGGTGGCGATACTACTGCCGGACCGCTGAATCTTTGCATCACTGCCTTTGGTGCCATTCCGAAGGAAAAAGCTATTCGCAGATCGGGGGCAATGGATGGTGACGACATTTGGGTTTCAGGGACTGTTGGCGATGCAAGACTTACTCTTGCTGCACTGCGTCATGAAATTGAATTATCTAAAGAAGATTTAGTGCTTATTGAGGCACGCATGCATCAACCCGCCCCAAGAGTGAATTTAGGTCTTGCCTTGAGAGAAGTCGCCAATTCCGCTTTAGATATCTCTGATGGCCTGTTGGGTGATCTCAAACACATCCTTAAAGAGTCAGGCAAAAGTGCTGAAATCTTCTTAGACAGAATTCCAAAATCCAGCACACTACTCAAGCAATCGCAGGTGATCCAAAACCAATTTGCTGCAAGTGGTGGCGATGATTACGAGCTGTGCTTTACCGCTCCAAGCAGTAAACGGGATGTCATTGCCAAAATAAGCGCAGACCTCAATCTTCCGCTGACTCAAATTGGTAGCATCAAATCCATGCAACACTCAGCACCCGAGATACACATCATTGATAGGGATGGAAAAGCATTAAGCAGTCAAGAAGCCAATTTACTGCTGAAATCCTTTGATCACTTTGCATGAACCTCCAATTGAATACACCTGACTCCTCCACATTTTCTCCAAGCTTCAAATGGGTATTCAGTAAACCTAGTCGCGCCCTTGCATTCGGGATGGGCAGCGGCCTAGCGCCCTTTGCACCCGGTACCGCAGGAACGCTCTGGGCTTGGGCCGCCTTCTTGATAGGTGAGTACTTTCTATCAACCGAAGCTTGGTTGTGGATCGTTGGGGTAGGAATTGCGCTGGGTTGCTGGATCTGCGGACAAGTCAGCGAAGAGCTAGGCAAAAAGGATTTTGGCGGGATTGTGTGGGATGAAGTTGTCGCTTTTTGGCTCGTACTGATTTTTATCATGCCGGCAAGCCTAGGGGTGCAAATTGTGGCATTTGCACTCTTCCGATTTTTTGATGCCGTCAAGCCAGGACCGATCGGAATGATTGATCGTCACTTTAAGCAATTAGAGAATGGTGATAATTCCACCCCTTCCAGTTTTGGTTTAATACTTTGGCGTGGCTTCGGAATCATTGCCGATGATTTAGCTGCAGCATTTTTCACCTTACTCACCATCACACTCTTACATATTGGATTGAGCTACATCTCATGAAAAATAATAACGACCCCCAACATGAACTAGCGAGAGCGGTTGCACTGACTTTAGTAAGTCGAGGCTGGAAAATTGCCTTAGCTGAATCCTGCACTGGCGGTCTTGTCTGCGCAACCCTGACGGATTTAGCAGGCTCGAGCGATTGGCTTGAGAGAGGCTATATCACCTATAGCAATGCTGCGAAATCTGAATGTTTAGACGTTCCAGCAGAGATGATCGACTCGTTTGGTGCAGTCAGCGAGCAGGTTGCTAAAGCCATGGCTGAAGGGGCGCTTCACAATGCCAATGTCAATGCCGCTATCTCCATTACTGGCATCGCTGGCCCAACAGGCGGCTCACCTGAAAAACCAGTTGGCACCGTCTGCTTTGGCTGGGCAATTAAAGAGAGTATTGGAGATGGTGTCATCAATACCGCCACACTGACAAAGCACTTCAATGGTGATCGTCAAATCGTACGAGAACAAGCGCGTGATTTTGCACTCTCTCAATTTCTGGAATTGCTTAAACCTAAAAACGCCTAATAAGGCAGCACTACAGAATTAGCGGGAGCTTAGCCAGCCCTTATGGCGGAAGTAGCCCAATGGAATCATCGCTGAAATCACCATAGAGAGAATGGCGACTGGATAACCCCAAGTCTCTTCTAGCTCGGGCATGTAGCGGAAGTTCATGCCCCACACGCTCGCCAATAAAGTCGGCGGCATCAAAGCAACAGATACCACCGAGAAGATCTTGATGATCTTACTTTGGTTCAAGTTAATAAAACCGACTGTCGCATCCATCAAGAAGTTGATCTTATCGAACAAGAACGCAGTATGGTTTTCTAGTGAATCAATATCTCGCAAAATCTGACGCGCCTCTTCTTGCTGCTCATCGGATAATAATTTGCTACGCATTAAGAATGACAATGCACGGCGGGTATCCATCACATTACGACGAATACGTCCGTTGGTATCTTCTTCCTTAGCAATTGTTTCGAGCACTTCTTCTGCATCGTTATCAGTGATGTCATCCTGCAGAACGCGCTTACCTGCTTGTTCGAGGTTTTCATAAACCTCCTCTAATGCGTCAGCAGAATACTCCGCATCAGTGGAGTACAGGTCGAGTAAAACGTCTTTTGCATTACTAACTGATCCTGGACGCAAACGCGCGCGCAAGCGCACCAAGCGGAACACCGGTAAATCTTCATCATGAATTGAGAACAACACTTGCTTGGTCATTACGAAAGCGACTCGCACGTTGCGAGAAGTTTCTTCTTCATCCAATAGGAAATCAGTACGAATATGGAGGTGGCCGTCATCTGCCTCGAAATAACGCGCAGAAGCTTCCAAGTCACCCAAATCATCTAATTCAGGCAAAAGAACGCCAAAAGCCTCTTTAATCCATAGGAGCTCCTCTTCTTCAGGGTCAACGACGTCAATCCAGATAGGGTTGGAGTATTGCAACAATTCATTGCGATCTTCCACTTGCTCTTGAGAGAGGCGGCCATTTTGCAGGACGAACAAGTTGATCATGGTGAACTCCTAAGGAATGGTCGCTAGTTTATCCTATAGATCATGACAGTTTCACTAAAATAAGCCCAATCCCAATGAACTCAAGCCCAAATACCTTTACCCAACAACTCCAGTCTGCATGGGCTTCCCAAGGCAGCATGTTGTGTGTGGGCTTCGATCCAGATCCTAAGCGCCTACCTGCTGTATTTCAGGGTAAGCCTGAGGGGATTTTTGAGTTCTGCCGCGAGATCGCTGATGCCACCGCAGATACCGTCTGCTCCTTTAAGCCCCAGTTCGCCTACTTTGCCTCCCAAAGAGCTGAAGCCCAACTAGAAAAGCTGACTCGATACCTTAAAGATAAATACCCCCATATTCCAGTCATCTTGGATTCCAAGCGTGGTGATATCGGCAGTACTGCCGACCACTATGCCTTGGAGGCTTTTGAGCGCTACGGTGCAGATGCGGTGACCGTGAACCCTTACATGGGCTTTGACACGATCGAGCCTTACCTAAAACACGCCGGCAAGGGTGTGATTGTTTTATGCCGCACCTCAAATCCTGGAGGCTCTGACCTTCAGTTCTTGAATGTGGCTCCCAATGGCGAACCGCTTTACCTGCGTGTTGCCAAACTCGCCGCACAACAATGGAATGCCTCTGGCCAAATCAGCCTTGTAGTTGGAGCAACCTTCCCAGAAGAAATTGCCAAGGTGAGAGGAATTGTGGGCGAGATGCCATTACTCATTCCAGGTATTGGTGCTCAAGGCGGCGATATCGATGCCACGGTAAAGGCTGGCAGCATCCCCAATAAACCAGGCACGGGCATGATGATTAACTCTTCCAGAGCAATCCTGTATGCAAGCTCAGGGAATGATTTTGCAGAAGCAGCTAGAAAAGTGGCCATCACCACTAGAAATGCATTAAGAGCTGCAGCCAGCAAATAAAAGAAGTTGGGCTAACGTACAGCAGCCCTAACGCGTCTTTGGTTTTGGAGTGGGCGTTAGAGCCACTCTGTCCATATTTTCTAAAATAAAGTCTTGCCGTGTAGGGAAGTGAATATTGGCTTTGCGACAGTACTGCGCTTTGTCGAAACACTTCGGCGCTGGCAATGCAGAGGCTAAGGCTGCAGCCTGCTCACGATCAAGTGATGCTGGCTTTATTCCATAGTAATGCTGAGAAGCAGCACCGATACCGAAGATGCCCTCACCCCACTCCACTGAATTCAGATAGATTTCAAACATCCTCTGTTTAGACAACATTACCTCAAGTAGGCCAGCAATAATCAACTCCTGTGCCTTGCGAAAATAATTCTGTTCGGAAGAAAGGAAAAGGTTCTTGGCTAGTTGCTGCGTGATTGTGGAGCCGCCACGTAAAGCAGTTTTAGATTTACCGCCTGGTTGATTGAGCTGTGAATTTTTAGCCCATGCTTTTTGCATATCCTCCACTCGCACGCCCATATGCTGAAAAAAGATGTCATCTTCACTAACCAAAACAGCGCGCTTCAGGTTGTTCGATATTTTGTCGTAAGGAACCCATTTTGACTGCACCGGGCAAGACCAATGCAAACCGCAAAGCCGCCAACGCTCTGCCCTCTGAAATGCAGTACTACTTGGATCCAGCGTTGCCCAGATTCCAATCTGAATGACAAAGTACATTTGCATGGCAACAAAGCCAGCAAGTAAACATTTCAGAAGGTAATAAAGCCAGCGCATCAAAGCTCAGCTAGAAACTAGGAAGTACGGAGTTCTGCCAATACAGCACGAGGATCAATCGCATCAGCAAGCTCGGGACCTCGCCAAATTAAGAAAGCGTCAGCGGCCTGCTCTACCAACATACCTAAGCCATCACTGACTCGCGCGCCACGATGTAATGCCTGTTGCATGAAAGCAGTGGCTTTACCATAGACCATGTCATAAGCAAATGATCGTGGGGTAAAAATATTGCTTGCTGCCGCATCACTAATCGGCGATGCATCGGATAGGCCGGCAGCAGTGGCATTAATGATGAGATCAAAAGGAGATGTAGTCTTAACAGCATCTTCAAGATCACTTAAAGAAACTGCTTGTAGTGCAACACCCACTGAGCTAGCCAAGCTACCAAACAAGTGAATCAATTCATCAGCCTTGACATTAGATCGATTGGCAATCATTAATTCTTTCGGCGAGTGCTCTAGCAACGGGCCAAGCACTCCGCGCGAGGCGCCACCTGCGCCCAACAACAGAATTCGGGAGCCCTTAATCTGGATACCCTGTGCCAATAGGTCTCTGACTAAACCAGCACCATCGGTATTGTCACCAAAGATTTTTCCATCTTGAATACATAAAGTATTTACAGCACCAGCAAGCTGTGCACGCGGTGTTAATACATCTGCAAGTGCTTGTGCATCCAACTTAAATGGAACAGTGACATTCATGCCCTTACCACCAGCAGCAAAGAAGGCTTGCGCAGCAGTTTTGAATTGATCAAGCGCAGGCTGCAAACGACCATAGTGCATTTTTTGATTTGACTGTTCAGCAAATCGTTTATGAATAGCAGGAGATTTACTGTGCGAGATCGGGTTGCCAGCAACCGCATAGACATCCAGACCAGGAAATTGGGTTGGATCGGTATGCAATTCAGCGGAAGTGGCTTGACTCATAGTGACTACAGGATAAGCGAAATTGACTAATGCCTACTTAATTAAGGGCGCAGATCTAAGCGATCAGATCCATCTCTCGTGAAATCAAAAGTAGAAACCCAGTCCAAGATATCAATTTGATTGCGCATTTCTGCAGGGAAAACTCCAAAGGGGGCAGAAGCACGAACGATTGCTAAGGCCTGGCGATCTAACTCAGGGTTACCAGAGCTGCGCCCAATGCTCAAGCCATCTTTACCTTGGGCATTGTTAGCAATCCGCCCTTGGGCATCGACACTCACCACAATCACCAAACTGCCATATAAAGGTCGACCATTAGCTCGTGGGAAAAATGTACTTCCATAGGCCTCAATCTTTTGACGCATGGCATCGTAATACTGTGCAAAGACAACCGCCTTAGTACTTGCACCAGTCAAGACCTTACGGCGAGGTTCGCGCCCATTGACCTGCAAACGCTTGGCCAGCTCAGCCTCTAAAGAGTTCAGTTGGGATGCTGCTTTTTTTTCATCGCCACTTTTACGACCGCCTGATAGGGCTTGATCTGCTTCGAGCTTAGCCAGCATTTGTTTTTGTTGTTTCTCCAAAACTTCAAGGCGAGCATCCGCACCAAGTCTTGCTCGGTGTAATGCGCTGGCATCTTGATTGGGGGTGTTACCACCTCCATGCAAATCTGCCTGAGCCAACTTATTGGCCTGCTTGGGCGCCACCTGATTACTGGCATTTACCAAAACAACGCTCAGAGGCGTATTTAAACGACGATTTTCTATTTCACCAATACCCCAGCGAAAAGACAAGAAAATGAGGTGAGCCAGAATCGAGAGACCCAACGCATAGCCAAATGGGTAACGGCGCCAACTGCCATCTAAGCGCTCTACTAACTGAGCAAATTTAGGCGGGACTTGCATCACTCTCAGGTACTTCTGGTGTTTCAATATGCAGCACGCGAACTCCCGCAGTAAGCTGCAGAAGATCTACGTCAGCAATACTCACTTCAGCCCGAGTCATACGAGGATGTGTGGCCAACTCTGGAACCGGCAAATGCAATGGAACAGGCTCAACGCGCGACATACCTTCTTTGAGATGTCTCACAAAGACTTGCCTCGGAACTTCGTCCTGAGCAACCCAACGCAAGCACCAATATTTCTCAAGACGGTCCTGGTATTCACCGTAGGCTGAATAGCAAGCTTCAAAGTCGGCAGCAATACCCATTAGGGCAGCATCTCGCGGCGGAAATGGTGCCACCATCTTGGCTGTGATGCCATGCTTGGCAATAGCAATTAACTGCCACTGATTGACTAAATCTGAATAGCGGCGCAATGGTGATGTGCACCAAGCGTAATACTCCAAACCCAATCCTTCATGAGGGCCAGGGGTTGTCTGCATGCGAGTACGTAAAGGACCCCAACCCTTTTGAGTTCGGAACAAACCAGGTATCCCATGATCTGCCAACAAACGTCCTGAAGCACTATTGCAATAAATCATCCACTCAGCAACGATGGTGTCCAGGATGGAGCCGCGCTGACGGGGGGTAATCTCGACTCGCTGCGCACTATCCACTTCCTTGATTTGAAAATGAAAGTCTCTCGCAAAAGCGTTAGGATCCAAAACTCCTAATTGCTCAGCACGCAATCCATTGGCTACGCGCTGCTCTTGGCGCCCTGCATGCAATAACTTTGCTGCGGCCCACAACACGCTGAGCTCTTGACGATAAGCATAGTCAGCTGATTCATCAACTAGGCTTTCTTCCGTTACTAGATGCTCCAGATTCTCTAAGCGCAAATTTGCTCCCATCGGAACCATCTCAGCACGTAACTGCAGAGTCTCTTTATCCAAGACTCCAGCCGCATCAATATCCACATAAATCGATAAAGCTGGGCGAGCAGCACCCTCATCTAATGAGAACTGGGCAATCACCGTATCTGGCAACATCGTGATCTTGTCGCCAGGAAAATACACCGTAGACATACGCGTGCGTGCGACCTTATCTAAAGGATCATCCTTAGCAATCACCAAACCAGGTGCTGCAATATGAATACCAACACGATGCCCGCCACCCTCAAGCGCAGTCACCGATAAAGCGTCATCAATTTCAGTAGTACCTGAGTCATCAATCGAGAAGGCAGTCACTTCAGCTAAAGGTAATTCTGAAATTGCCGCATCTAATGCAGCTTGATCAACCGCCAAACTTTGGTCATGTGCTGCACCCTGCGGGAAATGCGCCTTTAAGAACATGCCTTGGTGATATTGCAAAGGTGAATCAATCGCACCGCAGCGGATCATCAATTGGGCAGGAGATTCTCCTGACTCAGTGCATGCAGCAATTAATGCTTTGTAAGCTGAGGTATTTTTATCCGGAGAAAACAATAGTTGATTTGCTTGAGACTTGAGCGTCTCTGGAAACACGCCAGCCACCAGCTCCTTTTGCCAAGCAGCCTGCTGCTCTAATTCTTTTTGCTTACGCTCGAGCGCAGCCAAACCAGCCTGCAATTGCTCTAGCGGCGCTCGCTGAAAACGTCCGCGACCTTTGCGGCGGAAAAAAACCGGTGCGCCTTGTAAGGCAATTGCTAATGCAGTTTGTTGCGGAATACTTGCTTGAGCACCAAAGTATTCTTGGGCAACATCTACCAAACCAAACTCTTCATCGGGGGCGCAGTCCCATAAGAACTGCAAATCAATCTCTTGAGATAAAGTATTTGCCTCATCCATTAAAGCTTGTGGCTCTGGCTTTTCAAAACGTAGCCAAACTTCTTTGGCCTTTAGTTTGATCTTTTTCCCGGACAGGCTCGTCGCCTGCCAAGATTCAGCATCTCCAGCGCCCGAGGCAGACTGGACTGTGGCGACCTTGATGTCACCACCCTCTTCATATAAAAGATGCATGCCTAGAGAGAAATCCCGCCGCTGGCCTCAAGTGCTACGCCATTGACATAACTGGCTTCATCGCTCGCCAAGAATAAATACACATTCGCCATTTCTTCAGGAGTGCCTAAGCGACCAAGCCAGCTGCGCCTTTCAATATCCTTCAGAATGTTTTCTGGCATGGCTTTGACCATCTCAGTAGCAATAAATCCTGGGCATACTGCATTTACCCGAATACCTTTTGCACCCAGTTCACGAGCCCAAGTTTTAGTAAAACCAATGACACCAAATTTCGTGGCGGAATAATTTGTCTGGCCAAAATTTCCATAGATGCCGACAACACTGGAAGCATTAACGACGGCACCTTTGCCCGCCTCCAACATGTGTGGAACTACTAATTGCGTGCAATTGAACACACCCTTCAAATTGACATCAATCACCGCATCAAATTGTGCTTCAGTCATTTTGACCAAGCGTGCATCTTGGGTGATGCCAGCATTATTAATCAAGATATCAATTCGTCCGTGACGCTGCATGATTTGATCAACAGCGGCTTCAACGCTTGCGCGATCAGTCACGTTCATGACATAGGCTTCAGATCCTGGAATGAGATCAACTGCAGCCTTCACTGCATCAGGGTTCACATCCGTAATCATGACTTTTGCACCCTCTTGTGCAAAACGCTGTGCCGTTGCAAAGCCAATCCCTTTTGCGGCCCCAGTAATGATGGCTACTTTATCTTTTAGTCTCATACTCATTACTTTGCTTTCTCTTGTATTGCGGTCAATATTTTTTGATGCACGCCACCAAAACCGCCATTACTCATCACCAAAATGTGATCGCCAGGCTTTGCTTCTTTTGCCACTGCATCCACCAAAGCGCTTAAATCATCAAAGGCCAAGGCACGATCATTTTCTTTGGCATTTAATGGAGCTAAAACTTCGTTTAAATCCCAACCCAAAGAATCTTTACCAGTGCTGGCGCCATAAGCAAACACCTTATCGGCCGCCTCGAGACTATTGGGTAGTT
Organism: Polynucleobacter sp. GWA2_45_21; assembly: GCF_001830325.1. Lineage (GTDB taxonomy): Bacteria > Pseudomonadota > Gammaproteobacteria > Burkholderiales > Burkholderiaceae > Polynucleobacter. Next base: position 24,256 of record NZ_MHZG01000007.1, on the reverse strand, counting down.
GCGCTTTCATGACGCCGAGTTTCATCGTATTAGAACGCGGCTCTAATACTGCCAAAATTCGAGACTGCCCTACCCGACGACGCAAGCCATCTACTGTAGTAATAATTGCAGTTGGGTGATGCGCAAAATCATCGTAGACCGTCACCTCATTTGCTACGCCAATCGTTTCTAAGCGACGTTTCACATTCTTAAACTCAGCAAGAGCACGTGCCGCATCAGCTGGAGAAATGCCAATATGGTTTGCAGAAGCAATCGCTGCCAATGCATTGAGTTGATTATGTCGACCCATGACACCAGAGTCTGGGGCCCAGGTCACCGTTGCAACCTCTTTACCATCCTGCAGAACAATGAAGCCATCTGCCGCTTGCGAAATTAATGACCAGGCATTATTTTTATCTTGGCCAAACTTTTCAACAGGCGCCCAAGCACCTCTTGCAATAACCCTCTCTAGAGCAGGCTCTTCACCATTCACCACAACGAGACCGTTACCCGGCACCGTGCGGACTAAATGATGAAACTGCGTCTCGATTGCAGCCAGATCAGCAAAGATATCGGCGTGATCAAACTCCAGATTATTTAATAAAGCGGTGCGAGGACGATAGTGAACAAACTTACTGCGTTTATCAAAAAAAGCAGTGTCGTATTCATCTGCTTCGATCACAAAGTATTTGCTTTCGCCTAGACGGGCCGATACCGTGAAATTCAATGGCACTCCACCAATTAAATAACCTGGCTTGTAGTCATTAAATTCCAAAATCCAAGCCAACATGGCAGAGGTCGTTGTTTTACCGTGCGTACCGGCAACAGCCAATACATGCCTATCAAACAATACTTGCTCACCTAGCCATTGGGGTCCAGATGTGTAAGGAAGCCCTTGGTTGAGAATGGCCTCCATCAGCGGATTGCCACGTGAAACGACGTTGCCGATCACAAATAAATCTGGCATCGTCTCAAACTGTAATAATTGATCGGGCGAAAATCCCTCAATGAGCTCAATACCCTGCGCCTCAAGTTGCGTGCTCATTGGTGGATACACATTGGCATCACAGCCAGTAACGCGATGTCCGGCCTGCCGAGCGATTGCGGCAATGCCGCCCATGAAAGTACCGCAAATGCCCAAGATATGAATATGCATTGGGGAATTTTAGCTAAGGAGCAGCAATGAACCGCAGACAATGGATTAGCATCGCCGGAATTAGTCTCGTAGCCCTGCTTGCAGGAGTATTGACTTCGCAATGGATTTACAAAACCAGCTTAGCAAGCGATCCTTCTATCAAAGCCTTTTTTGCCAACCCATGGCAAACGCCTGATGGCAAAACAGTCGATACAGCGCAATGGCAAGGAAAGGTCCTAGTTGTGAACTTTTGGGCCTCCTGGTGCCCTCCTTGCGTTGAAGAAATGCCTGCTTTGGATGCATTACAAGGAGAGTTCAAGGATCAAAATGTCTTATTTGTCGGCATTGGCATCGATTCACCCTCTAATATTCGTCAATTCCTAGAAATGACCCCAGTTTCCTACCCCATTGTGATTGGCGGACTAGAAGGCAGCAATCTATCTAAGCAAATGGGAAATAGCCAAGGCGCCCTTCCATACACCATCATCATTAATGCTCAAGGCAAGTCTACTAGCAGCAAATTAGGGAAGATAAGCGAAGAAGAGCTCAGAAAAGCAATTAAATCAGCTTTATAAGATATTTTAAATACATTTATTGACTGCAATTTAGGCATGAGTCGGGTATTTTTTACCCGAATTTTGCAATATCTGCTCTTAAAATCATAAAAAATAGCTAGTTTTTAGATCATTTTTTGGACCTGCTCTCTGGTTCTAGGGGTATACTTTCCCCGTGCTTGATGAGGCGAATTCTTCATGAAGTAAGCAGTTTTAGAGAAATGCTTTATTAACGTAATTAAACCTAACTGCCTCTAAATATATCGATTTATGTCGAAAAATACTTCAATTCTCGTTATTCAAGGTCCTAATCTCAATTTATTGGGCACCCGTGAGCCAGAGGTTTACGGCAAAACTACCTTAGAAGATATACATACCAAGCTTGGCAAAATCGCCAAAGCTAACTCCGTCGACCTGTCCACCTTCCAGAGCAATCATGAAGGCGAGCTGATTGACCGAGTTCAAAAAGCCAAACAAGAGGGGATTGATTTCATCATCATCAATCCAGGTGCTTTTACCCACACCAGCGTTGCGCTGCGTGATGCGCTAGCTGGTGTTGCTATCCCATTTACAGAAGTTCATCTATCCAACATTCATCAGCGTGAAGAATTCCGCAAACACTCCTACCTATCCGATATCGCCACTGGCGTGATTTGCGGACTAGGGGCGATTGGATATGAGTTGGCCTTACAAGCAGCAATCGCACGTTTACAAAATAAAGATTAATTAAGAATTTCAAGAGAGGAAGCCTTTCCATGGACCTGAGAAAACTAAAAACCCTAATCGACCTCGTTTCTGAATCAGGCATTTCTGAATTAGAAGTAAATGAAGGTGAAGATCGTGTTCGCATTGTGAATGCCGGATCTCCAGCCCCTGCCGGTCAAGTGGTTTACGCTAATCCAGCACCAGTTCAGGCAATGCAAGCTGCTCCTGCTGCAGCACCAGCAGCTGCTGCACCTACTGCCGAAGAAGCGCCTGCTGAAACTGGTTTTGTAGCACGCTCACCAATGGTGGGAACTTTCTATCGCGCCCCAAATCCTGAGTCTCCAGACTTTGTCAAAGTCGGCGATACGGTTAAAGTGGGTCAAACACTGTGCATTATTGAAGCGATGAAGCTCCTCAACGAGATCGAATCCGAGCAAGCCGGTGTTATCAAGCAAATTCTGTGTGAAAACGGCCAAGGTGTTGAGTTTGATCAGCCGCTATTCATCATCGCTTAATAGATCTCTCCTAGATCTATTCCAATCCACCGTTACTTAACTCAGAGCCGACATGTTCGATAAGATTCTGATTGCCAATCGCGGAGAAATTGCTCTCCGTATCCAACGCGCATGTCGCGAGTTGGGAATTAAAACTGTAGTGGTCTACTCGACCGCAGACAAAGAAGCTAAATACGTGAAGCTTGCAGACGAAGCCGTCTGCATTGGACCTGCCCCATCGCCATTGAGCTACCTCAATATGCCTGCCATTATTTCAGCAGCGGAAGTAACCGATGCTGAGGCAATTCACCCAGGCTATGGTTTCCTCTCTGAGAATGCCGACTTTGCTGAACGCGTTGAGAAATCCGGTTTTGCATTCATTGGCCCAACTGCCGCTTCCATTCGCCTGATGGGCGATAAAGTTTCAGCAAAACGCGCCATGATTAAAGCAGGTGTACCTTGCGTTCCTGGATCTGAAGGTGCATTGCCAGACAACCCAAAAGAAATTATTACTACCGCCAAACGTGTTGGTTACCCTGTCATCATTAAAGCTGCAGGCGGTGGTGGTGGTCGCGGTATGCGTGTAGTGCATACGGAAGCCGCCCTTCTGAACGCCGTCAATATGACTAAAGAAGAGGCTGGTCGCGCTTTCGGCAACCCAGAAGTCTATATGGAGAAGTTTTTAGAGAAACCTCGCCACGTAGAGATTCAGATTTTGGCTGATACCCATGGCAATGCTATTTGGTTAGGTGAGCGTGATTGCTCAATGCAACGTCGCCACCAAAAAGTGATTGAAGAAGCTCCGGCACCTGGCATTGATCGTCGCTTGATTGCCAAAATTGGCGAGCGTTGTGCTGAAGCCTGTAGAAAAATTGGTTACCGCGGTGCCGGTACGTTCGAATTCTTGTACGAAGATGGTGAATTCTTCTTCATTGAGATGAATACCCGCGTTCAAGTTGAGCATCCAGTCACTGAAATGATTACTGGCGTTGATATCGTTCAAGAACAAATTCGTATCGCTGCTGGCTTAAAACTCAGCTATCGCCAGAAAGACATCGTTTTCCGTGGTCATGCCATTGAATGTCGTCTTAATGCGGAAGATCCATTTAAGTTCACACCAAGCCCAGGCAAAATTGGTTCATTCCATATGCCAGGCGGCCCCGGAATTCGTGTCGACTCTCACGCATACAGCGGTTATGTGGTGCCCTCCAATTACGATTCAATGATCGGTAAGCTGATTTCTTACGGCAATACTCGTGAACAAGCAATTCGTCGTATGCAAATCGCGCTTTCTGAGATGGTGATTGACGGGATTACGACCAATGTGCCACTGCATCGCGAACTCATGCTCGATCCGAACTTCATGGAAGGCGGCACCAGCATTCACTATCTAGAGCATCGCCTCGAAGAGCAAGCTGCTAGTCGCGGCAACCCGAAGTCTTAGGTCAAGTGATGTCGATTTGGAGTAAGCATGTCCTATCGTGAACTCGTTTTCACGGTACCGGCGGAAATTGCTGAGCCTTTGGGTGATGCCTTGCTGGAAGTCGGCGCACTCTCCGTCACTGTTGAAGACGATGCTGCGGGTGGCTACGATGAAAACCCGCTGTATGGTGAACCAGGTCTCTCTCCAGAAGTTCAAGCTTGGGACCGCTCTGCAGTAACTGCGCTCTTTAATCCTGAGCTAGATGACTCAGATGCAGTGAATTTCATTCCCGAGCTCCTCGCATCTCTCAAGGAAGCGGGATTTAATCTTCCCGCTCCACAACAAAAGATCGTTGAGGAGCAGGACTGGGTGCGCTTAACTCAGAGTCAATTTGCTCCGATTCAGATTGGCGAGCGCATTTGGGTAGTGCCTTCCTGGCATGAGGCGCCTACTGACCCCAACGCAATTTGCTTGGCGGTAGACCCAGGCCTAGCGTTTGGCACGGGCAGCCACCCAACCACACACCTTTGCCTGCTTTGGCTTGAACAAAACACGCAATTACAGAACCAAAGCTTGCTCGATTACGGTTGCGGATCTGGAATTCTGGCAATCGCTGCCGCAAAACTGGGTTGCAATCCCGTTGTTGGTACCGACATTGATCCACAAGCCATGGTTGCAGCGCGCAGCAATGCAGAAATTAACAATACGGTGATCCGCTTTGTTTTGCCGAATGAAAACGCACCAGAACTTGCTGCAGAAACTAAATACGACATCGTGATGGCTAATATTTTGGCTAATCCGCTACAAGTTTTAGCGCCAGCCTTAGTAAATAAGATGCGCCCGGGTGGAAAAATTGTGCTGTCAGGAGTGCTAGCTCGTCAAGCAGAGGAAGTCATTGCAACTTATAGCCAGTGGTTAACTCTTTCCGTCTGGAAAGAAAGTGAAGGCTGGGTCTGCCTGCATGGCACGCTACCTTCGCAAGGTGGTAAAGCAAGTTTGACTGCCAAAAATACAGACACTTCGGTGCCGGCTCAAAAAAAAAGTCTTAAATTAATCCTTCTTGGTCTTTTTTTCCTCTTGCTCATTATTTTTGGTGAGCATCTCTCTAGAAATTCTTTACTGCCAGCATTAGCAACGCGTGTTGATGGCAGCTCTTCTCAGATAGCAAGCAGTGCATTTTCTCTTCTACAGAAATTGGATGAGCAATTATGTCGCGCACTAGGGTGCGTAAATCGCTCTGTAAGCGATTTTGCTGCCTGGAAAATAACTTCAGTCACTCTTTCGCCTGAAAACGCACGAGAGGGCCTTAAAAACGATTTAAATCAATCTGTATTGCAAGTTGAATTACAAAATCGTCTTGCACTACCTGTTTTATTCCCCAATTTAGAAATTGCGCTTACTGATGCAGAGGAATCGGAGATCAAAACGATTCAATTTTCTCCACAAGAGTGGTTGCCAAATGCTTGGCAAGAGTCACACCCAGATTTTTTGGATCAAGGCGCTCCTTCCGGCGAAATCTTTTCTTCCGAATTGCTGATTTCTCTTCCACAAAATGCCGCAGGCTATCGTGTCAGAATTTTTTATCCTGAAAAATAGGCTGCAAACACTATTCCATACTCATCTCAATTGATTTTTTATTAGAAAGTAATCATTTATGTCTAGCTTGATCTGCGGTTCCATCGCTTACGACACCATCATGAACTTTGAAGGCAAATTTGCCGATCAAATCCTGCCAGAGCAGATTCATATCCTCAACGTCGCCTTCCTAGTTCCTACAATGCGCCGTGAATTTGGTGGTTGTGCAGGCAATATTGCCTATAACCTCAGTCTGCTGGGTGGTGACCCCATCATCATGGCAACAGTCGGTGGTGATGCAGCCCCTTACTTTGATCGTCTTAAGCAACTCAAAATTGATACGACGCATATTCGCCAGATTGAGCAGGCGTTTACTGCTCAAGCGATGATCACAACCGATCAAGCTAATAATCAAATTACTGCTTTTCACCCTGGCGCTATGGGTGAATCTCATCTAAATCAAGTTTCCGCAGTAGTGGCTGAACGTAGTAAGAACGCCAAAGGCGTAGCAAAGTTCGGGATTGTTGCCCCAGATGGTCGCCAAGGTATGTGGGAGCATTGTCATCAGCTAGCTGAAGCGGGCATTCCATTTGTATTTGATCCAGGCCAAGGCCTGCCGATGTTCAATGGCCCAGAACTTCTAGAACTCGTAGATATTGCCAGCTATCTTGCCGTCAATGACTATGAAGGAGAAATGCTTTCTCAAAGAACGGGCTTGAGTTTGGCAAAAGTCGCTGAAAGAGTGAAAGCCTTGATTGTGACTAAAGGTGCAGAAGGTGCAGATATCTACTTTGAAGGCAAATGTATCGCCATCCCGCCTGTACCGGCAGCCAAAGTGGTCGACCCAACAGGTTGCGGCGATGCATTCCGAGGCGGATTGCTATTTGGACTGGAAAATGGCATGGATTGGGAAACCACTGGCCGCTTAGCCAGTCTGATGGGTTCAATCAAAATTACTCATCAGGGACCACAAAATCACCAAATGAGTAAAGATCAAATCGCCGCTCAATTCAAATCTGCCTTTGGATTTGCACTCTAAAACTACTAATTCCATAAAGCAGCAATAAAAAAGGGATCTCGCGAGAGATCCCTTTGAACTTCACACATCTATAAGCAGAGCTTATGGGCGTGTGCCAGTTGGGAAGGGCCAGGCAGCAGCTGGATTCAACGTGGTTGAAGCAGCAACTTTCTTAGCCACGGGCTTTTTTACAGCTTTGCCCGCTTTCTTCGCAGCAGGCTTACTTACTTTTTTTTTGCTACTTTACGAGCTACTTTTTTAGCAGCAGGCTTCTTAGCAGCAGCTTTTTTAGCAGCAGGACGCTTCTTAGCTACTTTTTTAGCAGCAGGCTTCTTAGCAGCAGCTTTTTTAGCAGCTGGCTTCTTCTTAGCTACTTTTTTAGCAGCAGGCTTCTTAGCAGCTACTTTTTTAGCAGCAGGCTTCTTAGCAGCTACTTTTTTCTTTGCAGCTGGTTTCTTAGCAGCTACTTTTTTAGCAGCAGGCTTCTTAGCAGCTACTTTTTTCTTTGCAGCTGGTTTCTTTGCAGCAACTTTTTTCTTGGCGATTGCCATAGTAATGCTCCTTCACGTGAGGATTAGTACAAACTACCGATTAAGAAGACCCGACCTATTCATTTCCGCCTGGTTTTGCAACCATTTGGAGCCGACGAGCGAGCCATTCATCGGCGCGCGGCTTGATGCTAAGTGCTGCACGCTAATGAATCCTGGAAAAAAAGCCGTGGCCCCAAAGGACAACGGCTTCTTCAATTTGCTGGAAAAAATAGAGAGAGTAGACCAGACACCCTTTAATAAGGGTTTTCGGACTTGAGTCTGGTTTTGCTGACTTTTAAAACTATCCAACCGTCTAATCTCCTATTTAGCCGGCTATGCGCTTTTTAATTAACTACTTATTCCCAACTTAGCGCACCGCCAGTTTGATACTCAATAACGCGTGTCTCAAAAAAGTTTCTCTCTTTTTTCAGATCAATCATTTCTGACATCCATGGGAATGGATTCTCTTCATTTGGGAACATCGCGTCAAGTCCTATTTGCAAACATCTGCGATTACAGATGTATCTTAGGTAACCTTTGAACATCGGCGCGTTCAATCCGAGCACCCCGCGAGGCATCGTATCTTCTGCATAACGGTACTCTAATTCCACTGCTTTTTCAAAGATCGATTTGATCTCATCTTTGAACGCAGAAGTCCATAACTGCGGGTTCTCCAGCTTGATTTGATTAATTAAATCGATACCAAAATTGCAGTGCATAGACTCATCGCGAAGGATGTATTGATACTGCTCAGCAGCGCCAGTCATTTTGTTTTGACGACCCATTGCAAGTATTTGCGTAAAACCAACATAAAAGAACAAACCTTCCATCACGCAAGCAAAAACAATGAGTGATCGCAGCAAAGTTTGGTCAGTTTCTAATGTTCCAGTTTTGAAATTGGGGTTAGTCAACACATCGATATAAGGAATCAGGAACTCATCTTTAGCGCGAATTGACTCAATTTCGTTATACGCATTGAAGATTTCGCTCTGGTCTAAGCCCAAAGATTCCACAATATATTGGTACGCATGCGTATGAATTGCTTCCTCAAACGCCTGGCGCAATAGATATTGACGGCATTCTGGAGCGGTAATGTGGCGATAAGTACCCAAAACAATGTTGTTTGCCGCTAAAGAATCCGCCGTAGTGAAGAAACCGAGATTGCGCTTAATAATGCGACGCTCATCTTCAGTTAAACCATTTGGATCCTTCCAAAGCGCGATATCGCGATTCATATTGATCTCTTGTGGCATCCAATGGTTTGCGCAACCAGCGAGGTATTTCTCCCAGGCCCACTTATATTTAAATGGAACAAGCTGATTTACGTCAGTCTTGGCATTAATCACGCGCTTATCGGCGGCATTAACACGCAAAGCTGCACCACCAGTCAATGAAGCGGCTTGCATAGGTGCAGGTGCAACATCTTGAGGTGCGGCAATTGCAACTTGGTCTGGTTGCGGACGTTGTTGCTCCGCCACCACCGGCTGCGGTGCTAATCCTGCTTTTGCTAGCGCAGGAGCAACTTCTTCTTCCCAATTCAACATAACTCTCTCCTAATTCTTATTTTTCTAGATCAGTTAGCAAATAGCTTACTGACATGCTTCACATTCTTCAAAGCCAGCATCACCTGGGCGCATTGTGCAAACTGGGCCGTCAGCTTCTTGTGCGGAAGCATCCGTACCATTTACACCGCCACCACTGGACACAGCATTTAACTGTCCACTTGCAACAGTTGACTTCTCAACGTGCGTTGCAGCCATTGTGCGGAGGTAATAAGTGGTCTTCAAGCCACGCAACCATGCCAACTTGTAGGTGTCATCCAACTTCTTGCCTGATGCGCCACCCATGTAAATATTGAGTGACTGCGCCTGGTCGATCCACTTCTGACGACGTGAGGCAGCTTCAACCAACCAACTTGGCTCCACTTCGAATGCTGTAGCGTACAAGTCACGCAAATCTTGTGGAACGCGGTCAATCTTAGACAAAGTGCCGTCGAAGTACTTCAAGTCTGCAATCATCACTTCATCCCAGAGGCCGCGATCCTTCAAATCACGCACCAAATACTCGTTTACTACAGTGAACTCGCCTGACAGGTTAGATTTCACGAACAAGTTCTGGAATGTAGGCTCGATACAAGCTGAAACACCAATGATGTTAGAAATCGTTGCGGTCGGCGCAATTGCCACACAGTTGGAGTTGCGCATGCCGTGCTGCTTGATGCGGGCACGCAAACCATCCCAGTTCATAGTGGAAGAGCTATCTACCTCAAGGTAACCACCACGCTCTGCTGCCAACAAGGCTACTGAGTCCTGCGGAAGAATGCCGCGATCCCACAGCGATCCTTTGTATGTGCTGTAAACGCCGCGCTCTTCAGCCAACTCATTAGATGCTTGATAAGCGTAGTAGCAAACTGCTTCCATTGAGGAATCTGCAAACTTCACCGCTTCATCGCTAGCGTAAGGAATGCGTTGCATATGCAAGCAATCCTGGAAGCCCATGATGCCCATACCCACTGGACGATGCTTCAAGTTGGAGTTACGTGCTTTAGCAACAGCGTAGTAGTTGATATCAATCACGTTATCCAGCATGCGCATTGCAGTGCGAATTGTTTTCTGCAGCTTCTCGTGATCCAAGATCATCTTGCCGGACGCATCGGTAGTCATATGCGCTGTCAAGTTCACAGAACCTAAGTTACATACCGCGATTTCGCTCTCGTTTGTGTTCAGAGTAATTTCTGTACACAAGTTTGAAGAGTGAACTACGCCGATGTGTTGCTGTGGACTGCGAATGTTGCAAGGATCTTTAAATGTGATCCATGGGTGACCAGTTTCAAACAACATACCCAACATCTTGCGCCACAATTGTTGCGCAGGAATGCGACGGAATGGTTTCAATTCACCAGCATCTGCTTTTTTCTCATAGGCAACATAGGCCTCTTCAAAAGCTTTACCAAACTTGTCATGCAAGTCAGGCGTATTTGATGGTGAGAACAATGTCCACTCACCACCCTCCATTACACGCTTCATGAACAAGTCCGGAATCCAGTTAGAAGTATTCATGTCATGCGTACGGCGACGGTCATCACCGGTGTTCTTACGCAACTCGAGGAACTCTTCAATATCCAAATGCCATGTCTCTAGGTAAGCACAAACTGCACCCTTACGCTTACCACCTTGGTTCACTGCAACCGCTGTGTCGTTCACTACCTTTAAGAATGGCACAACACCTTGTGACTTACCATTAGTGCCTTTGATGTGACTTCCCAAGGCACGCACGTTTGTCCAGTCGTTACCTAAACCACCAGCAAACTTAGACAAGAGTGCATTCTCTTTCAGAGCTTCGTAAATACCATCCAGGTCATCATCCACCGTTGTCAAATAGCAGCTTGATAACTGAGGACGTGTTGTCGCTGAGTTAAACAAAGTTGGTGTGCTGGACATGAAATCGAATGTAGAGAGAATTTCATAGAACTCGATAGCACGACGCTCACGATCCAACTCATTCAAAGACAAGCCCATTGCAACGCGCATGAAGAAAGCCTGTGGCATTTCGATACGACGGTCTTCAATGTGCAAGAAGTAACGGTCATACAAAGTTTGTAAGCCAAGGTAGTTGAACTGCAAGTCGCGGCTAGCGTTTAGGGCTGCAGCCAAACGCGGGAGATCAAACTCACGCATGCGTGGATCTAACAACTCAGCAGAAATACCTTCGTTGATGTACTTGGCAAAGTAAGTGCTGTACTCAGCTTGCATATCGCCTTGCAATACTTCTCGACCCAAAATTTCTTTACGAATCACATGCATCAAGATACGTGCAGTTACCTGGCTATATGCAGGATCTTTTTCAATCAATGTGCGCGAGGCCAAAATTGCAGAGTCGTACACCTGAGCCATTGGTACGCCATCGTACAAATTCTTAATGGTTTCAGTAATGATTGGAGTTGCATCAATGTTGTTACCAAGACCTTCGCATGCCGCCTCAATAATGGTGCGCAAGGCAGCCATATCCAACCACTTCTCAACACCGTTGTCAGTTACCTTGATTCCAGACTCACCAGCTTGAGTTGCAGTCTGAGTCTCTTGTGCAATACCTTGTTGTGTTGCACGCTCTTGATTACGCTTTTCACGATAAAGAACATAGGCGCGAGCAACGTTGTGCTCACCGCTACGCATCAATGCCAACTCAACTTGATCTTGAATATCTTCAATATGGAAAGTGCCGCCATTTGGGCGACTACGCAACAAGGCACGGACTACTGCGTGCGTTAATTGCTCTACTTGCTCACGAACACGTGCAGAAGCGGCACCCTGACCGCCATTAACCGCTAAAAATGCTTTTGTAACCGCAATAGCGATTTTGGATGGCTCAAATGCCACCACCGAGCCATTACGGCGAATAATTTTGTAATCAGACAATTGAGTGGCTTGACCACCACCAACACCACCAGCTACAAAGCCGGCAGATGGGGCTTGATTCATGGCTTCTGAAGGATTCATTCCTGGATTATTTGTGCCGGCAGTCTGTCCTGCTGTCTGGGGGTTGGCATATGTCATATTTCTCCTGCTTATATATAGTTATTTGGGCAAAAAATCGTTAAAAAACAATAGGGTATTGCTGTATTCAAACACTACATCTAGTGTCTCGAACTGCATTTGACACTAAGTATAGGGAAATATTCGGAAATTAGTAAGGTATTTCTGATGAATATTTATAAGTATTTTTCCCTATCTTTTCAAGAAATTAGGGTTCATTTTGGTGCGTAATTTTTACCCCTTTTTAGGCAAAGGGCGAGAAAGTGAGCGTGTGCTCACATACCAATTATTAAGCCTAGCGGGATTGCAATCTGAAGGGTAATTTATCGATGGGAATGTTGGCTTTTGTTTGAAACTTTTGCCAATCAAATTGAATGCCGGGGTCTGTTTTTCGGCCTGGCGCAATATCACTGTGCCCAGCAAATCTAAGGTCCGGATAAATCCCTTGTAGCTGGGTGGTTAATTTGGCTAGTGCTTGGTACTGAATTTCCTCAAAAGGATGCTCACCATCACCCTCTAATTCAATCCCAATTGAAAAATCGTTGCATTTTTCACGCCCTAAAAAGGATGAAACGCCAGCATGCCAGGCTTTCTTTTGGGTGGAGACAAACTGATACACCTCACCACGACGAGAAATTAAGAAATGACTGGATACCTTTTGATCAGCAATTTCTTCAAAGTAAGGGTGTAATGAAGAATCCAATTTATTCTGGAAAAAATCCACAATAAATTGGGTCGAGCTTCGATCCACAAAACCGCCAGGTGGCAAACTGATGTGATGAATCACCACCAAATCCGGCGCAATACCCGCTGGTCGCACATCTTGATTGGGTGAAATTCGCCAGGCAGCAGAACCCAGCCAGCCCTGATCATCCATGCTGTCGAGGTGTTGTTGCGAGCAATAGAAGCGATTCTCCTGCTGGATTGCTTCAGATTTTGGAAGGTGAACTGAACAATGACGGCACTGCACAATCACCTCTGGCTCAGCCACCTTGCTGCGCTCAGCCTTGATCTTGGCGGCCTCATCCCTATTGAGCTTTGTTTGTTTTTTACCTTTTATCCAAAGGTACAAAGCACCTGCGCCAATAAATAGTAGAAGCCACTTAATCAAAATGTCATGCTCTTTGAAGAATTACTTCCAAAACAAATCTACTGCCCACATAGGCGAGAAGCAAGGCTGTATAAGCGCTCAAGACCCAACGAACAGCGACGCGACCCCGTAAACCCACGCGCCAACGCGCTATTAGGAGGCCAGAAAATAAAAGCCAGGAGATCAACGCAAAGATAGTTTTGTGATCAAAAACAAGTGGTTTACCAAATAATGTTTGCGAGAAGAGCAGACCAGAAAATACAGTCAAGGTCAGCAGCGCAACACCCACATAGAGTAAATTAAAAAGCAAGCTTTCCATTGTCATTAGGGGCGGCAAATCCTCTAGCCAATGCGCTATCCGACTATTCGGGATGATGGCCAACTGACGATGCAGCGCTCGATCCTGAATACTCATCAACATGGCATGCATCGCAGCCAAGCTCAATAGTCCAACTGAAATAGTGGCAACAATAAAGTGCCCCTTAAACCAAGGATCAGAGACAGCTTTTGGAGAAATCAAGGTGCCCGAGAAGATGGCAGGCAATGCAGAACAGATCAATGCAAAACACAAAACCATCCAGCGCAAGCTAGAGATCGGTAAAAACCAAGACTGGAACCAGTAAAAAGCAAGACCAACCCAAGCGATTAACGACAAATCCTGGGCAAAACCAAATACAAATCCCTCTGGCGTAAAGACCGAGTCATGTAACTGAATTCCGTGCACCAGCAAAATCAATAGGATGAATGCCTGAACCAAGCCCGTAAAAGCTGGAGATTCAATTTTTCCCTTTGGCCGCGAACCTAAAAAGACCAAAAGAAGTAAATAAAGTGCAGATGGGAGCCATCCGGAGCCTGAGTAACCTAAAATATCCATCTGGAAAGTCTAATCGATAAATGCTAGAGAATCTCACCGACCGCCTATCTCGTGTTGTTAAAACAATGCGGGGACAAGCCCGCCTTACTGAAGCAAACACCGCAGAGATGCTGCGCGAGATCCGCCTGGCCTTGCTGGAAGCGGACGTTGCGCTTCCGGTCGTTAAATCTTTACTAGAGCAAATCAAATTTAAAGCCCTTGGTGAAGACGTGGTTGGAAGCCTCAGCCCGGGCCAAGCTTTAGTAGGAGTTGTACAGCGCGAACTAACCCAAGTCATGCGTGGGGATACTTCGCAAAGTGGTGAACTCAATTTAGCCACTCAACCTCCGGCTGTGATCTTGATGGCAGGCTTGCAGGGTGCCGGTAAAACTACCTCAGTAGGTAAATTAGCCAAGTTCCTTCAAGAAAAGAAGAGAAAGAAAGTACTCACCGTCTCCTGTGACGTCTATCGTCCTGCAGCTATCGAGCAATTAGAGACCGTTAGCAAACAAGTTGGGGCTGAATTTTTTCCAAGCAATGTCAATCAAAAGCCAAGTGAAATCGCTGCTGCAGCCCTTGATTGGGCACGCCGTCATTATTTTGATGTGCTCTTAGTCGATACAGCAGGTCGTCTTGGTATTGATGAAGCACTCATGCAAGAAATCAAAACCTTGCACGCGAACCTCAATCCGATCGAGACACTGTTTGTGGTTGATGCGATGTTGGGTCAAGATGCTGTCAACACAGCTAAAGCATTCCATGAAGCACTCCCACTCACTGGTGTAATCCTCACCAAGCTCGATGGTGACTCACGTGGTGGTGCTGCACTTTCAGTGCGTCAGGTTACTGGGGTGCCACTCAAATTCATTGGCGTTGCCGAAAAGATGGATGGCCTCGAAGCATTTGATGCCGAGAGAATGGCAAGTCGTATTTTGGGTATGGGCGATATTCTTGCCCTGGTTGAGCAAGCCCAACAAAACGTTGATGTTGCCAAAGCAGAAAAATTAGCAACTAAGATTTCTAAAGGCGGGTTTGATCTGGGTGACTTCAGAGATCAACTGGTGCAAATGCAGCAGATGGGGGGCATGGCTAGCTTGATGGATAAGTTACCAAGCCATATGGCACAAGCGGCCTCCAAAACCAATTTAAGTGCTGCTGATAAACAAACACGACGCATGCGCGGCATCATCGACAGCATGACACCAAAAGAGCGTGCAAAACCAGAGTTACTAAAAGCCACCCGTAAACGTCGCATTGCGGCTGGTGCGGGTGTGGAAGTTCAAGAAGTCAATCGGCTGCTGGCACAGTTTGAGCAAATGCAAACCATGATGAAGCAGTTTAAGGGCGGCAAGATGGCACGCACCATGGCATCCATGACTGCAAAAGGAGCCGCCAAAGGACTTGGCGGGCTCTTTAAAAAATAACAGCTATAAACGCTTGAATTTAAGAAACAAGTTTCTTAGCAGCATCAACCGCAGTAATCACTTTTGCTTTAATTTCTGACAGTGGAATGTTTTCTGATTCAGCATCAGTGCGACCTTTAAATTCCACTTGTGCATCTGCCAAGCCACGATCACCAATCACCACGCGGAATGGGACGCCAATTAATTCCCAGTCGGCAAACATCGCGCCCGGCCTCTCTCCACGATCATCGAGCACCACATCTACACCTGCAGCTAGTAACTCATCGTGTAATTGATCGGCAGCAACTTTGACAGCTTCGGATTTGTCATAGCCCATTGGACAGATCACCACTTCAAATGGTGCCATTGAAATCGGCCAAATAATTCCGCGCTCATCATTACCCTGCTCGATTGCAGCGCCTAGCAAACGCGTAACACCAATGCCATAACAACCCATCACCATTGGCTGCGCTTTGCCTTGCTGATCCAAGTAAGTACAACCCATCGCCTCAGAATAGCGTGTGCCCAATTGAAACACATGGCCCACTTCAATACCGCGACAAATATCAACAACACCTTTACCGTCAGGAGAGGGATCTCCCACTACAGCATTACGCAAATCCATTACCAAAGGCTCTGGTAAATCACGACCCCAGTTCACACCGGTTAAGTGATGACCGGCATCATTAGCACCACATACAAAGTCAGACATATTAGCCACGGTACGATCTGCAACCACGGTTACATCAGCAGCAATTCCAACAGGGCCTAAGTAGCCTGCTGGAGCATTACAGGCTTGCTTGATTTCAGCTTCACTTGCAAAGCGTGACTCCGCCATGCCAGGAATCTTGCTTGCCTTGATTTCATTGAGCTCATGATCACCACGCACCAGCACCATAAATAATTTAGCTGGGCCCTCTTCCTGATCAGCAGCAAACAATAATGACTTCACAGTCTGCTCTAGTGGCAAGTTTAAAAACTTGGCTACATCAGCGCAGTTTGTTTGATTTGGTGTCGCAACTTTAGTCAGTGCCTGAGTTGCAGCAGCACGCGCCGCAATTAACGAGACTGATTCTGCAGCCTCAAGGTTGGCAGCGTAATCAGAATTTGGGCAATATACGATTGCGTCTTCACCGGTATCAGCAATCACATGAAACTCTTGACTACCTGATCCACCAATAGCACCGTTATCCGCTGTTACTGCGCGGAATTTCAAGCCCATACGCTTGAAGATGCGAGTGTAAGCATCGAACATGATTTGATAAGACTTCTTCAAGCCCTCGGCATCGCGATCAAAGGAGTAGGCATCTTTCATGCTGAACTCACGACCACGCATGATTCCAAAACGTGGTCGACGCTCATCACGAAACTTCGTCTGAATTTGATAGAAGTTAACCGGCAACTGCTTGTAACTCTTGATTTCGTTACGCGCTAAATCAGTCACTACCTCTTCGGAGGTTGGTTGAATTAAAAAGTCACGGTCATGGCGATCTTTAATACGGAGTAACTCTGGGCCCATCTTTTCCCAGCGCCCAGTCTCTTGCCATAACTCTGCAGGCTGAATCATTGGCATTAGCAATTCGATTGCACCAGCGCGATTCATTTCTTCGCGGATGATGTTCTCCACCTTGCGAATGGACTTCAATCCCAAAGGTAAATAGTTGTAGATGCCAGCATTGAGCTTGCGGATTAAACCGGCACGCACCATGAGTTTGTGCGAAACCACCTCAGCGTCGGAAGGGGCTTCTTTTAGCGTGGCGAGAAATGACTGTGAAGCTTTCATGTATGGATATAATCAAATCGTTGATTTTAAAGGATTTGAGGCACGATCTCATGCTTGACCGTGAAGGGTATCGACCCAATGTCGGCATAGTCCTCCTCAACAGCCATAACGAGGTTTTCTGGGGAAAACGCGTTGGGCAGCATTCGTGGCAGTTCCCGCAGGGCGGGATTCAGCATGGTGAGAGCCCAGAGCAGGCCATGTACCGCGAATTGCATGAGGAAGTGGGCTTGCTGCCAGAACATGTCCAAATTATTGGACGGACCAGGGACTGGCTTCGTTACGACGTCCCAGAGGAGTTCCTGCGTCGTCAACATGCCTCCAAAACCCATCGAGCCAGCTATCGAGGTCAAAAACAAATCTGGTTTTTGCTGCGCCTAGTCGGCTTAGACAGCGATATTCATCTGCGCGCTTCAGAACATCCAGAATTTGATGCTTGGCGGTGGGTTCCTTTTTGGATTCAACTAGACACCGTAATTGACTTCAAACGCGAGGTCTATCAATTAGCCCTTTCCGAGCTTGCACGCTATTTGTCTCGTGGCATACGCATGCAACAACTTGCTTGGGGCTCTCCGCTCGATTTACTTCAATCCCTATATGGGGGTCAAGAAGATGAGTCCAAAGAAGCAAAACCTACTGATAAGCCATCATGAAACTCTCTATTCGCAGTCTTCGACTTTCTACCCTCAGCCTGACTTTGGGTTTAGCCTTAGCGGGCTGCGCTGGTGACCCCCTAGAGAGTGGTGTTGATCCTTTTGCGCCGATGGTTTTTAAAGAGGGTACAACAGCAATGCCGCTGAATCCTCCTAATAAAGCAACTATTCAACCTTTTTACGTCTCACAGCAGACAATTTTTAAATTTGCAGTCGACACCAACTCCATTTTGATTGGGAACGATGGCATTACTAGATACATCGTTATTTTGACGAGCCCTAATGGCAACAGCCAAATTCAATACGAAGGCATTCGTTGTGACTCATTCCAATGGCGCCTCTATGGCACCTTTGAATCCAATGTCTGGAAAGAAAATCCCCTTTCCAGCTGGAACCCAATCAAAGACCACACACCAAATCGTTATCAAGCTGCATTGGCGCAAGGTGCATTCTGCAACTTTAACAGTCAAGAGAAGAACATAAAAAATGTTATTCAGTCACTGAATCCCAATGGATTTACTGGCGGGACAAAGCCCACCAATTCATTTGGCGTGATTAATTAGAAGAGTAATGATTGGGTTTTGATACTCAAGCAGCGGTCAGGCAGGTACCAATTTTTTCACCATTCAGTAGGCGGGTAAGAACCTGAGGCTCGCGCCCAGAGGCAATGACGGTTGCAGCACCTGTTTGAGCTGCAACTTTCGCAGCCAACACTTTGGTCAACATACCACCCTTACTCAGCTCGCTTGCGGCACCACCAGCCATCTTTTCTAAAGCTGGATCGCCGGCAGTAGCATCACTCAAAAGAGTGGCAGAGGCGTCTTGACGTGGATCAGCAGTAAACAATCCACCTTGATCAGTCAAGATCACTAATAAGTCTGCATGAATTAAGTTGGTCACTAAAGCAGCCAAGCTATCGTTATCACCAAATTTAATTTCATCGGTAACTACGGTGTCGTTTTCATTGATGATGGGAACAACGCCTAGCTTTAGCAAAGTGTCTAAAGTCGCTTTGGCATTTGCATTGCGTTCAGCATGCGCCAAGTCTGCATTCGTCAGCAACACTTGTGCGCTACGTAAATTAAAGCGCGCAAAACAACTTTCATAGACCTGCACCAAACCCATCTGACCAACTGCAGCTGCAGCTTGTAGTTGATGAATTTCCTGCGGACGCTTACTCCAACCAAGACGTTGCATGCCTTCAGCAATTGCACCGGAACTGACCATCAACACCTCATGCCCAGCAGCCAGCAAGGCGGCCATTTGCTCTGCCCACATGCCGATTGCGGCACGATCCAAGCCCTCACCATTATTGGTGACTAGACTTGAACCTACCTTCACTACGATTCGTTTCGCTTTCTGAGTGTTCATATAAAGTACGGATCTCAAATGACTGCTAATTAATCTGGTGCTTTATCTTCTGGCTGAACTTGCTCTTGATAACGAGGATCCGCAGCGCGCTCATCCTCATCATCCCTATCCTTGCGAATAGAGTCTAAATAATCTTGCAATGAATAGCACAGCTTATCGCAGCCCAAACCCGTTAAAGCGGAGATCTCAAAAACAGGACCCTTCCACTTAAAGCGTTTAATAAAGTCCGCAACCACTTTTTTGCGATCTTCCTCGGGAATCATGTCGACTTTGTTCAGCACTAACCAGCGCGGCTTTTCAACCAAAGCTTCGTCGTACTTACGCAATTCATTCACGATAGCAACAGCATCTGCCACTGGATCAATATTCTCATCAAATGGTGCAATATCTACTAAATGTAACAACACACCAGTACGTTGTAAGTGTCTTAAGAAGCGGTGACCCAAGCCAGCACCTTCTGCAGCACCTTCAATCAATCCAGGAATATCAGCAATTACAAAGCTACGCTCAGCACCAACACGCACCACACCTAAATTGGGGTGCAACGTTGTAAATGGATAGTCTGCAATCTTTGGACGTGCATTAGATACAGCCGTAATCAAAGTCGATTTTCCGGCATTCGGCATACCCAGCAAACCTACGTCAGCCAATACTTTTAATTCCAGTTTGAGCTTGCGACGCTCGCCCTCTTTGCCATTCGTCTTTTGGCGAGGAGCGCGGTTTGTACTACTCTTAAAGTGAATGTTTCCCCAGCCACCAACACCGCCTTGCGCCAAACAAAGGCGCTCACCGTGGTTGGTTAAGTCAGCAATTGGTTCACCAGTTTCGTAATCAGAAATGATGGTGCCTACTGGCATGCGCAACTCAATATCGTCACCTGCGCGACCATAGCAATCAGCGCCACGTCCAGGCTCACCATTTTTTGCGGTGTGCGTTTTAGCGTAACGATAGTCAATCAAAGTGTTGATGTTGCGATCTGCGGTTGCCCATACGCTTCCGCCTTTACCGCCATCGCCACCATCGGGTCCACCGAATTCGATAAACTTTTCGCGGCGCATGGAGGCACTCCCGGCGCCACCTTGGCCAGCTATGACTTCAATACGAGCTTCGTCTATAAATTTCATGAATAAAAAAGGCCTCGCTTAGCGAGGCCTGTTCCTAAGAGTTAAATTCGGAATAAATCTGAATCAAACGTGTCTCAGTCAGGCGTCTTATGAACGCGGAAGAACTGAAACCTGGGCCTTCTTCAAAGCACCCTTAACGCCAAATTCCACTTGTCCGTCAACTAAGGCAAACAAAGTGTGATCTTTACCAATACCAACGTTCATACCCGGATGTACTCGTGTACCACGTTGACGAATGATGATGCTGCCAGCGTTGATTTGCTCGCCGCCAAAAACTTTAACGCCTAAGCGTTTCGATTCTGAGTCGCGGCCATTTCGTGTCGAGCCGCCGCCTTTTTTCTGTGCCATATCTTTCTCCTGCTATTTAGCCGTTAGCCTAAATTAGGCTTTGATCGTGTTAATCAGAATTTCTGTGTAATTCTGACGATGGCCTTGGTGCTTTTGATAATGCTTGCGACGGCGCATCTTAAAGATTGTCACTTTATCGTGACGTCCCTGGGAGACGACAGTGGCCATCACAGCTGCACCATTAACCAATGGATCACCCAATTTGAGTGAAGCGCCTTCGCCTACGGCTAAGACTTGGTCAAGAGTGATTTCGCTGCCGATTTCCGCTGGTATCTGTTCTATTTTCAATTTTTCGCCTGCAGCAACTTTATACTGTTTGCCACCGGTTTTTATGACCGCGTACATGGTTTGAAACCTCAATTAATATCTACATTTAAGCTAATCCACCCTGGATGAGCTAAGCCCATTATTATATCTTGCATGACGAGCACTGTCAAAACCAATGAATTAAGCCAAATTCTGGCCCCAATCGCCTTAGATTTCAAGGCCTTAGATGAAGTTATTCGCCTGCGACTAGCCTCAAAAGTCGCCTTAATTGACCAAATCTCCACTTATATCATCCAGGCAGGCGGAAAACGGGTTCGACCCGCCCTTTTGCTCCTAGTCAGCAAAGCCTTAGCTAATGGTAAAGAAACCCCCCATGCCCTAGAACTGGCGGCCGTAGTGGAATTTATCCACACAGCCACCCTACTCCATGATGATGTTGTCGACGAATCGACCCTGAGAAGGGGTCGTGAGACTGCCAATGCTGCTTTTGGCAATGCTGCCAGCGTGCTGGTGGGCGATTTTTTGTATTCCAGGGCCTTTCAGATGATGGTTGGGCCCAATGATCTGCGGGTGATGGAAATCCTGTCTGATGCAACCAATACGATTGCCGAGGGCGAAGTTTTACAGCTTCTCAATATGAATGACCCCGAAGTAGACGAAGAGAGCTATTTACGGGTGATTCGCTATAAAACAGCTAAATTATTTGAGGCCTCTACTGAGCTTGGGGCAATTTTGGCAAAAGCTTCAGATGCTTACCGAGAGCAGGCCGCTGCTTTTGGCCGTCATATTGGCACCGCCTTCCAGTTAATGGATGACCTTTTGGATTACACCGCAGATGCCTCACAAATGGGTAAGAATGCTGGGGATGATTTGAGAGAAGGGAAGCCAACGCTCCCACTCATCTATCTTCTGGAAAATGGCAGCACTGAAGAGCGCCTACTAGTTCGAGCGGCAATCGAACAAAATCAAGACTTGCCTGATGACGTCTTTCAACAGATTCTGAGTGCAGTTCAAAATTCTGGTGCCTTAGATTACACCCAAGCGGCTGCGAAGCGAGAAGTAAATCTTGCACTCGAATGCCTCAAAGACTTTCCCCAAAATGAGGCGACAACCGCACTACATGCCTTGTGCAAATACTCTTTGTCTAGGCAAACCTAGGCGCCAACACTTTTTACCCTGATATCGCGTGCAGTAATGCGCGCTTTTTCCGCCTCATCACGCAAGCGCTTAATCTCCTCTGCGCTAAGCCTTTCTAGATTGGAATAATCCAATTTCCATGAAGGGTCTGAAGCCCAAACCAAAGGGGATTGCACCGTTGTTCGGGCGGCTGGAGCGCCCTCTAATAAGCGAAGAGCCAATTCAAAATTGGAGTCTTGCGATTGAATATTATTGGGCAGAGCTGCAGCATTACCCAGCGGAAAGTCACTAAAGAGCAAACGGGGCACACCGCAATATTCGACAATATCTTTCGCTGCCCCCATGATGACTGTCGGTATGCCAGCCCCCTCCAAATATCGCGCCAATAAACTTTGGCTCTGATGGCAAATCGGGCAATTCGGAATTAACACGGCAACATCAACATGGTCTTCGCGCAACTTACTCAGGATCAAGGGCGCATCAATCTCGAGGGTATGGCGTTGACTACGATTTGTGGGTAGACCGTAAAAATGTTTAGACAGGGA
Source organism: Polynucleobacter sp. GWA2_45_21 (assembly GCF_001830325.1). GTDB lineage: Bacteria > Pseudomonadota > Gammaproteobacteria > Burkholderiales > Burkholderiaceae > Polynucleobacter. The sequence continues at coordinate 1,740 of NZ_MHZG01000007.1, read as the reverse complement.
CTGAATGCGTCCGTTAACAACAGCACGTTTAGCTGCGCCTAATGGGAACCAGCAATTACTATCCTGCATGTCTGCATTGCGCCTATCAATCCCAACATGAGCAATACGCAAGTCTGCATCCTCATCAATTGAGCGAGTGTAGGGGTCATAAAACTTAGCAGCTGCGTTATAGGGAGCGCCTGATCCTTGCGGGCCTTTACTGGCATCAAAGGGAACTGCTGTAGTGACTAGGCCTAGGATCGATTGATTTAGTGGCTTTTGCAATGGAGTAAAGGCCACATCCATGTAATGCGCCCAAACATAGGGGGTTTCATACCCCAAACCTAGATAGTAATTACGGGTTCGCTCAATATAACGAACTGGCTGATCCAATTCAGGTGCAAATTGCAATTCAGAATTCTTAGTCATTCATTCATCCCTGTAAGATATTGCCTATCAAATATTAACTATCAGGAGAATTCATTATGGCTCAATGGCTCAGATTTCAACATCAAGGCAAATCCGGTTTAGGTCAAGTACAGGGCGATCAGATTGCTGTGTACACCGGCGATCTATTTAACAATCCCCAAGCTACTGGCGAGACATTAAAGCTATCTGATGTCACCATCGACATCCCCTGCACTCCATCCAAAATGGTTGCCATGGTAGATAACTTTCATGCGTTGGTTACCAAACTTGAGCATGCCGTGCCGGCAGAGCCTTTGTATTTCCTGAAAGGCAATAACTCTTTCTTGGCAGCTAATCAAACCATTCGCACTCCAAAGTCTTACTCTGGAAAAGTTGTCTATGAGGGTGAGCTCGGGATTGTCATCGGCAAAGCATGCCATGAAGTGGATGAAACACAAGCGGCCGCTGCCATTTTTGGATACACCTGCATTAACGATGTCACTGCAATTGAAATTTTGAATCGCGATCCTGGATATGCACAGTGGACACGCTCTAAGAGCTTCAATACTTTTGGCGTCTTTGGCCCTTACATCACTACTGATGTAGATCCAAGCAAGTTAACAATTAAAACTATTTTGAATGAGCAAGAGCGTCAAAACTATCCCATCGCTGACATGATTTTCCCGCCAGCAAAATTGGTTAGCCTGATCTCTCAAGATGTCCCACTGCAAGCTGGTGACATCATTGCCTGCGGCACTTCTGTTGGTGTTGGCTCAATGAAGCCCGGCAGCAACGTCAGCATCATCATTGATGGGGTTGGACGCCTAGATAATCGCTTCGAATAAATCATCAGATCAGTTGATTTAAAATGAAAGTTTTAAAAGAAAAACCCTCACCATGTTTTGAACTGACCCACAAAAGTTGGACACCCAATCCAACTCAAAGGGGTCAGCTTCATGAGCAAACACAGCACTCAGTTCAAGCTAAAAGTAGTTAATGATTATCTAAGGGATGGAGGCTACCTGAGGGTAGCCAATCATTACGGCCTTAATACCACCGATGTCCGTAAATGGGTTTTGACCCATAAACTACATGGAATATCTGGTCTCCAAAAGAGGGGTTATCAACAGTACACCCCACAGTTCAAACTATTGGTGCTCCAGCACATGAGGGCCTACGGCGCATCCCCGCGGTCTACGTCCGCCCACTTTAATATTGCCTCCCCTAGTACCATTTTGGTTTGGCAACGCCTCTACAATGAAGGTGGTATTACAGCCCTAGAACCCAAACCTCGGGGACGCCCATCGATGCCTAAACGTCATGAGATCCAAGCGCTTTTAGCCAAACCTTCTT
>NZ_MHZG01000006.1 GCF_001830325.1 Polynucleobacter sp. GWA2_45_21 | reverse complement strand
CTAGAAAAACACTAAACTATCAAACACCGGCAGAACGTTTTGCTCAATCTGTTGCATCGACGGGTTGAAATCAAGCAGGCAAGCTGACGGTGGTATCTGCGCACAGAATAGGTGCCCAAGGTTTTCCACTGTTTTGCCACCTAGCTAATGCAATGGCACTTTTGGCGAAGGTGACTCGCTCAACATAATCCCGGGCTCGTTCATGGGGTAGGGGTGCCTCAAGGGTTTCTGTATCTTCCCCCGGCGCCGCAATCAACATTTCGAATTGGACGCCAATCTGTTTGAGTAACTCTTGGCGTCGCGGGCTTTGTGAGGCAAGATAAATATAAGAGAACATGAATGACTTACTCGCGGTGATAGGGGTGGCCTTGCAAAATGGTCCAAGCTCGATAGAGCTGCTCAACTAGCAAGACTCTTGCCATCGCATGAGGCATTGTGAGGCTCGAGAGGCGCCACATTGCTTGAGCACCCTCTTTGAGACTGGGATCGAGTCCATCGGCACCACCAATCAAGAAGGTGATGTCAAAACCTTCTTGTCGCCAGTTTGCCATCTGCGTAGCTAGATTTTGAGTGGTTTGATCTTTGCCGCGTTCATCCAGCGCAATAACACGAGAACCTTTTGGAATGGCTGCTGCAATTTTGATGGCTTCTTTAGCTGGAGTGAGATCGGGCTTAATCTCTTTGATTTCGATGCTGCAGTCTGCGGGCATGCGCTTAATGTAATCATGGGTTGCAGTTGCAACCCATTCTGGCATTTTGTGACCAACAGAAACAATCGTTAAGCGCATTGCTAAAGCATTAATCTTCGTCGTCAGGGTCACTTGCTTTCACAAGACCTTTATCTGCTGCCAATTTGACACGCACCGGCTTGGCACCCCACATACCTTCAAGTTGGTAGTACGCACGTAATGCGGGTTGCAGAATATGAACCACGATATCGCCGCAATCGACTAGTACCCATTCACCAGTCTCCAAGCCTTCCACGGAGATGACTTCGCCACCCTTTGCATTAACGGCTTCTTTAACTGACATTGCTAAAGATCTTGTCTGACGATTTGAGGTACCAGTGGCAATGATCACGCGATCAAATAGTTCACTGAGTTTGGTCGTGTCATAAACACGAATATCTTGCGCTTTGACATCTTCAAGGGCATCGATCACGACACGCTGCAATTTAGTTAAGTCCATAGTTTCTTTAATATTTTTCTGAGATTTTTGTATATAAGGGTGATCTTAGCCTGATTACTTATACAGGCCTAGATTTGTGATGATTTCTAATGCGTGAGACGGAATGTGCTCGGAAGCGACATTGCTGCGAGACGGGCTTTTAAGCTGATTGCGAAGTTCGGTGGATGAAAGATCTACTGAGAGACTGTTATCTACGTAGATGCGGCCAAAAGGGCTTTTTTCAAGGGTATCCGCATCAATAGATTGATGCTTTTCTAATAAGGCTTTGATTTCTGTACCCATTTGCCCAGAAAGATCATGGTGAGGTCTGTTGGCGACTGCGAAATTCACAAAGCCAAGCAATTGATCCCAGGAGTTCCAGGTAGGGAGGTTTAGAAGGGAGTCAGCTCCCATTAACCAAGTCAGGCTAACTTGAGGGCCAAAACGCTCTCTGAGGGCTTTTGCGGTATCAATGGCATAACTCGGGCCTGCACGATCAATTTCAATGCGATCAACGCCAATTTGAGTCGGTATTTTTAAGTACAGAAATGCGCGAGCCAGATCAATGCCGGCTGCTTCAGTCAGTTTCAAGCGTAACTCAGCAGGCGTGATGCCGGAGTTTTTTTGCCAAGGTTCGCCACTGGGGATTAGTAGCAAGGCATCGAGATGCAAAACCTTTGCAAAATGGGTGGCCAATTTAAGGTGGCCAAGATGTGGTGGGTCAAACGTACCACCCAGAATGCCAATTTTATTTGGGGTATCCAAATGCGCTGAGCTCAACTTAGGCTAGCCAGTCGCGTGGCTTGAGGTAGTAGTCGTAAAGCTTAGCTTCTGGCGTGCCAGGTTTTGGCTGCCAGTTGTACCACCACTGTACTACCGGGGGCATAGACATCAAAATAGACTCTGTACGTCCACCAGAGTGCAGACCAAAAATAGTGCCACGGTCAAATATCAAGTTGTATTCCACATAGCGACCGCGACGGTATTCTTGAAAAGCTTTTTCTTCGGCGGTAAAGCTGTCTTTATATCGACGCTCCACAATCGGCAGGTAAGCATTAATAAAAGCATCGCCAACAGCGCGTGTCATAGCAAAGCTCTTCTCAAAACCAAGCTCGTTAAAGTCATCAAAGAAAACACCACCAATACCACGGGGCTCTTCACGGTGCTTGAGATAAAAATATTCATCACACCATTTTTTAAATCGCGGATAGAGCTCCCCACCAAATGGGTCTAGAGCATCCTTAGCTGTTTGATGGAAGTGTTTACAATCTTCATCAACGCCATAGTAGGGCGTGAGATCAAAGCCACCTCCAAACCACCACACTGGCTCTTTATCGGGAGCTTGAGCAATAAAGCAGCGCACGTTCATATGGGTGGTCGGCACCTTCGGATTATTCGGATGAAAGACCAGTGAAACGCCCATGGCTTCGAAGCTGCGACCTGCAACCTCTGGGCGATGGTGTGATGCAGAAGGCGGCATTTGGTCGCCGCGCACGTGTGAGAAGCCTACGCCACCTTTTTCTAGAATATTGCCACCATCCAAAATGCAGGTGCGGCCATAACCTTTAAGTTTGCTATCTTCAGGTTTTTCCCAGGCATCCACCATAAAAGCTTTGCCATCGAGCGCACTCATCGCAGTCGTGATGCGATCTTGCAGTCCTAAAAAGTAATTTTTTAATTCTGCAATATTGATTTGAGTATGTTCAGCTGATGACAAGGTTTAAAGGTCGATCTATTGGGATGGATAAGTGGATTAAATTACTTCACTGCGCGATAGCCAATATCTTTGCGATATTGCATGCCATCAAATTGAATTTTAGAAATGGCCTCATACGCCTTTTGCTGAGCACCACGAACAGTATCTGATAGACCCACTACGCACATCACTCGACCACCTGAGGTGAGAAGCTTGCCATCTTGCAGCTTTGTGCCAGCATGAAAGGTCAGCTGGTCTTCGGTGTCGGCTGGAATGCCAGTGATAAGGTCGCCGTTGCGCGGTGTATCTGGATAGTTATGGGCTGCGAGCACTACGCCTAACGCGGTACGACGATCCCACTCTAATTCCACTTCGTTTAGGGTTCCGTCAACTGCATGATCTAAGGCATTCACTAAATCACTACGCAGGCGCGCCATGATGGGTTGTGTCTCTGGATCACCCATGCGGCAATTAAATTCCAAAGTCTTAATCTTGCCATCCGGAGAAATCATCAGGCCTGCATAGAGGAAGCCAGTGTAAGGAATACCATCTGCTTCCATACCTTTGACTGTAGGCATGATGACTTCACGTAAGGCACGCGCATGAATTTCTGGAGTGACAACTGGAGCAGGGGAGTATGCACCCATGCCGCCTGTGTTGGGACCCTGATCAGCATCAAGTAGACGTTTGTGATCTTGACTAGTAGCTAAGGCTAAAACATGTTTGCCATCCACGAGCACGATGAAGCTAGCTTCTTCGCCAGTCAGAAATTCTTCAATGACTACGCGTGCACCGGCATTGCCCAGCTTATTGTCAGCAAGCATCATATCGACGGCTGCATGGGCTTCTGCTAGATCCATTGCTACAACAACACCCTTTCCTGCAGCTAGACCATCGGCCTTGATAACAATCGGCGCACCTTTAGCGTCAATGTAAGCATGTGCCTCCAATGCATTTGAAAATGTTTGGTATTCCGCTGTTGGAATGCCATGACGCTTCATAAATGCTTTTGAGAAATCCTTCGAGGACTCTAATTGGGCGGCAAGTTGGGTTGGTCCAAAAATACGCAAGCCATTATTGCGAAACACATCAACGATACCGGCCGCCAATGGGGCCTCGGGACCAACTACGGTTAGATGAATTTTTTCGCGTTTGGCAAAGTCTGCCAATTCCTGAAGGCCTGAAATAGGAAGGTTTTGAATACCTGCAGCATCTTGCTTTGCAGTGGCTGTGCCACCGTTGCCTGGTGCTACATATACGGTTTGAACTTGTGGGGATTGGGCTAGCTTCCATGCCAATGCATGTTCACGACCGCCGGATCCAACTAAAAGAATTTTCATAAAGAGCTAAAAGAGGTATTGATAAATGGAATTAATGAGATAACTAATTACAAAGAGGCGTTCGTAAATACTTCTTGAACATCATCTAAGTTTTCAAGCGCATCTAATAGTTTTTGCATGCTTTCGGCTTGCTCACCTTCAAACTCAGTTTCTGTTTCTGGGCGCATCGTTACGGTAGCTATCTCTGCTTTTAAGCCCGCTTGAGTGAGAGCATCCTGCACTCTCGGAAAATCAGGAACTGGGGTGAGCACCTCAAGCGATCCATCGTCATGGGTAATCACATCTTCAGCACCAGCATCTAAGGCGATCTCCATCAGTTGATCTTCATTAGTGCCAGGAGCAAATATCATCTGGCCACAGTGTTTAAACATAAAGGCAACGGAACCTTCGGCACCCATATTGCCGCCATTTTTTGCAAATGCATGACGTACTTCAGCAACGGTGCGCGTGCGGTTATCGGTTAAGCAATCCACAATGATGGCAGCCCCATTAAGACCATAACCTTCATAACGAATTTCTTCGTAGTTCACACCTTCTAGTGAGCCTGTGCCACGCTGAATTGCACGTTGCACATTGTCATTGGGCATATTGGCATCTTTGGCCTTATCAATAGCCAGGCGCAAACGGGGGTTCGTAGCAATATCGCCACCGCCTAATTTAGCTGCAACCGTAATTTCTTTGATGAGTTTGGTCCAAATCTTGCCGCGCTTTTCGTCTTGACGTCCTTTGCGGTGCTGAATATTGGCCCATTTCGAATGGCCGGCCATACGGGTAAGTCCTTTTGAGTAATGTGGCTTGAAGACGTTATTTTAAGGGCTTCTGAACCCAAGAATGGGGGTGATGCAACTTTTTTGTTACACTCTCACCTCTTAGTAAGCTTCAATGCAGTTTTTCCACTGCAAACACCTGCCCCGGTGATGGAATTGGTAGACGTGCCGGACTCAAAATCCGGTGCCGCAAGGCGTGGCGGTTCAAGTCCGCCCCGGGGCACCATCCTCCCCTTTTATTTTCTAGCCCCGATCAATTAGGTTCACGGGCAGCCTTTGCTATGATTATTGCCAATAAAAGCTTCTAGCAAGCATCAAAATAAACCAAACGAGACCAAATCATGAAAAAAGTAGGATTAATCGGGCTGGGCGCCATGGGCTCCGGTATGGCCTCATCTCTCCGAAGGGCGGGTTTTGATCTGTATGTATTTGATGTACGTTTAGATCATGCCCGTCAATTTTGTGAGGCTGGTGGTACGGTCTGTAAGTCGATCGAAGAGTTAGGCTCAATCTGCGAGGTGGTTATCTCAGTCGTAGTGAACGCTGCACAGACTGAAGAGGTTTTGTTTGGTTCATCAAGTAGTCCTGGCTTAGTAGGTTCATTAAAGCCCCAGAGTGTTTTCGTGATGTGCTCCACTGTCGATCCTAATATTTCGATTTCGTTTGAGTCGCGCCTTGCTAAAAAAGATATTCTTTATGTAGATGCTCCGATATCGGGTGGAGCTGCTAAAGCTGCCTCTGGCGAAATGACCATGATGACCTCAGCTTCTGCTGCTGCATATGAGAAGGTGAATCCCATTCTTGATGCGATGTCAGGAACTGTTTATCGCTTAGGCGATAAGGCGGGTATCGGCAGTAAAGTGAAGGTCATTAATCAGTTACTTGCTGGTGTGCATATTGCCGCTGCTGCAGAAGCAATGGCGCTCGGTTTGAGGGAGGGCGTAGATGCAAATGCACTCTACGAAGTGATTACTCATAGTGCTGGTAATAGCTGGATGTTTGAGAACCGCATGGCACATGTGCTTGCAGCCAACTACGAGCCTTTATCTGCAGTAGATATATTCGTTAAGGACTTGGGAATAGTTCTAGATATGGCCCGTGCGAGTAAGTTTCCATTACCCCTCTCATCTACCGCACATCAAATGTTTATGCAGGCATCAACTGCTGGTTTTGCTAAGGAGGACGATAGTGCTGTTATTAAAATCTTCCCTGGTATCGAGTTACCGAAAGCTACAAAGTGAGCATCCTTTTAGGTTGCATTGCGGATGACTTTACGGGTGCTACTGATCTAGCGAATAACCTGGTGCGCAATGGCATGCGCGTTGCGCAAACAATTGGCATTCCACATCAAGACTTAAATGCTGAGTTTGATGCAGTAGTTGTGGCACTGAAGTCCAGAAATATTGAACCTGAGGATGCAATAGCTCAGTCATTAGAAGCTTTAGAGTATCTTCTCGCGCAAGGGGCGCAACAGATCTTCTTTAAATATTGCTCTACGTTTGATAGCACCCCCAAAGGCAATATTGGCCCGGTAACAGAGGCTCTGATGGCAGCCTTGGGGACTAACTTTACTATCGCAACCCCAGCCTTTCCTGATAATGGGCGAAGTGTATTCAAGGGATATTTATTTGTTGGTGATCAGTTATTAAGCGAATCCGGAATGCGTGATCACCCCTTAACCCCAATGACTGATGCAAATCTAGTGAGAGTAATGCAGGCTCAATGTCAGCATCAGGTGGGATTAATTGAGTACCGAACTATTCTTGCTGGGGCTGATGCGATCTCCTCGAGAATCGCCGACTTAAAAGCATCCAATACACAAATTGCAATTATTGATGCGGTGACCAATGATGACTTGTATCGCATTGCACCTGCATTAAAAGGCCTCCCTTTAATTACTGGAGGCTCTGGCATTGCCATTGGGCTTCCTGCCAACTTTGGTTTGCAAGCGCATCCAACATCTAGCAAGCTCCCGCCTCCGAGTGGATACCAAGCTATTGTTTCAGGCAGCTGTTCGCAGGCCACCAATCTCCAGGTTGAATGCTTTAAAAGTTTGGGTGGTGAAATGTATGCAGTGAATCCACTTGAATTAAATGAGAAATCTACAGAACAAATACTGCGTGAGATCTTGGCTTGGGCGGAACCTCGACTCTCACAGGGCCCGGTCTTGATTTACTCATCAGCAAGCCCTGAGCAGGTAAAAGAAGTGCAGTCACAGCTTGGCACTCAGGCTGCTGGTAGCGCTATTGAGAATCTTTTGGGATTGCTCGCCAAAGGCCTTGTTGCTCTTGGGGTTGGTCAGCTATTGGTTGCCGGTGGAGAGACCTCCGGCGCGTGTGTGAAAGCTTTGGGCATCGATCAAATGCAGATTGGGCAGCAAATTGATCCAGGTGTACCTTGGTGTTACGCAGCGGTTCAGAATAAACCTCTACATCTTGCGTTAAAGTCTGGGAACTTTGGCGCAGCAGATTTCTTTACAAGCGCCTTCTCAAAACTGTGAGCAAAATGATGAATGAGCAATTAGCAAGAGAAGAGATTTGTAGGGTTGGCAAAAGTTTATTTGATCGATCCTATGTCCATGCAACTGCAGGCAATATTAGCGTTCGTATTGAGGATGGTTTTTTAATTACGCCAACAGATGCCTGTCTCGGATTCCTTGATCCCGATCGATTGGCTAAGATTGACATTCATGGGCGCCAGCTTAGTGGTGACAAGGCTAGCAAGACAATGGCTCTACATGCCGCCATTTACAGCAAAGCAAGACAATTTGATCAAGATATCTCTTGCATTATTCATACTCACAGCACTCACTGCGTTGCCTTGACCCTGGAAGCCAATACCTTTACTGGGAATGGAGTTTTACCTGAACTATTGCCTGCAATCACTCCATATTTTGTGATGAAGGTAGGTCACGTGCCAACAATTCCTTATACAAGCCCTGGCTCCGTCAAAACTATTGAATTTGTCGAGAGTGCAATCGAAGCTTATGGAGCGGCGGGATCGCCTTTGCGGGCATGTATGCTTTCGCGCCTTGGGCCGTATGCTTGGAACAGCTCACCCAGCTCAGCAATGGCCACCCTAGAGGAGCTAGAGGAAACGGCAAAACTGTTTTATCTCAAGAATACGCCGATAAATCCGCTTACGGATGTTCAGTTAAATGAACTGCGGACTGCATTTGCAGTCCGCTGGTAACTACTGGATGTGGATTAAATTAATCTAATTCAATTTTGGCGTAATCAACCACTTTTTTCCATCTTTGTGCATCGGCCTTAATAAATTCAGCTGACTTGCTTGCATTCATAAAATCTACTGTAGCTCCAAGTCGAGTGAGTGAGTCAGCCACTTCCTTCTGAGCCACTGTCTTTTGAATGCTGTTTTGTAATTTCAACGCAATATCGGCTGGCAAACCTTTCGGTGCAGCAATGCCAAAATAAGCTGTAACTTGGAAGTTGGGAAAGCCTGCTTCCTGCATTGTTGGGACTTGGGGAAGCGCAGGATTTCTAGTGGTACTAGTTACAGCAAGCGCTTTCAATTTACCGCTTTTAATTAAGCCAAGCGCAGAGGGAAGATTGTCAAACATAAAGTCTATGTCTTTGGATACGAGTGCCACATTCGCTAAAGATGAGCCTCTGTATGGAATGTGGACTACAAAAATGCCGGCTTGGCTTTTCAGCATCTCGGCACTCAGATTAAGTGAGGTGCCATTGCCATTGGAGCCGTAGTTCATCTTCCCTGGAGACTCTTTTGCGCGTTTTACTAATTCAGCTACTGAATTAATTCCGGAGTCAGGATTTACTAAAAGTACATTTGGTAGTTGCCCAAAAATAGCAATCGGTTCAATGCTACTGGGACTGTAAGGAAGTGTTTTATAAATTGCTGGACTAATAGAGAGTGGCGGAGATGCCATGAGAAGTGTGTATCCATCTGGATTTGCTTTTGCAACCTCTGCAGCACCTAGATTACCGCCTGCACCAGGCTTGTTTTCTACAACAATAGCCTGCCCAAGATCTGTTGAAAGCGCTGGAGTGATGAGGCGGGCAACGTTATCGATCAGGCCGCCTGGAGGAAATGGCACCACTAGCTTGATCGGCTTATTTGGATAAGGGGTTTGCGCAAACGCAATGCCTGAGCTGGCCAGCATTAGAAATACTGCACATTGCTTAAATATGGATATCAGATGATTTTTCATAAAAGATAAATTTTTTGTTGTAGGGAAATATAGAGTCTCGTTGCAAAGGTTAGCACGAAGTGGTGCACTCTACTTTGGGCTTAGATTTCATAGGTTTCTGCCTCGCTATTCATCGCTTGCTCCACAATTTTCTTCGTGAGCGTTGGCGAGAATAGTTCAATGAAGGTGTATACAAAAGAGCGCAGATAGGCTCCCTGCTTGACGCCCAAATGCGTCACATTGTTGCCAAACAAGTGCCCAACTGGAATTACTCGGAGATTCCGATCTCGATCAGCGTCATAAGCTAAACCAGCAACAATACCCACACCCATGCCAGTTTCAACATAGGTCTTGATCACATCCGCATCAATCGCTTCCAAAATAATATCGGGGCTTAGATTGCGTTGCGCAAATGCGGCATCAATCTTGCTGCGGCCTGCAAACGCTCTGTCGTAAGTGATGAGTGGATACTTTGCAATTTCTTCCAAGGTGATGGTTGACTGATTGAGGAGGGGGTGACTCAATGGCACCATGACGACGTGTTGCCATTGATAGCCCGGAAGTGCAAGCACGCCAGGGGTATTGGCAATACCCTCGGTTGCTATTGCGATATCAGCGCGATCATGAATTAGTAGCTCGGCAATTTGACCTGGGCTTCCCTGCTGAATGCTGACCCGCACCTTTGGAAAGCGTTTAGTAAATTCAGTCAGTACTTTAGGTAGGGCATAGCGGGCTTGTGTATGTGTGGTGGCAATCACAAAGTTACCCTGATCCTGGCTGGCAAAGTCTTTACCAACTCTTCTGAGGGTTTCCACTTCATCCAGAATACGCTCAATTGAGGCAAGAATTCTTTTGCCCGGTTCGGTAAGTGAGCGGATCCTCTTGCCGTGGCGACGAAAGATCTCAACACCCAGCTCATCTTCTAATTCAATAATGGCCTTGGATACACCGGGCTGAGAAGTGAAAAGCGCCTTAGCTGCGGAAGTCAGATTGAAGTTTTGTCTTACCGCTTCGCGGACAAAACGAAATTGGTGCAAATTCATAGGGATTCCATTCTTTATATCAACTGAGATATAGGAATTAAATTCTATATGATTTTGGGGTATTAAGCCCTAGATACCCAACGTAAACCCACAATCGCCAAAATGAAATACAGCAATGGGGGTGTTATTGCGGTAAGCAGCGCAGGCCACGACCCCAAAAGGCCTACATTTGAGAAGAGGGAATTAAAAAGCTGAAAGCTCATTCCCAGCATGATGCCGCCGAATACCTTGATGCCAACGCTACCAGCACGCACCTTGAGGTAAGCAAATGGCAGGGCTAGTGTCAGCATCACAAAGATCGTAAATGGATAAATCACTTTCTTCCAAAACGCTATGGCATGGCGATGCGCATCTTGTTTGTTATCTCTTAAGTGAGAAATGAAGCGACCTAAACTAAAGATCGACATCTTTTCTGGACTCACCAAGAGCACGCTCAGAATTTGTGGTGTGACTTCGGACTCTAGACTCACGATTGGGTGGATAAAGGTTTGCGCCGAATAAACTGGGTTCAGTGGATCGGTCTGTTTGGTTTCTTTGAAGCGAGTTTCTGTAACGTCATCCAGGATCCATGTTCCAGTTTGATCAAAGCGTCCCGAAGCTGCACTTCGAATGGAGAGCAAGCGGTAGGCATCATCGAACTCGTACATGCGAATATTTTTTATTTCATTGTCTTGTTCAATTTTGCCAACGTTGACATAGCGGACTCCAGGTCTCACTGGACCGCTACCATCTTCATCGCGTAAGCGATCTTTCACCCAAACCCCAGTTTTAAATTGGGAGCTATACGATGAACCCAAAGCTTTCATGCGAATCTTCTCTGACAGATTCTCGGTATAGGGTCCTAGCCACTCGCTCATAACGAGCGTCAAAATAACTAGAGGTAATGAAATCTTAGCTAGGGTGATTAAACCTCTACGCATGTCCAATCCAGCAATCCTCAAGATTGTGAATTCGGATTGACTTGCCAGCATCGCAAATACGTAAATACTTCCAATCAAACCGGCAATAGGAATGATCTCGGAAATCCGACTTGGCGCTTTCAAAACAACATGTAGGAGGGCAAGTGGTAGGGTGTATTGACCTTTTACAGAACCAAGCTCACTCAAAATATCAAAGAATAAAAATAGTGCCACCAAGGCAAATAGGATGAAGCCAAAAGCAGCATAGATCTGCCTAGCTAAGTAGCGTTCAAATATGTAGGGGAATAGATACTTCATCTATTGACCAAGAATGAGGGGAGCTGACGGCGCCACCATTTCAACGATGGGTTGATACGGTTACGAATCAGTAAAAAAGCAATGCCAAATGCTAGGGCATGTATAGGCCAAGCCGCTACAAAAACATTTACCTTGCCTTGTGAGACAAAGTTTTGAGTGAGGTTCAACAGATTGCTATAGATGAGGTAAATCAGCACGGCATAAAACATTGCAGTGTAGTTACCCAGTCTAGGGTTGACGTAAGCAAGCGGGATGGCAATGAGTACTAAGCCTAAGGCCATCAACGGCAATCCAATTCGCCAAAGTAATTCAGCATAATTCGGATTCATTGCGATCGGATCAGGATCATTTAGTAGTTCCAAGACTGTTTTTTCGCGATCGCGCGGTGCTGGATCAAGTGCACTTTTGCTATGAATTTGGGTGCTGTATTCAGCAAATTCTAAAATTCTGAAATCGGGTTGCGTTGGCAATCCCTCGTAACGGCGACCATTATTTAGAACAATCGATTTACTGCCGCCTGCCGCATTCTCAATAAATCCAGTCGATGCAACAGCCACGCTTAGGCGCCCATTTTTAGTTTCTGCCGCAAAGATATTTTTCACTTCGCTTTTATCGACATCCAACTCTTCAATAAAAAATACCCGCTCCGCTTTAGCAGATTCTCTAAATTGACCCGCGGCAACCATGGAGACATCACTGCGTTGCTGAAAGCGTTGGCTGATGATGGTGGATTCACGATTGGCCCAAGGCCAAACAAAGAGGGCCAAGAGGGCAATGATGACAATTAGTGGCGCCGCAAAGCGCAGAATTGGTCGAATGAGGCTGGCAATACTCAGACCGCTAGCAAACCAAACAATCATTTCTGAATCTTTGTACCACCGCACCAATACTATTAAGACGGCTACAAACAGGGAGACCGTGAGGAGAACAGCCATATAGCCAAGCGTAGCTAGCGCTATTAAAACTAGGGCATCCTCTGGATTTACGGCGCCATTGGCCGCAAAGCCCAAAATTCGAATGACTAGGGTGGTAATCATGATGGTGACCAAGACCAAAAAAACGCCACCAGTCGTAAAACTGAGTTCGCGGCGAAGGGCTTGGTGAAAAATCATGAATAAATATTGAGTTGGCTGTTATTGGCTCACTCAAGATGTGAACCTGCATCTCGGAGGATAATGGATAAACACCCATTTTTTTCCTTGAATTGACTTAAAAATACCTCAAGACATCATGACTATTCAATTTAGCACTAAGAATTTCGCGCAAGCCGACCTCAATAATCCGAAGCAGCTCAAGGCCAGCTTAGCCACTTTATTGGCGCAAAGCTCTGATTGCTTAGTTTTAGCCTACGCAAAGGCCGATTTAGATGCCTTGGAGGCCACCAAATCTAAGTCTGGAATTTTGCTTGAATTGGATCGCTTGCTTGGGGGCTCTGTCACCCATGCCAATCTGGTTGGTGACCTTGATGCTCAGCAGGCATCTACTTGCGTCATTCGAGCTGAAAAATCCTGGGCCACATCTGGGGTAAAAGTGAAACGCGTTCTCTTGGTGTCTTTGGGCGATATTGCCCCTGCTAGTGCACGCAGTTTGAGCTCTTACTCAAAAATTGCTCGCGCTGCTTTGAAGCAGTTGAGTGGCGGCTCTATTCAAAATGCTTTGTGGTTTATTCCGAGCTTCGCCTTAGGTCATCGAGCTGACTTCATTGCAGAAGAGGTGCGTTTGACAATTCAATATGCAGGCGATCAAGCCTATCGTTTTGGGGTTCGTCAGCCAGCTATGAAATTCAAGGCTAAAGATAAGGCCGATACTTTTACTCACCTCATCTTTGCGGGCAATGACACTTGCGCCAAAGAGCTTAAGGCTGCAGTACCAGAGGGTGCTGCGATGGTTGAGGGTATGAATTTGGCTAAAGATTTGGGTAATTTGCCTCCCAATATTTGTACTCCAACTTACTTAGGTAAAGCAGCGCAAGGCTTGAGCAAGAAGACTGGTCTTAAGGTGGAGGTCTTGGGCCGTAAGCAAATTGAGGCCTTGGGAATGGGCTCTTTTTTATCTGTTGCCCAAGGTTCAGATACCCCGCCACAATTTATTGTGATGCGTCATCAAGGTGGTAAAGCTGGCGAGGCTCCGATTGTATTGGTGGGTAAAGGCATCACCTTTGATACCGGCGGTATTTCCTTGAAGCCTGGCGAAGCCATGGATGAGATGAAGTACGACATGTGCGGCGCTGCCTCTGTGATTGGCACGATGTATGCCACAGCTTTAATGAAGCTCAAAAAGAATGTTATCGGCGTGATTCCGACTTGTGAAAATATGCCTTCTGGTAATGCAACTCGCCCTGGCGATATTGTGAAGAGTATGTCAGGGCAAACGATTGAGATCCTCAATACGGATGCTGAAGGCCGTTTAATTTTGTGTGATGCCTTAACGTATGTTGAGCGCTTTAAGCCAAAGGCTGTGATTGATGTAGCCACTTTGACTGGCGCCTGCATCATTGCATTGGGTCATGTACATAGTGGTGTGTTTTCCGATGACGAGGGCTTGGTTCACTCCCTCACTAAAGCGGGCCATGCTTCTTTAGATACCGTATGGCGTTTGCCTTTAGATGCGGCTTACCATGAGCAGCTCAAATCGAATTTTGCGGATGTGGCCAATATTGGTGGACGTCCGGCTGGTAGCGTGACTGCCGCTTGTTTCCTATCACGCTTTACTGAAAAATATAAATGGGCTCACTTAGATATTGCTGGAACTGCATGGAAGAGTGGAGCCGCTAAAGGTGCAACTGGACGCCCAGTTCCTTTGCTTGTGAATTACTTGTTAGATCAAAAATAAGCGCAGAAAGTAATTCATGGCTCGCATTGATTTTCATAGCAACGTTAGCGATAAGCTGGAATACGCTTGTCGCTTAACGCGTAAGATCTGGAGCGCTACACCTACTGGCGAGTCTGTACGCAACATCGTGATGGTGGGCGAAAGAGCAGACCTCAAAAAATTAGATGAACTGCTATGGACATTTAGTACAACAGATTTCCTGCCACATTGCTTTATTGAAGATGAAACAGCGATTGATACACCCATCTTGCTGACAGATCATTTTTTGTCACCTGCCTTATCTCAGTTGCCGCATGCGGACGTGCTCATTCACTTGGGTATGAAAATGCCATCAGATGTTCCAGCTCTGCTTGCACGCTTCCCTCGTATTGTTGAGGTTGTTACGATTAATGAAACTGAGCGCCTTGCAGGTCGTGAGCGATACAAGGCTTATCGTGACCTCGGTCATGAGCTACATAATTTTGATCAATCTAAAGCATGATTGTTGATTACTCAGTATGTTGATTCATCCAGAATTTGATCCTGCTGTAATTCGGATTGGAGCATTTGCCATTCATTGGTACGGGCTAATGTATCTATTGGCATTTACTCAATTTTTATTATTAGGTCGTCTGCGCATTCGTACTCCGCGATATCAATCTTTGGGTTGGTCATATAAAGATCTTGAGGATCTTTTATTTGCTGGTGTTTTAGGCGTGGTGTTGGGTGGGCGTTTGGGCTACACCTTGTTTTATATGCCTGGCCACTATCTTGCGAATCCGCTGAGTATCTTCAAGATATGGGAGGGCGGTATGTCTTTCCATGGCGGCCTGCTGGGTGTCTTATTGGCCTTGCTCTGGTTTGCCTACCGCCGCAAGGTTTCCTTCTTTGTTGTGAGTGATTTAGTTGCGCCGCTCGTACCATTTGGCTTGGCATTTGGCCGCCTAGGTAATTTCATTAATGGCGAGTTATGGGGAAGACCAACAGACCTACCTTGGGCTATGGTGTTCCCGATGGTGGACTCCATTCCACGACATCCCTCGCAGATTTACCAATTCTTGGGTGAGGGGATTTGTCTGGGGATCATCCTTTGGATTTATTCCAGTAAACCACGCAGGGTAGGGCAGATTTCTGGCTTATTTTTATTGGGTTATGGCATTTGCCGTTTTCTAGCGGAATTTGCTCGTGAGCCCGATGCCTTCTTGGGTCTCCTGGGCCTCGGTTTATCTATGGGACAGTGGCTTTCCGTACCCATGATTATTTTTGGAATTTACCTTATAGTAAGAGTAAATCCGAAAAATGGCAGTTATCAGTAGTTAAAAATCGGGTTTTCTAGGTCTTTTGTTGTCAATTTCTTAAATTTGACTAAATTGCCTGGTGATACATTGGTTTTTTTACGAAAACTGCCTAATTTCTGAGCATATTTACTAAGATTGAAGGATATCCATGCTGGAGAAGTTAACCAAAGCTCGCAATTTGTCCAAGGCAAACAATGCCATCAAGCGTTTGATATCTGAACGAGGCGAATCTAACGCACTCAGCATGGCTGATGATGTAGTTAATAACTATCGCAAATTAGCAAAAGATCAACATGTCTCATTTTTTACTTTTTTGTTTGAGAAGCTCAATCCCCAAGCGGATGCAGTGCTTAAGGCAGCGCAAAATTTCGTGGCTGATTCTAGCGCGCGTAATTACATCCAGCTGCAAAAGGATTCTGAATCGCCTCGCCAAGAATTCTTTCGCCGTCTCAATCGCGCCAGTCATGGTACTGCGGCAGTGGTTCAGATGCGTCGAGATCTATTGCAGTTGTTGGATAAAAAACCAGAATTGGCTGCGGTGGATTTCGATATGCGCCACTTGTTGTCATCTTGGTTTAACCCAGGCTTCCTAAAAATGCACCAGGTGGATTGGAAATCTCCAGCAGAGGTGCTAGAGAAATTAATTCAACATGAAGCAGTTCATGCGATTGATGGTTGGGACGACTTGCGTCGTCGACTTCAGCCAGATCGTCGTTGCTTTGCCTTCTTTCATCCGCAGTTGCCGAGCGAACCCTTGATTTTTGTGGAAGTGGCGCTCTTGCCCGAGATCCCAACGGTGATTACACCACTGGTTGATAAAAAAGCAGAAACGGTAGACCAGGTATCTCAATATAAGGTCGCCGTTTTCTATTCCATTAGTAACTGCGAGCCCGGCCTTCGTGGCGTATCCATGGGGAATTTTCTGATTAAGAGGGTGGCAGAGAAATTGCATGCTGAATTCCCTGGAATCAAAACCTTTGTGACCTTATCGCCTATTCCGGGATTTATGGATTGGGTTGCCGCAGGCGCTCATTTAGGTGAAGGTGTTCCAGGTGAGAGATTGAAGCCAAACCTCAAGTTAGCGCGCGATGCTGCACTGGCAGTCTTAAAGCTTGAGAGCCAGTCTTGGAGCGAACGATTGGCGAGTGGTTGGCATCCTGATCTCGCCTCAGATGAGGAGAAGGCTGCTTTATTAAGTTTGGCAAGTATGTATTTGGGTCTTGCCTCTACAGGGCGCGATGGCAATCCGGTGGCGAAGTTTCATCTAGGCAATGGCGCAAAGTTGCATTTAGTAAATTGGGCAGGGGATTTATCGCGCAAGGGACTGCGTCAATCTGCCGGGCTAATGGTGAACTATCTATATGATTTGGGAAGCGTAGAGGACAACCATGAGCGTTTTGCGAATGGGGAAATCGTCTACTCCAGAGCTGTAGGCCGCCTGATGGCACCCTAGTGTTTTCCCTTGTATAGACTTTTGCAGCAAGTGTTAAGTGCCCTTAGAATGGGTGCTGTATTTATAAAAACGAAGTCAATCATTAGGTTGATACAAAAGGAGATAAAGATGTTTAATCAAAAAACCAGAGCATCACTTTTTTCTGTAAGCACGTTAAAGAAATCACTATTTCTACTTTGTGCAGCACCGCTAGCAGTAATGGCGCAAGAATGGCCAGCTAAGCCAGTGACCTTTTTAAATCCATTCCCAGCGGGTGGTGGAACCGATGCGTTCGCCAGACCTTTGGCAGCTCAATTAACAGAGCAACTAGGTAAGCAATTTGTTATCGATAATCGTGGTGGAGCGGGTGGCACTGTTGGCGCCTCAGTTGCGGCGAAGGCAGCTCCTGATGGATACACTTGGTTTATTGGTGCGACACATCATACGATTGCACCGTCAATGTATAAAAACTTGGATTACGACATTGAAAAGAGTTTTATTCCTGTAGCGATGTTGGCAAACGTGCCTCAAGTTCTGGTGGTTAATCCACAGCGCGTAAGTGCGCGCAATGCTAAAGAGTTTATTGATCTGATGAAGAAGAATCCTGGCAAATATAATTTTGCTAGCGCAGGTAGTGGCACTGTTCACCACTTAGCCGGCGAGTTATTCAAGATTCAGACTGGTACCTTTATTACTCACATCCCTTACCGTGGTGCTGGCCCAGCAATGAATGACTTGTTAGCAGGTCAAGTCGATTTGGAATTTGATGGCCTTGCTACATCTGCCCCACAAATTAATGCCGGTAAATTGGTGGCGATCGCCGTGGCAGCAAACAAGCGCTCTCCAGCGATTCCAAGCGTGCCAACATTCCAAGAGGCTGGTTTGCCTGACTACGTAGTGTCAACTTGGTACTCTATGTTTGCTCCAGCTGGCACTCCAAAACCTATCGTTGACAAGATGATTGTTGAAGTGCAGAAAGCCTTAAATTCACCAAAGATCAAAGCAATCTGGGAGAAAAATGGTTCTGAAATACCTAATCTCTATGGTGAAGCATTTGGTAAGCAGGTGAATGCTGACGTAGTTCGTTGGTCTAGCGTGGTTAAGAAATCTGGTGCTTCGTTAGATTAATTAAGCATTTAATGTATTGGTATTTGAGGCTCGAATGAATTTATATTCCTTATTGGAAAAGGGTTTTCCAAAAGATAAGCAAGCATGTGCACTTGAAACGCATGATGGACTTTATTACTCCTGGAGTGATCTAGAGCGTGCAACTGCCAAGATGGCAAATTTGCTTAAGAGTCTCAAATTACCTGCTGGATCAAGGGTTGCAGTACAGGTTGAAAAATCTCCTGAGGCCCTTTTTCTTTACCTTGCCACTATCAAGGCAGGCTACGTTTACCTACCCCTGAACACGGCCTATCAAGCGGCGGAAATTCAATACTTTCTCGAGAATGCCGAGCCTGCAGTAGTAGTTTGCAGTAGCAAGAATTTCTCTTGGGTATCGAAGGTTGCTTTTAAGGCGGGCACTAAACACGTGTTTACTTTGGATGAAGATCGCAAAGGCACTTTGCTTGAGCGTGCAGCTGACCAAAGTGATAAGTTCAAGACTGTTGCAGTAAAAGATGATGATTTGGCTGCTATCTTGTATACCTCCGGTACAACCGGGCGTAGCAAAGGCGCGATGCTGACTCACAAGAACTTGGGTAGCAATGCACAAGTGCTACAGAAGTTTTGGGGTTGGGAAAAAGGCGATGTCCTGTTACATGCATTGCCAATCTTTCATGTCCACGGTCTATTTGTAGCTGCTCATGGTGCGTTAATTAATGGTAGCAAAATGATTTGGTTGCCGCGTTTAGATACTGCGCAACTCATTCATCACATGCCCAATTCCACTGTAATGATGGGCGTGCCAACATTCTATGTACGCCTGCTTGCGGATAAGAATTTCAATAAGAGCGTCACGCGCAATATGCGCTTATTTGTTTCTGGATCCGCACCCTTACTGACTGAAACATTTAATACCTTTAAAGAGGTGATTGGCCAGCCGATTCTTGAGCGCTATGGCATGAGCGAGACCGTAATGTTGGTCTCCAACCCATACAAAGGAAATCGTGTAGGCGGATCCGTTGGTTTACCTTTGCCAGGCGTGAAGGTGCGTGTGGTTGATGAAAATAATAAACCTTGTGGTGTTGATGAAATCGGCAGCATCCAGGTTAAAGGTCCGAATATATTCAAGGGCTACTGGCGCATGCCAGAAAAAACCGCAGAAGAATTTACCAAGGACGGTTGGTTTAAAACCGGTGACGTTGGACGTTGGGGCGGAGATGCCAATGGCGGTAAAGCGCCCAAGGATTACCTCTGTATTGTTGGACGTAGCAAGGACTTAATTATTTCTGGTGGCTATAACGTTTATCCAAAAGAAATCGAGAGCTTTATCGATGACATGGATGGCGTAGATGAGAGTGCTGTGATTGGCATTCCTCATCCAGATTTTGGTGAAGCAGTTATGGCAGTAGTCGTGCCAAAAGCAGGTGCCAAGCTAGATTCGCAAGCGATGATCGCAACACTCAAAACACAAATTGCGAACTTTAAGATTCCAAAACGTTTGGAGATTGTTTCTGACTTACCTCGCAATGCGATGGGTAAAGTCCAGAAGAATATTCTGCGTCAGCAATACACAAGCTAACAGCGTAAAAATACCGACTTAGAAACCGAATGCCTTGCGGCTTTCATTAAACATGAAGGCTGCAAGCATAAAGAGCATTACACCAAAGATGCGTTTGAGTTGAGCTACATTGAGCTTTCTAGCCATCTTTGCACCAAGCGGGGCAGTAAATATGCTAACCGCCACGATGCAAAGCACTGCCGGAAGATAAACGAATCCCAGTGAGCCTGCGGGAAGGTTGGGGTTGCCCCAACTACCGTACATGTAGCCAATCGTTGCTGCAGCTGCAATCGGAAATCCTAGGCCTGATGAGCTTGCCATTGCGGTATGTGGCTTTACATTGCACCAAAGCATAAACGGCACAGTTATAAAAGCTCCGCCTGCGCCAACAAGACTTGCAATCATACCTGTAAATGCTCCAAATGAAAAAAGACCAAGGGGGCCTGGCAACTCTCGCCCGGCCGTAGGTTTTTTATTAATGATCATTTGGATCGAGGTGTACACAATAAAAATAGCGAAAAATAGAGATAGCCAGGAGGTATCAATTGCCTCAAAGATTTCGCTACCGCCAATAAGGCTACCAATGACTAGACCAGGGCTGAGTGCGGCCACTAGCTTCCAGTCGATGGAATTGTGTTTGTGGTGCGCCCAAATAGCCGAGGTGGTTGTAAAGAGAATAGTTGCCATCCCAGTGGCAATGGCCATATGAACGATGACATTTTGACCAAAGCCTAAATGATTGAAGACTACGATCATGAAGGGAACCAAAATCATCCCACCACCAATGCCAAGCAGTCCAGCAAGAAAGCCAGATATGCTGCCGCATAACATCAGCATCAGGATATCGGCTATAGACATGAATTCCCCGCCTTAGCCGCTAGGCCGTCATCCTGAACCCTAAGGTTCAAGGTGGAACGGCTACTCTGTTTCGGGTGCATTAAGAACTCCAGGGAGTGAACAGCGCGAAGCTGCCACTGTGAAGATTCGAAACGCTCACGCCCACAGTGTAAAGATCGTTCCGGATGCTTGCGCATCGGTTCAAGGAACTATTGGCCTTGGCGAACCAGGCAGGGAAAGGGTTTGCATCAGAGCATCTACTTGATCTTCCAGATTGTGGATTTCTTTCTGGAGACGAGCGATTTCTTCTGGGTCAGAGTTTGATGAAGTGCCTTGTGCAGGCGCTTGCTGAGCTACGGATTGTAGCTTGATCAGGTCGCCCGCAATCTTCAGTGCGGCCATCATGCTGGCGCGCTCAATGCTACGGTTGCCACCATTGATTGCTAACTGAATTTGCTCATCCACTAGGGTGCAGGCAGCTCTTAGCAAGGGCTCATGTTCAGCGCTCGTGGCTAAGGTAATTTTTTGACCGGCGAGGGTTACTTCAATGCGTTGTTGGCTCATTGTCATCCTCTGGGTTAGGTGGTGTGACGGGCTCGCCAAGCAAGTTCAATTGACGTCCATCACTTTGGTCCGGTAGTCGACTCAAAATGTGTTGAATTCGCTTTTGCGCATCTTCAATCTTGATCTCAAGTTGATTGCGATCTTGGCGAAGTGCTTTAACAGCATCTGAGATCAGCTGAATTTTGTGAGATAGCCTTTGTAATGATTCGGCTGTCGAATCAGATTCGGTGGCGTCGTTGGGGACTTGAGGGGTGTACTCGGTCATATGGGCATTGTAGCCTTAGCAAAACGCTTTGTGAAACTCCTCATTTTGGGCTTACTTGGGTAAAGCCACCCAATCATCCCCTAGCTTTTCTAGGCGAATACGACCATCAAATAGCTCGATTAGGGCTTGATGAGTTCTAGGGTCTTGGTTTGACCCCTGAAAATGCAGTTTGCCTTTGCTGAGCATTACCAAATGATCAGCACGGAGCGCAAAATGAATTTCATGTAAAACCGTCACTAAGGTCTTGCCTTGAGTCAGTAAGTCGCCTTGCCATTTCAGAAAATCGGATTGATGTGGGGGGTCTAAATTAGCTAGGGGCTCATCCATGAGCAGGATGTCAGAGTCCACGGCAAGCATACGAGCCAAAAGAACTCTTTGACGCTCCCCTCCAGAGAGTTGTTGCAAAGGGCGATGGCGTAAATGCCATGCGTCGGTCTGCTGCAAAGCGCTTTCAACTGAAATATGATCGGCATCAGAAGGGAGGTGCAACCATCCCTGATGCGGAATGCGTCCCAGCATGACTGTGTCATAAACGCTGAAGAAATCATCAAATTCTTCTGAGTTGCTCGAGCCTTGATCGAGCCAAGCAATTTTCTTTGCAAGATCTTTGGGCGTAAATGCAGATAAATGAACTTTGTCGATAGTGATGGACCCATCCCACTTCAGTAATCCAGCCATTGCCTGCAAGAGGGAAGACTTTCCTGCGCCATTGGGGCCAATAATGCTGGTCCATTTTCCCTGTGGAATATCTATATTGAGATCGGAGAGAATGGCGCAAGGACCTCTGTATACAGTGAGTTGGCAGGTTTTCATGAACGCACTCCAAGAGAGGTTCGCCTCAGCAGAATCAGTAAATAGAGGCCACCCAAGACTGCTGTCACCACACCAACTGGAATTTCAATCGGCGCAAAGAGGGTGCGCGCAATCAGATCTGAGCTGAGCAATAAGATTCCACCGCCTAGGCTGGAGAATAAAAGTTGTACTCGTTGCCGTCCACCAGAAAACTTTCTGACAAGGTGTGGTGCTGCTAGTCCAACAAAAGCAACTAAGCCAGTTTGTGCAACAGCGCATCCAGTTGCAAGAGCAAGAATGCCAATCAATATCAGACGTAGTTGATCTAATGGCAAACCTAAAGTGCGGGCAGTATTTTCACCAAGTGATAAAGCATCAAGAACAGGACTAATGATGACGGAGATGAGTAGGCAAATCAGCAAAGCGATTGCCATGATTTCAACGCCAGGCCAATTCAATAGCGTGGTATTGCCCAGCATAAAGGATTGAATGCTTTGAAATAGATCAGGACGGATAAATGTAAACAAAGAATTCGCTGCGCCCAGGATTACGCTGATCACAACTCCAGACAATAAAAGGCGTAAGGAACTGCGATAACCGCCCGCCAATAGAAGAGAGGCCATCACTCCAAACAGCGCTCCAAGAAAGGCGCCGCCATTGAGCCCAATAATTTCTAACCAAGAGTTGCCAAGATAGGCAAAGCAGAGAATGCCCCCGACTCCAAGCAGAGCGCCTGATGCGCTTCCAAGTAGGTAAGGGTCGGCCAAGGGATTGCGAAATAGGCTCTGTGCAATACCACCAGCCAGCCCTAATAAAGCACCTGCAAGGTAGGCTCCTAATGATCGCGGGAGTCGAATATCAAATAAGACGGTTTGATCAGTTTCTGACAGATTCCAGCTAGCACCCATGCTTCCGAGGAGAGTCCCCATCAGCACTAAGGCTGCACTGAGAATAAGTAGGGCAAACAGCTTGCCCAGAAAATAGTTTTTCTGCATTACTGAGATGATGACATCTTCTCTTGTATACATTGAGAAATAATCAGCGCCGCTTCTCCCATGCGGGGACCGGGACGAACCAAAACATCATTTTGTTCGCCAGTAAATACACAAATTCTATTATCAGAAACTGCAGGAATGGAGCTCCACCCTGGGCGTTTCTGAATATCGGCAACAGTTGATTCAGCAAGAAGGATGACATCTGGCTTAGCCTGGACCACAAACTCAGGATTGATCTTCGGAAAAGGCCCAAGTGATTTTGGAATGATGTTGACCAAATTCAGCCGAGACAAAATTTCACCGATAAAAGAAGTGCTACCAGCTGCAAAGGGCGCGGGATTTACCTCAAAGTAGACGCTGGTATTTTTTTCTCTTGATGAGAGCTGCTTGCTAGCACGCATGATTTCTTGTTGAATCTGATTCCAAACGCGAGTGCTCTCGGAGCTTCCTAGAACAGCATCAAGCTTCTGAAGAGCGCGCTCTTCATCATTCATTGATTTCACATCTAAAGCAAAAGTCTTAATACCCAATCCATTTAACCGCGCAATAACAGGAGACGCTTTCTCGAGCAAGACAACATCCGGCTTGAGTTGCACAATGCGCTCAATATTAATATCTCCAATGCCACCAAGCTTAGGCAAGCCTTGAATCGATTTAGGCCAATTAGAAAACCGATCAATGCCAACTAATGTTGAGCACTTTCCTAATGCACAAACAGACTCGGTTAAAGATGGTAGAAGACTGACAACGCGCTGGGGTGGTTTATCAAACACCACTGAAACTCCTCGATCATCTGTTACTGAAACTGGCGCAGCAAAAATGCCTAAAGAGAGGCCTAGTAAAAACAATGCAAACCCGATCGCTAAATAGCGGTAGAGCATTGAGATTTGCATGCCTTTATATTCTTTCTTGGGATTTAGAAGTTATATTTTGCATTAACAAAATATGTTGTTGGTGTAGTGGGGTAGTAGTAGTAACCACGCGTGGAGTTATATCCGCCAGTAGTGGCATAAGAATTGCCGCCAATATTTTTGATCATAAATTTAGTCTCCCATGAATGTATTTTGTAGTTGACATAAAAATCTGCAGCAACATAGGATGGGATTTTGGCTAGTGAATTAGTAATTGTTGGATCTGATTCATAGTTTTGGCTGCTGACATAGTTCAAGACAGCCCCTGTTCCCCAGCTTGCATTAAACATGTACTGTGCCCGAGCATTCAACAGGAGATCCGGCGATAAGCCGACCCCAACCCCAGCGATAGAGCCGGTAGCAAAAGTTGATCTTTGAATCTTTCCTCCACCGGCAAGAGTTAAGTTCTTGGTTATATTGCTTGAGGAGTCAAAAAGAAATCCGGTGCGATTAATGTTTCCAGCGGTATTTATATTGCTTCCACTTGAAGGGTCATAACGAATTTCACTTTGCGTAATGGATTGAAAGAGGAGGGCTGATAAGCGGGAATGCTTAATCTTCCATTCACCACCTAATGAATAGGTTTGAGAGATTTGTGGTTTCAATATGCCATTAAAGATTGGCGCTCCCCATCCTCCGTTAGCATTTTGATCCCAACCCCAAAATTCATCGGTATTTGGAAAGCGATAGGATTGATCCCATTTAATAAATATATTTTGACCGGGCTGATAGTTATAGTTCAAGGCAACGTCGCCTGCATTTGCAGAGTATTTTTGACTCGCACTAATAGTTGAGCCGGTTGAGAAATCATTTGTGGAGGCATTTTGTGCCTGATGCCTAAATCCTCCACTTGCTTCTAGCCCGTTAATCACCCTTAAAGGAATGCGTGAGATCAAGTACATTGATTGATTCATTACGGCAACATTTTGCTGAAGGCTTGTGTTGCTGAAGCTCGAACCGTATGAGCTACTTTGAGATGCTTGATTGAAGTCATAGCCTATTACTGTTGATCCCCATTCGCCAAAGTTGGCTTTTATTTTTGGGGAAACTGCAATTTGCCAGTTTGGATAGAGCAGGTAAGATGAATAGGATGGCGTGTTGGAATTTGTATTCTTATTTGAATATGTCCCATCGATATCAAAAGTTAATTGGTTGGTAATTTCTTTTATCAATCCAGCCCTTACCCCAGAATTATCCGTTGCAATGCTGGACCCAATAAACGCTGCTCTTGCGCCTTGAGAATCTCCCTGTCCAGCTTGACCAAGCACTGAGCCAGGAGTTTGCGAGTTTGAATGATTGAAGAATAAATCAATATATGCCTGGTCTAGACCGCCTAATGATTGAGTTATCTTTCCATCAAAAGAGTATGCGTTCGCTGCTGAATTTTGTCTCCAACCATCTGTATTGGAAGAGTTCGCAGTGAGTTGAATGGTTGTGTCATTAACCCTATTTCTTAATATTGCATTACCAATTACAGTGTTGTAACTACCATAGGTAATTGAAGCCTGATTAAGATTTTTTGCGCCTCCATTGGTGATGATATTGATTACACCACCAACAGCACCATTGCCATATTGGACGCTTGCCCCGCCTTGTAGCAGTTCAATTCTTTCAATTGAATCAATTGGAATCGACTCCCAATTGATTGTTCCTGAATCGATGGGATTCAGTCTTTGCCCATCAACCAGTATCAATGTATTGCTGTTGGCTGTAGCTCCATAACCGCCCATATCAACTGAAGCATCTAAATTGAGAGGGTTGCCACTGGTATTTTTGACATTCACCCCTCCAATCTGAGAAAGAACTTC
Source organism: Polynucleobacter sp. GWA2_45_21 (assembly GCF_001830325.1). Taxonomy (GTDB): domain Bacteria; phylum Pseudomonadota; class Gammaproteobacteria; order Burkholderiales; family Burkholderiaceae; genus Polynucleobacter. Next base: position 5,586 of record NZ_MHZG01000006.1, on the reverse strand, counting down.
GGGAATATTGTTTGATGTGGAGTTTGCAATTTCATCACGCGTAATAACTTTGACGTTTGCTGGGACCTCATTGAGGTTCTCCTCAAAACGGGAGCCTGAGACAACTACTGTCGACTGAGAGTTTTGGGCTACTGCGCTGAATGTTGCCGCTACGCCGCAAAATAGGGCGATCAGCGTTTTACTACTGAACTGCTGTTTCATGATGAACCTTCTGCCTTCGAATCACCTAGCTAACTTCCCCGTAAGCTGGGTCGAACAGAATTTCACTTTTTGAGAGTTCAGGCGTCAATTGGGCATCCTTGCCAGTTTGGCTTGGGATGCTTCATCGGCGCGCGAAGATCCCCGTCCGCAAAATTCCACCTGTCTTGGCCGGTATCCGGGCTAGTAAATCTCAGAATCTGGCCTTCCCATGCAATTGACGCGCACAGTGGCTTACTCAGATTCCTGACACCCTTGCCTTGAAGTTAGGGTGTATTTACTTACCGTTGCGGGGGCAGCACACGTTTTGTGTTTCCCGTTTAACTTTATTGCACTGCAATAAAGCACCACGACCACGCAATTTTAGCCCAAGCTCGATCCAAATCGGCTTAAAACACCAAAAAAGCCTACAATATGGGCTCTAGGATTAAGGATTCATGACTGCATTAGACAAGCACCCCGAAAAAAATCTGATTCGATTGCAGCTGAGCCAAAACTCAGTCTTAAAAAGCTTAGATCCCGAAGCAATGGCTGATTTAGAGCGCCATTTAGTGATTTCAGACCTTAAAAAATCAGAAATCCTGCTTCATCAAGGTGATCACCAGATGGAGCAGTACTTTGTGCTGGATGGAATCTTGAAGCGGATTGTTTCTAGCGCGGACGCAAAAGAGATGATTTTGCGTTTTGCCATTGAAAAAGATATTGAGACTAGTTATGCAGCCTGGCGCCTCAAAACGGCAGCCCCATACAGCATCGCTTCAGTAACTAAAGCACGCGTGGCCCGTATGCCTCTGAAAAAATGGGCCGAATTTTTGGATGCCCACAAACCTCTCAAGGAAAGTTTTGAGTTTGAAGTTATGCGCTTGATGAGTGAAATCATGGCTCATACGATTACCCTTCATATGCTCGATGCACCGGGCCGTGTAGAGCGTTTTTTACGTAAATATGAAGACCTATTTGAGCTTCTCCCTAAAAAAGAGCTAGCCGCCTACCTTAACCTCTCTCCAGAGACTTTAAGTCGCCTCAAAACAAAGCATAAAGAGCTCTTTGTTTAGTCAGAAATCCTAATTGTTTCTAGATTTCAGAGGAAATTGACCGAAGTCAATGATGAACCCTATCCCCAAGCCTAAGATTCATCTCAGCCTCAACGGGAATGCTTTTGATTACCCGTGGCACTACTAATAACTTAATTGGAGACAGTTAGCGAAAGCTAAATTGCACTGAACAGACCATGTGTTCGGGCGGTGTAATTAACTATAAATTTCTATGACAACAGATAATCAAAATACCCAAGTCACTGATGGCTTTCATCTCGTCATTGATGCTTTAAAAGCAAATGACCTAGATACTATTTTTGGTCTCGTTGGTATTCCAATTACCGACTTGTGCCGTTTAGCTCAGGCTGAAGGAATGCGTTTCATCGGCTTCCGTCATGAGCAGCACGCAGGTAATGCTGCGGCGATTGCTGGTTATATGACGCAAAAGCCTGGTATCTGCATGACTGTGTCAGCACCAGGTTTCTTAAACGGTTTAACAGCATTGGCCAATGCCACTGTTAACTGCTTCCCAATGATTTTGATTTCTGGCTCAAGCGAGCGTGAAATCGTTGACTTGCAGCAGGGTGATTACGAAGAGATGGATCAGCTTAATGCTGCTAAGCCTTATTGCAAAGCTGCATATCGTATTAATCACATTGAAGATATCGGCATTGGTTTTGCTCGTGCAATTCGTGCAGCCGTTTCTGGTCGTCCAGGCGGTGTTTACTTAGACTTGCCTGCTCAACTATTGGCTCAAACAATGCCAGTGGAAGAGGCTAAGAAATCGATCTTCAAAGTAATCGATCCAATTCCACGCCAAATTCCTGCGGCCGATGCTGTAGAGCGCGCATTGAATGTATTGAAAGGCGCTAAGCGTCCATTGATTCTCTTGGGCAAGGGTGCTGCTTATGCTCAAGCTGATGCTGATATTCGTGCATTGATTGAGAAGTCTGGCATTCCTTACTTGCCAATGTCTATGGCCAAAGGCTTATTGCCAGACAATCACCCACAATCTGCTTCTGCAGCCCGTTCATTTGTATTGGCTGAGGCTGATGCAGTGATGTTGGTTGGCGCTCGCTTGAACTGGTTGCTTGCGCACGGTAAAGGCAAGACATGGGGCAAAGATCCTAAGAAATTTATTCAAATCGATATTCAAGCAAATGAAGTCGACAGCAACGTGCAAATTGATGCTCCATTGATTGGCGACATTGGTTCTGTGGTTGGTGAGCTTCTCAAAGGAATTGCATCAGTTCCAAAACCACCTGCCGAGTGGATCAGCGCGATCAACGAGAAAAAAGATAAGAACATGGCGAAGATGGCTGAAACATTAGCCAAAGAAGCTTCACCAATGAACTTCCATGGCGCTTTGCGTGCTATCCGTGATGTGATCAAGAAAAACCCAGATGTGAACTTGGTAAACGAAGGTGCAAACACACTCGACTACTGTCGTGCGATTGTGGATATGTACAAGCCACGTAAGCGTTTTGACTCTGGTACTTGGGGAATCATGGGCATTGGTATGGGTTATGCCATTGGCGCTGCTGTGACTAGCGGCCTTCCAACCGTTGCAGTTGAGGGTGATAGCGCATTTGGTTTTAGCGGCATGGAATTGGAAACAATTTGCCGTTACAACCTGCCAATTACTACAGTTGTTTTCAATAACAATGGTGTTTACCGTGGTACTGACGTGAATCCAACTGGTGGTGCAGATGTTGCTCCAACAGTATTCGTGAAAGATGCTCGTTACGACAAGATGATTGAGGCATTTGGTGGTGTCGGTTACTACGTAACCACTCCTGCTGAATTAGAAGCAGCTTTAACTAAGGCTATTGCCGAAGGTAAACCAGCCTTAATTAATGCAGTGATTGACGAGACAGCTGGTACAGAGAGTGGACGTTTAACAAACTTGAATCCATCAACTGCTGCTGGTAAGAAGTAATACGTAATAGATACATCATTTTTTAAGAACGAATTTAGTAACAAATAAGAAACACTTTAAGGAGAATCAAGCATGACTAAACCATTAGACGGTATTCGTATTATTGACTTCACACACGTACAGGCAGGTCCTGCATGTACTCAGCTATTGGCTTGGTACGGTGCGGATGTGATCAAAGTAGAGCGCCCTGGTTCTGGTGACGTAACTCGTAGCCAGTTGCGCGATATCCCAGGTGCTGATGCCTTGTATTTCACGATGTTGAACGGTAACAAGCGTTCATTGACATTAGATACTAAGACACAAGAGGGTAAAGAAGTTTTAGAGAAGATGATCAAAACATCTGATGTGATGGTTGAGAACTTCGGCCCAGGCGCTTTGGATCGCATGGGTTTTAGCTGGGCGCGCATCCAGGAATTGAATCCAAAAATGATCATGGCTTCTGTTAAAGGTTTTAGCGATGGCCACTCATATGAAGACTTAAAAGTGTATGAGAACGTTGCTCAGTGTGCTGGTGGTGCAGCATCTACAACTGGTTTCTGGGATGGTCCTCCAACAGTTTCTGCCGCTGCTTTGGGCGATAGCAACACTGGTATGCATTTGGCGATTGGTATTTTGACTGCATTGATGCAACGTCAAAAAACTGGCAAAGGTCAAAAAGTATCTTGCTCAATGCAAGATGCCGTATTGAACTTGTGCCGTGTTAAGTTGCGCGATCAACAGCGTTTGGACAAAGTTGGCTACCTCGAAGAGTATCCACAGTACCCACATGGCTCATTCACCGACGTAGTTCCACGCGGCGGTAACGCTGGTGGTGGTGGTCAGCCAGGATGGGTATTGAAGTGTAAGGGTTGGGAAACAGATCCAAACGCATACATCTACTTCACAATTCAAGGTCATGCTTGGGAGCCAATTACTAAAGCCTTGGGTAAACCAGAATGGGCAACTGATCCAGCCTACATGACTGCAGAGGCGCGTCAAGATAAGATTTTTGATATCTTTGCAACGATTGAAGATTGGCTCAAGGACAAAACTAAGTACGAAGCTGTGGACATCCTCCGCAAGTTCGATATTCCTTGTGCACCAGTTCTCTCAATGAAAGAATTGGCTGCATCACCTGACTTGCGTAAGAGCGGTTCTATCGTTGAAGTTGACCACAAAGTTCGTGGTAAATATTTAACAATCGGTAGCCCAATCAAGTTCTCCGATTTGAAGATCGAAGTTGGTCCATCACCAGTATTAGGTGAGCACACCGATGAAGTATTGAAGGACCTTGGTTATAACGCTGATGACATTGCTAAGCTGCATGCAGCGAAAGCAGTTTAATAACAATAAGTAATTTTTGTTGCGATCTTAAAGGTGCTCCTCGTGAGCGCCTTTTTTTATTCACCCGCATGGACTGAAAGACTTTAGACTGGCAGCATGAAAACAAATGTAGATTTATCTCAACTAATGGATTGTGTTGGCGATGCAGTCATCGTTGCTGATGCTCATGAAAAGATTGTGCTGTGGAATGCAGCCGCTACCAGAATTTTTGGTTACTCGGAAGAAGAGGCGCTTGGAAACACTTTAGATTTGATCGTTCCCGAGCGTCAGCGTCATAAACATAATGAGGGTTACAGTAAGTCCATGGAGACAGGTACTACCCGTTATGGCACTACATTATTAAAGGTTCCAGCAAGGCACAAGGATGGGCGCACCTTATCTATTGCGTTTACTGTGGGCATGTTGTTTGATGACAAACATCAGGCCAATGGCGTGGCAGCTGTCATTCGTGATGAGACTGAGCGTTTTGCAGAGGAAAGGGCGCTCAAAAAGCGGCTTTCTGATCTTGAAGGCAGATGATTTCATAGTGAAATTCCCTAATATGGCGCATTTGGGTTGGGGGTATGCCTAAAAAATAGGCATCTCATGTTGCACCGCAATCCGTCGCTGGTAAAATTGGATTAATTCAAAATTTCAATCTTATTAGGACTTTAATCATGGCAAAAGCATTAGAAGGGGTCAAAATTCTTGACTTCACACACGTTCAATCTGGCCCAACCTGTACTCAGTTGCTCGCTTGGTTCGGTGCGGACGTAATCAAGGTGGAAAAATCAGGTGAGGGTGATGCCACTCGTGGTCAATTGCGCGATATCCCTGATGCAGATAGTTTGTATTTCACCATGTTGAACCATAACAAGCGTTCAATCACCGTCAATACGAAGACTCCAAAGGGTAAGGAAATTTTGGAGCGTTTGATTAAGGAGTGCGACGTTCTTGTTGAGAACTTCGCGCCAGGTGCATTAGACCGTATGGGATTTTCTTGGGAGCGTATTCAGGAGCTCAATCCAATGATGATCATGGCCTCAGTAAAAGGTTTCGGCCCTGGTCCTTACGAAGACTGCAAAGTTTATGAAAACGTTGCTCAATGTG
>NZ_MHZG01000005.1 GCF_001830325.1 Polynucleobacter sp. GWA2_45_21 | reverse complement strand
ACAATTAAATGAACGCCCTAGAAAAACACTAAACTATCAAACACCGGCAGAACGTTTTGCTCAATCTGTTGCATCGACGGGTTGAAATCAAGACCCAAAGCAGACCTTGGCGAAGCTAGCTCATATGTGCACAGCAAATATCGAGCCAGCCATTTAATCTAGCTTTTTCATAAGGGTAATGAAATCTTTCCTTGAACTCGGAGCGCCTCTGGCATTGCCTGGCAATTTCTGCGCACCGCTCCAGTGTCCAAGTTACCGGCACAGCAGGCTTTCGTTTAAACCCGACAATGTGAGTGGTACATTTAGTTAACCAGCCCCTATTAATTGCTTTTTGATAGCTAACTGCGCTCCCTCTCTCCCACTCATCTCTTGTCTGGTATTTCTCTGCTTCTTCTTTACATAGGGCTAGAGTCCAATAACTATCATCAGATAACATTTGGTTGGCACACCAGGTTCTGACTGGGAAATTACTTCTAAAGGATTTAATAAAACTGCTTTGGATATTTTCAGAACGCATGAATTTTTCCTAACAATCAAACCTTTTTAAGTAATGACGTGGGCCACAAAGTAAGCTCACGTCATTTCATTAAAAGCTATTACTTAATAAAACGAATTTTCTCGTTAATCTTGCTCAGAATTGGGCCCTTCTTGGCATTGAAGACTTTCTTATTTTCTTCAATCAGGTTTTTGCCCTTAGTATCAATAGAGATAATTAGCGGTCCAAATTCTTTTACTCGGTTAACCCACAGTGTTTCTGGCATACCCAAGTCTTTCCATTGAGCATCTTCAATTTTCTCAACCTTAGTTGCCGCCAATACAGCACAGCCACCTGGGAAAATGGCATGAACCGCCTTGTTCTCCACGCAACCTTCTTGCGTTTCAATACCCATACCACCCTTACCAACAATTAACTTAACGCCTGTTTGTTTGATAAATTCCTTTTCAAACTTTTCCATGCGCATGGATGTTGTTGGTCCAATGGAAACCATTTCGTATTCGCCATCTTCCTTTTGACGAACGATCGGGCCAGCATGAAAAATCGCCCCGCCCTTAAGATCAACTGGCAACTCACGCCCCAACTCGATTAAACGACGGTGAGCAACGTCGCGACAGGTCACTAAGGTCCCAGTGAGATAAACCACATCACCAATATTTAATGCTTCTAAATCTTCGTCTTTGATAGGTGTTTGTAGAACTTTTCTCACAGCTTAAATCCTTCATGGGAAATAACTTCATACGATAGATCGGCATTAATCTTGATCTTGCCACGCCGATGTGCCCAGCAACCAGTAGATACAGCAACTCCAATAGTGGATGGGTGGCGAGCAGATGATTCAATGTTTACACCCATCACACTATTCGCGCCAGTTAAGCCTTGCGGGCCTAAACCTAATTCATTTAAGCCCTCAGTAAGCAACTCTTCCATCATTGCCGCATTTTCATTTGGGTGATTTGAAGTTACTGGACGCAAGATAGCCTTCTTGGATAAGCGGGCAGCAGTCTCTGCTGAAGTAGAAACACCAACACCAACCAATAACGGTGGGCAGGCATTTACACCGCGTGATGTGATGACATCAAATACAAACTCAGCAACACCTTCATAGCCTTGTCCTGGCATTAGCACCTTTGCGGCACCAGGCAATGTACAGCCACCACCAGCCATATAAACGTCGACGATACAGTGATCAGCTCCAGGGATGATTTCCCAATCAAGCCATGGAATCTTTGACCCAGTATTGGTGCCAGTATTTTTTTCTTCGAAAGTTTCAACTGCGTTATGACGTAATGGCCCTTCTTTGGTGGCACCTTGCGTAGCATTAACTAAAATATCTTCTAACTCTCCCAATAATGGGAAATTTGACCCCGCAGACAAGAAGTACTGAATGACTCCGGTATCTTGGCAACTTGGACGATCTAACTTATCTGCTAACTCTTGATTCTCGCGCATTGACTCAAAAACTTCTTTTGCCAAAAAGTTCACTTCCTTGCTTCTTAACTCACCCAGCTTAGTCGTGACATCTGTCGGCAAACGTTTGCCAATATACGCGGTGAACTTTGATAAAACATTTGTTAAATCAGCGACTGCTGCTTCCTTATCCGCAACGGATGATTGCTTGTCCACGGGTAATTTCCTTTATTAAATCAATAGATGGTTACTGAATAGTTATATTTGCAGCTTTAACAACTTCAGAGAACTTAGAGGTTTCTTCATTAATTTGCTTGCCCATTTCAGCTTGTGAATTACCCACTGGCTCAGCACCAATATCAAACATTTGCTTTTGGAACTCAGGCGTCTTAATGATCTTAACGATTTCAGTGTTAAGTTTGGCAGTGATATCTTTTGGCGTAGCGGCGGGCGCTAATAAGCCAAACCAAGTGCCAATATTAATTCCAGGCACACCAGCCTCTGCTAAGGTTGGGACGCCTGGCAATGTAGACGAACGCTTCGCGGTTGTGACTGCTAAGGGACGCAATTTATTCTCACGAATAAATGGCAATACTGGAGTAATTGTGTCAAACGACATAGTGACTTGACCGCCCAGCAAATCGGTTGTCAATGGAGCGCTTCCTTTGTATGGCACATGAAGCAACTTGGTGCCAGTAATCATTTGAAACTGGGTACCAATCATGTGTTGCGCTGTGCCGTTACCGTTTGAGCCATAAGAGAGCTCATCTGGTTTAGCTTTAGCAGCAGCAATGACATCCTTCACAGTCTTATAAGGCGAATTGGCGCTAACCACCATGATGTTTGGAACCAATGCCACAGTTGTAATTGGTGTGAAATCTTTTTCAAAACTATATGGCAATGTTTTGTAAACACTGGGCGCAATCGTGTGGTGAACGGCGCCCATAAACAGGGTATAGCCATCAGGATTGGATTTAGCAACTAAATTAGCGCCTAAGGTAGCTCCTGCGCCTGGCTTGTTTTCAACAATGACCGACTGACCAAGAACTGGCCCCAACTTCTGCGCAACTGTTCTTGCCAGCACATCTGTAGTTCCACCCGGCGGAAATGGCACCACAATCGTGATTGTTTTAGACGGATAGGATTGCGCTGATGCGCCAATAGCGCCACATAATAGCAATCCAGCCAAACTTGTTTTTGATATCTTCATTAACATCCCATCCCCTCCATGAGTAGTTTCCAGAGCCGATTGCTCATTGGAATATTGGCACTATATGCTGTATGGATATTAAAAAATCATGTATAAAGTTAAATCATAATTAACTTTTACTTAACAATAGAAAATGGCTAAAAGTATTAATCCCGCTGATTTAGGATTCTTTTCAACGCTCATCAGCTCTGGGAGTCTTGGGGCCGCCGCCCGTGAGCTTGGGGTGACAACTGCCGCAGTAAGTAAACATTTAGCGCAAATGGAATCTCGCCTAGGATTGGTGCTCGTAAATAGAACCACACGAAGAATGAGTCTTACCCATGAGGGCGAAATCTATCTAGACCATGCCAGAAGAATTTTGGGTGAAATTGATGATCTTGAGCATATGCTGTGGGGCTCAACAAAAGCTCCACAAGGCTTACTTAGAGTCAATGCGACACTCGGATTTGGACGCAGTCATATCGCGCCTTTAATAGCTGAATATGTAAAACAATTTCCACAAGTAGATATTCAATTACAGCTATCCGTAAACCCTCCCCCGATTACCGATGATGCCTATGATGTTTGTTTTCGATTTGGTCATCCACCTGACTCTAGATCAATTGCTAGGCTGATAGCCCCCAACAAAAGAATACTTGTAGCCTCTCCCGCCTACATTAAGCAATATGGCGAACCAAAGTCACCCAGTGAATTAATTAAACACAACTGTATTGGCATACGCCAAGGTGATGAGGGTTATGGACTGTGGCGCTTCTCGAGCGGTAAAGGTAAGTCAAAAAATGAATTTACCGATAGCGCAAAAGTGCGCGGTAACTTAACAACAAATGATGGTGGCATTGCCGTGAACTGGGCACTAGATGGCCGAGGCATTGTTTTGAGGGCTGAATGGGATGTCACACAACACCTTAAGTCCGGCAGATTAATACAGGTAATGAAAAACTTTGAAACACCAGATGCTGATATCTATGCTGTCTATGCTGAACGCCATAAAACATCTGTGAGGGTGAAAACATTAATTGACTTCGCTATTGCGTCATTTGGAGCCAGGTAGCTTTTATTGACAGTCCGTTATTGGCCGAAAGCAGCCAACAAGGATATAGAGCGACGGATACCCGATCCGATGAACAGTGAAGGCCCGAAATCGACCCATAAGGGGCTCTTGGAAAAGTCTTTTGTACTTGACTGCCCCAGAAAGTACTGGCATCTAAGCTTAATATATTTAAATTAAAAACCCGGATAGAAGCCAAAGCATCATCAAAAGACCACCAAAGAAAATCACATAACCAACTAATGGGGACATACACAAAAAGTAGCCAGGCGGAGTTTCTGCGTTAGATAGACTTTTTATAAATCTTTTATGCTGTATTGCAGATAACAATGAGAGGATTGTCCCAAGCAAGATCAATGACATTCCAACAAAGGCTGAAATAGCAGAATGCATTGGATTAATTTGGTTTGTTAAATTAAAGAATCTTACAAACAAACCAAATCTTTCCACTACAAAGCCCAGTGCAATGAATGCTAGGGCAGATCGCTGCCACGCCAATAAAGTTCTTTCAGCAGCAAAATATACCCTAGGATCATCCAAATAAGACATTTTTCTTCCCAATAATCAGAGAATTAAACCTGCAAATCTACAGCCAAATCAAGCTTTTAATCGGGCTTGATATTTCTTTGTGCGACTAAGGTTTTCCATTTTTGAATATCGTCACGAATAAATTTTGCAAACTGGTCTGAAGTTCCTCCAACAGTTTCCATACCCATATCAGCAAAGCGCTGCCTTACCTCAGGCTGGGACAAAATTTCATTAACATCCTTATTCAGGCGATCTACTATTTTTACCGGTAGCTTAGCTGGGCCAACTAGGCCAAACCATGTATACACCTCTGTGTTTTTATAACCCAACTCACCCAAAGACGGTACATCAGGCAAAAGGCTTGAGCGTGTGGAGCCAAATACTGCTAACACACGTATCTTTCCACTCTTCACATGAGGCAATGGAGAGATTATTGGATGAATTCCAGCATCAACCCTCTCCCCTAACAAATCAGTCACTGCAGGGGCGTCCCCTTTATAAGGAATGTGGTTTAAATTAGATTTAGCAAGGTTGTTAAACAACTCCAAAGCAAGATGAGGCGCTGTTCCATTTCCAGGGCTTGAAATATTTAAACCAGTAGGCTGCTTTGCAGATGCAGCCAATAGCTCGGCAACGGTTTTAATTGGTGAGTTCGCTGGCACCATCAAAAATAAAGGAGCCCTAACTACTTGCACAACTGGCGTGAAGTCTTTTAAGGTGTCGTAAGGAAGCTGTCCATACAGCGCTGGATTGGTTGTATGAGGTGCAGCAACCATTACAAAGTTATAGCCATCCGGCTCAGCTCTAGCAATTATTTCTGATGCTATCCGAATATTTGCCCCTGGCTTATTTTCAACAATAATTGTCTGTTGGAGTTTTGGTGATAATTTTTCTGCGATTACTCTAGTAGCTATATCGTTAGAGCCACCGGGTGCAAATGGAGAAATAAATTTTATTGATCTATTGGGCCACTCTTGCGCATTGGCAACTCCAGATGCAACAGCGATTGCGCACATCAAAAACATTAATATTTTTTTCATATAACCTCTTTTATTGATTATTTTAAAATTCGCTTAGCAATATTCAGTAAGTGAATTTGGCTAGTCCCCTCATACAACCTAAATAAACGCACATCTCTATACAGCATTTCTATTGGGCCACCTGTATCCGCACAATATCCAGCACCCCCAAAAATTTGTACTACGCGATCTGCCACCCTTCCGCACATTTCAGAGGCATAGTATTTGCAAATAGATGCTTGAGTGGCAATATCCTCGCCTCGATCTCTCGCCCTAGCAGTCTCCAGAACTAAACTTTTCGCAGCCTCTATCTCAACCTTACTTTCCGCCAACATAGCCTGGATCAGTTGAAATTCAGCGATAGGTTTTCCAAATTGCTCACGCTTTTTAACATGGGCAAGTGCTTCATCAAGCAGGCGTATTGCCGGGCCAATACACAAGGCAGCCAAATTGATTCGTTGCTTATTAAGAGCCTTCATGGCAGTCGTAAATCCGAGGCCCAACTCTCCGCCTAGAACATCAGAACCCGTGGCACGTACATCTTTTAAAAATACTTCAGATACTGGGGAGCCAGCTTGCCCCATTTTTTTGTGCTCTGGGCCAGTGCTAATCCCGGGAGTATCTTTGGAAATTAAAAATGCACTAATTCCCTTGTAGGACCGATCATTTAAGTCTGTTCTAGCAAAGACAGTAAAAAGATCTGCAATTGGGGCATTCGTTATGTAGCGCTTTGTGCCATTAATAAGAAACTCTCCATCCCCATCCAACAGGGCCGTTGACTTTAATGCAGTAGCATCTGAACCTGCCTCTGGCTCTGTCAACGCAAGGCATCCCGTTATCTCCCCCGATGCCAGCTTAGGTAGCCACTTTTCTTTTTGAGCTTGCGTACCATCTTGTACAAGCCCCTCAGAGCCAATACCTGTATTTGTTCCAGCCCTTGCTCGAAATGTAGTTGCCGCCTGAGATATTTCCATATTGGCAAGTGCCAACTCTTCGGTAGTGAGCCCGCTACCACCAAACTCCTGAGGGATACTCCAGCCAAAGTAGCCGTTAGTGCGCATCAACTCAACAATAGATTCAGGAATTTGATTGGCCTCCACCACAGCAGCCTCTGCTGGAATCGCTATATCCTTAACAAATTCACGGATACCCCTCAGTCGCTTCAGATTTAACTCGTCATTGGTTATCACTTGATCATCCTCTATTTAGATAGGCAGTACCGCCATCTCGCTCAATATTTCGTTTTGCTTCCAGTAAGAATGGCAGCACCTTTTTACTAATCTCTAATTGAGTTGGCTTTGATCCACTCATCGTGCAATTTAATGCAACAAGGGGATCATCATTGCTGCCTACCCTTAGCGGCACAGCCACTGCATAAACATCAGACTCCCAATCTCCGCGACTTAAGCAATAGCCATTTTTTTCATAAAACTCTTGATCCCGATGAAATATCTGAATGTCACGGCGGTGCTGGGTTGGATTTGCGACTTTTAATCGATTCAGGATAGATTTTTGCTCTAGATCACCTGATGCAAAAATTAAGGCACGACCAATCGAAGTGGTGAGCAATGGCCTACTACTTCCAATATCAGGCTTTAAAAAATTTCCACGATCTAGACGCAGTGCATCAACATAAATGACTTCAAGTCGTCCCAACATCCCCAAATTTACGGTCCACCTTGTTTTGGTGGCCAATTTTTCCATATGCGGCCTTGCAAGATGTCGAATATCCATTCCCGCTAACATTGGATATCCCAACATGAGGACACCGGGGGCAAGTCTGTATTTTTGTAAGCGCTCCACCCTGGCCAAATAACCCAACTTTTCAAGGGTATAAGTCAAGCGAGAAACCGTTGCTTTAGGCAGGGAAGTCTTTTCACATAGCTCACGATTACCCAGCAATTGATCGGTTGGGGTAAATGCACGCAACACATCTAACCCCCTACTAAGGTTAATAGCAAATTGGCGATCAATCATGATTAGAGACAAATTTCAACATAATCAAATCCTCTTACTTTCTAATTGAATACACAATCTATTCCAGCCACTGTTTCGCTCTGCGAAACATTAACCCAAACAATATCAAATTTGATTCAATAGGGTTTTAGCTCACAAATTAGACAAATGACCTCTCGCCCACCATTGCTTCAAGATGTTCGGATTTTGGATTTATCCACAGTCATTGCGGCACCCTTTGCTGCCACTTTATGCGCTGATCTAGGCGCTACAGTCACGAAAATAGAATTGCCAGACGGATCAGATGCTTTGAGGGGTCTGGCCCCGACAACCCCTGAGTATGCGCTTTATTGGAAAGCGGTAAATCGCGGAAAAACAGGTATTACGCTTGATGTGCGAACAGCTAAGGGTAAAGAACTGTTTCTAAAGATACTCAAAAATACTGATGTATTGGTAGAAAACTTTCGCACCGGAACTATGGATCGATGGGGCTTAGATCTAAAAACGCTACTCGAAGCCAACCCCAAATTATTAGTTTTACGACTAACGGGATTCGGACAAACTGGCCCCTATGCAGCAAGACCTGGATTTGCTCGCATTTTTGAAGCTATGAGCGGCTTAACCAATTTAATCGGAACTCCCGCTAGTGGGCCACAACACCCCAATTTGCCTATAGGAGACTTAGTAGCCGGTTTATTTGGTGCACTGAGTATTTCTGCCGCAATTGCTTCCATCAGAAGAGATCCATCGCAGTCTGGTTTTGAAATTGATCTCTCTGCAACTGAAGCCGTATTTCGATTATTAGATCCGCTGGCTGTAGAGTACGAGGTTCTGGGAGTTAATAGAACACATGAAGGAAACCGTGCCAGCTATACAGCACCCTCAAACATGTATCAAACCAAAGATGGGCTCTGGGTTACGTTAGTAGCCTCCTCAGATGCGATATTTAAACGCTTATGTACGGCCATTGGTAAAAGTGAATGGGTTGATGACCCTAGATTTTCATCAAACCCCAATCGATGTATCAATGTAGTAGAGCTAGATACTGGAATAGCAAATTGGTTTGCGCACAATAGGTATCTCGAAATTGAAAAATTATTGAATGAAGTTGGCATCCCCTATACCAAAGTTTATGGCATCAAAGATGTTCTAGATGATCCTCAGGTGAAAGCTAGAAATGGAATTATCCGACTGGTAGATACGGATCTTGGAAGCATTCCTGCACCATGTGTGGTGCCTCGTGTGTCAGATATTAAAATGGCGACCATCAAATCCGGGCCTAAGACCGGGGAAGATAATTCAACCTTTTACAAAACTCTAGGACTATCTGATCAAGAAATAAATACCCTGGAGAAAGATGGGATTATTTAAACGCCGATCAATACTCTTTGTAAGAACATGAATCGCTTAATGAAATTAACGACACAATCTATTGCCAACCCAGTAAAAAGCCATCCGAGGAATTTTTTAACGTTATTTGGCGGCTCAGGCAAGACTCGAGAACAGGTATAAGGGTTTCAATCTTTTACTCTTCTGTCTGCTATTGGCCTTGATTTCAACCCGTCGATGCAACAGATTGAGCAAAACGTTCTGCCGGTGTTTGATAGTTTAGTGTTTTTCTAGGGCGTTCATTT
>NZ_MHZG01000004.1 GCF_001830325.1 Polynucleobacter sp. GWA2_45_21 | reverse complement strand
CACTCCTTGCGCTTACGCAGTTTGTAGTGTGTTGCATCGACGGGTTGAAATCAAGTGGCAATCCTGCCGGCGAGATTCTGGGAAAACCGCATGATGCTGCCGATGCTGAACGCATTCTAAAAATGCTCAGCGGCCAAGTTCATGAAGTACTTACTGCAGTTGTGCTCACAATTGATCCTAAAACAAACCCACTTTGTTTAGTACAAGTCTCCGAAGTGGAGTTTGCCCATTTAACTCAAGCGCAAATTGACGGCTACATTCAGAGTGGTGAGCCCTTTGGTAAGGCTGGGGCGTATGGCATTCAAGGTTTGGGAGGGGCTTTTATTCCCTCAATTAAAGGCAGCTATAGCGGTATTATGGGACTACCTATTTTTGAAGTTAACCAATTATTGGATTTCGCTAAAGTTGCCCGCATATGAATGAAGAAATTCTGATCAACATTACCCCCCAAGAAACACGGGTGGCATTAATTCAGCAAGGTGCCGTGCAAGAGCTTCAAATTGAGCGCACACGGCAACGCGGCATTGTTGGCAATATCTATTTAGCCAAAGTTGTACGCGTACTGCCTGGCATGCAATCCGCTTTTATTGAAATTGGTTTAGAGCGCACTGCATTTATGCACGTCGCTGATATCACGCAAAACAATCCTCAAGCACAAATCGAAAAACTGCTTTTCGAGGGGCAAAATGTTTTAGTTCAAGTTCTCAAAGATCCATTGGGCACTAAAGGTGCACGCCTCACGACTCAATTGAGTATTGCTGGCCGTAATTTGGTTTATCTACCCCCAGCTGGAACTGATGCGGCTACAGAAAAATATATTGGCGTATCCCAACGAATTGATCAGCCCGAGGAACGGGAGGCTATCAAGGCGCGCCTTGCAGGACTAATGCCCGTAGATGAAAAAGGCGGAATCATTGTGCGCACCAGTGCACAAGACGCTAGCGACACCGAGCTTGAGCACGACATGCATTACCTACGCACCACCTGGGAGAGGATCCGAGAAGCTGTGAATCATAAGGCTGCCCCCAGCCTGCTTTATCAGGACCTCAGCTTAGCTGAACGTGTATTGCGCGATGTTGCTGGTGAAGAAACTATAAAAATTCGGGTTGACTCTGCGGAGAACTTTGAAAAGCTCAAGGGGTTTGCGACGCTATATATGCCAAACCTCTTGGATAAGCTCACCCTGCATCGTGGTGAGCGTGCCCTATTTGATTTGTTTGATGTAGATGCTGAAATCAATAAGGCGCTTGGGAGAAGAGTTGATCTCAAATCGGGTGGCTACCTGATGATCGATCAAACAGAGTCCATGACTACGATTGATGTCAATACCGGCAGTTATGTCGGTGCACGCAATCTTGATGACACCGTATTTAAAACTAATCTTGAGGCCGCTCAGGCTATTGCTCGTCAGCTGCGCTTACGCAATCTTGGCGGCATCATCATCATTGACTTTATTGATATGTTGAGCAAGGAGCATCAAGAGTCGGTGTTGCATGAACTCAATCGCAATTTAGAGCGTGATCATGCTCGCACTTCAGTCAGCGACTTTTCCTCGCTAGGCTTAGTAGAAATGACACGCAAACGTACTCGAGAGTCCCTCGCTCATATTACTTGTGAGTCTTGTGCTACCTGCCAAGGCAAGGGTGAAGTCAAAACAGCGCAAACCATTTGTTACGAGATTTTGCGCGAGATTGTGCGCGAGCATCGCCAATTTAATCCCCGGGAATTTAGAATTGTTGCTGCGCCTGATGTAATTGATCTCTTCCTTGAAGAAGAAAATCAATTCTTGGCGCAGTTAGGCGACTTTATTAGCAAGCCAATCAAGCTTCAGGCCGAAGGTAGCTTCCGCCAAGAGCAGTACGACATCGTTCTCAGTTAATTACTGACTAAGCATTCGAAAACTGGATGCGATGCAAGTTGGCATACATGCCATCCTTAGCAATCAACTCTTCGTGTGAGCCATTCTCAATCACGTGACCATGCTCAAGCACCACAATCCGATCGGCATGCTCAATAGTTGATAGGCGATGTGCAATCACCAAGGTAGTTCTACCGGCCATCAATCGCTCTAGGGCATCTTGCACTTGACGCTCGGATTCAGAGTCCAACGCTGAAGTTGCTTCATCCAAGATGAGGATAGGCGCATCTTTATAAATGGCTCTCGCGATTGCTAAACGCTGGCGCTGACCACCGGATAGGCGATTGCCGTTATCCCCAATTTGAGTATCAATTCCTTCAGGCATTTCTTTCATCAGCGCAGATAAATTTGCTGCCTCAAGCGCCTCCATCACTCGCCCACGGTCAATGCCTTCTGGACAAACAGCACCATAGGCTACGTTTGCTGCAATGCTGTCATTAAATAAAATAACATCCTGACTCACAAAAGCAATTTGCTTGCGCACATCCGCAAGAATAATGTCCTCAAGTGGAATATCGTCCAAGAAAATTTGTCCGCTTGTTGGTTTAAAGAATCGGGGCAATAAATTCACTAAGGTAGATTTGCCACCACCAGATGGCCCCACAAAGGCAACGACTTCGCCAGGCTTGATGTTCAAATTCACACCAGTGAGAGCATCTTTACGCCCTGCTTCTTGCTGATAAGAGAAGCCAACATTCTCAAAACGAATTCCACCCTTAGCCTTATCCAAGGACTTCATATTTTCTTTTCGAGACTCGTCCTCTTCAAAAGGTTGATCCATGAGCGAAAAAATCATTTCCGCCGCAGTTAAGCCACGTTGTAAGGGCTGATTAATATCGGCTAAATGTTTAATCGGCGAAATCACCAACATCATGGCAGTAATAAAAGCGGCGAAACCGCCAACCGTAGTGCCCTCAGAGGCAGACTGCATCAAGGCAATAACCAAAACAATCGAGAGTGCCATGGAAGCAATCAGTTGAGTGATTGGCTGATTCAAACCTCCAGCCACCGCCGACTTCAAAGCAAATTGACGCAGACGATCGGCCTTCTCCATAAAGCGACCCATCTCGTACTCTTCAGCACCGTGCACCTTAACGATCTTATATCCAGCTGCAGATTCTTCAACGATGTAAGCGAGCTCGCTTGTCATTGTCTGCTGCTCACGGTTAAGCGAGCGTAAGCGTTTATTAATTCTGCCAATGATGAGTGCAATGATCGGGAAAATCATTAGCACCACTAAAGTCAATTGCCAGTTTAGGTAAATCAGATAACCAATCAATCCGATCACAGTAAGAGAATCTCTTACCAAACTGATTAACATGCCACCCATGATTGAAAGGGCATTATTCACTTCGAAAACTACCGCATTAATTAAGCTGGATGCAGAGTTCTTTTGGAAGAAAGTGGTGCTTGAATGCAATAAAGCCTTAAACATCTGCATGCGCATCTTCAGCAAGACGGCATTGATCACACGATTCAGAAGATAGCTGGACAAAAATTGCGCCATACCCCGGACAAAAGCCAATCCAACCAAGAAAACCGGCACCAACCAGAGCTTGTTATCCATCTGACCAGTGAAGCCGCGGTCTAACAAAGGCTTCATTAAGGCTGGAATGGAAGTTTCAGCCCCAGCAACCAGCGCCATGGCTAATAGAGACCCAATAATCAAGCGGATATGGGGCTTCAGGTACTGAATTAAGCGATTTAGGGCGGTACGGTCTTGAGCATTCATATAATGAATTATGCCCACCTTATCCGTCATACTCATCACTCGCAATGAAGAGGCCAATTTGGCCGATTGTTTGACCTCCCTAGAGGGGATTGCCCAGCAAATCGTGGTGGTGGATACCAATAGCAGCGATAGCACCCTAGAAATCGCTAAAAACCATGGCGCAGTTATTAGTCAACCAGCGGATTGGCCTGGGTTTGGACCCCAAAAGAACCGCGCCCTGGACTTGGCAACATGCGAATGGGTTCTCTCTCTGGATGCTGATGAGCGACTGACTCCAGCCCTCAGAAGTGAAATTCTGACCGCTATTCATCACTCGGCACATGTCGACTGCTTTGCCATTCCACGACTATCCTGGTATTGCGGTCGCTTTATCCGCCACTCTGGCTGGAATCCGGATTATGTGGACAGATTATTTAAACGTGGCACAGCTCGTTTCTCAGATGACCTGGTTCATGAGCGACTGATCCCTAATGGGCAAGTGGCAAAACTAGAGAACCCCATGCTGCACTATAGTTTTATGAACTTCTCACAAGTTCTACAAAAAATTGATCGCTATTCAACAGCTTCGGCTGAGCAAGCGTTCGCCAAAGGCAAGACAAGTAGTCCTTTAAAGGCTGTTCTTCACGGTATCTGGGCTTTTACTCGCACCTACTTTATACGCCTTGGCTTTTTAGACGGCCCCCAAGGATTTGCTTTGGCAATCTCTAACGGGCAAGGAACCTACTATCGCTACATGAAGTTATGGCAATTGCATCAAGAAGCTGCGAATAATCCCCATCACAGCAAATGATCTCCGTACTTTTAGCAACTTATAACTGGCCACAAGCTCTCAAACTCTGTCTTGAGTCACTTGGCACTCAAACTGATTTAGATTTTGAAATCATCATTGCTGATGACGGCTCCACAGTAGAAACTAAGAGCTTGATAGAAGCAATCCAGAAAAATTTTCCAGTAAAAATTACCCATCTTTGGCAAGAGGATCAAGGTTTTCGCAAGACCCGTATTCTTAATCAAGCAATCGAGACAGCGCGCGGCGACTATCTCGTATTTTTAGATGGCGACTGCCTTGTACAGCCAGACTTTATCGCCCAACATCGAACGCTATCTCAGGCAAACCACTTAGTTACGGGTAGTCGTGTCTTGCTTAACGACGAACTCAGCAAAGAATTGCTTTCATGGTCGCACTGGAATTTCAAAAAATTTATCAACAAGCTATTGAGTTATCGACTCTCTGGTGGCATCAATAAGTATTGGCCCCTTAAGATGAAGCTAGGAGATGGTGCCTGGCGTAACTACAAGAAATTTGTATGGCGTCGTATTAAGGGTTGCAATATGGCCTGCTGGAAAGTGGATGCTCAAGCCATTGGCGGCTTTGATGAAACCATGACAGGCTGGGGGCACGAGGATGCAGATTTTGTTTTCAGGCTGCAGAACAGGGGTTTGATTCGTAAATCCGGATCCTGGTCGACTGAAGTGCTTCATCTCTACCACCGCATCAATGACCAATCCAACGCTGCAGAAAATGCACGCCGCGTCCGTGAAAAAATTCTCGCTAAAGCTCAGTAGGATTCAGTTAAATTAGCCCCATGACTGCATTCTCAGCACTAAAACCTAAAAAAGTTTTGTTTATTGCGACTCGCCAAATTGGGGATGTCCTTGTCACTACACCGCTCATCTCTCAAGCGCGCGAACTATGGCCTGATGCCGAGTTTCACTTTTTAGGTTACCGTGGCAAGCTCGAGATGCTCAAAGGCAATCCCGATATTGTCCAGACAATCGAAACTTCAGACCGCCCCAAACTCAAAGAATATCTCTCCTTATTTTTTAAGCTTTTTCAACGTTACGATTTAGCAGTAGTTACCCAACCCAGTGATCGCGCCTATTTCTATGGCTTAGTGGCCGCTCATCACCGCGTTGGTGTACTAGGCGGTCATCCTCAAGGTCTGACTGAACAAGACAAGACCAAGAAAAACAAGGGTGATAAGCAAAATGCCTGGAAAAAAGCTATCTGCTTACATACAGTTGCTGTAGATTATTTTGCACAGCATGTCATTACTGAAAAGCTTCGCCTGCTCGAGATCTTTTACAAGAAGCCACGGGATTTATTTAGCAAACCTATTTCAGTTACTCCACCTGCTGGCGATCCAATTACCCCAAGCATTGCCGGTCAACTCCACGCACCTTACGTTGTAGTACATCCAGGGCCCTTGACCGCCTACAAGCGTTGGCCGCTTGCCTATTGGCAAACATTGCTGACATGGATTGCAAAACAAGGTTGGCAAGTTGTATTGAGCGCATCACCCGCCAAGCAAGATCTACAGCTAAACAAAGATATTCTGTCATTGCTCGATGAAGAAACCCGCAGTCATGTTGTTGATACAGCAGGCCTACTTACTATCCCGCAAGCGGGAACACTAATTCGTGGTGCAATTGCCTATGTCGGGGTAGATACATCCATCACACACCTAGCGGCAGCATGCAATACACCGACCATTGCCTTATTTGGTCCAACGCCACCGACTAACTTTGGGCCATGGCCTAATGGTTTTATTGGCGAACAACCCTATCAATTAAGAGCTCGCTCGCAGACAGTTGGTAATGTCACGATCCTGCAAGGCCCCGGTGAATGCGTCCCCTGTCGCAAAGCAGGCTGTGAAGATCGGGCGAGCAGTAATAGCGAGTGCTTGGATCTATTAGAACCCAATCAAGTGATTGCAGCGCTTAAAGATGCTACAAATCAATAAATCACTCTAGGTGGTTTTCGAACTACAGATTTAGTGATACTGAACCTGAACAGTATTGGATTGCTTGGCTGCCAATATCTGATTCAGGCTATGCAAGCAAGCATCATCAGGATAGATACGTAGCTCTTCCGGGAATTGCATTAGACAGGCCCCGCCACTAGTAGTGACCGCAGCCGTAAGCATTAAACCCTTCAGCCCTTCACTTCCGCTTGGCATAGCGGCTACCGCGGGTCCCAACTTCGGATCTCGCACTCGATTACTCATCAAGTAAGGCCCAATTTGGCTACGCAAGGATTTAAGGTCAATCGCTGAATCAATCGATAGGTGAATATTACGAGCAAAACGCATGCGAGCACCCGTAATATCCATCACCGCCTCTGATACGATCCGCATCCCCCCGGAAAACTTGTCGGGAGTAACGTTCACCTTCGCAACTAGCAACTCATCTTCTTTAAGCCAAGAACGATTCGGTTCATACACTTCGCTATAGAGGGTCACCTCTATTGCAGCGGTGCCATCATCGATGGTTGCAATCATCATGCGGCCACGCTGACCGGTGAGCATGCGGGCAGAAGTAATAATGCCGGCAATCAACTGATCTTTACCCTCGGTCACTTTTGCCAATGGTTGACGAATAAAATGCGCCGTCTCGTCGCGATAGGCGTCAAACATGTGGCCGGTTAGGCAAAGTCCTAAGGCGCTCTTCTCATCTTGAAGGCGTTTCTTTTCCGACCAGACTGGTTCGCGTACCAACTCAGGCAGATGGCGATCCTCTTCCCCTGCTACCTCAAACAAACTGACTTGATTGATTGAAGCTTCAGCTTGTTCCGCCGCCTCAATTGCACGCGCAAGAGAAGCCAATAAGGTAGATCGAATATCGTAAGGATTACCGCCAGCAGGAATAGAGTCCTTATACAAACTATCAAAGGCACCTGCACGCATCAAAGCCTCAATCGCACGACGATTGACCTGCCTACGATCAACGCGTGCGCAGAAATCAAATAAATCTTTGAAAGGACCGCCAGCTTCACGCGCCTTCACAATCACCTCAATAGCCGCTTCGCCCGTACCCCTGACGGCACCTAATCCATAGCGAATATGACTAATTGGGGAATCGGGAGCGGCGTCTGGGGCACGCAATGGTGTGAAGACATAAACGCCGGTATTAATGTCTGGTGAGAACACACGAATATTATTTGCCAAGCAATCGTCATACAGAATCTTCACCTTATCGGTGTCATCCATTGCGAGCGATAAGTTGGCCGCCATAAATTCAGCAGGGTAGTAAGCCTTAAGCCAGGCAGTTTGATAGGCTAAGAGCGCGTAGGCTGCAGCATGGGATTTATTAAATCCATAGCCCGCAAAACGCTCCATCAAGTCATAAATCTCGTTGGCCTTACCCTCAGTAATACCGCCAGCTTTTGCACCATCACTAAAAATCTTGCGATGCTGCGCCATCTCTTCGGGCTTCTTCTTACCCATCGCACGACGCAACATATCTGCGCCACCAAGTGAGTAGCCACCAATCATCTGGGCCATCTGCATCACCTGCTCTTGATAGACCATGATGCCGTAGGTTTCTTGCAGAACGGGCTCAATACGCGGATCTGGATACTCTACTTTTTGACGACCATGCTTACGCTCAATAAAGTCCGGAATCAAATCCATTGGGCCGGGTCGGTAGAGTGCCACGAGCGCAATAATGTCTTCGAAGCGGTCAGGCTTGGCTTCACGAAGCATGCCTTGCATGCCGCGACTTTCCAACTGGAAGACGGCAACCGTATTAGCATTCTTTAAAACTTCAAACGCCTTTTCATCATCGAGTGGAATTTCACCAATATTCCAATCTTTGCGATCAGCATGTAATGTTTTGATCCACTTCTCAGCAGCGGCCAAAATAGTCAACGTCGTTAAACCCAAGAAGTCGAACTTCACTAGGCCGATAGCTTCTACGTCATCTTTGTCAAACTGACTAATGACGGAGCCACTCTCTTGATCTTTAGAATCTTTTGCCTCTTGTGTATAAAGCGGGCAAAAATCGGTCAAACGACCAGGGGCAATCAATACGCCACCCGCATGCATACCGACGTTACGGGTCATGCCTTCAAGCTGCTGTGCAAGAGATAAAAGCTGGCGCACCTCATCTTCATTTTTTTCGCGCTCGCCTAATTGCTTCTCTTCCTTCTTAGCCATTTCGATAGTCATGTACTGACCTGGCTTATTCGGGATCAGCTTGGCAATTCCGTCAACAAAGTTATAACCTTGCTCCAGCACGCGACCCACGTCACGAATTGCCGCTCTGGCAGCCATCGTTCCAAAGGTGGCAATTTGACTAACCGCATCTTTTCCGTACTTATCTTTGACGTACTGAATCACGCGATCGCGCCCATGCTGACAGAAGTCAATATCGAAGTCGGGCATCGATACCCGCTCAGGATTTAAGAAGCGCTCAAAGAGGAGGTTATAACGCAGTGGATCAAGGTCAGTAATACCGAGTGAATAAGCAACTAAAGAGCCAGCACCAGATCCGCGACCCGGGCCGACTGGCACGCCATTGTTTTTCGCCCAGTTAATAAAGTCAGCAACAATCAGAAAGTAGCCCGGGAAACCCATTTGAGAAATGGTCTTCACCTCGAAGACTAGGCGCTCGTGATAACGAGCCTCTTCCTTTGCACGCTCTTCTGGATCTGGGAAATTGCGCTCCATATGGCGCTTCAAACCAATCTCCGATTGCTGCAATAAATAATCGTCGAGCGTAATACCAGGGGGTGTTGGGAAGTCCGGTAAGCGTGGCTGACCCAACGTTAAGGAAAGATTGCATCGCTTGGCAATCTCTACTGAATTGGCAAGAGCAATCGGTAAATCCGCAAAGCGCTTTTCCATCTCTTCCTGAGATAAGAAATATTGCTCTTCATTAAACTTCTTAGTGCGACGAGGATTGCCTAAGAGCTCACCCTCTGCAATACACACGCGAGCCTCATGAGCCGTGAAATCACTTCTTTGCATAAACTGCACTGGGTGCGTTGCTACGATGGGTAGATCCAATTCGCTAGCAAGATGGCAGGCAAGCTGAAGTTGCTTTTCATCCTGAGGATGGCCCCCACGTTGCACTTCAATGTAAAAAGCATTCGGAAATAATTTTGCCCAATGCTTAGCGGCATCTTTAGCTTGGTCTTCTTGGCCAGCTAAGAGCGCAGCACCAACATCACCCCAGCGTCCGCTCGACAGTGCAATCAATCCATAGGCAAGCGTTCTTTTTGCAGCTTTATCTTCCGCTTTAGAAGCGGGTTCACTAAACCACTTGGGATCTACCTCTGCTCGACCACGAGATTGATTCTCTAGGGAGGCCTTACTCAATAACTGACATAAATTGAGATAGCCAGAGTGGTTTTGAACTAAAAGTAATAAACGATGCGGTTGATCTGGGTCCTGGGGGTTGCTGATCCAAACGTCTGCACCTGCAATCGGCTTAACTCCGCTTGAGCGTGCAGCACTATAAAAACGGACTAAGCCAAATAAATTACTCAAATCAGTGAGGGCTAAGGCCCCCATACCGTCTTTTTCGGCTGCAGCTACCGCATCATCAATACGAACGACGCCATCCGTAATTGAAAACTCGGAATGGACGCGCAGATGAACAAAACGGGGTGAAGCCATGAGATCATTTTAGCTGTGCTGAACCTCAAAAACCCCTCATCCCCAGCCGACGGCTATCGCGGGCGCTTTGCCCCCTCGCCTACCGGCCCGCTTCATGCGGGATCCTTGGTTGCTGCCCTGGGGAGCTGGTTAGATGCCCGACAAAATCAAGGGAAATGGCTCATCAGAATTGAGGATTTAGATACCCCCCGCTGCATTCCGGGGGCAGATCAAGAAATCCTACGCCAATTGCTTGCCTGCGGCCTTAGCTGGGACGAGGAGCCAACATGGCAATCAAAGCACCAAGATCGCTATAAAAAGGCTCTAAAGCGCTTAAATGAGCTCCAAACCGTCTATCCCTGCACCTGCTCTAGGCAAAGCATTGCAAGCGCTCTAGAGGCTCGTGGCGAAGTCACGCCTCGCAATCAAGAAATGGTCTACCCAGGTAGTTGCCGCCCCGAACAAATACCCCAAAATGAAGATGAAGGCATCTTCGCCACTGAAGTGGCCTGGAGACTTGCCCTTCCCCCAGATCTCAATATTCATTTTGAAGATCTAGCCCTAGGCAAGCAAATTCAAGATCTCAATCGAGAGGTAGGGGATTTTGTATTGCGTCGTCGGGATGGCATATTCACCTATCAACTTGCCGTAGTGGTAAACGATGCAGAGCAAGGCATCACTCATATTGTGCGTGGTGCAGATTTACTTAACAACACAGCACGACAAATACATCTGCAAAGTATTTTGGGATACCCAACACCAAGCTACTTGCATCTGCCACTGGTGCTCGATGAGCATGGTGAAAAACTCAGCAAGCAAACTTTGGCGAGTGCTATTCATACTGAGAATGCTCAACAGGCTTTACGAGAATTACGTAAAGCTGGAGAGCACTTAGGATTGAGGGATCTTCCGAGTGGAAAAGATACTTCGATTGCTGAGTGGCTTTTAGCTGCCACCCAGGCTTGGAATAGAAAAATTACTTCTTCTTAAAGCCACCGAGCAAAGCACCAACAGCCGGTCTTGCAGGCGTAATACCCACTTTTTTCTCTTCAGGATTGCTAGCCTCTGATGATGACTTAGTAGCAGCGCTAGGCTCATAAGGCTTATAGAAAAATGGGTCCGACATTTTGGCCGGTGCCTCTGATCTAGATGAGCTTCTGCTAGGAGTGTAGCTAGGATTACCTTCGGGTAGCGGCTGGACGTCCAACTTGCGTTTCATCAACTTTTCAATATCGTCGAGTAAGCGTTTTTCGCTAGCATCGACCAATGCAATCGCATCGCCCTTACTGCCTGCGCGACCCGTACGACCAATGCGGTGAATAAAGTCTTCCGCATTAAATGGCAACTCATGATTAATAACGCAAGGCATTGAAGGAATATCCAAACCACGTGCAGCCACATCTGTTGCAACCAAAGCCTCGATTGCGCCAGATTTAAATGCATCTAAAGTGAGGGTACGTTCACCCTGACTCTTATCACCATGAATAGCACCCGCTTTAATACCATCGCGCTCCAAAGAACGGGCTAATCGAGCGCAACCTAAACGACTGTTAGTAAAGATGATGCACTGACGAGATAAACCTTGACGAGTGCGCGCCTCAAGGACTTTCACAATCGCGCGTTGCTTGTCAGCACTGGACACCATATGCACTACTTGCTTGACGGTATCTGCTGCAGCATTCTGACGAGCCACCTCAACAGTGACAGGTGTACGCAAATAACTTTGCGCTAACTTCTTAATCTCAGGTGAGAACGTTGCCGAAAACAAAAGCGTTTGGCGCTGCGCTGGAATCAAATCAATAATGCGTTGTAAGTCTGGCAAGAAGCCCATATCCAACATGCGATCGGCTTCATCTAATACCAAAATTTCTACTTGGGAGAGATTGGCAACTTTAGAGCCAATGTGATCTAGCAAGCGTCCCGGGGTGGCAATCAAAATCTCTACGCCACCACGCAATGTGGCAACTTGCTCTTTCATATCCACGCCACCGTACACCACGGCAGCACGCAAATCAGTGTGCTTGGAATAGCTTGCTGCATTCTCGGCAACCTGCACAGCTAACTCACGTGTCGGCGTTAGCACCAGCGCACGAATTGGGTGACGAGCCGGCGAAGCGCTGCTGCTTGCGTGACGCAGAATCTTTTGGATGATCGGCAACACAAAAGCAGCCGTCTTACCAGTACCGGTTTGGGCTGCGCCCATCAAATCGCTTCCCGCCAAAACGTGCGGAATAGATTGCGCTTGAATCGGAGTTGGGGTGTTGTAACCCTGCTCAGATACCGCTTTTTGAATCTTTGGATCTAAGCCAAAGTCAGCAAAGGTAATTGTTGCTGGGGTGGCGCTACTCTCAGTAGCACCGGTAGGGGAATTTATTTCAGGAACAGTATTTGTCAAGGTAACTTACAGAATGGCTGCAATGCCGGCCTTCGCGGTTTCGGCATCCTCAGTCGATTTAACGCCGGAAACGCCGACTGCGCCGATGGTAAACCCATTTACCTCGATATTGACGCCACCTTCCAACATGCCCGAAATATGTGGGGCAGATAAAAAGGAAATACGTCCGTTATTAATAATTTCTTCGTAGACACGGCTCTCACGTTTACCCATTGCAGCAGTGCGTGCTTTTTCTTGAGCGATATAGGCAGAAACAGGAGCACAACCATCACGACGAGTTAATCCCAATACATGTCCGCCATCATCACAAACAGCGATAGTCACTGCCCAGTTATTTTTAGCTGCATGCTGATCAGCCGCAGTCAAAATCTTTTGAACATCAGCCTGGGTTAAATACGGTTTAGTTGCCAACATGTGAAATCTTTCTGTCTCGAATATGTTTTATTTGATGAAAGTACTATCTATATAAGTACTTGAATTATAAGGGATGTTAGCCGATAGATTCACCAGCCGACACCCCATTCACACCCAACTTACTGATTATTTTAGAAATTCTTGGGCAGCAACAACACCGCTTGCCTTGGGCTTATAGCCCATCGCGCCCAAACTCATCTCTACTCCACTGAGCGCAGCCATCAAGCTGAGCTCATTGCAATCACCCAAATGACCAATACGGAAGGCCTTGCCTTTGATTTTTCCAAGGCCCGTACCCAGGGATAAATTGAATTTCTCCAGAGCATGCTTACGCAGAACATCCGCATCCATACCTTCTGGTGTAGCAATACAAGTGAGTACTGGCGAGTAGCAATCTTTATCCTGACACTGGACTTCTAAGCCCCAAGCATTCACCGCTTCACGGCAAGCAGCAGCAAGACGCTGGTGGCGAGCAAAGATATTGTCTAAGCCTTCAGCCATCATCATGTCCAAAGCCTCATGCAAGCCATACATCAAATTGGTACTAGGCGTAGTTGGCCAGTAGCCTGATTTATTGGACTCCAAGATCTCATCCCAAGCCCAATAGGCCTTAGACATCTTGTTCGTTTTACTGACTTCAATTGCGCGTGCTGACAAGGCATTAAAGCCAATGCCAGGAGGCAGCATTAAACCTTTTTGTGAGCCAGACACGGTAACGTCCGCACCCCATTTGTCGTGCTCGTAGTCTGCAGAGCCCAAGCCAGAAACGCTATCCACCAACAGCAGTGCTGGGTGCTTGAGAGAATCAATTGCCTTACGAACTGCGGCAATATTGGAAGTTACACCCGTAGAGGTTTCGTTATGGACTACACAAACTGCCTTGATTTCATGACCAGTGTCTTTACGTAAACGTTCTTCAATGACAGAGGCGTCAACACCCCAACGCCAAGTATCTTGACCAGGCTTAGTCACCACCTCAACATCCAAACCAAGACGCTTACCCAAAGCGCGCCACAAATTAGCGAACTGACCGGTTTCATAAAACAGTACCTTGTCACCAGGATTGAGGACATTAACCAAAGCCCCTTCCCATGAACCTGTTCCTGAGGCGGAATAAATAATGACTGGTTGCTCAGTCTTAAAAATCTTCTTAATACCCTCTAGAACCTTGAGACCAAATTCACCGAATTCGGGTCCACGGTGATCAATCGTTTGATAGCTAATTGCCCGCAGGATCCGGGATGGCACTGGGCTTGGGCCAGGAATATGTAAAAAATGACGCCCTGAGAGGTGGTTATCTAGTTTTAGCATGCTGAGTCTCGCTTGGTTTTTGTTGTTAATCTTGCTGGCCAGTGTAAGTCACTTTTTAGTAATTTACAATTTTGTATGCAAAATATTTTTCAAATAAGTAAAAAATAAGCAATTTATAGCGTTATTTTAAGCTATTGATAGGTTATAGTAAATATGTATACAAAATTAAGGCATTTCAAATGATGCTCACTGCACCCCCAAATACCCAAAACTTACACGAGGTCACCTTCCAAAAGCTGCGAGCTTTATTGGTAGAGGGCGCCATTACGCCGGGGAGCAAATTGAATGAGCGTGAGTTAGCAGAACAGCTCAATGTGTCACGCACCCCTATTCGCGAGGCAATTCGACGTTTGGCTGCCGACGGCTTAGTTGAGCTGATTGCCAACCGCGGAGCGATTGCAGTACAACTCACGCGGGATGACATCCTTCACACCTTTGATGTGATTGCGAACTTAGAGGGCTACTCTGGCGAACTAGCAGCACAAAACATTAGCGATCAAGCTCTCATTGAACTTGAAGCACTCCAATATGAAATGATGGCCTCGTATGCTCGCAGAGATCTCTCGAGCTACTACCAACTCAATCTCAAGATTCACCAGGCCATTAATCAAGCGGCAAATAATCCCGTCTTAAGTCAGCTCTTTACCCAAGTCAATGCCCGTATTGAGGCACTGCGCTTTCGCTCCAATCAAGATGGCGTGAAATGGGAGAAAGCAGTGGGCGAACATCAAGAGATGCTGGACGCATTAAAAGCTCGCGATAGCGCACGCATGCGCAAAGTCATGATGCAGCACGTCATGAATAAACGTGATGTAGTAATCCAATTAGTTGACTCAGAATCCAAACAGAAAGTTGCAGCATGAACAAGCCACTCGATTTACCACTTCCAGAATTCGTTGCTAACAAGGCAGAGTTAGCCAAGCGCCTAAGGCAAGAAACCTCTGGCGAAGTCATGACCGATATGGCTAGTCGTGGACGTTATGCAACTGATGCATCTATCTACCAAGCTATGCCTGTCGCCGTCTTTGTTCCCAAAACTGCTGAAGATATTGCGACAGCTATTCAGATTGCAGCTGATTTAGGTGTACCAGTTTTGCCTCGTGGAGGCGGCACCAGTCAGTGCGGACAGACTACCGGCACAGCATTAGTAATCGACAATACGAAATACTTTCGCAAACTCTTGCATGCTGATCCAGAAAAGGCAACTGCAGTAGTTGAGCCTGGCATTGTTTTAGATCACCTCAATGCTGCACTCAAACCCCATGGCCTCTGGTACCCAGTAGACGTCTCTACCGCTGCACAAGCAACAATAGGCGGCATGGCTGGTAACAACTCTTGCGGCAGTCGCTCTATTGCCTATGGAAACATGGTGCATAACGTTTTGGGTATTGATGCTTGGTTAGCCAATGGGCAAGTAGCAAGCTTTGGAAATTACGCCAATAGCTCTGGCGTAGCAAAACAACTCGGTGACTTTGTAAAAGGTTTGGCTAATAAACTCCAACCTGAAATCGAAGCGCACTTCCCCAAAGTATTGCGCCGTGTTGCCGGATACAACTTGGATGTCTTTCATCCACAAAGCGAGCGCCCCTATACACAAGATGGCAGTGTGAATTTGGCACACCTGTTGGTGGGTAGCGAAGGCACTTTGGCGTATTTCAAATCACTTGAATTGAAATTGGCGCCCTTGCCACAACACAAAGTGCTTGGAGTAGTAAACTTTGCAAGCTTCTTCAAAGCAATGGATAGCGCGCAGCATATCGTCAAGCTTGGGCCCACTGCAGTTGAATTAGTCGATCGCACCATGATTGATTTAGCGCGTCACAACCCTAGCTTTAAGAAAACCATTGAGACCGCTCTCATTGATGCTAGCGGCCCCACTCCTGAAGCAATCCTATTGGTGGAGTTCTCTGGTGAAGCGCACGCACCCTTGCTTGAGAAACTAAAGTCTTTACAGGGCCTGATGAGTGACCTAGGTCTGCCAGGCTCAGTAGTTGCTATGCCTGATGCTGGCTTGCAAAAGAATTTATGGGAAGTACGTAAGGCCGGCTTAAACATCATGATGAGCCTTAAAGGTGATGGTAAGCCAGTGAGCTTCATTGAAGACTGCGCAGTCCCGCTCGAGAGTCTTGCTGAATATACACAAGCGCTCACAGATGTATTTTCTAAATATGGTTCACGAGGCACTTGGTATGCACATGCTTCAGTAGGCACGCTCCACGTACGCCCCATCTTAGACATGCGCCGTGATGGCGCACAAAAAATGCGTGCCGTTGCTGAAGAAGCATCTGCATTAGTTCGCAAATACAAAGGTGCATATAGTGGCGAGCACGGCGATGGACTCTGCCGTGGTGAATGGATCTCCTGGCAATTTGGCCCTAAGATTACCGAAGCACTTGCAGAAATTAAGCATGAGTTTGATCCGAATGGATTATTTAATCCTGGCAAGATTATTGACCCACCGAAGATGGATGATGCGAGTAATTTCCGCTTCCCACCAAGCTATAAGGTCATTCCACTTCAGCCCGCTTTAGATTGGTCTGCCTGGAACGTACAAAATAATCCTGTCACTGAAGAGACCAGCGCACCGGGTACTGGCGGCGACCCAGCAATGGGCTTAGCCAAAGCAGTAGAGATGTGCAATAACAATGGTCACTGCCGTAAATTTGATGCGGAAGTA
Source organism: Polynucleobacter sp. GWA2_45_21 (assembly GCF_001830325.1). Lineage (GTDB taxonomy): Bacteria > Pseudomonadota > Gammaproteobacteria > Burkholderiales > Burkholderiaceae > Polynucleobacter. Next base: position 19,992 of record NZ_MHZG01000004.1, on the reverse strand, counting down.
ATGTGCCCAAGTTATCGCGTGACGCGTGATGAAAAGCATCTCACCCGTGGTCGCGCCAATACCTTACGTCTCGCACTCTCCAATCAACTGGACATCAAAGATGAAAGCTCACCCCTTGGTAGCGACGCTATTAAGGAGGTGATGGAGCTCTGTGTCAGCTGCAAGGCCTGCCGCCGTGAATGCCCTACTGGCGTCGATATGGCGAAGATGAAGATTGAGTTTTTGTCGGCTTACAAAAAACGGGTTGGGCACTCATTACGAGATCTAGCCGTTGCCTATCTACCAAAATATGCACCAATGATTAGCAGCATTCCTGGCTTGCCTGCGCTCCTCAATCTACGTAACCATATTGCGCCGATTGCTCAATTGCAAGAATGGATCATGGGCATCTCTGCTCAAAGAAGTTTGCCGATCTGGAAAGCAAAAACATTCTGGAGTAATCAGAATGCAATTACACCTTATCAATTTACCCCGGCCGAACTCAGTCAAGATGATGTCAATGGCCATAAAGGCGTTGTACTGTTGGCAGATACCTTCAATGCCTATTTTGAAGATGAAAATCTGCAAGCAGCGCTCGCTGTACTCAAGGCCGCTGGATATCGCGTCCATATTCCGCAGAAGAGCTTGGCTAAGGAAAAATTAGACTCCACACCAAATACGTGCTCCAAGGAATTTTGCTGTGGCCGTACCTACCTAGCCGCTGGCATGGTCGACAAAGCCAAAGCTAGCTTAGATGAGTTGGTAAATCATCTTGCGCCATTTGCAGAAAAAAATATTCCCATCATTGGTCTAGAGCCTTCTTGCCTGTTCACCTTAAAGGATGAGGCTTTAGTCATGGGATTTGGTGAGCGTGCAGTGACTGTAAGCAAACATGTGCAACTCTTAGAAGAATTTTTAGCTAAAGAAGTAAAGAGTGGAAAACTTCAACTTCAATTAAAACCAGCATCCCGTCCAGTCTTATTTCATGGTCATTGCCATCAAAAATCATTTGCGGCTGTAACACCAGCGATAGAGCTCTTGAAGCTAATTCCGAATGCCGAACCTAAACTGATTGAATCATCATGCTGCGGTATGGCAGGTAGCTTTGGTTATGAATCAGAGCATATTGAGGTATCAAAGCAAATGGCTGAAGCAAGCCTATTGCCAGCGATACGGAAGGCGCCAGATAGTTGGGTTGTTGCAGATGGGACAAGCTGTCGCCACCAGATTGCCGATGGCACACAAAGAGACGCGGTACATATTGCCAAAATTTTGGCAGCCCATCTTTGAATTAAACGGCTGAATGATTCACTTAGCGTATGACGCCGTAAGCTAGCATCAGAAGCGTTCCAGTCAATAGGGCTGGAACGAGGCGGTGTGCTGGCTTAGAAACCATCACACCAAGACTGAGAAGACAAATCAGAATCCGAATCCATAATGGCACCGTTGCTAATAGGCCAATTGGCATCAAGACCATTCTGACTACTAAAGCTGCAACCATGGCATAAGTTACCGCGGCAAGCCAACGAAAGATTTCGCTCTCTTGGTTAATTTTTTTGGCGAGCAAAACACCAATGGCACGGCAAAAATAGGTTCCAAGAGTCGCACCAGCTAAGGCAATCCATAAACCCCAGCCTTGAAGAGCAGTATTCATTAACCTATGACCCCTGCTTTCTTACGCAATACTTTGCGATCAAATAAATAGGCAGCAGTTCCAGCGACTAAACCAGTCGTCAGCAAGCTGGTATCGCGATCCAAGATAAAGAAAAATGGGCCTAGTACAAATCCCAGGCCAATGGCAATTCGATTAATCCAGACCTTTACCTCGGTAAATGTCAGCAAAAAGAATAAAGGGTTAATAAAAACTAGGCCAAGGGTAATCGCCGGCGGAACCATACCAGCCAAGTAGTAACCCAAAATAGTTCCGGGCACTGAGATTAGCCAACACAGCAAACCAAGCCCTATGAAATAACTCAATCGATGTTTGGCCTCAATAGTCTGAAACTCACGCATGGAGATGGCCCATGCAGTCATTGCTAGCAGATGAACCGAAGCGTAGAGGCCATGGTTACGATCTTTTTCATGAAACTGAGGAAAAAGTGTCACGGTCATCGTGATAAAGCGCGTGGAAGTCAAAGTCACTGCCAGTGCAATAGCTAATACAGAAGATCCCGTTATTGCCATCTCTAGCAATACCACCTGACCAGGCAATGCAAACATCAAAAAACTAGTGGCACTGGTAAACCAGACATCCATGCCGTTCGTTTTGCCCATCGCACCAAAACCCACCATGCCTGCAAACAAGACCATAGCAGGAGCGCCTGCAGCATCCCGAATGCCAGACCAAAAAGCATGACTGGAATCTTTAAAGCGCTGTACACCCGAACCCTCTAGAGCAATTTCGCTAGGGTCTATATAGGGTTTATCGGCTAATGACATGAAATCATTGTAAGTGAGATGGGGCGCAAGCTTTCAAAGTGACTAGGCATCCAGGGCCCACTGAATATGCTCAGCTACCAAGTCATCTGAGCTTGGTAGGCCAGCCAATAAAGCCTCCCTGAGGGAGCGCTGATCAATCTCCGATACCTCGCCATCAGCCAAGGCATTCCCCATCGCAACGGCTAGGTTTCTGCGCCAGCGAGAGTAGCCGATACGGCGGATGGCACTGCCCTCATGACGTTTTTCGAATTCTTCCTCAGTCCAAGACCAAAGCTGCAAGAGACTAGCCTTTCCGAGACCATGTCGTTCAGCAAAATCAGGCAAGGCTGTACGCTTTGCAAATTTATTCCAAGGGCAAATCAGCTGACAGTCGTCACATCCGTAAACACGATTGCCCATCGCTCTACGAAATTCCACCGGAATGGCATCTGGATTTTCAATCGTTAAATAAGAAATGCATCGGCGTGCATCTAATTGGTATGGTGCTGTAATGGCTTGTGTGGGACATATATCAATACAAGATTGGCAAGTACCACAATGTGAATCTTCTTCTTGGTCAACTGGCAACGGAACATCTACCAAGATTTCACCTAAAAAGAATGTGGACCCAGATTCACGATTAAGTAGCAAGGTATGTTTACCTCGCCAACCTAAGCCTGCCTTACGAGCCAACTCCACCTCCATTAATGGTGCTGAGTCGGTAAATACGCGATAACCAAATGAGCCAATTTTCTTTTCGATGATTTGCGCAAACTCCTGCAAACGATTGCGCATCACCTTGTGATAGTCGCGCCCACGGGCGTACATGGATACAACTGCCTGGGTCGGCTCAGCTAAACGCTGCCACTCATGGTCAAAGTCTATTTCAGGAGATAGGTAGTTCATCGTGACGCAAATGACCCTAACAGTACCTGGAACCAGCATGCCGGGATCAGAGCGTAAATCAGCATGTTTAGCCATGTACTCCATCTGGCCATGACGCCCTTGATCTAACCACTCACGCAGCCTCTCTGTGGCCGATCCAAGATGGGTATCAGTGATGCGCAAGCCATCAAAACCCAACTGACGAGACTGCTCATTAAGCCATTCACGAAGATGGATCTGATCAACAGCGTTCGGTATTTGGGAAGAAGTCATACGTAATACAGAATGTATCTTAATAATTGAATAAACTAGGCAAATGGCTCAGAATTCATTTACTCAACATTGTAGGCAAGAAGCGGATACGATCGCCTTGGCACAAAAACTTGCCTCCAGCCTCAGCCACCTATTTCAGGCAGATCAAAGTATTCACCTCAATATCTCTCTAGAAGGCGATCTTGGAGCCGGCAAAACCACCTTTGCTCGTCACCTGATACAAGCCCTTGGATATTCAGGACGAGTGAAGAGCCCGACCTATACCTTGTGCGAACCCTACCCCATTGAACTCAACAGTGGCAATCCATCGTCAGCAGCAAGCATTACAGCTCATCACTTTGATCTTTATCGCATGAGAGATCCACTAGAGTGGCAAGAAGCTGGCTTTGCAGAACATTTTGATGAGCCTGGATTCTGCTTGGTAGAGTGGCCAGGGAAAGCTGAGGACACCCTACCTGCTTTTGATATTGAAATTCATCTCAGCGCCGGCGAAGATGAGAATGCAAGACAAATTGAGCTCAAAGCAAACTCCGAACACGGGATTGCTGCCATAGAGAAATTACACGCCCAATAGAGATGAGTAAGTTACCCCTCAATTCCTCCAGAAGAAAGCATCTCAAAACTTCAGCAAAGATGCTGGGTTTTATTCTCTTTTTTGGCGAGGCGGAGATTGCTTGGGGCGCTAAGATATTGGGCGTACGCATTTGGCCAGCAGAAGATTACACGCGGATCACGCTCGAATCCGATAAAGCACTACCTATCACCCAACAATTACTCACCAATCCCGATCGCTTGGTAGTTGATGTTCAGGGCATGGAATTTAACTCCACCCTGAAAGACCTGGTAGCCAAGGTCAAACCTAACGATCCCTACGTTTCACAAATTCGTGTGGGGCAATTTCAACCTGGCATGGTGCGTTTGGTATTTGACCTCAAAGAACCAGTTAAACCTCAACTCTTTACGCTAGATCCCATTGCGGAATATCAATACCGTATGGTTCTCGATCTCTATCCAGCGACACCGCCAGATCCTTTAATGGAATTAGTTAGGAGTAGTGCCCGCAAAGAAAGTGCACTAGAAAAAGCTAATGAAGAAATCGATTTGATTGCGCAATTTGCTAGCCAGAAAGAAAAAGAAGCTCCAAAAGCCCCGGTAGCTCAAGCCATTCCAGATGTAAAACAACCTGCAGCTCCAGCAAAACACAAGCGCCTCATTACCGTTGCCATCGATGCAGGCCATGGTGGAGAGGATCCAGGCGCAATTGGCGCGATGGGATCCAAAGAAAAAAATGTTGTTCTTTCTATTGCGAAACGCTTGCGCGACAAAATTGATAATGATGCGTACATGCGCCCTTTTCTTACTAGAGATGGTGACTACTTTGTGCCACTACATACGCGAGTGCAAAAAGCACGTCGAGTGGAGGCGGATTTATTTGTCTCGATTCATGCAGATGCATTTATCGAGCCCAGAGCCAAAGGCGCTTCCGTTTTTGCCCTATCCCAAATGGGTGCCAGTAGCACTACTGCACGCTGGATGGCCAACAAAGAAAATGCCTCGGATTTAATTGGCGGCATCAATATCAAGACGCAAGATAAGCAGGTTGCTAACTTATTACTAGATATGTCGACCACCGCCCAAATCAAAGACTCGCTTCAAGTGGGCCAGTCGATCTTGAAGCAAATTGGTGGATTTGCTCCGCTACATAAAAACAAGGTGGAGCAAGCCAGCTTTGCCGTCCTCAGAGCGCCTGATATCCCCTCAATCCTGGTTGAGACAGCCTTTATCAGCAACCCTCAAGAAGAGGCTCGCCTCAATGATGACGCTTATCAAGACCGCATTGCTGAGGCAATTTTGAGAGGAATTAAGGACTATTTCTCCAAAAATCCACCTGTTGCCAGACGCGCTAACGCCTAGCGCACTTGTAAGTACAAGGCATACAGGGCAACACCCGAAAACCGGGGAAGCCAAACCAAGTTCTTGCTATAATTTCTGTCTTACTGGGTCGGTAGCTCAGTCGGTAGAGCAGCGGACTTTTAATCCGTTGGTCGCGAGTTCGAATCTCGCCCGACCCACCAGTAATACAAAGGGATCACAGCAATGTGGTCCCTTTTCTTTTGGCTATTTGAAATGTCATGGTCACTGCTTGGAACAATGCGGAACTGAATGGACGTTTCAAGTGGGGATGATCTACGCTGGGTGAGACTCATGGACCGCGAGCGTCTCGAAACGCGACAGTTTGTCGGGTAAGCCGACAATCATGATTAATCAAACTTCTTTAAATAATCATCAAGCTCTCGACAAAAAATGCAGTAGTCGCAAAACGAACTTGACCAAGCGGTAAGATCAGTATTGGAGACTTGATGGCTACCAAAGCCATCGATAACCATGAAGTGAGCACAATCATCTATAGCATTAATAAGGCTTACATGCTTCGGCTCCAAATATATGAGTTGCCCTAATACCCTTCCAATTGCAACTCTACTTCTTCGATTGTGATATTCAAAGTATTGAATCCAATTTGCTGCAACACCAGGATAACCTATGCGCAATGGTGCCTCTGAGTAGGGGTGAATTTTTGCAAATGCTAAGCTAACGTCTTCGACGTTCAAGTTTTTCAATGTGAGAGCAACACTGGAAGCCTTGCTTATTTCCGACAATTGCCCAAGGCAAGATCCAGTTATCGAATTGGAATGCCTCCCAACATATGGCCAGATAGTTTTTCTATCTGATACTGCTTTGAGATGAACTACAAAGAAATAAAAAATAAAACTAGCTAAAACTGAAATCAAAATTGCATCGAAAACTACACCAAAATCATATATCAGCTGACTTGATGCAGGAATAGAATTTAAGAAAATAACCTTAATTCCAAGGATTACCAACGCTATCAAGGCAATTAAATTAGCTTCTATGGGGCATGTTTTCAAATACTTCAACATATCAACCCCTTAACCGATCTTTAAAAGGTAAAAGATTGCTAGAAATCCCCATTTGCGATTCAAATTTCTCCACAAATTCAATCGAATTATTTAGAGCCCACAATAAGGTTTTATGACTAGACCACGCTCTTGGAAATAAAGGTGTTTCCGTTGGATAAAACGAACTGCCAATTGCTTTACCAGATATAGCTACAGAAATTTTTCGATGCTCTACTTGCTCATCAGACCACTCTGGTCTGTAATGAACAAAACCATTTCTGAGTTTAATTAGCGCATCAATATCTTGATAAGGTCGACCGCCTTTTTCTAAGGCAGGTTTATTTGCAAGGAATAATGCCAAGTCATACTTCTCAACAGTTGGCTTTTTTTCGTACAACTCCCACAGCTTAGCAACAACATCAATTCGTAAATCGGGGAATATAACGTCTTTATATAGAACAAATAGCTCGTTAGCGTAAGCCTCCAAAGCGGCTACCAACGAAAATATCGTAGCAATAGAAAAAGACTGTATTTCCTCAAAGAAATCCCCAAACACTTCACCAACATGGTCAGTCTCTAACTGGCCAACTTTTCTTGAAAAAGATGCTGCAGATAAAAAATGTGTAATTGATAGACTTGAAATAACTCTTGATTGAATTGAGTCAACTGCAGAAACAGCCTCCAAAGATGACACAGAAACATTGGCATCAGTCACAGACATGGCTCCAAGAAAAAATCAACCATTCTTCGACGAATTCTTATAAAGCAATACCAACCCAGTTATTGGGGCAAAGAAGAATCCCATAAAGAACCAAAGCCAAGCATTGCGATTGGTTGTCTGCGCCCAATAAGCACAGAAGATCCCAAACAAGAAAAAGCCTACCCCAGAGTATTCATTCATCATAGTAATTTACAAGTCCCAAAAGCAATTCCACCACGACCGTTGTTTTCAACAAACCTCAAGTCTGGAAAGAGTTGAATGTCGTACTGACTTCTAAATAAGTAGAACTTCTTGTATCCCACATGCTTATCTACTTCTACCCTATCAATATCGTAGGAATCACAAGTGACTTTATTGTCGTTGGGTTTAATACTGCATCTATCGACTTTGGGTTTGTCTGAATCGTGGATTCTGAAGGAAAACTTGTACTTTTCCATTTGAGCTGGCTGGTAGACATTCTCAAAGTCCAGCTTTCTCGTAGCTGTACAGTCATAACTGGCGGCATTGACTAGTCCAGCCGCTAGCAGTAATCCCAGGAATACAGAGTATTTCATTAAAAGCCTTTGGCAACTGAAGGGCTGGCTCAGTTTAGTTACGTGATTGATAACTGTCTAGCCCTGATCTAGAGGGTTTTATAACTAACAAGTGTCCTGTTTCGAGACACTTGTTATAGAAATTTCACCAAAGATTCTTCGTGAACTATCTTTATGGGAATGCCATCGGAGCGATATTGAATAGCTTTCTCGACTTTAGCGCCAAAATTACCATGCTTCCATTGATCGCTGCCTAAGCCGCCCACTACCAAGTAATTTAACTTTTTAGTGACACCAGCCAGTATCAAACCACCCCTCTTGGAGATCTCATTGGCACACTTATCCTTATCGCCCAATAGAAAATTTCCACTTAAACAAAAGGTATGGGATGCAAATTCAATTACATCTAGCTCGTCTGGATGAAAATCGATCTCCTCAGCAACCTGCGAGACTTTAGCAAGAGCGCCCGCAGTAATTGCACTCAGACTATTCAACAAAGAGCTGCGCTCATTTTCTGAAACTATTCTATCGGAAAGTATTTGCTTAAGTTGCTGCGCAATCACACTCCCAGGCCACGAAGTTGAAACTGTAGGATTCGCCTTAATCCAGTCATTAACAAACATGATTTCAGAATCATGTAAATGCCTATCCGAGATTACGGCACCAACAATATCTAATAAGCTCTTGCAGGCCTCACTTACCTTAGGCGTAAGGCTACTTGCGGCTCTCTGATAGGCATTTTCAGATGTGTTTTTAAATACGTAATCGTTTGCGGTCAAAAGATTTTTAAGGTAATTTCCATTGCCTGTGGAATGGAAAAGACAAGCACTTAATGTATCTACATCTCCTTCTGCTGAATGGGCATTAATTTGTGGGATATCTAATGCCGACGCAACCGAAGATAAAGATTTCCCCGATGCAAATGGCCAAGGCCATTGGTTGATGGTGCAGCGCCAGGATTTATCCTTGATTCCAGGGTAAAGCGGCTGAAGCATTCGACTATCAAAATCAGCGTTGTGCGCAACAATAACATCAGCATTAGATAGTAAAACCGCAACTTTCTCGTGATCGAAATCCCGACCAGCAAGGTCTGCTTTAGAGATTTTATGAACCTTTTGCGCCATAAAACTAATCGGGACCGTTGGCTCACGCCTACCGCTGTAAGTATCTAGCTTTGCAACTAAATTGCCGGTCGAATCTACTTCATATAAAGCTGCAGCTATTTCAATGGGCTCGTCCGAGCTAGAAACTCCGCTAGTCTCTGTATCAAGCACTAATACCTTAGTCATCGGACTCCTCAGAAGCGCAAAGTAATTTAACGTTAGAGGTATAGGTAACAGGCACACCTGTTCGTGTGCATATCATTCGTATTTCACTCTCTAGATCTATATCCAGATTTTCCCCACGAAGACCCTGCCACATAGCCACATAAAGCAGACCACCATATTTATTCTTAGTTTTGAGGGGCTTACCCACGCCACCCTTCCAACCCAACATAACTAATTCACCATTTTTAGCTCTTGCAGCCAATTCTGGGTCTGACTTTGCCTTATCCCTTCCGGTTTCCCAAGATGTTATTAATCCTTGGTCCTCACCATTCCATAAAACATCGTAATCAGTGGTTTGCCGTTTGGACTCGGAAATATTGCGATAAATTCTCATAATTTCCAATCTTATCAGCCTGGCGAACTTATTCAAATTTCTATAGGGATTTGCTCCCGCATGCCTAGGAAAAGATATACATGGGACGCTAGGAACCCGGTTTCGCGACGCTAGCATAGCAATTTGCACTTATTTTCCAAAAAGCTCTTGAAAGAATTGATATCTCAGGTATCTTTATAAAAAAAAGAACATTTTGAGGTTTTTATGAGCAAGTGGATTATTTCTGTTTTATTACTTATTGAGCTTGGACTTGTAACGTTTGCACTATTTTATCTGAGCTTTTGTCATCCCGACGCTGTACCAGTTGCACTTAAAAACATACTGCTAAGCATCCTCTTTGGGGGTCTTGGCGGCACCATCTATTGTTTGCGAGGGGTCTACCTCAATGCATGCGTTCGCAAGAAATGGGATTCTGACTGGGCGCCTTGGTATCTCATAAGGCCATTTTTAAGTCTTGCCTTAGGGGGCATAAGCTATCTATTAATAAAGTCAGGGCTCCTTTTCTTAAATGCAAATCAAGGGGAGCTACATCAGCTTGGGATTTGGCTATTAGCCTTTTTGGCCGGCTTAAATGTAGATAAAACACTATCAAAAATTGAGTCTATAGGTCAATCAGTATGGGGAATTGAGCCATCCAAACAATCAGAAAAACATGAGGGTAAAAATGGATGATTTTTATGAGATAGATATTTTGGATGTTGATTCAGATAAGAGTGGTGATGCAATTTGCCTAAGATATAAACTTAATGGAGCAACGTATATTCATGTTGTAGACGGTGGGTTTCAGGATACAGGGAATATTCTCGTTACCCATATTAATGAGCATTATGATGACCCAATTCATATCAATCATGTAGTTCTCACACACAATGATCAAGACCATGCTGGCGGATTAAGAAAAATTCTTGAAGAATATGAAGTTGGCACCCTTTGGATGCTTAAACCATGGGACTATGCCCATGAAATTATTCATCGCTTCAGCAGGTATGCGTCCGTTGAAAGCTTGCAAAAAAAATTGCGAGAAATTTATTCAAATATTGATGCTCTTGAAAAAATTGCGATCGAAAATGGAATTGAAATCAGAGAGCCCTTTCAAGGAAAAAAAATTGGTGAATTTATAGTTTTATCGCCATCAAAAAAGGCTTACCTCGATCTAATTGTAGATTCACCAAAAACTCCAGACGCAAAAAACATAGCTGAGAATATTCAGAGGGCGGGGCTTACTACATTGCCATACCCTATACCCTTACCTCAGACTACACTCAACAGCTTTATGACATCACCACTCTCCACTCTTGGTGAAATTTATTCAAAAACAGTTGAATTTATCAAGTCAGCATGGGGTGACGAGAACCTATCTCAAGAAGAGACTAGCCCAGAGAATGAAATGAGCATTGTTCAGTATGCGAATTTACATGGAAGAAAAGTTTTATTAACTGGTGATGCAGGAAAAGCAGCGCTGAGAAGTTCAATTAACTATGCAACAACAATTGGAATTCAATTTCCTGGAATCAATTTTTTTCAAGTTCCTCACCATGGATCCAGAAGAAATGTTTCGTCAGAAATTCTTGATGAGATTCTTGGGCCCATACTAAAAAATAAACCTCTACCCGGAGAAGAGCAATTTACGGCAGTCGTGAGTGCAGCAAAGAAAGATGCTAACCATCCCAGGAAATCAGTCATTCGCGCAATAATTCATAGAGGGGGGAAGTTAGTCAAAACAGAAGGAAAGCATCTTCGCCATAGCCATAAAGCACCCCCTCGAACTGGTTGGGGCCCTGCTGAACCAGCACATTACCCAGATGATCAAGAAGCATAGAGTTAAGCAATCGATAGCCATACAAAATGACAGAAAATAAATTACCGCACCTAAAAGAAACAATACAAATAAGTGCCACCCCAAATGTGGTTTGGAGATTCCTTACTGAACCACAATTGCTTTCAAAATGGTGGTGGATATCACCACACCAAGGTAGAGTTGTTGAAATGAATGTCTCAGCATGTGGACACACAACCATTTCATCAATCATTAATGGTAGAGAAGTCCATAGTACCTACGTCTATATTCTAGTTGTCAAATGTCAGAAATTGATAGCGACTACCGCCCTGACTAAGCAACTTTACCCATCATCCTCCTCGCTTGCTGAAACCATAATATTTAACTTAAGGCCATTTCAAAATGGAACGGAACTGACAGTAGATGCTCATTTTAAAGATATGAACGTAGTAAGCTGGCTTTGGAATCGTGGTTACTACACAAAGTGGATCAATAACCTCACAACTCTAAAACAACTAGCCATTAGTTTGCAAGACCAGGTTTCGAAATCAAACTCAACTCCGCCTGCCCAGCCTTGATCTTTTGTCTAGCCCGCTCAGCCTTTATAGCCTCTTGATCTCGCTTTACTCGATCCTTCATTGATTTAAGTCTGGCTTGTTCTGGGCTTAGGGGCTTTATGGGTGCTATTTCATCGAATCTCATAGTTAACCAATCTGCAAGGGTTGATGTGGCACGTTTTTAGCGCCAAAGATAGCTTGAAACAACTTGTATGCCTGGGCTTGATTTTGGGCGTACAAAATCGTTTCTACCCACATCCCTGCTGCATTGACGGTTGCCTTATATCTTTTCATATAGATATTTAGCTTTTCTTAACCGTAAAGCAGTATGCATAAGGGCCTCTAGCAACTAGACGCCCTTATGCTTAAATTAATACCTTCAAAATTACATCCCTCTTTTGCTCCAGTGTGTAGCCAACAGTCCCATACATATTAAATTCACTCCCGCCACTACTATGCCCTGTAATGCTTTCTGCTAGACGTGTAGGTATGTCATTACGAGCCTTCATTCTGTCAATAATGGCATGCCTAAACATATGACTCTTAAAGTCAAATTGTTTAAGTGTTTTCTTAATAATTTGGGAGCAACTAGAATTTCCATTATCTCTTGCGTAATGCGGCACAAACCAGTCGCTGTTTTTCATTTTTGCAATCTTATATAGCTCTTTTGCAGCATCTAGTGACACGCCGCATAGCGGCACGGCTCTAATACTGGATTTGGTCTTTCTGTCGCTTAGGACATTTCGCCTAATCCACAAGTGCGGAATATCATGATCCAAGACACAATCTTCCAATCTCGCAAACAAAGGTTCGCTCAACCTAAATCCCGTATTGAGCTGTATCAGTGCCACCAGCTTATGTGCAGTCGAGTTTTTTAACAAATGCTCTTTTACTTGCTGTATTAACTGAGTGGTAATGATTGGCATAGAACGCTTTGTTTCACCCTCACCTCTAATTTTTAATGCCCTAAAAGGACTTAGCCTATCTATATCTAAATGTTTAAATGCGACATTGAGCATAGCGTTCAAAGTATTGTTGTGTTTACGAACGCTCGTAGGGCTTATGCCTCTGTTAAGTTGGTAATCTCTATATTCCGTAATATGCCAATGCTTGAGCTCTTCTAATGTTAAATCACCAAAGAACTCTTTAAAGCTACGAAAATGGTAGTTAGCATGCTTCACAAATGTTGGGCGATGAGAAGATTTAGCTTCATGCATATAGATTTCAAAAGCATCTGTAATCGTGGGTAGCTTGCCACTTTTTTGCCTTGCTAAATGCTCGCCAATAACCTTAGCAATAAACTCTTCTTCAAAATTCATACCATTGACATTAATTAATCTTTCAACTTTGTCAAAGACGATTGGATGGGGTTTTATTACAACTGCTCGCATAGTTTTCCTTATTAAAGTAAAGTTGGATTACTCAGCAATAGGCGCCACCTTGAATTTGAGATCCCCCAGCTTACCTACGAAATCCAGCTCTTAATAAGTCACTAGCATTTTCAATTTGTGCATCTAAATCACCTGCTTCTACTGCAACCTTAACCGCTTCAAGTGCCTTAATTAAATCTTCTGCACTATCAACTTGAATACTGGGTTTGCCTTTTGCTAACTCAAGTATTCGCGCTCCATATTTAATGGACACGCATACTTTGCCCTCCTCCGTCTGAAACCACCAAGGCTTGATCCTCTTGGGAACCTCCACTTGCTTACGCACCCCTGTGTGAGCATCCTTAATGCTACGGAACTTCATTAATACAAATGGGGTTCCCGATAACTGCCCTTTTGCTAATTGAATCTGCTCCCACAAATGACTAGATAACTTATTCCTACGAATAACAATGGCTGGTTGGTGCATCGGCTTTTTGACTGCTACTAGGTTGAGGCTACTTAATTGACTCATATGCATCTCCTTGTGATCAATGGCGTGATTGCCTATATACAGGTTAATTTCAGAGCTTTTTAAGGTCGACCTCTTTTTAGATCACGAGCAAATCGGCTCATTTTGGACATAAAAAATATGGTTTTTATTAACAAGGGCTAAATATTTACGAGTCGCGTAATGAGTTGCATTGAGATGCGAAGAAGAAATAAGTTGCAGTAAGAGATGCAGTTAGTTGCTGTATTGGGGGCAAATGAGTAGCTCTGAACAGCAACTCAAGCAACAGCAACTATCTTTTGTCTCTGCTACTCCTTGCATCTCAAGCAACACCGCGACTCCTTTCAATATTCAAGGAGATTAAAAATGAAAGAAATCACAGCCCGCTTATGGGAAAACAAGATGTACGGAACAACCTTCGGCAAAGGTCAATATCGCAAGGCCATCTATAACGGCACATTAGAGATCCCCAATCCTTATGCCAAGTATTTAGTAGATTTTGAGGAAGTTGAAGCCTGGTTTCACTTTCCAAAGAGTCCAGTGCATGTGGAAATGGCAGGACGCTTAAGCAATATCCCAGCTAATGAGGATGGAGTATTGATGAGTTGGATCTACCGCTACGAGAATGGCTCAAAAAGCCCTATTGAGGGATATGCGTCTTTGGATATGAACTACAGCAGAATTTATATTGAAATTAAAGATTCAGAGCACGGAATAAATGATTACTGGGAATTGCCAATCCGCAGCTGTATTGCCAGAATTCCCGGCAAACCCACCCCAGCACTGATAGCCACAACGCAATCAGAGCTAAATTCCCCTCAAAAACCGTCTACAAACGGCGTATTTGTCGGTGGGCATAAGCAAGCACTTGAGAACTTACAAAAATACGCTATCCAGTAATTTGAAGCATTAGCTAAGGTCGTCGTCTAAAGACGACAGATCTTAATGAAGATTGCTAAATACTTATAAGCAAATACGGGTTAAGAAAATAACTATATTCTTAACCCGATTTGTAAGTCATTGATTCTTGGAAGATCTTTTTGTCCTGTTACACGACAGTTAGCAAACAAACTGAGGTCGACCTTTTCCCGTTAAGGAAACATACTTAAAACGCACATTTTATTTATGACAGGAAAAACAAATGGCACAAGCAAAAACCTTATCTCAAGCAGAACTTGATATTGTTCTAGACTACGTCAGCACCAAAAAATATGCCTTGCGTGATCGCGCAATCATTCTTACCAGTTTTCTCGGAGGCCTTCGCGTAGCCGAAATAGCCTCTTTAACGATGGGTGATGTAGTGAACCCCGATGGCACCATTAAAAATGAGATTCGCCTCTCAGCCGCCCAGACCAAGGGCAAATATCCCAGAACCGTCTTTGTTTCGCAGCGTTTGCAGGTGGAGTTAGCCAACTACCTCACAACAAGACACGCCAAAGGCGCTGATATCCCCTTTTTTCACACAGATCACCGCTTACGCTTTAGCCCAAATGGCTTATGCGTTTGGTTTCACCAGCTGTATAAGAATGTGGGCATCAGTGGTGGTAGCAGCCACTCTGGAAGGAAGTTCTTTATCACCACCTTGGCTAATAAAGGCATTGGCGTGCGAATCTTAGCCTCATTAGCTGGTCATCGATCCATTGCGGTGACTCAAAGGTACATCGATGTCAATGATGAGCAAAAGAGACAGGCCGTTGAACTGATCTAAGTGAGTTCGGACTCAAAGACTTTGCCCAGGGTTGTGCCATGGTGAAATGTCAGTCCGATTGCATAAAAATCATGCTATAATGCAATCATGCAGCATGAATATAGGAGAATGCCATGGGCGCAGTCATAGATCACCAGGTTATTAAGTCGATTGGATCAAGCGGACAAATTTCGCTTGGTAAAGAGCATGCAGGACGTCAAGTACTAGTAGAAACGCCTGAGCCAGGGGTTTGGGTGATTCGTACAGCCACGGTTATTCCTGATAATGAACGTTGGATGCATACGCCTGCCGTTAAAAAGGACTTATCGGCTGCTCTAGCTTGGGCACAAAAAACCCCGGCAAAAGCGACTGATCTTTCTAAATTAAAAATGGCTAAAGCGCATGGCACGAAACGTAAAGCCTGAGCCATTAGTTGAGCTTGATCTCAATAGCCCGGTCTTTCAATCTACCTGGGAGACATTGGAGTTAGCCGAACAAGAGAAGGCCTTTGCTACTTTTGAGAAGATCACGCAACTGACCTGGAACCAGGTTTACCGTGACAAAGGTCTCAAATGGGAAAAGATTCATAGTATCCCCGCCCCAAAGGGTATCGATGCACTCTACTCGTTTCGGGTTAGCAAATCAATTCGGGGGATCGGCTTTAGAGAGGATCACTTTCTTAGAGTGTTATTAATTGAGCCAGACCACGATGCCGCCTACGGAAAAAAGTAATCAACTAAGCAGCTAATCAGCAATTAGACTCTGATCAACCAGCCTATCACCCGGCTGGTTTTTTATTTTTAGAGCGAAGTTTTCGCCTAAGATTAATAGTAAATTGAAAACACTTCACTGAAAATTTTCACAATAATTTCATAGTTAATTTTGTATGAAATTTTCAAACGAAGTTTTTTAGTGATTTTTTCTCAATGTTAAAAACACCTTACAAGCCCCTGTTCATGGGGCTTTGATTTTTCGGAATTTTGTGTCAAGGAAATAAAACAACGCTGTGATTTGTTCGAAAAATCTCAAAAATATACAGTGACTCCATCAACACAAAAAGTTTCATCAGCACTTTCGCTAAAACGTGTTGGTATTTTTAAAACTTGAAGGAGCAACACCATGAGAATCACAGCAAATCAAAAGCAAGAAATCGCTAACGCCACTTTGGTAAAACTAGATGCATTAGCAAACCGTCGTCAAGTCTGGCAACGGGACTTTTACGATAAATCCAATAAGGCGCTTTACGCCCTTCTCTCGGATTGCCTTGGTATGTATTACGAAATTAAAGGCAGCTCTGCTGAGAAAGTCGTTTTAGAAGGTATTAAAGCCAATCTAGAAGGACGTGGCATTAAGGTACAAACCAGCACCCCAGTACTGACCTTGATCGTAAAGTACGTATTTAATGCTGAGCGCCGCCGCGCTTCTGCTTATTCCCGTGCATTACGAGTAGCAGCTAAAGAGTCGATTTCAGTGGGTAATTTCGCTGAATGGGTAATCAAGGTAGGCGGTATTGAAGAAGTAGCCAGTACTAAGGGCATTACCGATGAGACCATTAAAAAGCGTAGTCAGCTTGATAATAAGGTTGCCGAGGTTAAGCAATTATTAGTTAACCAACTACAACACCCGTTGAGTTTGGTGCCAAAAACTGCCTTAGCGCATCCAGCTGATTCTGCTGAATACACGCTCTTAATTGGCAAGATGCTAGCTAGTGGTCAAACGCAGGTCTTAAGCGTTGTTCCGGGTTCGTCTGGCGCCATGATTGAGCAAGCGATTCGCAAGATCGCGCAAGAATTGCTCAACAAGGTCGAGGAGCATGTTAAAGCCCAGGCAGAACTCGCAGCGCAAGCGGCGATTACTGAAGCAGCCAATCAAGCCTTCTTCAAAGAAATGGCTTAAGCCTTTGCAAGTCTTGACAGGGGTGTAGCACTTACTGGCTCACCCCTGCTTTTACCCAATCAGAAAGGAAATACCATGAGCTTCGCACTCAAATATGCACCTAAGACTCTCGATGATGTAGTTATTGGAAGTCAAACCCTTAAAAATAGGCTATCTGACTACATCAATGATCGGGACTTAAAACCCCTCATCCTTCACGGCGGGGTTGGTACTGGCAAAACTACCATTGCCAATTTATTACCTGATGCCATCGAAGGTAAAAAGGCAGAAGTTACCCGTCTTAAAGCAGTGGAATTTAACTCTATCAACGATGTCATGCAGGCGTTTGGTGATCAAACTATGTTTTATCAGGTGTTTACGATCAATGATCAAAAACGCAACTACATCATTTCTAACGAAATTAACTTCACCCCCAAAGCAGCAATAGCTTTTAGAGATGTGATCGATGACATGATTGGTCATACCCAGTTCATCTTTACAACGAACTACATCGATCAAGTTGACATTGCTTTGCGTGATCGTAGTAATTGCTTGGCTGTGCCTCCAGTAACAGCAAAAGACTGGCTTTTCCGAGCGCAGTGGATTTTGCAACAAGAAGGCATCGCCCTGCCAGATGATCAATTACTCAAAGTACTGACCACGCAATTGCAAGTAAGCTCCAGCAATAGAAAGCTTTTAGAGCGTCTTGAGGACTTTGTTAGATCTGTTCGTAACCCCCCGAGCAACCCTGGCGGAATTATTGAGGTGGCACCTACCCCAGAACCCATTAACCCCTTGATGGCTGCTTGACGACCCCAGTACTAGCCCTCCCGGCTAGTACTTATAAGGAATTAATATGCGCTACCCTAGAACAGTCTTTGTTTTTGACACCCCAGACCATGGCATAGATCAAGAATACTTTCAGATGATTAGCTCATCTTCACAGAAGATCTATATCCGCGGGCATTCAAAACCAATTGGGACAATTGATTCTGAGCTTGATGCCATCAAAATTTTAGATGGGTATCTCAACTTTACCGGACCAAATCGCTCCTATATGGTCATCGGCAATCTAAAACATATCGAATTTATAGCCACTAGCCTAGCAGATAAGGATTGCTCCATCTATTGGCTCATGAGTAAGAATTCAGCTTTATGTATTCGCGCAGCTTTAAGCGCCCTGCTTGATCTTCATGAAATGGAAGCCTTATTTAACGAGGCGCTTTACTGCTATACCAAATCCCGAGCTCGTTATCAAGCATTATCCGATTCCACGCACATATCAAACGATGATTTTCCCCAGCTCATTTCAGACATTATTGATGGGCAAAAGCAGATTGAGCTAAGAGCGGATATTGAAAGTCTTTTATGTGAAGAATTGCATATCGGGAAGTTTGAGATCTAAGCCAACTTCGCTGCCGCCATCATTGGGGTGAGTTTTGAATAATGACGTTCTATCATTAATGTAGAAGTACCCATTTGCCTAGCTAGGGTGTGTATATCAACACCTTCAGCTAGCGCAAATGTGGCATAGGTATGACGCAGGCTATACAGACTGCGATTGCGCCCCGCTACATCTTTAAGCAAATTACATTCCTTTAGTAGATTCTCAAACTGAGGATTAAAGTTGTAAGGCTGAACCCCTCTTGGGAAAGTAAATATCAGACGATCTAACCTGGCCTCAATGACTTCATTAAGGTCTTTATATGGCAATTGATGCCAAGCAATTAATCTTTCCAAGCAATCCACTACCGAATGTTTGGCAATTAAATACCGAGGGCCTGTTTTACCGGAAAGCCAGACCTTGAGATACCGCTGATCACCAATCCAGTGCCATTGCAGATGCTTCCAGCGCATGGGCTTGAGCTCCGTTCCAGGCCTAGCACCTGTGTAAAGTAAGAACTCTACATAGGAGCGACATAGTTGCCTCATTTCCTTGGTGCGGGATGATCTGCCGACCTTTTCCCAGCTAGGCATATAGCCCAATAATTGAGCGATTTCTTCCCTGCTAAACGCTGGCCTTGCTTGACTGGGAGAGCCATGGGGATCCAATAAAGGCACCCGATAACTATCGGCAATGAGGTTTTGCTCTCTAGCTAAAGTGACTATCCGGTTATAGGTCGTAGCATGGGTGCGTTTTGTACTTGCCTGGGGATCTCTACCCATCTGTGATGAGCGCCAAGATTCAAAATCCTTAACCAGTTCGGGAGTAATCTGCTTAAGTTGAAATTTGCCGAAAAATGGGATGAGGTATTTATTAAGGACAAACTTGTAATCCTTAAAGATTGCCTTTCCATTGCCTTCTTTATTGGCAATGTCCATTGCCGCGAGATCTTCTTCTGCTAACTGCTTAAATGACTTGGATTTGAGACTTAATTCCTGACTAATCTTAGCCATGGTCTGCTCATAAAGCGCTATTGACGACTGTTTAGCATCTTCAAGATCTGCCTGGCCCGTGCTCATAGAATGCCATTGATCATTAGGCAACTTAAAACGACATTGCCATTGATTACTGCCTGATCGCTTAAAGATGCTTACTAAGCCTCGGTGGAGGCGAATTACATCAGCAGATTGGGATGAACTAGATTTGAAGAAAAGCTGGCTAAGATTTTGCAATTCAAGTGTCGTGTTTCGGGACACTTGTAGCTTAACTTCAGATTTCAGGAAGGTCGATCGGAAAATTTGTCGAGTAAACCGACATTTCATGTGTGGATATCTGGTAGGCAGACTCCGACCCAAAGCAGACCATCAATTCAATAATCTGAGTACGCTAACTCTCACCCAAAACTGAGCGACCTGCTTAACGTAAGTCTTTATTTAACTGATCCA
>NZ_MHZG01000003.1 GCF_001830325.1 Polynucleobacter sp. GWA2_45_21 | reverse complement strand
TGAACGCCCTAGAAAAACACTAAACTATCAAACACCGGCAGAACGTTTTGCTCAATCTGTTGCATCGACGGGTTGAAATCAAGGCCGACAGCAGCCATTCAAAGATGTCGGTTAACCCGACAAAACCAGTGTCCGGAAACACGACACTCCAATATGACATTGTCGAAACCAACTGACCTCCACCTCGTACCAATCCGATCCACAAAACCCGCTGCCTATATCGCACCTATTTCTAGGCGGGTTTAAGCCAATGTCTAAATTACTGTTTTAGAACAATTTTGCGTCTTTTAATCCGTTGGTCGCGAGTTCGAATCTCGCCCGACCCACCAGTATCAAGAAGCCCCCACTAGCAATAGTGGGGGCTTTGTCTTTCTGGTGCAAGGAAATGTTGCGCCTGCTTTAAGAACAGGCAATCCATGGGTTCGCCATAGGTGAGGATGATGGGCGCTCGATGAGCAACAGCACCATAAGCGTGTTTTTAAAGGTTGATTATCGGGTTAACCAACAAGAAGATTCAAAAAAAAATAGCGCAACAATTAGGCTGTTCAGATTCTCAATGGAATGTGGCGAAATTGATGCCTCGACACAATTAGTTAACAGGTGAATCTAGATGAAGTTTTTCGATACTCAGAACCAATTTGGTTAGTTTTTCTTTTTCATCGGCATTGAGTAAGCTATTGTTATCTTTAGATTGCAGCGAATACTCAGCATCCTCAAGCTCTCTTAAGATCTCCATAGCCTCTCTGCTCTTTGTCTTTTGACTTCCCTGTATTAATTGATACAAATTAAAGTACAGAGCAGAAAGACTTTTATTATCCAAATCTGAGTTGAGCGGAAATTTGCTTTTGAAGATGCTGGCCAATGCGGTTTTTGCATCACCTACAGTCTTGCTGTGTCGAAGCAAATAACGCATATTTTGAATGCGATCGCCAATCTCAAATTGATAAGCTACCAATTGCTCTTTATTTTTTTGCTCCACCGCATAATGATGTTGTGCCTGCTGATAAAGGGTTCCACCACCCGAAATCAACACCGAGGAAATCAATAGCATCCCCAATGAACTATTCAAAAAATCCAATACTTTTGAAGAAGCTTTCTTTTCAATATCTTTAGCTGAGTCTTCTATCTTTTCAATAGTGGGCTGGCTTTTAGAAAATTCGCTTTCGAGCTTTAACTTAATTTCATGCCTAAAACGCTCTTCCGCCTCGATAATGGATTTTTTATCTTCTTGTAACATATTTTCTGACTCGAGAAATAGAAATAATTAGCCTCATCTTATGCCATTCCTTATATTCATACCATCTTTATGGTGAAATTCTTTCCTTAATCAATTCAAAAGAAACTCGGTAGCGCAATGCCTGCAGCGATTGAGTGTCACGCGTGGACAAGAGTGCTAAATGAGTTTCAAACTGCGTTGGTCGACAAAATTAAACCACCCGAAGGTGGTTTAATTTCTTTAGAACGGCAAAAGTACTTAGCGCCCTCATCCATCAGCATTAGAACTTTTGTTTAATTTGATAACCCTTTGCCTTCATGCATCCCAAAAATACATCAGACTCAGATGGAACGCCACCACCATTACCGTAGTATGTATTGGACTCTTTTATACAAGCTGCGCGGTCTTGGTTGTAGCGCTCAGGTGATTGACCCTTAGTGGGAATTAATTCTGTCTGTTGAGCACAAGCTGTTAATACGAGGCCTGTTGCCAGAGTTATCAATGTGGAGTTAACAATTTTCATGATCTGGTCCTTTGCGTTAGTAATGCAGTCATTCTATCGCCCAAATAGAACTACCTCGAGAACATCCTCGCTCTTAGAGAGTCATAGATAGGCGGAGAGCCCATATAAGAGGTGATTAATGTTGCGCAGACGCAGGCCACCAATAGGCCTGGGGTTAATATCACCCCACCACTCATTTCAATGATGAGCAATACACCAGTAAAGGGGGCGCGTACTACTGCTGTAAAAAAAGCAGCCATTCCAACCAAGGCAAACGACACTGTATCGGCCTGAAATGCAAGGACTGGAATAAAGTTAATGAGCTGTGCAAATAAAGCTCCAAAAATTGCACCGACCAACAGCAAAGGCGCAAACAGGCCGCCAGGCAAACTAGGTGAATAAGAGATGGAGCCCAACAACCAGCGCACGATTAACAAAGTAAGTAGTGCTTGAGCACCTAAATTATTGGACAGTATTTGCTGAGCCTGTAAGTCACCTCCGCCAACCCAAGAAGGCTGCCAGTAAGCAATCAATCCAACTCCTGCCCCAACAAAAGCTGCTTTGAGTGCGGCAGGGATATTGGGCATGGTAGTAGAAAATATATTCAGCCCAAATAAAATATTGCGGTTGTATAAAGCGCCTATCAAACCAACAATTAATCCTAAGATCGCATAGAGAATTAAGTTCGCCAACTCTGGCGCAACCAAGGTGGGAATGCTAAAAGAAATTGCATTGCCGAAGAGAGCCCGAAATACAGTAATGCTCGTAGCAACCGCAATCAACGTAATAAGGACACTTCGGGTGGTTATCTTGCGAGTCACCTCTTCCAAAACAAATGCAATGCCAGCCATGGGGGCATTGAACGCCACTGATAATCCCGCCCCTGCTACCGCCGTATAGAGCAAGAACCCATCTTCCTTACTCAACCTAAAAATACGGCCACATTGACTACCTATAACAGCAGCCATTTGAATAGTTGGTCCTTCTCGACCTAAAGCCATCCCCGGGATCATTGCAAACAATCCACCGAAAAATTTAATTGGCAAAACACGGAATGGCGCAGGATCAGCTTCTTTACGCATAACTGCTTCTACGTGCTGGACCCCACTACCAGCCGCACTTGGAGCAAAATAAACCATCCAACGGGCTATGCCGATACTAATGCCTGCAATTAAAGCGGCGCCAATCCATCCAGGGACACCATAAAATCCATCAACTTTCCAACTCACCAAGAGTGTGGAAAAGCGCTCACTTCCATGAACTAGCATCCAATGAAATGTGCCCCCAATAAATCCCACACCAATCCCGGCAACCGCAGCTACAGCTACCAAGCGCCAGATATTAAGACCTAAGATCTCCGAAGATTCAGATTTAGTTTTATGGACGCTAGAGGAATCGATCATGACAAGGACAACTTTAACATTGTCTATTTAATAGATTGGTCCAGGAGTGAGTCAAGGGATTAACCATCAATTGATAATCCATTACTGAGAATTTTTAAGAAATGATGTGTACAGATCAGAAATTTTCACCGGCTGCTCTAGCATGACTAAATGACCAGCATTCGCTAAGCGATGAGATTGAGAGTGGGGAAATTTCTTTTTTAATATTGACAATCCCGAAATGCTAAAAATTTCATCATGCTCCCCCCATAGAATGCAGGTTGGCAAAGATTGATTGGGCAATCGATTTAAAGTATTGCCATAAAAATTCACAATATTCCAAACCTGTTGATAGTGTCGATTATTGTTGCGGTACTCTTGAAGCAACTGCGTTTTAATATCATCACTAATCACTGGTGGTTTTGCAAATAGTAGATCCATCTCTAAATCCAATTGCGCTTGATCAATCGGAATAAATGGATTAACCCCCTGATAGATTGAATCTCTTACCTGATCACCCCAGGCAATAATCCCTAGCGGAGCCCCAATAAATGCCAAGGATTTAATCTCTTGAGGATATTGATTGGCATATAAACTAGCAATGGCACCCCCCATTGAATTGCCTGCAATATGAAATGGCTTACCACTGACCGATCTCATAAAGCGCTGAAGAGTTGTTACTTGGGACTCTAGTTGATAAATAGCGATTGGATACGCAGTACTTTGTCCGTAGCCAGGAAGATCAGGAACAATCACATTAAATCCCTGATTGGCCAAAGCACAAGCCATATCCATCCACTGCCCTTTTTGACCAAAAAGTCCATGCAGCAACAAGATTGAAGGGCCCTGACCGCCCTGTAGATAACTGATTGAACCAGCGTCGATGGCGATCGATTTGGTTGCCAGAGGGCAATTAGTATCGGTGGATTGTCCTTGCGCCATACTCAGGCACAAGATACTAGCTAAACCAACGAGCCATCTATAAATTAAAGTCATGCTCATATGCTCAATTTGAAACAATTTTTTCCAAGAAATATCTATTACTGTGGTGGCAAATCAGTTTTGATCTTTTTTTAAAGGCTTGATTGATTTTGAATGTTCAAACTAGCCTCACTATGACAATAGTACCCCCCTCCCACTATTATTGTCTGAGCATTACAAAGCTAGTAATATCTAATCATGTCTAAAGTCATGATTGTTACTGGTGCTAGTCGCGGCATAGGAGCTGCGACTGCAAAACTAGCTGCTAGCAAAGGCTTTGCAGTTTGCGTTAATTACAAATCTCATACCCAAGAAGCTCAAGCTGTTGTTGAAGAGATTCAGGGCAATGGAGGCATAGCAATCTCCGTCAAGGCAGATGTGACTATTGCTAATGAAGTAAATCACCTGTTTACAGAAACAGTGAGGGCCTTTGGAGGGCTGCACGCTCTTGTAAATAACGCTGGAACTCTAGAAACACAAATGCGCCTTGAAGATATGTCAAGTGAGCGTATCCAGCGCATCTTCAATGCTAATGTCTTTTCGACAATTTTGTGCATTCAAGCAGCAATCAAAATTATGTCGACTCGTTATCAAGGATCCGGCGGATCAATTGTGAACGTCTCTTCTGTAGCATCTCGTCTTGGCTCCCCTCGGGAGTATGTCGACTATGCAGCCTCTAAGGGTGCTATAGATACGCTAACAATTGGCTTGGCAAAAGAATTAGCAAGCGATGGTATTCGTGTCAATGCAGTTCGCCCTGGATATATTGATACGGATATCCATGCGAGTGGTGGGGAGCCCAATCGCATTGAACGTGTAAAACACTTTGTTCCCATGCAAAGAGGTGGGACTGCTTCTGAGGTGGCATCTGCAATTGTTTGGCTTGCTTCTGACGAATCCTCATACACAAGCGCCTCATTTATTGAAGTCGCTGGCGGAAACTAAGAAAAATTCTCCACAGCTTAGAAGCAAGCATTGATTCATAAGCCTCTGTAGAATAGTTTCCATGAAACCCACTATCAAAATTGACTTTGTATCGGACGTAGCCTGCCCATGGTGCGCCGTAGGTTTAGGCAACCTCAATAAAGCTATCGCCACATTCGGCGATAAAGTAAACTTTGAAGTGCACTTCCGACCTTTTGAACTTAATCCCAATATGCCCTTGGGCGGCCAAGATGCAATCGAGCATCTTACTGAAAAGTATGGGCTTACCGTAGAGCAAGTACATGCCAACCAAGCCCAGATTAGAGAGCGCGCCCTTGAGGCTGGCTTTCAATTCCACCCAGATGGTCGCAAACGGGTCTATAACACCTTCGACGCACATCGTCTTTTGCATTGGGCTGGCAAAGAGTATGGTCTTGAGAAACAAGCAAGTTTAAAAACAGAATTATTGAAGACGTATTTTTGCCTAGCAGTCAATTTAGATGATC
The DNA here is from genome assembly GCF_001830325.1 of Polynucleobacter sp. GWA2_45_21. Lineage (GTDB taxonomy): Bacteria > Pseudomonadota > Gammaproteobacteria > Burkholderiales > Burkholderiaceae > Polynucleobacter. Next base: position 113,940 of record NZ_MHZG01000003.1, on the reverse strand, counting down.
AACAAAACCTGATCAATGCAGTCATTTCAGCTGGCCTTGATCCAGATAAAGCCAAGCAGATACTTGAGAGCGGGCTGTACGCAAATGAAGTACGCGAAGAAGAGGCTCAATATACTGGCGCAGGCATTCACTCTGTACCCTCAGTAATTCTGAATGACCAATATCTTGTCCAAGGAGCTCAAGCTCCTGAGTCATTTATCAGTGCATTTGACCAATTACTTCAAACTGGACAAACATGACACTGACAGAACTCCGCTATATCGTCGCAGTTGCACGGGAGCGCCACTTTGGCAGGGCTGCTGATGCTTGCTTTGTGTCTCAGCCCACCCTATCGGTAGCCATCAGAAAATTAGAGGAAGAACTCAACACGCAAATTTTTGAGCGTACGAATACTGAAGTTGCAATGACTAGTCTGGGCGCACTAATTGTCGATCAAGCTCAGAGAGTGCTTGAAGAAGCTAACTCCTTAAAACACTTAGCAAAGCACGGCCAAGATCCTCTATCAGGCCCACTGAGGCTTGGCGCCATCTACACCATCGCGCCCTACTTATTACCTAGCTTAGTGCGAGTTGCACGAGAGCGCTTGCCAAATGCCCCCTTATTTTTAGAGGAGAACTTTACCGTTCGCCTGCTAGAAGTCTTGCGTCAAGGGGCTTTAGATTGTGTTGTGATAGCAGAGCCCTTTGCGAGCACTGGACTCAATCAGATAGACCTGTATGACGAGCCATTTTTAGTAGCGGTACCTAAAGGTCACCCATGGGAAAACCGACCATCAATCCCGCATCGGGAGCTTAAAGAACAAAATACTTTATTGCTTGGTACTGGCCACTGTTTTAGAGACCATGTTCTTGGCGTCTGCCCAGAATTGAATCGCCTTGGATCTGGCGCAACGATTGGAGAGCAACGTAGTTTTGAGGGCTCATCACTGGAAACCATTCGACAGATGGTAGCCAGTGGTATTGGAATTTCAGTACTACCAAGAACATCCGCCTCTGATGCAGCCTCTTCAGATCAGCTCATTCGTTACATCCCATTTGAGGATCCCATTCCAACCAGACGAGTTTGCCTCGTCTGGCGGAAGAACTTTCCACGGGCAGCCGCAATGAATGAGCTAGCTGAAGTGATTCGTCAATGCGCCCTGCCGGGTGTTCAATACCTCTAGAGTCTATTACCTGCTTTAACTCAGATCGGAAACAAGTGAAGCTAAAGTTTCCGGAGACAGTGTCTGTACATGCATTGGGTAACCTTTATGGTCACAACCTACCATCATCTGAGCGCCCGCTTTTAATGCCATCTTCATATCGTTTGTAAGATCAAAGCGCATAAAGTGCACTGCAGAGGTTTTATCAGCGGTAGAACGCTCCAAGTCTTCATCAGCAATTGCATAAACACGCGGCTGACCTTCAACTTCGATAAACATTTGATGCTCAATACCTACCAACTTCGCAAGCGCAACCTTACGATCTGCCTCATTCGGGTATTCAATCATCATGGTAGCCTTGAAATCTGAGCCGCCTGGTACCAAAGAATTGTAGGCATTCAACTCATCCTCAATGCCATCCTCTTCGAATGTTTTTTCTACGCGCAACATCTCTTGAATTTGATAGCGCATTAAAAACTCATTCTCAAAAATCAGTGTTACGTGATCTCCAAGGTGAACAGTTCGGAGACGGCGCTCTTTGATTGCTTTTTCACGAAAAGCTGGACGCTCTTTGTGATAAGCCTCGAGACTTAAAAGACTATCGCGTGTAATGATTCCCATGCTGCTGTATTCCTATTAATAAATTAAAGACCGTATGCCTTAGCAAGCAAAGTTAATGGGTGAGCCATTTCTGATTTTGGTAGTCCAAGCTCTTCCATGCCTTGCTCAATATGATGACCTGCCAACTGGCAGTCAGAACTAATGTAGTTTGGCTCTTCTTCAGCCATTCTCCTAAATACCGGCTTACCAATTTTCATTGCAGTTTCATGAAACTCTTTCTTTACACCCCAAGTACCCGAGTGTCCTGAGCAGCGCTCAACCACATTCACCTCGGTACCAGGTACCAGCTTCAGAGTTTCTGCAGTCTTTTGGCCCACATTTTGTACGCGTGAGTGACAAGCCATGTGATAGCTAACGTGGCCCAACTCTTTACTGAAGTCTTTCTTCAGGAGTCCATCGGAGTTGCGAGCCATGAAGTACTCAAACGGATCCCACATGGCATCTTTTACCAATTGCGTATCAGCACAATCTGGGAACATGAGTGGCAATTCCTGTTTGAACATCAAAGTGCAGGAAGGGATTGGTGTCAAGATGGCATAGCCTTCACGTGCCAACTTCGCCAACTTCGGAATATTTTTTTCCTTGTTTTCTGCAACGGATTCCAAGTCACCGAGCTCCAGCTTAGGCATTCCACAGCAGGCTTCCTTGTCCACCAACTCATAAGGAATTGCATTGTGCTTCAGAATCTTAATGAGATCTTGACCAATGCCAGGTTCGTTGTAATTGATATAGCAAGTTGCATAAATAGCGACTTTTCCAGGCGTCTTAGGACCGTCCACTACTGGCAGGTCCTCAGATTTTTTAGCCAACTGTGGGAATGTCTTTGGAGCGTATTCCGGAATCCAAGCATTCTTATCCACGCCCAAAGCACCTTCCATAACTAAACGAGCAAGGCCAGTACTGTTCACAGCATTGACCGCTTGAGTCACAATCGGAATCCCAGCAAAGTGACCGAGCTTATCTGTCGAAGATAAAAGTTTGTCGCGGAAGCTTGCCTTGTCATCCTTAAAGTTCACAGCCTTTGCACGAAGCATCAGATGGGGGAAGTCGATATTCCAAGGATGTGGTGGAACATATGGGCATTTAGTCATGTAACAAACATCACATAGATAGCACTGATCAACTACCTTTTGGTAATCCGCCTTATCAACCTGCTCCATCTCCAAATCTTCGGTAGCATCCACTAAATCAAAAAGGGTCGGGAAGGATCCGCACAGGCTCACGCATCGACGACAGCCATGGCAAAGATCGAAGACGCGCTCCATCTCCGCTTCCAAATCAGCCTTGTCGTAGAACTTGGGATTTTGCCAATCCAAGGGATGCCTGGTTGGAGCCTCTAAACTACCTTCGCGAGTTGTCATGTATGTCCTCTACTGTTTATGCATATGCAGTGTGTAAATCTGATGCCGCTAGTTTAGGGCTCAGGCGATCGATAGCAAAATTGTATTAATTAACAATCTTCATAGAAAATACCTAATTAACGGCATTGCATTACCCAAAATAGGCCTTAATTGCTATAAAAATCAATAGCGCTCACTAACTTATTTGAAGATATCTGCATTTATTTGCTAAGGTGGCCTGAAATTACCGGCTTAGACCACCCAACCAGCGTTATATTTTATTAATTGATATTTGCTTATCAGTTGTTTTTAGCTATCAAGTCAATACAAAAATATGATTATTCAAATCCTCAGATTTGTTCATAATTCTCTTCAGGTGAACTTTTTAGGGCTTTTTATTTAGCTTAATCACCCAATTTCAACTAACCGTTTTTAGGAGTCAATCATGGCTAAATCCGTAAAAGGTACAAAGACTGAAGAGTCTTTGAAGGAAGCGTTTGCTGGTGAATCACAAGCAAACCGTCGTTATTTGTATTTCGCGAACCAAGCTGATATCGCTGGCGCAAATGATGTTGCAGCAGTATTCCGCTCAACAGCTGAAGGCGAAACAGGTCATGCCCATGGTCACATGGAGTATTTGATCGAAGGCGGTGCAGGGGAGCCAGGTACTGGCATGCCAGCTAAGACAGTTGCTGAAGCATTGCAAGCAGCTATCGCTGGTGAAACACATGAATACACAGATATGTACCCAGGTATGGCTAAAACAGCACGCGATGAAGGCTTTGATGAAATCGCTGACTGGTTTGAAACACTAGCTAAGGCTGAGCGTAGCCACGCTAACAAATTTACAAAAACATTAGAAGCACATTTGGCAAACGCTTAATTAGCTAAGCCATTTATTTGAAACCCCCGAATGAAAGTTCGGGGGTTTTTTTATTGCGTCAATCCACCCAAGTTGGATGCTTATCCATCACTGAATTAAACAACTCAGACTGAAGATGCTGATTAAGCCATCTTTTGAGCAAAGGCAATTGCAGACTCTCAAATAGCTGAGGATTTACTGCAGCAAGCTGTCTGATAAATGGAAAAATAGCAATATCAACCCAAGTTATTCGAGCGCCCATTAAGTAGTCGTTAGCTGCTAAGGTGGCCTCCATGGGTTTGAGCATGATCTCTTGCAACTGGTTCAGCACCTCAGCTTGCCTCAACTCAGGATGTCGATTGGGATACTTGTATTGATCCAACAAAGTCTTAAATGGACCATCATTTTTCTCAACCCATGCTTGAGCGATAAACTCATCAACTGGCGTCCAGCCATCTGGATCTGACTGCATCAGCGCCCAGTGCATGATCTCCAGACTCTGCTCCAGCACGCGTCCCTCGATAGACAAAACTGGAACGGTTCCCTTGGGCGATAAGAGCAACATCGATTCCGGTTTTTTCCTGAGCTCAATCTCACGATGCTCCACCTCAATGCCAGCATATTTCAATGACATGCGAGCCCTCATTGCATAAGGGCACCTTCGGTAGGAATACAGGATTGGCTTCATGAATATATTACTTGGTTACTCTCTGAGAATACTAAAGGAAGCTTACTGATATAACAAAAATGTCCCGGTATTTTCGGGGCATTCTCTTTTATAACGGTAAGAAATGCTTGTATTACAGCTTCTCTGCTTTTACTTTTACTTTTACTTTTGCTTGTGCTTGATGTGCCATCTGCAGTAACTCCGCCAGATGCTTTACCTTACGACCGGTTTCTTGCTCAATCTGCTCTCTACAACTAAAGCCATTGGTAAGGATGATCGTTTCTTGATCGGCAGACCTGATTGCTGGCAGCAATACTAACTCGCCAACCGCTTTTGATATTTCGACATGCTCTGGATTAAATCCAAATGAACCAGCCATACCGCAGCAACCACTATCAATGTAATCTGCCCTAGCACCCAAGGCAGTTAATAAGGCAACATCACCCTTGGTTCCAAACAAAGACTTTTGATGGCAATGCGAATGCACCAAGATATTGCGGTCTAAGGGTGGTGGCGTATAGCCCTGCTCATGTAAGAAATCACCCAGCAAATAGGTGCTGGATGCCAAGAGCTTCGCTCTAGGGTCATTTGGGAAGAACTTTAATAGCTCATCTTTAAAGACTGACATGCAGCCTGGTTCAAGGCCCACTACTGCGACAGGTGAATTTGGATCTGAGTTAATGTCATCTCCGATTGCATCCAAAATCTTCTCGAGCTTTTGCTTGGCCAGATCCAGGTAACCAAAGTCATACAAAGGACGACCACAGCATAGGGGCGTCTTTGGCAGTGTTGCCTCAAAGCCAGCATGTGCCAGCACCTCAACTGCCGCATTGGCAACTTCGGGGTGAAAATGTTCACAGAAAGTATCGACCCAAAGAATGACTTTCTTCTGCCCAATACTTGCGCTCTTTGACTTCTGAAATTGCTTTCTGAAGGATTGGTTTGCAAACTTCGGCAGGCTGCGCTCTTGCGCTACACCACCAAGCCATTTAGCAAGACTTGATAGGACCGGTGTTTGCATGACCCCATTAAGCAGCCAAGAGAACTTGCTGGCTAGAGGAGCCCAATCACCAATACGACCCATAGTCAGAGCCTGACGAGGCCGACTGTTGGTCTCGTGATAGTGAGATAAAAACTCCGCCTTATAGGAGGCCATATCCACATGCGCAGGACAATCGCTTTTGCAACCTTTACACGAGAGGCAGGTATCCAGAGCATCTTTAAGCTCTTTGCTTTCCCAGCCATCCTTAATCACTTCGCCCTGAAGCATCTCCCAGAAAAGGCGTGAGCGTCCACGAGTAGAGAAGCGCTCTTCTTTTGTGGCACGATAGCTTGGACACATGGTGCCGACTTTTTCACTGCGACACTTGCCCATGCCAACACAACGCTCTACCGCCCTCTGAAATCCATTACCCTCCTGGCTCAAGAAATTGAGGCGCGTCTTCATATTGACGACTTTGTACTCAGGTCCCATGCGGAGGTTTTCATCTACGCGATAGGGGTGAACTACTTTTCCTGGATTCAGTTTGTTTTGTGGATCCCAGATCCGCTTGAACTCATGCATCGCACCCATTAACTCTTCGCCAAACATAATGGGGAGGAATTCTGCTCTAGCTTGGCCATCGCCATGCTCACCAGTCAGTGAGCCGCCAAATTCAACAACTAAGGTCGCCGCATCCCGAATAAACGATCTAAATTTGGCAACACCTTCTGCAGAGCGCAAGTTAAAAGTAATGCGTGCATGAATACATCCATCACCAAAGTGTCCATAGAGTGAAGTCTGATAATCATAAGAATCCACTAGCTTCTGGAAAGCACGTAGGTACTCTCCCAAACGCGCTGGATCTACTGCAGCATCTTCCCAACCCACTACAGGATCAGGAGAATTGGGATCAATCGATAAATGGGTAGCTGAAGCACCATTTTCCCGAATTGACCAAATGCGTTTCTGTACTAGTGGGTCAGGCTCTAACCATGTAGATGGCCGCGGGCCTTTCGTTCTTGCCTTGAAATACGCTTCAGCCTTTTGAGCCTGAGCAATAGCACCTTCGATCGTATCATCACCAAACTCAACAACTACCCAAGCGTTGCCAGGGGGAAGCAAATCAATCTCCGCTTTAGCTAAATTACGCTCTTGTAAGCCACGGATAATTTTGTAATCCAAGCCTTCAATCGCTATTGGATTAAAACTTTGATACTCCGGTACCGCATCACCCGCAAGATAAATATCATCAAAGCCCAATACCAAGACTACCCGCTTTGAGGGGCTCTTTACCAAACGTACTTTTGCCGCCAGAGTCAGTGCGCAAGTCCCTTCAGTACCCACCAAGGCGCGCGCGACGTTAAAGCCATTCTCAGGAAGCAATTGATCTAAGTTATAGCCAGAAACACGTCGCTTAATATTCGGGAAACGCGCCCGAATCAAATCCGCATAGCGATCACGCAAGCTCAATAAGTCTTGATAGATTTGGCCTTTACGCCCACCAGCGGCAATAATGTCTTGCAACTCTTGATCTGAGGTTGGGCCAACCCAAAAGCGTTCACCGTCATAGGTCAGAATTTCTAAAGCTTCCGTATTTTCGAGCGTCTTACCCGCCATCACGGAGTGGGCGCCACAGGAGTTGTTAGCAACCATGCCGCCTAGAGTGCAACGGCTATGCGTAGATGGGTCTGGTGCAAAAGTAAGGCCATGCAGCTCAGCAGCATCACGCAATGAATCACAAATCACGCCCGGCTCAACAATGGCATTACCAGCAGTTGGATCTAAGGCGAGAATATGGTTACAGTACTTTGAGATATCAAACACCACAGCGTTATTGACTGTTTGGCCATTCATGGAGGTACCAGCACCACGCATGAGCACCGGCGCTTTATTGCGATGGCAGATCTCAATACCTTTTACAAATTCTTCAGTATTTCTAGGTGTAACAACCCCTATCGGAATTTGGCGATAGTTTGACGCCTCTGAGGCATATACCGCTTGATGGGCTGTATCAAAATGAACGGAGCTTCCAAGAGCTGCTGTAAGCTCAACATTGAGCTGCTCCCACTGAGAAATACTACCCATGATTGTGTCCCTTATACGTTCTAGCGCCCTTTTTGGGTCTCTGCCATTCTAGCAATTCTTTGCAATGTATGAGTTGTATGACTTCATACCAAATGCGGGACTCAGGAGAAGAATCCAGCAAAATGAGCTTCAGCAATATTTTTCAAGCTAATGAATAATCTATCTATGAATACAAAACCAAAAGTTCTTGCATTTGATGTATTTGGCACAGTAGTTGACTGGCATGGGTCCATAGCAGCCGAGGTCACTCGACTCGGGCTGTCAGTGGATCCCGATGCCTTTGCAACAGCTTGGCGACAAGGCTACAGGCCAGCTATGGCACGTGTTCGCTCTGGAGAACTGCCGTGGACCAAGATTGATGATTTGCACCGTATGATCCTAGATGATGTTCTCAGGACCTTCAAAATCAGCTCCTTATCTGAAACCCAAATACAAGACCTCAATCTCATCTGGCACCGACTGACCCCTTGGTCAGAGACAGTCGAAGGCCTACACAAACTGAAAGGTCAGTTCACGATCGTGACCTTATCTAATGGAAACCTAGGCTTATTGGCTGATATGGCAAAAAATGCGGGCTTGCCTTGGGACCTCATTCTTTCGGCTGAGGTTTTCCGTCACTACAAGCCGGATCCAGAAGCTTACCTAGGAGTAGCGGAGACTTTTAATATTCCGCCCGAAGAAGTGATGTTGGTTGCATCACATAAAGATGATCTAGAAGCTGCCCATGCCTGTGGATTACAAACAGCTTTTATTGAACGTCCATTGGAGTTTGGCAAGAATCACCTTCGCAATGATCTCCATATGGAGCAATTTACCAACTATCACGCAAAAGACTTTCTAGATCTTGCGCGCCAGCTAGGCGCATAAGATCTCAGTCTTCATTAAACGTATTCGGCAACCTCTACGAGATTATTGTCTGGGTCACGCAAGTAGACAGAGCGAATTGGCCCAAGAGCGCCACGTCTAGGTACTGGACCAACATCAATGGCAATGCCATTGCTCTGCAGATGAAAAATGAAGTCATCCAAGGGGATGGCTGAAATCAGACAAAAGTCACCAGAACCAATTGTAGGGACTTTGGCTTTTGTAGGCGTTTCTGTGTCTTTATCTTGCAGATTAATTTTTAATTGCCCAAAGCGCAATGAATAACGTGGCTGACCTTCTGGCCCAGTAAAAAACTCTCGCTCGAAACCTAAAGCTTTTTCATACCACTGTGTAGTGCGCTCAATATCTGTCACAGTCAGGACAATATGATCAATGCGATCGATAATATTTTTCAAAGCGGTCTCCAGGATGATTGGCAATAATTAATCCAATTGCAAAATTCATCATACCGAAGAATTTGCAGACTTGCCTAGACCGAGGTCTTGGAGATAAAGAAGGCCTTGGGAACCTCTGTGCACCAAACTACACCATCCCCCACCTGACCTGTTTGGCAAATAGTCACAATGCGATCCATAAAGACTGGTGCAATCTCATCATTACAGACGATTTCAACTTTCACCTTGGCAGAATAATCGGTTAACTCTTCTTTAATATTAAATTTACCGGTGCGGTTCGGGGCACTACAACCTTCTACCTTAGTGACGGTCATACCCGGAAATCCTGGAGTCTCCAGCAAAGCTGTTCTTAAAGCTGCTAATTTATTAGGGCGAATGACCGCCTTCACTTCCATCATGCTTCCACCTCTTTATCTTCAAACCATCTGTATAAGACAGGGAGTACGAGTAATGTTAATGCAGTTGATGTAATGAGACCAGAGATGACCACAGCCGCTAGCGGTCTTGTGACCTCAGAGCCTGGGCCGCCTGAAAACAGCATTGGTACTAAAGCCAACATCGCAACTGAAGCAGTCATCATAACTGGCCTAAAACGATGACCACATCCATGCAGCAAGGCATCTTCCATCGAGTAGCCGTCTTCACGCAACTGCTTAATAAATGAGATCAAGACCACACCGTTCAGAACGGCAATACCCCATAAGTTAATAAATCCTACCGCTGCTGGCACCGATAAATATTCACCAGCTATGAAGAGACCGACTACACCGCCGATCGACGCAAAAGGCAAGACCAAAATAATCAAAGCAGCTAATCGTATGGACTTAAATAACATGAAGAGTAAGAAGAAGATCGCTAAAATAGTCAGCGGAATAATAATCATCAAACGAGCCATAGCGCGTTCCATGTTTTCAAACTGGCCACCCCACTCGAGGGTATATCCCTCAGGCAACTCAACCTGTTTAGCAATTAGAGTTTGAGCCTCCTTCACAAATCCACCTAGGTCACGACCATCGACGTTGACACCAACGACTAAACGACGTTTACCTGCCTCACGGGAAATTTGCGCTGGACCATCTACTAAGGAAATTTCCGCTAGGTCACGCATGAGAACTTGAGCGCCATCAGGTGAATGCAAAATAATGTTTTCGATAGCGTCGACTTTATCTCGATAAGGAGCCGGATAGCGCAACATCAGCGGAAAACGTCTCTCACCCTCATAAACAATGCTGGCCTGCTTACCGCCAATCGCTGTTTCAATCACTTCATTGACATCGGATACATTAATCCCGTATCGAGCAATCGCATCTCGATCAATTTTGATGTTGAGATAATTTTGTCCGGACACTTGCTCAATTCGCAAGTCATTACTACCCTTCATCTTGGTTAAGATTTGACTGATTTCCGCCCCTAGATTCTGTAAGGTCAACAAATCATCGCCAAAAATCTTAATCGCTACCTGCGATCTCACGCCTGAAACCATTTCATCCACGCGTGCAGCAATCGGCTGTGAAATCGCTAATTCAATACCAGGCAGTGTTTTTAACTTATCGCGAATTACTTGAGCGATTTCTTCTTGACTTAAGCTGCGCTCACTCAAAGGTTTTAGGGTCACAATTGGGTCAGATTCGTTGGGTTGACCCGGATCTGCGGGAGACTCACCCCTACCTAGACGCGATACTGCCATCTTGACATCAGGGATCGTCATAATTCTCTTGATAGCCTCAAACTCGAGCTTGATAGACTCATCCAAAGAAATATTCGGCGCGCGCACAATCACAGGGGTAATCGAGCCCTCCTGCATCACCGGAATAAATGCTTTTCCTAAGAGCACAAAACCGACCAAACTTGCTGCTAAAGCCATCAATGATCTTTTAACAACTAACTTCGGATTGGCAAGACTCCAATGTAGCCAGCGATCATAGGGTGCACGAAGACGAGCAACCAGCTTAGTATCGTCCTCACTACCACCCTTCAAAATATAAGAACAGAGTGCAGGAGATAAGGTAAATGACAGGATCAAAGAAATCGCGAGTGCTATTGCAATCGTGATGGCCATGGGGGCAAACATCTTACCCTCCATCCCTTCTAAAGATAGTAGTGGCATAAATACCAAAATAATGATGCCCACACCGAACAGGACTGGGGTACCTACTTCAGAGGCTGCCTCCAAAATGATCCGGTTTTTCGATTCGCCCGTCTTAAGTCGCTCACCTAGCTTGGCAAAAGTATTCTCGACAACCACCACCGAGCCATCCACCATGATGCCGATCGCAATTGCAAGACCGCCTAATGACATCAAGTTAGCAGAGATGCCGTAACGATTCATCACGAGAAATGTCAGTAGCGGCGTCAAAATTAATGTAGCCACCACAATCAAGGAAGAACGAACGTCTCCCAGGAACAAGAAGAGCAAGATGATAACCAAGACCACACCTTCAATTAATACCTTCGCTACGTTAAACATGGCGGCATTTACCAGGTCGGTGCGATCATAAAAAGGTACGATCTGTAGACCATCTGGCAACAATTTACCTTCATTAATTTCAGCTACTTTTAACTTAATTCGGTTCACTACCTCGCGCGCATTACCACCACGAATCATCTGAATGATCCCCGCCACACTCTCGGTATAGCCATTTTTAATCGCAGCACCTTGACGGATTTCACTACCAATCGTGACTTCCGCTACGTTTTTCACATATACCGGAATCCCCTTGACCTCTTTCAGAATAATTTTGTCGATATCTTCTGGCTTGGTAATTAATCCAACGCCTCGAATCAGGTAGCGCTCTGCATAGGTCGGTAGCTGTCCACCCCCTGAATTGGCATTATTTCTGGCGAGCGCTTCATATACTTCGCGCAAACTTACTTGGTAGTGACGCAAGCGCTCCGGATTAACCAGCACTTGATATTCACGCGCATATCCACCTTGAGTATTAATTTCAGCTACCCCAGGTATTGAACGCAGCATCGGACGCACAATCCAATCCTGAATAGTCCGGCGCTCTTCAAGCTCATCTACCGTGAGCTCTCGGTCTCCATCAGAAGGATGATCTAAAGTGTATTGATAGATCTCACCTAAACCGGTCGAAGGTGGCGCTAGCACAGGCGTAATGCCAATAGGCATTCTGGAAGCTACTTCGATCAAACGTTCAGTAACTAACTGTCTCGCAAAGTAGAGCTCTGTCTTATCCGTAAATACCAAGGTAATGACAGAAATCCCATTACGGTTAAGAGAGCGCATCTCTGTAAGGCCAGGTAGACCAGTCATCGCCAATTCAATAGGAACCGTAACGAAACGCTCTACCTCTTCCGGAGATCGACCTGGAGCTTCGGACGCAATCTGTACCTGCACGTTAGTGACATCTGGAAATGCATCAACCGATAAACGCTTGGTTGCTAGCAGGCCTGCCACCATTAATACCAGTGCAATGATGGCGACTAAGAGTCGCTGCTGCAGGGAGAGGCGGACAATTTTCTCAATCATGCAACTTAACCACCGCTCAACTGTCTTTTGCGCTCAGCATTCAGATGAAAGGCGCCATTGACCGCAATATTTTGCCCCACCTTTAGACCCGAGATCACCGGACGATATCCTTTGCCTTCAGGTCCAAGCTTTACAGCAATCATGCGATAGATTTCATCATCTTCTTTAACAAATACATAATCTTTATTATCTTCACGAATAACTGCACTAGTAGGCACCAATAATTTTTCAGTCGGCTGACTCTCAATCATCATGGTTGCCAACATTCCAGGCTTAATCAAACCATCCTTGTTGGGAACTTCCATTCGCACCACCACCGTGCGAGTTTGAGTATTCACGATGGAATCGACGTGAGCAACAACACCTTCTATCTCCGCATTACGCAAAGCTGGAATAATCAAGCTGACCTTCTGACCCTTATGAATTAAATAAGAGTTGCTTTCTGGAATTTCAGAGACCGCCCATAAGGTATTCAAATCAGCCACTGTAAATAAAGCATCAGCAGGCTGCACTACCTGACCCTTATTGATCTTTCTCTCCACAATCTCACCAGGAATACTGGCGATTACGTTATTCGTAGATTCAATCACGCCGGACTTTGCTAAGCGATCGATACTAGGCTGATCCATGCCTTGGACACGCAATTGATCATTTGCCGCGCGATATTCCGCCTTGGCACTACTTGCCTCAGCCTCACGCTTTTGCAGCTCAGCCAAAGCAATCACATCCTCTTTGTACAAAATCCTAGCTCGATTAGCCGCCTGGTCGGCCAATTGACTTGCACTCTTAGCCTTCAGAAAAGAAAGTTGGGATTGCGTTAATTCAGTAGAAGTAATTTTGGCCAAAATGTCACCCTGCTTCACCTTTTGACCTGGAACGGCGAGAATATCTGACACGCGGCCTGTTACGTTCGCACCAATACGAGATAAAAACATCTCATTAAAGTCCACTCGACCAGAAGCACGCAGCTCTTCAACAAATGATCCAGTGTGAACCTCTCCCTCGGTAATCATGTTGCGCAGGTCATCATTCACGATCACCACATTACGATCTTGAACAGACTTGATAGTCGGGCCGCGATCAAAAACATTGAAGTAATTCAAAATGATTAGAAATAGGCAAAACCAAGGAAGGTAAAAAAGTCCTTTTTGCGTCCAGGGAGGAGCTTTATCGTATTGCTGGGCTACGCGCGGCAAGTGGGTAGTAAACCACTCATGGGTCAGTACATACAAATCATTTTGGGCTTTAATGACGATAGCAATCCATTTCTGCGCATAGACTTTTGCAATCGCCATGTAACGGGAGTAGAACTCCTTTAATTTAGTCTTGATATCCGTGAACTCTTGCTTCATTGCTTTCCACTCTCAATTTTTGCAATCCACTCTGGGGTTGCTCTTAAACGCTGAATCTCAGTAACAACTGAAGCTAAGTCAAAGCGGGCTTTGATCAAATCATTACGAGCCAATCTAAATGTTCTTTGTGCATCTAAATACTCGAGCATGCCGCGCTCGCCATAACGATACGAAACTTCAGCAATCCGACGTGCGCTCGATGCCAACTGAACAACATCTTGATCCAGAATTTTTACCTGGTAACTAGTCATCTGATAGAGCTTATATGCTGTCTCCAACTGCTGTTCGAGACTTTGGCTTTGGGCATTCAGTTGATTCTTAGCCTTAGATGCATTAGCTTCTGCTTCCGCAATCTGACCGCCCTTGAAGTCCCAGATAGGAATGCTTACCACCAAGCCATATAGGCGGTCAGTGAAGTTAGGGTCGTTATATTGCTGCGCCTTAATAGATAGCTTTGGTAAGCGAGAGTTCTGCTCAAAGCTCAACTTCGATTCAGTCGCTTCGACCTCTGCTTTTGCCCGCTGCAATTCAGGGCTCTGTGCATGCAATTCACTGAGCAAGATTGGCAAAGCAGGCAAAGGCTCGATCTTGAGAGGCTGAGAAATAACTTCATAGTCTGCTGGCAAGTTATGTCCAACCACCTGCCTTAATTGACCCTTGGCCTGCTCAACTCTGAGCTTGCTAGATTCAGTATTAATTTGCGCATTCAGAAATTCTGTCTGTGCACGAATTAATTCAAATCGAGCGGTCTCACCAACGTCATAACGAATTTGCATGCGATCACGAATTTGCTTCGTCAAACTTAAATCCTCTTCAGCAGCTTTTAATTCTGCATCGCGACGCATCAACTCATAAAAACGTTGTTGCACTCTAGAAATCATTTCAATTTCAAAAGCAATACGAGTCGCCTCGGCAGCTTTTAAATTTGCTTCAGCTGCATTCACACGAGGATAGCGGGTATAGGGCATATCTAGCGGCTGGGTCACAGACCACGATGACACATTGCCAGTAGTCAGCGGTCCAGATACTGATCTTTGTTGGCCAGTATTGAGCTCAAACTCAGGATTCGGAATTGCACGAGCAGAAGAGAGTTGCCCCTTGACTGCCTTAGTTTGATCACGTGCCGCCAGCACTTGAGGGCTCGACTCTAAAGCAATACCAATCAATTCATTTAGCGTCAGTGATTTTTGAGTTTGCGCATTGACTCCGCCTGCAAAAAAAATGCACACAATAAATGTCGACAGAGCCCTTAAAAGATTCATTAACGCAATTTTAGAGAAAAAATAAGATCTTTGATTATCCAGAGCCATAAAGGCTAAAGGGCAACAAATTCCCCAAATCAGGGATTTGGGCACGATTTTTGGAGGGTAAATCAAAGATTGGGGCTGTAAATTCAAAATATAACCATTTATAAAAATTTAAATGGTCTTGCCTTGATGTTAACTCACCCATATACCGGGCCAAAAGGCCGAATTGACGATATATAGGACTCAGATGACTGAGCAGGCTACTCCCCACATGTACAGCTTCAATTAGATCATACCTAGGGCAAATGGATCTAATTAGATCTAACTAGCTCATATATAGACATTTTTGGAAAATCGCCCATATTGCTGACTTTTATGAAGCGCCTTCTGAATCAGCTTATAGGTTCTCTTAAGACACATTTCAAGAGCCGTCCGCCTATCTCTTGCAGTCATACTTACCTCAATTTGCCGATGATCAAATGTCTCTAGGCTAATCAGGCAGTTTTGATTGCAAGAGGCCTTGTCGGGCGAAACAGCAGAATATCGAATCTTAATTTTCCGCACCATCCAAACTAGTCGCTTCAGGGAAAACTTAACCCTATTCTCTGTAAAGACTTTAAATTCTGGCTCAACCTCTTCTTTAGTCTCCAAAATCAGATTCATCATTGTTTCCTCCGTTAAACACAAGCTCAGAATAGATCACATTTCATTCCTGATAAATATGAATTAAATTGACTTTGTATCAGTTTTTAACTGAATATTAATGATCAAATAAAAATGCCCTCAATCTGAGGGCGAAACGAGGACTGAGTTATTAGCTATTTAGTTAGTTGTGGCTATTCATAGACGGGGTAAGCCTGCTATCCAGCGCACGTCTACTAGCTATGTAGCCGCTGATGAGGACACCAAGTACAACGACTACTTGAATCACGTACTCCAAAGCTGGGCTCTGAGATGCAAGCCAATCTTTCGACATCGGCTCAGAAATGATCATCTTTGCAGCAGTCCAAGCCAGCACTCCAGCACCCAAGTAAATGACTGATGGGAAGCGCTCAACTAATTTAAGTATTTGTGTGGAACCCCAGATCACGATAGGAATGCTAATTAATAATCCGAGTACAACGAGCACATAACTACCGTGTGATGCGCCCGCTACCGCGAGAACATTATCCAGTCCCATAATGGCATCTGCGATGACAATAGTTTTCATTGCACCCCAGAAGGTAGTAGAGGCTTGTCCATGCTCATCTTTATCTTGAGAAGGGCTGAGTAAACGATAAGCAATCCAAACCAATAGTAAGCCGCCTATTAGCATCAATCCTGGGATCTTTAGTAGATACACCACTACAAGAGTCATCGCGCTTCGAACTGCAATAGCGCCGATGGCACCCCATAAAATCGCTTTTTTCTGAAGGTGTGCCGGGAGATTTCGTGCGGCCATTGCAATCACAATGGCGTTGTCTCCTGCTAGTACCAAGTCAATCACGATAATTGCCAATAATGCCGAGAAAAATTCCGGACTAAATAACTCCACTTTTGTCTCCTAAATGAATTACCCCTGAACTCCATGGGCTTTAATAGGTCTAATGTAGGCGGATTTGCACTATACTAAAAGCAGATAAATATTGATAATAACTTCGTAAAAAACTGACAATTAAAATGGTTTATAGCTACCGTCATTTGTACTATTTCTGGGTTGTAGCCAAGGAAGGCAGCATGTCTAAGGCAGCTGAGCGCCTGAATATTGCAATTCAGACCATTAGTGCCCAAGTGCACGAATTAGAAAAATCTCTGGGCTATCTACTATTTAAACCAGCAGGCAGAGGGATAGCGCTCACCGAATCTGGCTTTGCGGCATTAGAAATTGCCGATCAAATTTTTCTTTTGGGAGAGAGGCTTCCAGAAGCGGTAAGAGAAGCAGCAAGCTCAAAAAAAATAAAAATAACGGTTGGTGTATCCGATGGTCTACCCAAGCTCGTGACCAAACAACTACTGGAACCCATCCTTGAAAAAAATGATGTGCAACTGATTGCGCATGAAGGGGAGTTTGAAGACCTCTTGGCAGACCTTGCTCTGCATAGATTAGACATCGTGCTTGCCGATAGGCCTGCACCGATCAATAAAAATCTGCACGTCTATAGCGAAGAGTTGATGAAATCATCAATTGCCTGGTTTGGCCCTAAGAAATTACTCAAGCAATCTAAAAAAGCTTTTCCTGCATGCCTAAATGATCTACCCATCCTATTACCAACCTCACACTCAAAAGTTCGATATTTGATTGATCAATGGTTCGAGCAAAATGGCATCAATCCCAATATAGCCGGGGAGTTTGAGGACAGCGCTCTACTAAAAACCTTTGCAGCTAGTGGCTTAGGAATCTTCCCGGCCGGAGAGAGCATCAAAAAGGATTTAAAAGAAACCTACCATATTGAAATGATTGGTAAGTGCGAAGATATCTTCGAATATTTTTATGCCATTCGCTCAGAAAAGAAAATTCAGCACCCACTGGTAGAGGCAATTATTAAGCGTTAGTCGATGGCAAATTTTTTAGATCCAGCAATTCTATTTTTTATATTTGGCGCATTTGCTGGCGCCGTTAAATCAAACCTAGAAATTCCACAGCCGATTGCTCGATTTCTATCGCTCTACTTATTAATGGCGCTAGGTCTCAAGGGAGGCTTTGCTCTACATAAGTCTGGGTTTACAGCAGAGATTGCACTTTCTCTTGGTCTTGCCGTATTCCTAGCCATCCTCATTCCCATCATTGGCTATCAGATTCTAAGGACTAAATTGAATGCGTTTGATGCAGCCGCTATTGCCGCCACCTACGGGTCTGTCAGCGCCGTCACATTTATTACGGCTACTCAATATTTGGATCAATTTAATATTAGTTATGGCGGTCATATGGCGGCAGCTATGGCACTCATGGAGTCTCCAGCAGTCATCTTTGCAATTGTTTTGGCAAATAAGGCGCGATCTGCGCAGGCAAGCCAGCATCAATCTAGCCAGCAACAACCTGGCCTCTCAAAAATACTGCATGAATCCTTTACTGATGGCGCACAACTTCTACTGTTAGGGTCGATGGTAGTTGGCTTGGTAAGTGGCGATGCCGGTCAGAAGCTGATGGCACCATTCTCGATTGACCTTTTCAAGGGAATGCTCGCTTTTTTCCTACTAGATATGGGCCTCATGGCAGCTCGAAATATTAAAGGCTTGCGTGGCAAACCTCCTATCACCCTGCTCTATGCAATTGGCTCACCGCTTTCGCATGCACTGATTGCACTAGGACTTTGTAAACTCATTGGACTGCCATTAGGAAATACCATCCTGCTGATGGTTCTTGCATCCAGCGCCTCTTACATTGCCGTGCCCGCAGTTTTGCGTCATGCACTACCCGAAGTAAATCCAGGCCTGTATATGGGAATGTCGCTAGGCATTACATTCCCATTCAATATTATTCTGGGCATTCCTCTTTATGCCATGATTGCCAAGCTGGCAATGTAAATCGTCTAGCTGGGCTTCTTTTTCAGATTTTGTTTTGCAGCACTACTCTGTGTAGCTGAAAACTGACTCATATTTTCTACGCTCTTCTCAAAGCCCACAAATGAGTCTGCCATTGCTGCGCGGATCAACTCAAAATTCTGAAGTGCGTTGCTAAACGAGGTTTTGAATACAGAGGTGTATGGCTCAATTCCTGCCGGAGCATTCTGAGTAGCCTCATTCACAAAGTGAATTAAATCGTGCTGAGATTCTTTAATCATCGATTCTGCTATTTTCGCCAGTTCTTTATTTCCACTAGCCAGGGCTTGAAAAAGCTGAGCCTGATAGTCAGCCACTTCTTTTGCGGCATCTTGCAAGACTTCCGCGTGGACATAGTCAAATGCTGCTTTAGGGTCTTGTGTTTTCATCAGCTCGGCAACTTTAGCTTGCAATCGAGTAGATAACTCTTGGGCAGCTCGCTGATTTAACTGAGCAATTTCCTGAGCGCTAGTCAACGCTGCCTGGCCAACTGCTTGCGCAGCCTTCATACCTTTAGTCTGACTTGCCATTGCGCCTAAATCAAATGGATTCTTGCTCATTTATGACCCCTTATTTAATCGGTGATGATTTAATCTACTCCCGAATTACCGGTATGGAGATAGAGAAATACCACTAGAGGGATAGTGGAAATGCAAAAGAGCGCCCTGAGGCGCCCTTTTTAATAACTTAGCTTTATTTAGCGTACAACGATATTTGCTCCCTGACGCAATTCTGATAAGAACTCAAATTGCTTCTTCTGCATTAAACCCTTACGAATAGCTGCCTTGGCCTGCTCAAAAGTTGGCGGCTTGCTAGATTTTTTATCTTCCAATTTAATTAAATACCAGCCTTGTGGCATCTGAATTGGCGCAGGTGAAACCTGTCCTTTAGAGAGCGTTACGAGAGCACTGGCAATTTGCGGTAAGGTCTGGCCTGCTTGTACCCAGCCGACAGCCCCACCCTGCACTTTGTTGGGTGCCAGCGAAACACTCTTAGCTACCTTATCGAAAGACTCACCTTTTTTAATTCTAACTAGGGCAGCTTGTGCATCAGCCTCAGTGGCAACAGCAATATCACTGACCTTATATTCAACAATCATGCCTTGTGGACCCAATGAAGCAACCTCACGGTTGTACTCTGCCTGGACATCAGCATCAGTTACTGGATTTTTTGAAATATAAGTAGACAACTCTAAATCCGCTAAATAATTTTGGCGAATGAGGGCCAGCTGACTATTGGCTCTTTCAGAATCTGCAAGGCCGTCTTTTTCAGCCTGCTGGGAAAGAAGAGAAATCTCAATCATCTTCCCTAACACTGCTTTGCGAAGTTCTGGAGAATCCTTTTGACCTTGAGACAAAGCTGCTTGGATCCCCTGTTCAACAGCATCATTTGAAATGATCACTCCATTAACAGAGGCGGCAGCATTAATCGGCAATGAATTTTGCGAATGTGCGGCAGTAACAAAACCTAATGCCATTACAGCACTGATAAAAAAACGAATGGGGTACAGTTTCATAGGGGCTCTTTTCTAAAATATAGGGGCAATATTAACAGCTAGGCCTTGCTAGAAAGTAATGGTGGCAGGAATTGGCTCAAACGGAGCGGCTGATTCAGCACCCTGCGCTTCCGCCTGCTCTTCACCCTCTGGATTTTTAATGTAGCGAGAATCCAATGGCACATTCGGCTTCTGGCTGACCGGCGGCCTCTCCATATACACCGGGCCCGCAGGAGTCTCTATCGGTGCTAAAGGCTGATTATTAAACTCCTGTATTTGCGCAGGGGTGTAAGGCGAATATGTTTGTGCGATTGCGGTCATTGGGAACACAAAAATCAAAGTAAGCCCGCCCACTAACATCGCTTTAACTTGTAAAGAAATATTCATAAACCTTTCTTGTTTCCACTTAGGCCAGTAAGCCGTCAGCAATTAATTTAATGCTTGCCACTAGCAAGAAGAATTGGACAACGATGTAGTACCACTTGGCTGAAATCTTTATGGCTAAATAAAATCCTAAATAGACTCCTACTGGGACTAATGGCAATAGCAGGATTGAAGTAGCTAATTGATTGAAATTGAGTAAATCGAGATGGGCATAGGGTAGCAACTTCCCAAAATTAATCACAGTAAAAAAAATGCCCAAAGTTGAGGTATAAACCATGGGTGCGACTTTTTCTCTCAACATATAGATTGTGATGGGAGGGCCACCAATGTGGGCAACAAAAGAGGTAAACCCAGATACACCACCCATTAATCTTCCAAGCCATGGGAATGGTTTAGCCTCTTGCAAATTCAAACGCGACATCACTAGGTTCTGAATTAAAAATAATAAGGTGAAGATGCCAATTGAGAGTGAAAGAATTTTGGGGGTAATCACAGAGAAAAAGAGGTAGCCCAACAACATGCCAAATGCAGCAGGTAACAGAACTAACTTTAAGATTCGCCAATCGGCATTTTTCAAAAATCTCCTCAAGCCCACTAAATCAATTGCAATCAAGAGTGGCAATAAGATTGCCAGAGCCTCATGAATACTTGACTGACTTGCCATTAGCGGCAATGACAGCACTCCCAAGCCTGCACCAAAGCCGCTTTTAGAGATCCCCACAATGACAACGCTGATAGCAGCCAATATAAAAAAGACTGCAGAGTGGTCATTAAAGGCCTGAGCCAATGAAATCATGAGGGGGTTTTCAAATACAGAATCAATGTGAGTTCATTTTAGAGTTAAAGCTGCGATTTAATATTAATGGGATAAAGCCAATCAATAGCCCACCCAAACCGAGAAGGTTGGTTAATAAATCAAATGTGGGGATGCTGTAGAGAGCAATAAACACCATAAACAACGCAGACATCAGGGGCCAAAGTACATATCCAAAAGCGCTCCCAAACCCAGCGTACATTTTGTGACGATAGTGCCATGCACAAGCAAACCCTGCGAGACTCATATAAAAGCAGATCTGAAACCCAATAGCCAGAATGGAGCTCGATAGAATGACTTTCACTGAAGGCATATATGAAGAGGTAAAGAGCAATAGCATGCCCATAGCCCAGATCACTACCGTTGCCATCCAAGGCGTTTGCCACTCTGGATGAATCTTGGCATACCTAGCGTGCAACATCCTATCTCTCGACATTGAAAAAAGGCTGCGGCTAAATTGCAGAATCTGCGTCTCAATAGTTCCCACAGTACTTAAGATCGTACAAAAGACTGCAAGATAGTTCCAAGGCTCCGGAAAGAGTTTAGTAGCCACGGCAAATAGGACATTGGTATCTGCATTCGCAATTTCTGCGTCTGTCAGCACAATCAATATAACGACGATCATGATCGTAAAAAACAGCATCATATTTAATACAGACCAAAATGCGCCGGTACTTGCGGCGCCGGAAACTTGCTTAGCGCTGGATTTACTCTCCTCGCTCAAGTTCATAGTTACATCCCAACCCCAGAAAAAGAAAATAGCGGTTAATGCTCCAGTTGCAAATAGTTGGGGTGAGAATGAGAACGGTGAAAACCAAATCACCGAAGGCGGGTGCGCCGGTGCGTCCCAGTAATGAACGAAACCCCCAATAATGAGTGCAAGTAATATAGCCGTTTCAAAAATAGTAAATGTGATTTGTACATAACTTGAATGCTTAATGCCGCGGGTAACTACAGCGGTAATTAAGGTTAACCAGATGGCTGCGACTCCAGCAACCGCTTCGGTATTTTCTGTATATGCTGGCGCAAGCAACAGAAGTGTTGAGGTAGCTGCAGGAATAGTCGCCGAGACCATAAAAAACACTGAAGCGATTAAAAGCCCCCAGCCTGCAAAAAATCCCCAAGTTGGACCAAATACATGACCCACCCAGGCATACGCGGCTCCAGCATTCGGCGTGATCTTGCTTAAGTGAATAAAGGCTAAGGTAATGCCAAACATGATGAGGCCACAGTAGAGGACGCTAGCGACCGATAAAACGCCCACTGCAGACACAATGGTTGCCGTTGTGACCGCAACACTAAAAGCTGGCGCAGTCCCAGCAATGCCCATCACAAAAGACTCGAAACCACCGAGGGTATTTTTTGCTAGTTCTGGGTTCTCAGGCATATTACGTGATGCTTTATACAAGTAAGTAATGGGGGTATCCTAAACCATCGCACTATATTGAGTGGGTATCCATGAATCTACCGGCAAGTCATACAGATAAGTTACATCCTTTAGGTAATGGGAAAACGTATGCGATTCGCCCAATTCATCCGGACGATCGCGATCGAATCATTGATCTATTCAATCACCTCTCACCTGAAAGTCGCTACCTCCGATTTGCCCACGCAATCTCTAAACTGCCAGATGCATTTCTGGATGACATTTTGCATTTAGACTACGTAAAAGAAATGGCTCTAGTTGCAGTCATCCCAAGTCAAAACGGTGATGAAGAGATTATTGGCATTTCACGTTATGTGACTCCACCCAATAAAAACGTTTGTGAGTTCTCGCTTAGCGTAAGCGATCACTATGCAGCACATGGAATTGGTACGCATTTGATGCTTGACCTAATCTCATATGCAAAAGAAAATAAATTGAAAGAAATGCTTGGGTATGTCCTGAGCAAGAATCTAAAAATGTTGCATCTGGTTTCTGAGTTGGGCTTTCAAGTTAGCAATCTTGATGATGATCCCGACTTTAAAACTGTCAGCCTTCTACTGTGAGCCCAATAATGAAAACATCCCATCAAATTCATGCAGAGTCATCCACCCTAATCCTGATTGATTTGCAGGGGCGTCTGATGCCCGCAATTGATCAAGGTGAGTTGGTGCTAAATCAATGTATCCGTAGTGCCAAAATTGCCCAACTCCTCGGGATTCCAATTATTGGCACCGAACAAAGCCCAAAAAGCCTAGGAAGCAATATTGAATCTATTAAATCTTTTTGCAGCCAAACAATCAGCAAAGAGCATTTCAATGCCTGTGCAGATGGCCTTACTGCAGCCATTCCGACCAATCGCCAGCAATGTATTCTGATGGGATGCGAGACCCATGTGTGCTTAATGCAAACCGCACTGAAATTAATCGATGAAGGTTATGACGTATCCATAGTGGTGGATGGAGTTGGCTCACGCCGAGCGCTCGATAAACAAATCGCTCTTGATCGACTGAGTGCTGCTGGAGCCAGACTGATTACTGGAGAGATGTTGGGATTTGAGTGGTTAAAGAGCGCTCAAAATCCAGTCTTCAAAGAAGTTCTAGCCCTACTGAAATAATAGCGCTGGGCTAGCGAGAGTTTATTTGCTATTCTGCAGCATCACTTAAAGGATTCCTATGACCAATGACACTCAAACCCAAAACGACGAAGATTTTGACTATGGGTGCGAATGCGCCATGACACTCTTAAATGAGCCCACAGAAGATTGTCTCAACGACCTGATTGATGAGCTTGATGAAGATGGCATGATCGCTACTGAAGTGGTTTATGGCTTATTAGCCACCATCCTCATGAGCATTACCTCGGAAGATGAAGAGGATGAAGAAGTTCAGTAAAAAGAATTAAGCTTGAACTTGTAAAGCATATCGATCCATGGCGCTTGCCATGGCGATATCAAGCTCAGTCAAAGCCTTCATGGAATGGGTGCTCAAACGTACTGACACCCTATTCCAAGAATTAGACCAATCGGGATGATGATCCAGTTCCTCGGCAAAGTTTGCGCAGAGCGTCATAAATTCAAAGGCCTCTTTAAAGTCTTTAAACTCAAATACTCGAGTTAACTCCTGAGCGTTCTGATTCACCTGCCACTCGGGCAGTATTTTTTCAAAATCAAAATCGCTTGCAACTAGCTTTGGCTTAGGCACTAGGGGCATCCACACTCTTAGAGAGCTTCTGTATATCTTCTGGATAAAGCCAACGCCATTCACCTTCCTTCAAATCGGCAGGCATACGGTATTGGCCGATTTCAGTACGGTGTAGTTTGGCAACATGATTGCCTACCGCAGCCATCATTCGTTTGACTTGATGGTAGCGGCCCTCAACGATAGTCATAGCCAAAGTATTCTCACTAAGCTGTTTACAAGCTGTCGCATAACAGGGCTTTGGGTCATCGTCCAGTAAAACGCCACTTAACAAGTGGTCCATCTGCTTTTGAGTAATGGGTTCAGGCGTAGTTATCCCGTATACCTTGCCAATATTTTTCTTTGGCGTAGTCATCTTATGAATAAACTGGCCATCGTCCGAAATCAAAATCAGGCCAGTGGTATCAAAATCCAAACGCCCGACGCACTGCAAGCCCCGCTCTACAAACGGCTTTGGTAACAAACTGTAGACGCTGGGGTGATGTGTAGTTTTATGAGAGCACTCATAGTTTGGTGGCTTATTAAAGGCAATATAGGCTTTTTCATGAAACTCCCAATCTTTGCCTTCTACATTGAGCATCAAACCCTCAGTCGCAATACGCTCCTCGGGATCTTCTGCCAAAACACCATTGACTTTGACTAGGTCAGCATAGACTAAATCGCTGCAATAGCGCCTAGTGCCAAATCCTTGGCTAAATAATATTTTTTCGAGAGAAATCGGTTTGGCCATATGATGCCGAGAATACTACAAAGCAGGCTGACTCCGCGACAGTGAAATGAAGCCGTTATGATTAAGGCATACCATCTCTTAGCCTCTCACTTACCACCGCCATGCTCTCAACTCCAGCAAACAGAAATCCACTCCATACTCGTGAAATTACTTTTCAGGGTTATGCCCGAGAGGACGGCTTATGGGATATAGAAGCCCATTTACGAGACTTCAAATTTCACCCCTTCACTACCGGCGGGAAAACCTGGGAGCCAGGCCAAGCCTTTCACGATATGTGGGTTCGCATTACAGTCAATACTGAATTAGTGATCCTAGCAATCGAGGTATCCATGGATAGCCACCCTCATCCAGAATGCCCTCAAGTAATCCCCCCAATGGATGCGCTGATTGGTGCGCGCCTTGGTAAAGGTTGGCGCAAAACTATTAATGAACATCTTGGAGGGATTAAGGGCTGCACACACCTGCGAGAGCTTCTCAGCAATATTGCCACTGCCGCATTTCAATCGATTCCTGGAGCACTCTTTGATCCGGATGACAACAAGCCACCACTGTATTTGGGAACTTGTAAATCTTGGGACTTTGACGGGCCAGTAGTCATGCGCGTCTATCCCAAGTTTTACAAATGGAAACCTACGGTCTAGATTGCTTTAAAACTCACCGCGGTGAACACTGAAAGCATTAAAACCTTGCTGTACTGGCATCATCTCTACCAAATTAATATTCATATGGCTTGGCAAGTTAGCAGACCAGTAAATTGCCTCTGCCACATCATCTGCACTTAATGCCTGAACACCACTGTAGACCTTGCCCGCTTTATCGTCATCACCCTTAAAGCGCACATTTGAAAACTCTGTACCTGAACTCATCCCAGGCTCGACACAGGTAACACGAACTGGTGTACCCACTAAATCCGCCCTCAGGTTCAAACTAAATTGCTGCACAAAGGCTTTGGTTCCGCCGTAGACATTGCCACCCGGGTAGGGATAGCTCGCTGCCACAGAGCCTAAATTAATGATGTGACCACATTTACGCTCCACCATTCCAGGCAAGAAAGCGCGCGTCATGTGCACCAGCCCCTTGATATTGGTATCAATCATTCGATCCCAATCCGAGAGAAAGGCTTGATGCGCTGGCTCTAAACCCAAAGCCAATCCAGCGTTATTCACTAGTACTGTTACCTTGGAAAATTCTGCTGGCAATGTTGCCGCAAGACCATCAACCTGTACGCTGTCACAAACATCCACAGCCAAGGTGAGTAATTTTTTCTGCTGCTCTACAGGAAGGGATGCCCTTAAAGCTTCCAAGCGCTCCACTCTTCTGCCTGCAGCAATTACTTTATGGCCATGGGCCAGAAAACGTCTAGCAGTTGCCTCTCCAAAACCAGCAGTAGCGCCAGTTACCAAAACGGTATGTTCCATAATTTCCTACTTATTTTTGTAATTGACCGATTCATTTATATTACTGCGTATATGGCATTGTTGCGGATTTTCACCTACATCTTCACTTCATTGATTCTGCTGGGATCAATGGGAGGAGTTTTGGCTGATGAAAGCAAGTTCTCAGGGGGCTTTCTTGACCTAGAAAAAGCATCGGATCAGTATTCAAGTCAGCGGGTTCTGGAATTTTGGGGCTATCACGATACCTTTGGGGAGCAAACTCAAGCCGACACTCTAAAGTTGCGTTACTACCAGCCACTCCACTTTGATCAGTGGCGCGGAACCATGCGGCTCGATACTTCCTACGTTTCAACTTATGGCCCCGAACTTCCGCAGCATCGCACTGGCACTTATAGCGCCGGCAACACGATGCTCACCGTCTGGGGAAATCATCCCAATGTTCTGAAAAACTGGGAAGGGACACTAGGCGGTCGAATTGTCTTTCCTTTTGGCAATTACGGGCAATGGGCAGTAGGCCCTCAAATCGGCACTGCGTACATACCCCGCCCAGGAAGTAATTCACGCCTCTCAGACTTTTCTCCGCTCTTACGATATATGTATGGATTTGATACCAAGAGCAATTCTTTTGCGAATAACCCCAGCCAACCACCCCTAGTTCGCAATCTCAACATTTTTCCGACACTGGGATTTAACCTCTCTCCCGACACGCAACTTCGATTGTGGGATGAGAATGGAGTCGTCTGGAATACGGGTGGAGGTGGTGGCTGGTTTGTTCCGCTCGATGCGATGGTGACCCACCGCCTCAATAAACATTTCCTATTTGCAGTAGGCGCGAGCAAGCAGGTGGTACAAAGTAATCCTGTTTACGACTGGTCGTTTTATGGGAAGCTATCGTTTAATTTCTGAGGTTTAACTTCTGTGCGGCACTTCAGTCAAGATTCATTAAACGATCACTCTCAATTGCCGCTGCCTTCGATTTCACTAAAGCTTGTATCAGCCAATCTTCAAAATCCTCGCTACAGAGATTCATTTGCTTACGAATACTCTCTAGTGCTGGCGTACCTGCAATCCAGCTCTTGACCACTGACATCTCTTTACTGCGCCACTCCAACAACTTGTACTTGAGCAGCACCTTGGCACCGTGACGCGCATTACGTTCAGCGTCGCCTGAAAGATAGTCAAGCCGAGATTTTGCAGTGTCGATCGACTTCTTTACATCAGTAAAAGGTTTTCCATGTCCTGGTATCACCAAGGCAACTGGAAGCTCTTCAATTAACTCTAAGGTCTGCACCACTCCTTCAAAGCCACCCTCACCCCAGAGCTCAGGAAAGATGACTCCAAAGCCCTCCTCCCATAAGGCATCGGCAGAGATCAAGATTTGATGTTGCGCTTGATAGAGCATGACTGAATGGTTGTCATGACCAGGAGCCGCAAGAATTTGCCAACGATAAGGACCTAAATTAATTTCTTTGCCAGGCACGAGTAGATCATGGTGAGTAAACTGCGGGCACTCCTGTCCCAATTGCTGAAAGCTGAGTAAATTTTCATCCCAGTCTTGCACAGCAATTGCCTCAGCTTCTGGTATCCAGATCTCGCAATCAAACTCTTGTGATAGCGCTGCATTGCCACCACAATGATCTGAGTGCAGATGTGTATTAACTAATTTATTGAGACTGCTTAAATTGTGTTGCTTGAGTGCATAGGAAACCAAATCCACCGTCATTTGCTGATGTGTGCAATACCCGCTATCAACAAGGGAAACATCATCTTCACAAAATAAAAAAATATTATTCGCTGATAACCAACCACGCTCGAAGATTTCAATTCCAGGTGGGAGGCAATAATTGCCAATGCGCCTTTCAGACACCTTAGTTCTTCTGGGAAGTGAGTTCGAGCTTTTGAATATCAAATTGCTGCTGCTTTAGGCGCTGCAATAAATCAGCATAGACTGTTGGATCAATTTGAGGTGTTCTCGATAAAACCCAAAGGTATTCTCTTCTCGGATCACTGACAGCTGCCACTTGATATTGAGGATCCAAATCGATCACCCAGTAATCACCCCAGACCATAGGCAGAAATGAAAGCCACTCAGGAGCAAAACGCACCTCTAACTTTGGTGAGTCCTTGACACCAATTTGGCGAGTTAAGCCTTCTGCTTCCGAAGTCTCTCCGCTTGCAGTTTTGCAGCTATTGAGCACTCGCAGGTTGCCATCAGGTTTAGCAGAATATACAGCCTTGGTATTAGAAACGCATTTCTTCTGAAACCAGTTTGGAAACTTGGCAATCTCGTACCAAGTTCCTAGGTAGCGCGGAACATCTAAGGAGGCTATGGTTTTGACAGCCTGATCAGCTTGCTGAGCGTTAGCCTGGACAGATCCAAGGCAAATCAACAGAAAACCCAATGTGGAAATAAATGAAGCACGAAATGATGAAAACGATGTCATGGGATTAATGATCTTAAATAGTGAATTGCTTGCTTAAGAGCTTGCGGATATAAGGAATCCTACAAGATAACAGCAATACCAAAACGATCGCATAAATTGTTACCGTATCAAGATCATTCTTACCGGCTTTATGCCACCAATAGTGAAGGATCACAGTGCAGGCAATGAAATAAATAAGTCGATGCAGTTGAGCCCATCGACGAGCTAATTTTCTTTGAGCCCAATGGGTGGATGTCAGTGCTAGCGGAATCAACAGAACAAAGCTAATGAAACCCATAGTGATAAATGGTCGCTTCACCACATCCTTGAGCATCTCAACCAAATCAAAATCCTGATCTAGCCAAAGCCAAATCCCAAAATGCAGACAGGCATAGAAAAAGCTAAATAGGCCCAACATCCTGCGATACCGAATCCAAGCCGCAGTATTCGTCAGCAAGCGCAATGGCGTCATCGCTAAGGTCAAGCACAAAAAGACTAATGCCCAAGTACCCGTTGAACGGGTAATCAATTCAACTGGATTGGCACCTAAGCCATCATTGAAACCCAGCCAGATTAGTCGCCCTAAGGGCAGTAGTGCCAGCAGAAAAACCAATACCTTCATGAAAACCAAGCGTCTAAGATCAATTAGTAGAATTTCTTCAAGTCCATGCCGGTATACATACTGGCAACTTGATCAGCATAACCATTAAACATTTGCGTTTTCATTTTGGGTGCGAAGGCTGCTTTGAAATCGCCAATCCGACGTTCAGTTGCTTGGCTCCATCGAGGATGATTGACTAAAGGATTGACGTTAGAATAAAAGCCATACTCTCGTGCATCAAACTGACTCCAGCTAGTCTTAGGCATCTCTTCAGTCAAACGAATTGTGACAATCGACTTAGCACTCTTAAAGCCATATTTCCAGGGCACCACGATTCGAACCGGAGCACCATTTTGCTTGGGCAATACTTCGCCGTACAAACCAAATGTCAAGAGCGTCAATGGGTTCATGGCCTCATCTAAACGCAAGCCTTCACGATAGGGCCAATCAATGATTTGACTCCTTAAGCCAGGCATTTGTTTGCGATCTGCGAGTGAAATAAACTCAACGAACTTTGCTGAACCCAATGGCTGAACATAATTTAGCAACTTAGAGAGCGAGTAACCATCCCAAGGAATCACCATAGACCAGCCTTCAACACAGCGCATCCGATAAACCCGCTCTT
This sequence comes from Polynucleobacter sp. GWA2_45_21, assembly GCF_001830325.1. Taxonomy (GTDB): domain Bacteria; phylum Pseudomonadota; class Gammaproteobacteria; order Burkholderiales; family Burkholderiaceae; genus Polynucleobacter. Next base: position 83,762 of record NZ_MHZG01000003.1, on the reverse strand, counting down.
CCATTGGAGCCAGTTTTAGAAGAGTATCAATATCCAAGGTGACTGGTTTTTTGACTAAACCCTCAATCGTGACAGTCCATGGACGGGTCTGCAAAGAGCCCGTATTGGCAGCGGGATCCGATTTCTCGGTACCAAACTCGTAAAAATTGTTGTAGCCCGTAACATATTGATAGCCGGTAGATTCATCTTTGAGAATGAAGTTTGGGTTCGGTGTTGCGATTAACTTTTGCGGGCTGCTTGCAAGAGCCTCGCGTGAGAACCAGGGCGCAAGTGCCAAGCCAAAGGCTCCAGCAGCGGCACTTTTAATCAAGTCTCTGCGCCCCTCAAAAACTGCCTTAGGGGTGATTTCACTGGCAAGTAACTTCGGCAGATGGGTGCGCATAAATACCTTTTGGGCTACATTGTGAAAAATTGAACTTAGAGACATTCTCCTACGGTTGGCAATTTATTGCTCAGCCCCTCATTGGGTAATAGGGTTACATCCAATAGCTGACTAGCTCATACGGAGTTCAAATGAGGGTTTATTTACCCTGAAAGGGCAATATGGCCTGGATCCTAGTGGCATGTGCCATTTTCCTGTTAGGCGTGTATCAAAGTCGCCAAGGGGTTCTACTTCAACCCCGTCTTCGTAACCTCTTTTTGGTCTGCATTCTTCTGCTGGCTGTCGCTTGGAATATTCGCGCCCACCTACCGAATAGCAATCTCGATAACTTAATCGATCTATCCTTCCACTTTTTTGGTGCTTCATTACTGGTTGCTTTGTTTGGCTTCTGGAGTGCGATCACACTGCTCTTTATCGTATCCCTAGTTGGGGTCTTAAGCGTCAGTGGTGACTTGGTAGAGGCCACTCAGCACTATGTCATGGTGAGCGTCATTCCCGCCATCTTTGCTTACTGCGTAATTAAGGCAGTGGATCGACTGCTGCCCAAGCATTTATTTATTCTGATTTTGGGGCATGGTTATTTGGCAGCTTTTCTGAGCACCTTTGCGACCGGCGTCTTAATCTACGGCCTACAACAAGCATTCAATATCACCTCATTTGCTAGCAATGATCCGGTGGGTTGGTTTTTAGGCTTACTCATTCTGTCATTTATGGAGGGCTCGCTCTCCGGTATGTTGTTGGCTATGTTGTTAATTTATAGGCCGCAATGGGTAAGCACTTACCAAGAAGATCAGTACATGAATGCCTAGAGCCATTAGAGGAGCACCAAGCTGAACGATTTAAAAAAGATCTGAGAGCAAGAAAAAAGGCAAACCTACTGGTTTGCCTTTTTCATATTGCGAACTTCACTAAGTGAAGTAAAACAAGCTTAAGCTACTGCCGCTTTCTTCAAGATTTCGTTCAATGTTGCGCTTGGGCACATTACTGCTTTGAACTTAGCTTGGTCAGGCATGAAGTAGCCGCCAATATCAGCTGGCTTACCTTGTACCGCTTTGAGTTCGTCAATAATCTTTTGCTCGTTCTCAGTCAATGCTTTTGCGATCGGAGCAAAGTGCGCTTGTAGCTCTTTGTCTTCGGTTTGCGCAGCTAAGGCTTGAGCCCAGTACATCGCCAAGTAGAACTGGCTACCGCGGTTATCCAACTCACCAGTGCGTGGTGATGGTGACTTATTGTTGTCTAGCAATGTACCAGTTGCTTCATCTAGAGTGCGAGCCAAAATCTTCACTTTTGGATTGTTGGTCTTGTCGCCAATATCCTCCAATGAAACAGCCAAGGCCAAGAACTCACCCAAAGAATCCCAACGCAAATGATTCTCTTCAAGCAATTGTTGAACATGCTTAGGAGCAGAACCACCGGCACCAGTTTCAAAGAGGCCACCACCTGCCATCAAAGGCACAATAGACAACATCTTGGCGCTAGTGCCAAGTTCCATAATTGGGAACAAGTCAGTGAGGTAATCACGCAAAATATTACCTGTTACAGAAATCGTATCTTTGCCACGAATCACACGCTCTAATGTAAAGCGCATTGCACGAGTCTGAGACATGATCTGAATATCTACGCCAGTTAAGTCGTAATCCTTCAAATAGGTTTGCACCTTTTTGATCAACTCAGCTTCGTGTGGACGGTACTCATCTAACCAGAATACTGCTGGAGTATTAGAAAGGCGTGCACGGTTTACTGCCAACTTGACCCAGTCACGAATCGGAGCATCTTTAACCTGACACATACGCCAGATATCGCCCTCTTCCACATTCTGTTCGAGCAAGACTGTGCCGTCATCTGCAACAATGCGGGCAACACCAGCTTCAGGAATCTCGAAGGTCTTGTCATGTGAGCCGTACTCTTCAGCCTGCTGAGCCATCAAGCCCACGTTTGGCACTGTGCCCATGGTTTTTGGATCAAAGTTACCGTGAGTCTTACAGAAGTTAATCATCTCTTGGTAGATACGGGCGAAAGTACTTTCTGGAATCACTGCCTTCGTGTCATGCAAACGACCATCCGCGCCCCACATCTTGCCACCAACACGAATCATGGCTGGCATGGATGCATCTACAATCACATCACTTGGTGAATGGAGGTTGGTAATGCCTTTAGCAGAATCCACCATCGCCAATGCAGGACGGTGCTCATGGCAAGCGTGCAAGTCTTGAATGATTTCTTCGCGCTTAGATTCTGGCAAGGTTTTGATCTTGTCATACAAGCTGCTCATTCCGTTGTTTGGATTAACGCCCAACTCTTCAAACAATTTACCGTGCTTTTCAAATGCATCTTTGTAGAAAATCTTGACTGCATGGCCGAACACGATCGGGTGGGATACCTTCATCATAGTTGCCTTCACGTGCAAGGACAACATCATGCCAGTCTTGTAAGCATCTTCGATTTCTTTTTCGTAGAACTCGCAGAGCGCTTTCTTGCTCATGTACATGCTGTCGATAATTTCACCAGCAAGTAAAGAGACTTTTGGCTTGAGAACAATGGTCTTGCCACTCTTCGTTACCAAATCCATCTTCACATCACATGCCTTCGTCATGGTCATTGACTTCTCACCTGCGTAGAAGTCGCCACCATGCATATGGGATACGTGTGTACGGGAGGCTTGGCTCCACTCACCCATAGAGTGTGGGTTCTTGCGGGCATAACGCTTTACTGCATTCGGTGCGCGACGATCAGAGTTACCTTCGCGCAATACTGGGTTTACTGCACTACCCAAGCATTTGGAATAACGGGTGCGAATCGCTTTTTCAGCATCGTCTTTAGGATCTTCTGGAAAATCAGGGATCTTGTAACCCTTAGACTGCAATTCCTTGATAGCTGCGAGCAACTGAGGCACTGAGGCACTGATATTCGGCAGCTTGATGATGTTGGTATCCGGCAATAAAGTCATGCGACCCAGCTCGGCTAAATTATCAGGAACTTTCTGTTCGGCAGTTAAGCAATCAGAGAACTCTGCCAAGATACGTGCCGCAACAGAAATGTCGCTTTCTACAACCTGCACTCCAGCCGGTGCTGTAAATGTGCGAATGATTGGTAAAAATGCACAGGTCGCCAATAAAGGCGCTTCGTCTGTCAGCGTGTAAATGATCTTTGATTTCTCTGAAGCCATTGATGTTTCCTCGATATGGATAAATATTAGGGCTCGGCCTTTACCGAACCACTCTCGCATTCCGCACGCAACACTTCAGGCGCTTTTGGCTGTCTTAGGTGTAATTCACGCACTGGACCGAGATATCTATTTTAAATCATCGACCCCAGCAATTTGAGGGGATTTAAGCCCCAAATTGGCCGAAGTGGGTCAATTTAAGGGAATCCACCGAGCCGAGCCAATGTGCACTTAGATCGTAAACTGTGGCGGATGACCCATAAGCACCCCCTGCTCAATAAAAACCTGGTCCTGCTGATCCTCTGTCAGGGCTTGTTTTTGACCAATAATGTGACCTTTATTGCCATTAATGGCCTAGTTGGCCTGAGTCTGAGCCCAGTCGCCTGGATGGCCACCCTACCCGTCATGGGCTATGTTGTTGGCGGAGCCTTCTCCACCTCAATCGTCGCCAAAACTCAAAATTACTTTGGTCGGAAGCTTTCTTTTCAGCTGGGCCTATTGGTAGCAGTCTTATCCGCCCTTCTTTGCGCCTATGCCGCCATTTCTAAGAATTTCTGGCTCTTGGTGCTGGGCACCTTTATTGCAGGCTATTACAGCGCTAATGGACAACTCTATCGGTTTGCTGCTGCTGAGCTGACTGTTGTCAGCCAGAGGGATAAGGCGGTCTCTTGGGTGCTGGCTGGCGGAATCCTTGGCGCCGTCATTGGACCCAACCTTGCCTCTTGGACCAAGGACTTCTTTGATACTGCATTTTTGGGTGCCTATCTCACCCTTTCGATAGCTGGCTTGATTGGCATCATCGTAATGCAATTCATCCACTTTCCAGAAGAATTCAAGACGCGGCATTCACTGTCCGATGGCAGAGATCTGAAGACCATTCTTAGCCAGCCCGTCTTTATGGTTGCAGTGATCGGCGCATCCCTGGGTTATGGCGTCATGAACCTCCTGATGGCAGCAACTCCACTCGCTATGCAAATTTGTGGTCTACCCTTCTCTGATACTGCCCTGGTTTTAGAGTGGCACGTAATCGGAATGTTCGCGCCTGGATTTTTTACTGGTTCACTCATTCAACGCTTTGGCACCCTCAAGATCATGGGTGTTGGTGTCATCCTCAACCTCTTGTGCATTGCCATCGCACTTTCTGGTACCGACTTGCATCAATTCTTAATTGCCCTATTTTTATTGGGCGTTGGTTGGAACTTTTTATTTACCGGCTCGACCTCATTGGCGATGACAGCTTACCGACCGGAAGAGCGCGACAAAGCTCAGGCGGCAATTAACTTCTTTGTGTTCGGCACTATGGCGTTTACCTCTTTTGGCTCTGGGGCACTCATTACCTCGCAGGGCTGGAATATTCTGAACTGGGGCTCACTACTTCCAGTTGCCGTCACAGCTGGCGCCTTGATTTGGCTTAGCGCCAATCGCAAGAAATTAGGAAGCTTTAGCTAAAGGTAAATTGAAGAGCAGGTTTTGTGGCTTCAGCTTGAGTTGCTTTTCATCATTCATAGCAATAGCCATATAAACCGGTTTTCCAGCCTGCGATTGAGTCACAGCAGCCTCATCGATAAAGTCGAGGCGGAATAAACAGATCACCCTCTCAAGCTCATCCGCATCTACAGGCTCTTTTTTGTAGAGCTTATTGAGAATATCGCTTGCAGCAGCATCTAGACCAACATGCCAAGACCATTTGGGATCACTGATTTGCTGCATTGGAGTAACGCGTACCTGAGCACCTAAAAAGTGTTGCACCCATTTTTCAAGGACGCGACAAAAATGATTAATGGGTGCTTGGCCAAAATTCAGTTGAATCGCAAAGTCATGGTCCTCGCTTTTCTCCCAGTAAAGATCGGCATTTTCTTCATGCAGCACATCTAAATCAATCGAGCGCATCGACATCGACTTATTCTTCAGGAGATCCAGAATGTTGCCAGTCTCCCCTGCCTGCGCATTGCGCGTGACCACCTCATCATCCGCACCCATCACGACACCGTCTTCTAGCACGGTGATCTTCTGAGTCCGAAAGAAGATCTCGCCCATGCGAGCATCTAAAGGATGGCAATCTTCGCCCAAAATATGGCGAATAAATATTTGCGCCAACTGAGCAATAAATAGCGGTGGAACATCTACACCTTCACCCTTAAACAAACTCATGTAGAAGTTTTCCAAAGAACTAGCTGCCAATAACTTGGCTCGATACCTCAGCCAAACTTGATAGTTCACCTGGATATCTGGATCTGCCATTGCAGCAATATCTTGATCAGAAATGACGGCACGAGGGTTCTCACTTAAACGTTGATGCAATGCTCGCTCTGCATCGCAGGATTCAGGAACGAGATTTAACTCTGGGCGCAATAAGTAAGTACGCAGAAAATCATCCGTCACCAGCAATTGATTGTCCGAGCCCACCGTCAGGGTTTGGTACGCAGAATGGGGCCAAAAGTTTGTCATGTGAGTTTGCTCGAACAAAAAGATTACGCTCAGAATATACTAGCCCTTCAATTTCAGCTAAAGAGGGAGATAAACGTGAGCGAACTGCAAAAGATAGATACCGTTGTTGGCGATGGCAAAGAAGCAACTGCTGGCAATCATGTAGATGTGCATTACACCGGGTGGCTTTTTGATGAGAAAGCTCCTGACCACAAAGGTCAGAAGTTTGATAGCTCCTTAGACCGCGGCCAACTCTTTAGCTTTCCTTTAGGCGCGGGCCATGTCATTAAAGGCTGGGACCAGGGCGTTCAAGGCATGAAGATTGGCGGTAAGCGCACCCTGATCATCCCTTGCGAAATGGGCTATGGTGCACGTGGGGCTGGTGGTGTAATTCCCCCAAATGCAACGTTGGTATTTGATGTAGAACTGCACGGAGTCAATTAATTCGAAAGCTGCATCTGCAAGTAATAAGGCCACTCAATGTAACTGAGTGGCCTTTATTTTTTTCCAAAGAAAAACTCGATGGTCTAGGAGCGCAAATCTTTACCATTCAAAGTTAATTTACTTTGCGTGGTTGGTTGGCACAAACCAATCAAACGATTTCTCTCAGCCATGACTTTATCGGTATAGCCGCCATCATGCTCTGCATTTGCCGCACCAACATAGTATTTCAAGCCATTACGCAATGAGCCACTAGTCGCTATCAAATACTTCAAGATATAAGCACCTATCCGAATATTCACTTCTGGCTTAACTGCTTCACTTGCCCCACCATACAGGGCATATTTATCTTGGTGAATTGCGGTCATCACCTGCATCAAGCCTTCAGCACCTGCATGACTTTTGCTGAGTGGGTTGAAGTTGGATTCCACGGAGATCACGGCAAGCAATAGGACTGGATCAATATTGACTTCTTTTGCAATCAATACCGCGTTAGATACATACTCTTCAATCTTGGCGCGATCTAGCCTGTATTTCTTCTCAAAGAAGTCAGCTACTGCGCGTTGATTTTGAATCGACGTCATTAATTTGGAATCAAGTGCCTGTGGATCTATTTTTGAAACTGGAATGCGATCCGATAAGTGGGAGATTGGCTTCACCTGTGCATGAGCTACTGATGGCATCAGGAGGGCTACTGTTTGCTGTCTAGCACTGGTCAGACCGACATGAGAGTCGGTTGAAGCCTTGCCATAAATCACATTGGCGATTTCTTTATCGGCCAGGGCCTTTGCAGTCTCATCTTGATACTGATCACCCACGCCAAAACCGTTTTGCCAAACCATCTGACGAGCTTCATCTGGAACCAAGATACGAGCCAAATCAAATGCACCCGCTTGAGTGCCATTGCCGGAGAGCCAGAGCCCCACGATCATGAAAACCGTCACGATCAATAAACCATTGAACACCCGAGAGACGGGTGAAAGTGCATGAGTCAACAACTGAAAAGCCTTACCGCCTTCTGGCTGGGCTAGTTGTAAGTCACTCGAATCTGCAGAAAAACATTTAATCATTCATGGTCTTGCACCACACCTAAAATCAACCTTCTGATTTATGTTGCAATGCAATAAGTAAAAAACATGAGCCATCCTAAGAAGGTTCTTATATCAAGTCAAGAATAAAGAAAGGTATTTCAATAACTTATAGGTCTTGAAATAAGCCTCCCCTATAGTCAGCTCCTGATTTTTAATATTTTATTGTTTAAATTCAATAACTTATAAAAGTTAGTGTGTACTTATTTCATATCATAAGAAAGTGCCGAAAATCCAAGTTTTTTACTCTTTCAGAGCTTCTGCAAGAGCTGCAAACCCATACATCTAGTATTTGCAGCACCTTTATTTTCTACAGGTAGTGTTATCTGAATCATTGAATCAAACTGCAGATCCATTGACCTTCATGCTTTACAAGCCCTTCGATAGTTGAGGCCTTGGGCTCTAAAACCCTGATCAGTACTAGCTCTAGAGCTAATCCGATCACACAATAGGCGCAATACTTTAAGCGCCTGATGACGAACACTCATTACACTGAGATGCAATGAATTTCCTAGTAAAACTTTTCGTATTGAGCTCGCTTTGGCTGCCACTAAGCGCATCCGCCCTCTTCGATCAATGCAAAGATCTTTTCCCATCCCAGCAAATACCCAGCACTTCCCAGGTAGGGCGAGACCTTTGCTTTGATGATTTTGCAATCTATTACTCCCCTGCGGATAAAAAGCCCATCTATACCGTCGAAAAGTTAAATGGTGAGCAACTTCAAGCGCCTCGCCCCCGGCGCACCAATCAGTTTTACGAAGAAGCTAGACTGCCTATCAATGAACGCGCCCTACTGGCCGACTATCGGGGCAGTGGCTATGACCGGGGACACAACGTACCGGCTGGTGATATGACGCGCGAACGAGGGATGGCACAGTCATTTTCCCTGGCAAATATGATGCCGCAGGCTAGGCAAAATAATCAAGGCATCTGGGCAAAGCGGGTCGAAGAGCCTACCCGGATGTATATCAAGCGGGCGCAAGGTGATGTCTATGTCTTTACCGGCTCAACCGGTCATGCCGGCAGCATTGGTAAAAGTAAGGTCACCATTCCAAGTCATCTCTATAAACTGGTCTATGACCCCAGTAAAAAATTGGCTTGGGCTTATTGGGTTGAAAATACTGATGCAGCTCAAATGCATCCACCAATCTCTTATGCCGAACTGATTCAGAAAACTGGTATCGACTTTCATTTGCCTGTAGAAAATAGTGAAAACAAGCCTCTTGCGCAAGTTGATAAAGGCGCAACTGATTCTAGACAAGCACTGGGTGGCTGGTATCCGATCTTTTTTGATCAATACTCACCCGAAAAGATTTCAGCAATTATCTCCAATATCAAGGCGGGAAGGGTTGCCAGCATAGAGCTGCAATATGACCGCAATCTCCAGTTGGCTCAGAGTCTGGCACAGGAGATTGAGGCGCAAACTCACATGCAGGTCAGGCTCTCGCAAAGCAGTCCACCCGATTCACCCAATGTGAGCTACGAACGCAATCGTGTCGTGGCGATAGTGCACTCAAAGTAAGTCTACTGTTCGCGAGTGCGAGCAGAAATTCCATGAGCCCTCTGAATCGGGGCTAACAAACCTCTCAAGCCATTGTGATCCAGGGTGTGCATTAGCTCCAGCAACTGACCAAGCTCGCCCTGAGGAAAACCTTCGCGCGCAAACCACGCCAAATAATTTCCAGGCAAGTCTGCAAGCGCGCGGCCAGCATGCTTGCCAAAAGGCATCTTCATCGTGACCAGCTTCACTAGGGCTTCTGAATCCATAGCCCTGATCTTACAAGCCCCAGCAAGTTCTCAGTCAAATCTCAACACCAAGCTAAACAGGGTCATTTTCTCAATTGAGAATTATTCTCATTTACTGTATATTGAGAATCATTCTCAATAACTTTCATTCACCAACTACCATCACCATGAAACTGACCATCAAAAGACTCGTAGCCTTCAGCATCCTATTAGCCACCGCCTTGCACTTCTCATTCGCCAATGCGGGCGAAGGTGCGTTTGGGTGGATTTACACCCTCGATCTCCAGCCAAAAGGAAAGCTCGAGTTTGAGCAGCGCTTACAACTCAATAAACAGCAAGCTGCAGGTACCTACGATGCCTGGACTGCTAGAACTGAGCTTGAATATGGCGTAACTAATGATTTGCAAATCGCTGGCTACATCAACTCTTATTACACCAGTGCAAATCAAAATTACACCAACCCTGAGGCTTGTGGTGATGCCGCAAGTTGCACAGGTGGATATGGAGTGCCATCTAGCCATGATCCCGCTACCCCCTATAGAAAAAGTGGTATTGAGGGCGGCTCCTTAGAGGCCATTTATCGACTCACCAATCCAGTGACATCTCCTGTTGGAGTGGGACTATATCTAGAGCCCACCTGGGGTAGAAACAAAGATGAAATTGAGGCTCGGCTGTTATTGCAATCCAATTTTATTGATGATCGCCTAGTCTTAGCGGGCAACGTAGTAGTAGCAAATGAGCGTTTGAAATTTATAGAGAACGGGAACGTTCCCGAATCTATGCTCGATTTTCTTGTAGGGGCTAGTTACCGATTTGCACCCAAATGGTCTGCCGGTGTTGAAGCGCGCTTTCACAATGACTACTCAGAATTGAATTTACGAAATCAAGTACAGCGAGCAACCTTTGTTGGACCAAACATGCACTACGCCGCAAAAGACTGGTGGGTTACTGGCGCATGGCGCTATCAGTTAAAGGGTGGGAATTGCATGGGTGGCGGAGAAGCAGAATGCTCCAATGCCCGAGTTTGGGATAGCCACTCTGTTAATGAATTCATTGTCAAAGTTGGATTTCCTTTGAACTAAGGAAGAGAGCATGAACTGGAAAGCTAACCCCCTACTCATCATTGGCCTTGTTGCAGTAACAACACCGATAGTTGCACATGCCAAGATTTATGTATCCATTGAGCAAGCCCAAAAGATACTCGCACCAAATAAGCCTCTAGCGAAAAATCCCATCATCATCACCGATGAGTTACAAGACAAAATGCGTGCCGCTTCAAGCATTCGCCACCCCTTTCAAGGTGATCGCATTTGGAAGGTGTCTGATGGAAGTTGGTTCATCGTAGATGAGGTGGTTGGCAAACATGAAATGATTACCTATGCAGTGGCACTCAGCCCATCAGGCGCGGTGACTGGAATCGAGGTTCTGGAATATGTTGAATCCTATGGCTACGAAGTGGCAGAAGACCAGTGGCGGCAACAATTTATTGGCAAAACGGCTGCGGACCCCATTAAGCTGAACAAGGATATCCAAAACATCGGTGGCGCCACCCTTTCTTGTAAACATCTGACTGATGGCGTCAAGCGGGTTGCCGTCTTATACGACATCGCCTTAAAACATCAAACCTCAATTCCAAAAGCAAAATGATTCGCTGCAAGCCGCTTTTAGGTACCTTCGTAGAAATCAGAATTGAGGATGAATTGCAATCTTCGAAAGTACTTAACGAAGCCTTCCTAGCCATTGAGCAAGTGCAATCCTTAATGGGCTTTCATAATCCTGAGAGCGAGCTTTCTCAAGTAAATGCCAGCTCATATTTAGAGCCTCTTCAAATCCACCCCTGGACTGCTGAGGTGCTTTCGATTGCCAAAGACATTTTCCAACTATCAAATGGCCTATTTAATTGCGGAGTTGGGCACCTATTAGTAGAGGCAGACCTACTTCCCAAGCATGTCTGCTTGGGTGCTCATGCATTTGGAGGCATTGAAGATGTCCTATTTCTCGAGCCAAACTTGGTGTACTCCACGGTCCCACTCTGCCTTGATCTTGGGGGGATTGCTAAAGGCTATGCTGTGGACAGGGCAGTGGAGATCTTATTAGCTGGCGGTATCCAATCAGGATCCGTTAATGCTGGTGGGGATTTACGAGTTTTTGGCGATTGCAGTCAAGACATTCACATTCGTAATCCAGCAAATCCCCATGAACTCATACAGATTGGCAACATCAGGAAGGGTGCGATCGCAACTAGCAGCCTCTATTTTTCAAAGCGCGATGCTGATGCCAAAAGCTATATGGTCAATCCCTTCAATCAAGAGCATCTTGAATTTTCAGAGTCTTACTCAGTGATCGCAAATCAATGTGTCTACGCAGATGCCTTAACCAAGGTAGTAAGCATTTCTGGGGATACCCAACACCCCTGCTTGAGTCATTTTTCTGCCCAAGCTATCAAAATCCCCAACGCCCTTGCCTCATGAAAAATTCCAGTCGCCTTGGCAAAATGCCGGCCTGGCAAAGATATTTTGTACTGATTGCGATGTTGAGTTGCTCCCTTACTGGCACAGCCTATTTAATTGGCCACGAATTTCATATTGAACGCGCTGTATTGGGTGCCCACTCCGTATTAATGTGGCACGGCATTGCTGCTATGGTGGCCACGATGGCACTGGGCTCCATTTTCCCATTTCACCTGAAGGCAGGCCTCAAGTCCAGGCGAAAGTTGTGGAGTGGCCTTAGCCAATTAGCCTTTTTAAGTGCTTTATTACTAACGGGGGTCTTGTTGTATTACGGGCCAGAAGTAATTCGAGATGCTATCATCACAAGCCACTGGGTGATTGGCATTGCCTTCTTTGCCATATTTTTACTGCATGGGGTTTTTACCAAAAAGTGTGAGCGCTAGATGGCAATAAGGCGCATTGAGTGTTATTTCTCAATACGCCTTAATCAAACTAAAGAAACTTAATTACAGCAAGAATCTTTTCCAGATGAAGTTCCGCAAGAATTGATTCTCAATAATGGATAGGCTGGGCAGAAACGGAAAATTCCAGTAGCTAAAGGAATTAGCCCAAGCCAGCCCCACCAACCTACAATACCGTTGGCTGCAAGCGCAACAAGCACAATGCCTACTGAGATTCTTAAGATACGATCGATACCGCCGACGTTACATTTCATATTGAACTCCCTTTAAAAACAATTAAATGATTCCTGGCAATTACTTCTTACAGTAATGCTTGTAGAGCAAACTCATGACTGCTACAGCAACCTGGCTTGATAGGGAGTAGTAAATTTGCTTACCATCTCTACGTGTTTTGACCAGCTTTTCTTTACGTAACACAGTGAGCTGTTGCGAGAGCGTGGGTTGATGTAAATCTAAGGCAGTCTCTAGCTCACTAACGCATTTTTCCGCTTGGCCGATTTCGCATAAGAGCATCATGCGATCTCGGTTAGATAAGACCTTCATCAGCCTGCAAGCATCATCTGCAGATGACTGCATCTTCTTTAATTCGGCTTTCGAGATAGGCATATTCATCGTCATATTCCAATCAGAGTGCATTCAATGGAATTTTGAGATAAGCAACGCCATTGCTATCCGCTTCAGGAAAATGGCCAGCTCGAATATTGACCTGAATAGAAGGCAATATTAATGTTGGCATATCTAGGGTTTTATCTCGTGCGGTACGCATCGCCACGAATTGCTCCTCAGTTACACCATCATGCACATGAATATTGTTTGCCTTCTCATCAGCGACAGTGGTAACACCAGTCGCAGGTCTGTTATTTGGTGGATAGTCATGGCACATATATAGCTTTGTCTCGCCAGGACAGGACAAGATCTTCTGAATCGAGCGATACAGCGTCTTTGCATCACCGCCTGGGAAATCACAACGGGCTGTGCCGACATCCGGCATAAATAAGGTATCACCTACAAAGATCGCATCACCGATTTCATAAGCCATGCAAGCTGGGGTGTGGCCTGGTACAAAAAGGGCTTTTAAAGACAGGTTTCCAAAAGGGAGTGACTCGCCCTCTTTGAGCAATTGATCGAACTGAGTGCCATCCACTTTAAAGTGCTCATCTAAATTGAAAACCCCTTTAAATACCTTCTGTACATGAGCAATGTGATCGCCGATAACCAATTTGCCACCTAAGTGACTTTGCAAGTAGAGGGCAGCGGTTAAATGGTCTGCATGGGCATGGGTCTCCAGAATCCAAGTGACTTGGAGCTGATGCGCCTTCACGAAGGCAATGACTTCATCAGCAGACTTAGTGGTGGTTCTGCCTGATTTAGGGTCATAGTTCATGACTGAATCAATAATGACGCAAGGACTGCCTTCACCCTCATAAACTACATAGGTATAGGTCCAAGTTTCTGGGTCGAAAAAGTCCTTAATGAGTGGCCTATGTTTTGAGTTCACGATATTTTCCTGTCGAATAAATATAATATATATTTATATACTATATTAATATAAAATAAATTGCAATGGACTACGCAAACCTCATCAGCCCAGCGCTAGGCATCCTAGTGGGCATCCTTATGGGCCTGACCGGCGCTGGGGGTGGTATCTTGTCTGTCCCACTCCTGGTCTTCTTTTTGGGATTACCCATTGCTGAAGCAGCCCCTATTGCACTGTGCGCCGTAGCTCTTGCCTCTAGCATTGGAGCCATCTTGGGTCTCAAAAACAAGATCTTGCGCTACAAAGCAGCTGGGTTTATGGCGATTTTTGGTTTGGCACTTTCGCCATTGGGCCTTTGGCTCGCACCCCAAATTCCTAATGCGCCCCTGCAGATCCTATTTAGCCTAATTCTCTTGTATGTTGCCATTCGCTTACTGAGCCAAGCTCGCAATGAACTGAAAGGCATTTCTGAGCCCAATCGTAAACCTCCACCTTGTTTAATTCATCCAGAGATCGGAAAACTTCAGTGGACTATGCCTTGCGCCCGCGCACTCACGCTCTCCGGCAGTCTTGCAGGTTTTTTATCCGGCCTATTAGGGGTTGGTGGTGGCTTCATTATTGTTCCAGCCCTGAAACGTTACACAGACCTACCCGTGAAGTCCATCGTAGCAACCTCGCTTGGAGTGCTCGCGATTGTCACTGGTGGTGGCGCTATATTCTCCGCCGCTTCCGGCAACCTTAATCTCATCGTTGCTGCACCATTCTCTCTAGCTGCGCTAGTTGGCTTATTACTTGGACAACTCTTAGGCAAAAAAATGAGCGGCCCCAATGTCCAACTCATCTTTGCTGTTTTTACCCTATTGATAGCAATCAGCTTATTAATTAAGGGTGCACTTAATACACATCTTGATGTTTTCTTAAAATAAATGAAGCGGCCGCTAGCCTCTCTTCTGATTCTCTTTCTCGTACTACTGGGAGCCCTATTTATGACCGTTAAACCAAGTTCATTTTTAACTAGCTCAGTGAGCGCTATTTCAGGGACTGTCAGCAATCTGAGTAAAGGGCTCTTGGAATACGTTAATCCTGAAAAACCAACCCACGATCATTCCTCTGTGTATTACCAGCGTTTTTATATATCAAGCTTTAATTTAGGCGATCAAGCTATTCAAGCAAAGTTCTCTTCGCCAATGAAGATTGGCGATGGCGATAGCGTGACAGTTTCGGGGTATCCGACAAATACGGCATTTCAAGTTCTGGCGTACCGCAACCAGACCCAAGAAGTTACAGGCGCAGAGAACTGGGTCATGTTGGTACTGGGTGCACTATTCTTTTTAGCAGTGGCAATAGGGCTACTGAATTCAGAATTAGTGAGCGAAGGCGCCTTAATACCAAAACTATTCTTATCGGGATTTGTACTTGTTGCCATCTATATGGCTTATCGTGCGCTCCTCATTCGGGAGGCTATTGGGCTACTACAGCCCTAGGTCAGGAATCACAAACTGCTTGTACTTTCGGCTTATCTGCCTCCAGCACAAGCAGGAAAACTTATAACTGATTAATGCTGGTCTTTGCTATCTTTGTAAGAAAGATAGAAGTCATACACCGCCAAACCAATACCAAAGGTGAGCAATAGCAATAAATCAAATTGCTTAAGCTTGAGGATGTAGGCTAAAAAGAAAAATAGCAATAAACCTAATGCTAATAAAGGTGGGAATAATTTTTTCATATTCAATAGTTCCAGTTATTGATTGAAGTGATTTAAAAACCAACGCGCCGTCCTTAAGAGACGAGCATCGTCGAATTGTTTACCAGTCAGCTGAACTCCCAAAGGAAGTCCTTTGCTTGATTGCAAAATCGGTAGGCTAATCGTCGGCATACCAGTAACAGCCCAAAGAGAATTTGCCAAACTACTAGGTCTTGCAGTTTCAGATTTCAATGGTGCAAAGCCTAAGCTTGAAGGCGTCAAAATACAGTCAAAGCGATCAAAGAATTCATCAAAACTACTCGATACCATTTCAATGGCATTCAGAGCTCGGAGATACTCTTGAGCGGTGATCTTCGAGCCCGCCTTGATCATGTCAGCAATTCTCTTAGGAGGCTTTTTAGAGATTTGACGCTCTTGTGTTTCTAAGGCTTGAGTGAACTCCGCCTGCGCAATAAGTTCATGCCACTCTTTTGACTGAATCGTAGACTCCGGCAAATCAATAATTGTGATTTGATCGGCAAGTTCTTCAAGTAAAGCCTCGATCGCTTCTTTTGCCTCGGGATCCATATCAACCCAGTCTGGCGTTTTCAAGAAAACAAAGTTGGGCTTAAAAGGAATCTCTTCTTTGCAAATTGCCAAGAGCGGTCTTGGGAGTACGCCTTTAGTATCTGGATCTTGCTCATCAGAACCCAAGACAATCTCAGCTAGTAGAGCGGCATCCTCTACAGTCTTACTAAAGATGCCAACTTGCTCGAGTGACTTGGAGGCACGAAAGATTCCCGATTGAGAGATCAAGCGACTGCTAGGCTTAAATCCCACTACACCACAATAAGACGCAGACTCTGCAATCGATCCTAGAGATTGCGTACCCACTGCAACAGGCACGATACCGCTAGCGACTAAAGCAGCTGCAGCGCCAGCAGCCAAACCAACCTGTCGTTCGAGGTCCAATGGATTGCAAACTTCGGGGGCTTGACCTAAATTAAATTCGGCAACCTTCGCTTTACAAAAAGTAATAGCGCCATCATCTCTTAAGCGTTTTACAAGAGAAGCATCCCAACGAGGATGACGCCCCTCTAATAAAGGTGATCCGATAGTGGAGAACATATCAATGGAATCAATGTTGTCACTCAGTGCAACCGGAACACCTTCAAGCCTAGCCGAGTGATTTAAGCCACGTGCGTGACCATCATCAACTAAGGCCGCTTGTCGCAAAATGGCTTTGGGATGAAAAAAAGCGAGCGCAGTAATTTTTTCATCGATTCCCTTTGCCTGTTGGCAAAACAAATCGGTGAGCTCAACACAGCTAGATGACCCAGTCGAGATAAGCTCTCGAATTTTGGGGACATCCAACTGGTTTAAGGTAATCACTGCGTCACTCATCTCTTATTACTTACTCATTAAGAATTCAGGGTTCACTGCGCTAGGATCATTTGGATCATAGGGAGCAGATACATCCTCATTGCTATAGAGCATGTCTGGCAACCAATTGACCAATGCTGGCTGCGCATATACCAGGATTAAGGTGACCAATACCATTCCCAGGAATGGGAAACATCCCTTGAAAATCGTCCACAAAGCCAACTCTGGCGGCGCCACACCTTTGAGGTAGTAGGCCGACATGGCCATGGGCGGCGTCAAGAAAGAGGTCTGCAAGTTTACGGCGATCAAAATACCAAACAGCAATGGATCGACATTAAAGTGCGCCAAAAGTGGCAAGAAGATCGGAACGAAAATAATGATGATCTCACTCCACTCTAGTGGCCAGCCCAAGACGAAGATGATTAACTGAGCAATGATGAGGAACTGAACAGTATTTAAATCCATTGACATCATGAAATCTTTGATGATGTGCTCGCCACCGAGATAAGAGAACACGGATGAGAATGTCCATGAACCTACGAACAAGTAACACACCATCGCCGAGGTCTTCGCAGTCAAGTAAACAGACTCACGTAGACGTTGCCATGTAAATGCCTTGTAGGCTACTGCCAACATTGTTCCGCCCAGTGCGCCCATTGCCGCTGCTTCGCTCGGTGTTGCCAAACCAAACAAAATGGAACCTAGAACTGCCAAAATCAATAAGGCCAATGGGAAAAATGCGGTTACCAGTAATTTAAAGCCATCCCAAAAACCGACGTTATCCACATCTTTTGGCTTAGGCGCTAATGATGGGTTGATCACGACGCGCACAATGACATACACCAAATATAAGCCTGCCAATAAGAAGCCAGGAACCATAGCGGCAGCGTAGAGCTTCACCACAGATACACCAGCAGTTGCGGCATACACAATCAACATGATTGATGGTGGAATCAAAATACCCAATGTACCGCCGGCAGTAATAACACCCGCTGCCAACTTTTGGTCGTAACCCGCTTTAAGCATTGACGGCAAAGCTAGTAAGCCCATCAAAGTCACGACCGCACCCACAATACCGGTAGCAGTAGCAAACAATGCGCAGGTAATCAAGGCAGCAACTGCCATTGATCCAGGCACGTGCCTTAAGGCAGTTTGCAAGCTCAAAAAGAGTCGGTCCAAAATATTGGCACGCTCAATGATGTAACCCATGAATAAGAACAGGGGTATCGATATCAAGACATCGTTATTCATCACACTAAATGTGTTTTGCACAAATAGATAGAAGATGCGGTTATCTAAAAATGAGAGGACTGGATCGTAATAGGCGTAAAAACCAAAACCGATACCCATTGCCATCAAAGTGAAGGCAATTGGAAATCCCAGAAAAATAAAGACAATAAATAAGCCCAACATAAAGAGGGCGATGACTGGATCACTCATTATGTGCTTTCCACTTTAGTTGAATGGGTTTCAATAAGAACTTCTTCGAGTTCTTTGACATCTTGATCTCTAAAAGGCCAGCTGCCAGTTTTAATGCAGATGAGGCAACGACATACTTCAGCTGTTCCAGCCATAAATAGACCTAAACCTGCAAAGAAGATGATCATCTTGAGTGGCCAAACAGGCACTCCAACCGGACTATTAACACTAACCTCACGAATCATCATGGCATCAAAACCATAGCGACCGCCAATCACAATCAGAGCCAAAATGCCAGGGAAGTAGAACAAGAAATACAAGACAAGATCAACCTTGGCTTGTGTAGTCTCTTTCCAGGTGCGATATAAAAAATCGCCACGGACCATGGCGGCCTTGGATAATGTGTATGGTCCTGCCATCATGAATAATGCGCCGTAGAACATATAGCTCATATCAAATGCCCAATCCGTTGGATTATTGAGCACATAGCGCATAAACACTTCGTAACAGGTTCCCAGGGTCAACAGGACTACCGTCCATCCAAAGGCATGGCCTATGGATTTCGAGAGGCCATCAACCCACTTGATATAACCCAGCATTGCTTTCTCCTCAGTACGCTTTTAGCGCTTCTGTTTTTTGTACTAATACCTCTAATACTGATAAATATTAGAGGTATTGTTCGTTACTGCAAAAAAGGCCGCTAATAAAGCGGCCTTTCTTTATTACTAGATCAGCATTTTATACTGGAAGCTTAGTTTTGAATACATACTCGTAAGCTGCCTTGTAGTCTGCGTCATTCAAGAAGCCATAGTAAGCAACGCGCTTAGCCCAGGCCAATTGAGAATCTGCACACTTCTTGAAGAATGGGTCTTCTGCATTCAATTTAGCAGTCAACTCAGCCCAAGCCTTGAGCTGTGCTTCCATAATGGATTTTGGTGTACGTGTAACTTTCACCTTGTCCTTAGTGATCAGCTCTTGCAAGTCCTTAGAGTAGTAATCCTGAGCCATCCAAGTATTTGAAGATGAAGCTGCTTCAGCTGCGTACTTGAGGATTGCTTTATTTTCAGGAGACAAAGAATCGTACTTAGTCTTGTTGAAAATGATTTCAAAGAATTCCATCGCTTGGTGGAAAGAACCCATCACATAGTTCTTGGCCACGTCTTGAGCACCGAAACGACGGTCAGAAGTTGGGTTGTTGAACTCAAATGCGTCAATCACACCGCGCTCCATCGCTGGAACAATCTCGCCACCTGGCAACTGAGTTACTTTCATACCCATGCTTTGCATCAAGTCAGCTGCAAGGCCCACGGTACGATATTTGTAACCAACGAGCTCTTGAGCATTCTTTGGTGGAGTCTTTTTAAACCAGCCTAATGGCTGAGTTGGCATTGGGAACGCAAAGAAACCTTTGATGTTCAGGTTCAACTTTTGGAGCAACTCTTGATAGAGCTGATCGCCACCGCCACGCTGAATCCAACCGAGTGTCTGCTCAGCATTAGCACCTGTAATTGGGCCAGAGCCAAACAATGAGGCTACTTTAGACTTACCGTACCAGTAAACCGCAACTTGGTGGCCACCGTCTAGAACACCCTTACTAACCGCGTCAGTCACTTCGAATGGCTTAACTACTGAACCGCCAACAAGGTAATCAATCTTGAGCTTACCGCCAGACATTTCGTTTACTTTTTTGACATAGTCTTCAGCCATTTCGTTGAAGACGTCTTTTGCACCCCAAGCACCTTGCATTTTCAATACAACAGGAGCTTGAGCTACAGAAATCATTGGGAAGCCAGCCAGTGGAACAGCTACAGCAGCAGCACCTGCTTTGCTGAAAAACTTTCTACGGGATTGACTTGTGTTTTCTTCTTGAACAACTACTGGGGCTGCATCTTTGGCAGTAATAGACATCGAATATCTCCAATTCTTTTTTTATTAATCGGCATAACAACAACACGATCGTATTCCTCCCTACAAGTATCTCAATTGGGGTTTACGCTAATTTCTCCATGAAAATGGTTCACCCTAAAACCCTCCTTCAGACCAAGGCATTTACTTCAAGGGTTTGCTGGCCCTGGTTAGCTCTGGAGCTAGCAGATGGAGCGCCTCAAGCTACCTTAACCACTTTAATAATGGGTTTAATCCCAGCTGGTGCTTAGGGCGTGCCGGTATAAATCGCCAGCCAAATCACTATAGGTAAATAGATCACCGACAGTAGATGCCCCACCATGACAATTGAGGCTACTTTTTGGGGTTCTTGATTATGGCGATCGGCCAAGATGTAATTAAATACCGCTGGGGGCAAGCCAGCAAAAATGATCAGCGCACCCTTCTGAATGGACTCCAAAGGCAATGCCCATATCACTAAATAGGCCACCAGCAGGCGCAAAAAAATAGATAGCGCAGTCGCAACAACCCCAGCTTTGACATGCTCGATTTTCCCTTCGGCTAGGCGAGTCCCCAGTGAGATCAACATCAAGGGAATCAAAATAGTACTGACCATAGTGACCGAGGTATCCAACCAGTCCGGCAAAGTCATCTGAAAGTGACCAAACCACAGTCCCAGACCCATCGACCATACCAAGGGGCTGGCGTAAATACTTTTGGCATCCATCTTGCCGGTCATCACTGCCGAGCCTAGCGAGAAAATTAAAATATTGGAGAGCACCATCAGCAAGACCGACGGAGCTAAACCGTCCGGCCCAAATGCAAGTACCGTGAGCGGAATACCAATTGGGCCAACATTGGTAAACATGATGGATGGCAATAAGGCTTTAGCTCCCGTGCCGGAATATTTGGCAAAAGGCAAAGCCAATAGACCTGAAAAAACGACTATCAATACTGCCGCCAATACCAAATAGCCAGCGCTTGTGAAATCCAGTGGCTTAGCTGAGAGAGATACAAAAATAAAACACGGCAAAGCTAAATCAATAATGGTGTGATTGGCACCACTCATATCGGGTTTTTTATAGCGAGCGTATACAAAACCCGCAAACACAATCGCAAAGATTGGCAGGGTAATGCCCAGAATACGCAGGATCATGAGCAAATACTCATTGATTAAGCATTACGACGTTGAATCACTTCAATATGGGTATAGGCCATCTTGATTAAATCGCAGTCTAATTGCTTTGCCTGTGCCTTATTGATCATCTCGAGCAAAATATGCCCATGCTCTGTTTTATTGCCAGCGTTTAAATCTCTTAACATCGATGCAGTCATTGGCGATCCGCTTGCCGTAAGCATCTCAATCGATTTAGTTTGCACGCCAGCTGCAATCGCAAATCCATGTGCCTCTGCAATGGCACAGCATTCTTGATACATCGTGCGGGTTAAGCTATCACCATAGGGGGTAGTAACAATCTCACCAATAGAGCCATTACATAAGGTGGTCATTCCCGCTAAAGTACTCAGAAAGGTCCATTTATCCCATAGGGCTTGTTCGATGTTCTCGCTGTAAACCGCATTAAAGTCCGTCTTTTGGCACAACTCATAAAATGCTTTTGCTAGCGCCTCTTGACTTGGTGTGCGCGCACCGACGGTCAGAACATGCAAATCCGTTAATTGCTTTACTGCGCCTGTATCAGTAATCGTGGCAGCAATATGCGCAATACCACCCAACACACGGTCGCGACCAAAGCGTTCATCCAATTGCTCAATATGCGCTAAGCCATTGAGGAAAGGCAATATCAGGCCTTGGGTAGAAGCACCAGCAATTGATTGCAAAGAGTCTTCAAGATCAAAAGCTTTTGGCGCCAAGATAATCAGGTCGTAAATAGGCTTTAATTCTTGGGCGGTGACAGTTTGAGGATGTACCGTATAACTACCCTTTGGTGTCTCAACGACTAAGCCATGCTGATCAATGAGTGCTTTGCGCTTTTCACGCAATAAGTAAGTAACATCCGCACCCGCTTGCATTAATTTTGATCCGTAAAATCCACCAATGCCACCCGCGCCCACAATTAATATCTTCATGATTTCCTCAAAGAATGTTTTGTGAACGATAAACCATAAATCGTCCCTAGGTAGCCGACCATCACCAAGGCCGCAGCTAAAAACTTCCACCCAGGCAGCGACTCTCCTAAGAAAATCGCTGTCGCCCCCATACCAAAGATAGGCACCAGTAAAGGAGCTGGAGCCACTAGAGCAGCAGGGTGCTTGGATAAAAGCCAAGCCCAGGCAGCATAGCCAAATAAAGTATTGGCCCAAGATTGCCAAAAGACACCAACCCAAGCACCCCAAGGTGCCAACTCTAATGTCGAGATTAAGTGGGTATAGCCGCCCTCAAAATACAAAGACAGCCCCAACAGCGGCGGAATAGAAAATGCACTAGCCCAAACAACATAGGCAAACATATTGATAGCGCCCGCTTGTCGGCTCACGGTATTACCTGCCCCCCAGGCACAGCCCGCACAGATGACTAATCCGATTCCGAGCAAACTGGTTTGATTGTCAATATGACTTGCAATCACCAAGAGGCCGATCATCGCAATTCCAATGGAGATGGCTTGATGCCAGTAAAGCCGCTCTTTAGCAAAGATCATCGCAAAGCCAATAGTGAAAAACACTTGGGTTTGCACTACCAATGAAGCCAAGCCTGGCGTGATGTGGCCATTGATCGCATAAAACAAGATGCCAAATTGCCCCACTCCAATAAAGATTCCATACATTGCCAAGTTGAGCCAAGAGACATTTGGCCGTTTGACAAAAAAGATCGCAGGCAATAGAGCAAAAACATAGCGCAGTGTTGCAAACAAAAATGGCGGAAATGCATCGAGTGATTTTTTGATCACCACAAAATTAGTGCCCCAAATGGCCACAATAGCTAGCGCCAACAGAAGATGACTAAGGGGTAATCGATCGGGTAGCTGATCAGACAGCCGAATAGACGGTTGATTATCTGAGTTACTCACCGCAGAGCAATTCTGTTGCGCGCTGCGCAATCATCATGGTTGGCGCTGCTGTATTGCCAGAGGTAATCGTGGGCATTGCCGAGGCATCCACTACTCGCAAATTACTTACTCCCCTTACCCGCAACTCTGAATCGAGTACTGCCATAGGGTCATCATCACGCCCCATCTTGCAGGTACCTACCGGATGAAAAATTGTTGTCCCAATATCACCTGCCGCTCGCACCAGCTCTTCATCTGATTGATAGGCCTTACCGGGTTTGTACTCCTCTGGCATATAGGACCTTAAAGCAGGACTTTGCACTATCTTGCGAGTGAGACGCAATGCATCTATCGCCACTTGGCGATCAGCATCGGTAGATAAATAGTTGGGAGCAATCACCGGTGGTGCATGGGGGTCCTTTGAATCAATATGCACGCTACCACGCGACGTAGGGCGCAAATTACAGACACTGGCCGTAATGGCATCAAAGGTATGCAGATCCTCACCAAACTTCTCTAAAGATAAGGGTTGCACGTGATACTCCACATTAGGCGAAGTGTGCTCTGAAGAGCTGTAGGCAAAAGCACCTAACTGTGATGGCGCCATCGACAACGGTCCACTGCGCTTGAAAACATACTCCAAACCAATTAATAACTTACCCAATAATGAATTAGCCTTAGTGTTTAGAGTCTGAATGCCCTTGACCTTGTAAATCATGCGTAACTGCAAATGGTCTTGTAAGTTCTCACCGACGCCTGGCAAATCAGCAATCACATTAATACCTAAGCGATTGAGATGAGCTGCACCACCAATGCCTGAGCGCTCTAAAATTTGGACACTCCCAATAGAACCCGCACTCAGAATCACTTCACCTGGCTTACCTGCATCTGCAGATTGGCAGTGAGCCTCGCACATTTTTCCATCTTTGATGTATTGCACACCAAAGCAATTTTTACTCACCGGATCAATCAAGAGCTTATTCACAACAGCTTTGGTAATAACCGTAAGATTAGGCCTATTAGTAGCCTCACGTAAGAATGCTTTAGCAGTATTTAAGCGCCAACCTTTACGTTGACTGACATCAAAATACCCTACCCCAAAGTTATCGCCTCGATTGAAATCCTCTGATTCTGGAATACCTGCTTCAATAGCAGCTTGCTTAAAGACATCCATAATGGGCCAGCGTAAGCGTTGCCGAGATACTGTCCACTCTCCGCCTTTGCTATGCCATTGATTGGAATTACCGTGATAGTCCTCAAAAGACTTATAACGACGCAAAGCATTTTCCCAAGCCCAAGCATCATCACCCGTTGCGCGCACCCATGTGTCATAGTCACCAACTTGACCACGCATATAAATCATGCCGTTAATGGAAGAGCATCCACCTAAGACTTTGCCACGGGGGTAAATCAATGAGCGGCCATTTAAGCCTTTTTCTGCAGCAGTCTTAAAACGCCAATCGGCCCTGGGGTTATCAATGCAGTACAAGTAACCCACTGGAATATGAATCCAAATATAGTTGTCATGTGACCCCGCTTCAAGTAATAGCACCCGCTTGGCGGGATTCTCGGTCAGGCGCTTGGCCAGCATGCAGCCCGCACTACCTGCGCCAATGATGATGAAGTCGTAAGAGCCTACTTGAGTCATAACCTAATCTGGATGAATTGCTTTAACTCCATTATTTATCAATACAAAAATTCAGGTATTTCTTGGTATTTTTATTGATTTGTTATAGAATCAATTTTGATCTAATATTAGATCATGAGAACCACCTTTAAAAAAGCATTTGCTCAATTTGTAAAAAAGGCTTCGAAGCCGTTGCAATTAGAGATTGAAATGAGAGTAGCGGAAGTTTGCAATAACCCAAGAATAGGCCAGCAAAAGCTGGGAGATCTCCAAGGGGTATTAGTTCATAAGTTTCGATTTAATACGCAAGAATATTTAATGGCTTACAAGTTAGATCATCTTGCAAGTGGACTCGAAATAACTTGGATTGAATTTAGCCAAATTGGGCCTCATGAAAATTTTTACAGGCAACTAAAAAGATCGATTGGATTTAAATGAAAAACCCTATTTGCTTCAATAAAGAAAGTGAGGTCAATACATGACTCAATACATGACCGCAGAGGATCTATTTGCTCACGTACAAAAAATGCCTTCAAAAGAACGTATTAAATTTTTTTCTTTGGTTGCAATTAATGCATTCCAAGATACTGAATATACGCATGAGCAAGTATTTGGACATCTCAGAAATGCGCACTTTTCAGCACAAGAAGCTGCAGAGTTTTTAGAGATCTCCATTCCTACTTTACGCAGGTATGTTCATGCTGGCAGATTAAAACCGGCTTCAATCCTAGGCAGAAGTCAGCTTTTCTCCAGCACCGATCTGAAATTACTCAAACAACAATTGAGCAAACAATAAACGCAGGATCACGAAAGGTCCTTGAAACTCCATTACCCGTCTAAAATAGACCCATGCATATTAATGAGAAGAATCGCACTCCCAAGCTAGCCGAGGCCGATGAAGGGCCTAGTAAGTCAGAGCTTAAGCGCCAAATGACGGAGCGCCAGAAATTGGCTGAAGTGCTAGCGGCTCTCAGTAGTGATGCCTTAAAGACCATTCCACTTGATGAGCCTATTAAAGCTGCGATTGCAGAAACAAACAAAATCAAAAGTTTTGAGGCCATACGTCGTCATAAACAATACCTTGGAAAACTGATGCGCTTTTTAGATGAAGAGGAATTAGATGCCATTCAGAAGCGTCTAGATGCAATCCAAGGCGTTAGCAAAGCAGAGACTGCCAAGCTGCACCATTTAGAGTCTTATCGCGATCGACTGATTGCTGATGATGCCGCTTTCACCAAAATGATTGAGCAATATCCTGATATGGATATTCAGAATATGCGAACTCTTATTCGCAATGCACGAAAAGAGAAAGAGCAAAATAAGCCACCAAAGGCTTACCGTGAGATCTTCAGAGTTCTCAAAGATATGGGAATATAAATTGCTCCTACCAAGACTCAGGCTTTTGGATTCTTGAAGATATAGCCATTTTCGCTGTGTTGACAAATTGTCATCCGACATCCTTCCGAGGACAGGCACTGTGTATTAGCGCACTTGAATTAATTCTGAATTTTTATCTAAGACGTACTCGGAAAATAGCCTAACAATATCTAGCCACTTCAATTTTGAATTTCTTAGCAAGCCGTAATAGAGCTTGTAACCATCAAATAAATAGTAGTTTTGATAATTTTCCCATTCCAGAAAAGACAAAACCACCCGAAGGTGGTCTGTCGCCCAAAAAGCAATCGGATATACCGAACGGTTATTGGGTGAGTCGTGACGTGATTATACGTCTTTTGAAGACCGATTAATTCACCCAAAAATTGAATGGATTAGGCAATCATCGAGTTCAGCAATAGATCTTCAAGATGCTGCGATTCTTAATCAATACCTAATCCTTGGGATTGATCGATTAAGTCCTGCAAGGCTCGATCTTGAAACTCACTCATTCTCAGTTTGTCCGTCACGAACTCCTCATGGCTTTCTCTTTGATTGGAGGCAACGATTTCTACTGCTAGAGCATGTTCTAAATTTTTATTTATCAATTCGTTTACCCCCCCACCCCTCAAGATCATCAATTACAGGCTATTGACTACTTTAGCCTCAGCTCTAAACTGGCATTCCCCCGATTCAGTAGACACTTTTCATAACGCACTTTGACGTTGTTCGAACGCCATTGGGCTTAATTGGGCAAGATGCTTGTGACGTCTCACCCGGTTATAGAACTCTTCGATGTATTCAAAGATTTCTGATTTTGCTACCGATCTACTTGGATAGATCTTTTTCTTAATAAGCTCGCTCTTTAAACTGCTAAAAAACGATTCTGCTACGGCATTGTCCCAACAGTTACCTCGCCGACTCATGCTGGGGCTTAAGCGATTCTCTTTGCACCACCGAGCAAACTCATCACTTCCGAACTGACTGCCTTGATCTGAGTGGATGATGGGGCTGTTCTTGGGCTTTCTGCGCCATACGGCCATGGTCAAGGCGTCGAGCACCAGACGAGTTTCCATGCGGGCTTGCATGCTCCAGCCAACCACTAATCTGGAGTGCAGATCAATCACAACCGCTAAGTAAAGCCAGCCTTCATAGGTACGGATATGGGTGATATCAGTCACCCAAGCCTGATCAGGAGCATCGTAGGTAAATTGACGCTGCAATTGATTGGGTGACACCAAGGCGGGTCGACCTACGCGGTAGCGGGGACGCTTATAACCCCGAATTGAACAGAGTTGTGAAGCCTTCATAAGTCTTGCTACTCGATTCTCACCACAGATAATCCCTGCTTCTTTAAGATCGTGATAAATCCGTGGGCTGCCATAAATCCCCATACTTTGATCATAGTAGTAACGGATCTGTTCTGCTAGCTTAGCGTTCTCAAGAGCGCGAGGTGATTGAGGTTCCTTTAACCAAGCGTAATAGCCACTGCGGTGCACCTTCAATACTCGACACATGCTGCTGAGTCGAAACTCACTCCGATGCTCTTTGATAAACGCGTACTTCACTCGGACACTTTGGCAAAGTACGCGGCGGCCTTTTTTAGGATATCGCGCTCTTCGGTAGTTCGTCTGAGTTCTGCTTTGAGCTTATTCATCTCAGCTTGCAGAGCTTTGACATCTTCCAACGGCGGCTCATCTGGACCTTTGAGCTTGCGGGTCCAGGTATAAAGTAAACCTACAGGAACGCCTAAACGACTGGAAACCTCTGTGGCTGAATGACCTTTTTCAATAATTTGTTTGACAGCTTCTAATTTGAACTCAGCTGTGTATTTGGTTCTCTTCATAAACACTCCTTCGATTCATTGTTGACAATATTAACTGTCTACTGAATCGGGGAAATGCCAAACCTTACCTGATTTGAATCAAATAAGGGGAATAACTCTAATTAAGATATGGTTATCCTCATGACTACAAAGTGGCCGTCGACCAGAAAAAAGAGCTATCTTAAATTTTTAATTTGGCTGACGGAAGCTCAATCCATCTATATAGATAGTTAGATGCAATCACACTTGTAATTACTACGAGAATCATCAAACTAATGGCCATCATGGCGTGAGCATGAACATACAAACCGGTGGCAATGTAAATTGTGTTTGCCAGCAAGATAAAAGCAAAGTGAATCAAGAAGGCACAATAGGATCTAGGGCTTGCCCAGGCAATTGCTTGTAAGGTAATTTTCTTGAAGATTGAGTCATCCGCCCGTATTGCTGGATAAGTTGTATTACCCCAAATGTATAAAACTAAAGCCACACACCATGCCAAGACATTGCGAGCCCACAACTCTTGAAAAGAAGAAACTGCAATCACTACTCCCAGCCCAAATAATAATAATTTAGCCAAATTCTTAACCTGATGATCTGAGTAGTTTTTTGCCAGATAGGCCAGCATTCCAAGACTGTAAGCCCCCAAGAAATAAATAAAGTAAGCCTCATACTGACTAGAGCGATTGAAATACAGTAATGAACTAATAGAAACAATACTGAGCAACCAAACTAAGGCTTGATAAGAACTGAAAGACATTAGCAAGATGGCCAATACAGAATAGAGTTGCCAATCAATCGCCACATACCAAACACCTGCAGAAATAGAATCTAAACCTAAAATCCCCTGCAAGAAAAATAGATGCGCTACAAATTGCGCCAGTGTCTCTTGCTCGCCCACGAATTCATCATTGACCCAAAAGCGAGCAATCCAAGCACATGCGATCGTGAAAACTAGCGCCACCGAATAGGGGGCAAACAGACGTAAGTAGCGATTGATAATGATGCGTAAAGCAAGATTGGCATTAAATTGATTATTAGGCAATTGCATCAGTGATTGGGTAGCGAGATAGCCTGCCATTACTAAAAAAATTTGTACTGCATAGCGGCCGTACTCATACAAATACTCCATGAGCATTGGTAAAGCCAATTTTGCATCTACCGCTATCTGCCCATAACTCGATAGGTGATGCAGAATGATCAGTAAAGCTGCACTCACTTTTAGTAAATCAATCAGAAAAAGTGAATTATCTTTTTTCAATGAAGTAACTCAATCAATCTGACTCATTCAATTGGGTTAGATGGTAAATAGTAGATAGCCGATCGTAAAAGTCACTGATTTATTTTGACTTTGACTTGGTCTTGTTCATTAAAGAAGCAAGCAATGGATTAGTGCTAGCCAGCTCTTTTTTAGTCTTGGCAACATCTTCAGCCACCCCTGGTTTAGGAACCTTAGCAGCATTTTTCATGCGCTGAGCTGTGGTGAGGGCTAGGTTCTTATAGAGATCAGTCTTTTTCATTGCCATGGCAGGAACCCCTTAAAACTATTCCAAATTAATTAGTCAAAGAACGCGCAGCCAATCCCAAGAACAGTAAAGACCATCCTTGCAATAAGAGCTCAATAGCAATGAGTAAACCAGGCAACCACAGACTACTCTCTGGATAACCACTCATGATGAGTACGCCCATCAAAATAGAGATAGCAGATGAGAGTACCAACCAAATCCACTCATTAAAGTGGCGGTGCTGAAACGCTGAAATCAAACGCAGCACACCAGTTACAAAGAAGATCGCTGCCAACCATAGAGTGATTGCTTCTAATGCCGGAATTGGAAAAGCCCAAGTATATAAACCAGCCGCAATGTATAAAACAGCCAATACCACCTGAATCGATACACTCCTCCAACCAGTGGATTTAAGGGCATGAGCAAACTGCAATACACCACCCAAAATCAAGAATGCACCCAGCACATTAATCGAAATAAATGAAAATAAACTTTGACCCGCAATACCAATCATTCCCAGCACAATAAACAAAATCCCCATACCAATCAGAGTGCCCGGCACTTTAGCGGCCGCCCCTAAAACAGCAGCTCGGATTTCTTTTATTTGGGCAGTAGACAACTCAGTCATGTAGGCAGCTTTCTAAAGGTGAAAAATAGAGAATGCAGATAAAGGAAAGTTCAAATACAAATAAAGACTAACCACTCTATTATCTCAGGGTTTAATTGCTAATATCTGAATATCTTTTTAAGAGTTTCCCAGAGCCCAAAAGCTTATAAAGTGAATATGCAATAACAATGGCATAGGTGCTAAAGTACATAATTGACCACCGATACAAACTCACTTGAGGCACCCGTCACAAATAGTCATTCACCAAGCGCCACTAACAATCTACCCAAATGACCGATCTTCTTAATCAATCCTGGTTTATTGCTTTAATGGCAATCACCCTCATTGGGGCAGTACTATCAGCCGTTCATCATGCTGAGGTGATTGCCCATAAAACGGGTGAGCCTTATGGAACTCTAGTACTTGCGATTAGCGTGACCATTATTGAAGCTTCACTCATTATCGCGATGATGTTTGCTGGCCACGAGGGTGCGCAGTTTATTGCCCGAGATGCAGTCTTTGCTACGGTCATGATTGTCATGAATGGCGTTATCGGCTTATGCATCTTTATGGGTGGCTTTAAACATCATGAGATGTCCTTTCGTAATGAAGGCACTAATTCTGCGTTGGCAGTACTTACCGCACTAGCCACTTTCATCCTCGTCATGCCCATGGTCACTGTAAGCACCCCTGGGCCAGACTTTACTAGAGGCCAACTAGCATTTGCTGGCATTGCCTCCTTTGCTTTATATGGTGCCTTTCTATTCTTCCAAACAGTGAGCCATCGTGATTACTATCTCCCAAAGGCTGAAGATCAAAAAACTGATAGCGGCGTCCATGCAGAAAAGCCTAGCAATCTTAAGACTGCTGCAAGCCTTCTGTTATTGCTCATTTCTCTAGCTGCCGTAGTAGGACTTGCTGAAGCCCTAAACCCCGCCATTGAAGCAGGAGTCAAAGCTGCCGGCGCACCCAAAACAGTGGTTGGTATTGCGATTGCCATGTTGGTACTGCTACCAGAAGGCTTTGCCGCGGTAAGAGCCGCTAGGGCCAATCGCTTACAAAGCAGTTTGAACTTGGCGCTAGGTTCTGCCTTAGCTAGTATTGGATTGACTATTCCGACGGTAGCAGCCTTTGCCATTCTTTTTGATCTGCCACTCAGTTTAGGAATTAGCAGTCTAAATATGACCCTGATGTATCTATCGTTCTTTATTGGGGCATTAACTCTGGCGATTGGTAGAACCACCCTCCTGCAAGGCGTTGTGCATTTGATTATCTTTTTTGAGTTTTTGTTCTTGAGTTTGGTGCCTTAGCAAATAGATAGCGATTGGAATAAGGCCACAAATTTAGAATTGACACACTTTATAGAGTATCTGTTAATTGAAACAAATAGGCTCTCAGCCTATATGACGCATTATAACTTATTGGAAAAAAGTTAAAGCTTATAACCTGCCTCAACGGCATCCTTATAAAACATCTTTACCGTATCCAAAGAATACTCATCCAAGTCGTATCCAACTAGTGATAACTTTTTAAGAATATCATTAGTAACGGTAATGACATGACAACCGATATCATCTGCCTGAAAAATATTCAATAACTCTCTTGGGCTAGCCCAAATTAGTTCTGCAGCAGGAACCGCCTTTAGCATTTCAACCGCCCTAGCCATTACCGGCACTGGATCAACCCCCGTATCCGCTACACGACCAGCAAATACAGAGACATAACTCGAGATATTTGGATTTAATGAGGCTACAACGTCACGCACCTGATCAAGCGTCATCAAGGCGGTTACATTTAATTTAACCTTTTGATCTGCGAGCTTTTTTACTAGCGCATAACAAGTCTCTTGTTTGGTATTAGTCACCGGAATCTTGACGTATACGTTTTCACCCCAGCTAGCAATCTCTAAAGCCTGACGCTCCATCTCCGCAAAATCGTCCGAAAAAACCTCAAAAGAGAGTGGCTTATCCTTAATCGAGGTTAGGATGTCTTTGCAAAAAGCTCGGTAATCCATTATCCCAGCCTTCTTCATTAAAGTAGGATTAGTGGTTAATCCTTTAATAAAAGGTTTTGCGTACATCTCAAGCATGCCAACTTTATCAGCGCCATCCGCAAAAATCTTAACTTTTAAATCTTCTACTTTTTTCATTTAAAACTCTCCACAGATAATTTGTTGCGCCTCTAATAATGAAGAGACGATAAAGTCAGGTGATTCAGGCTGTTTTTCAGCATAACGATAATTAATAAAAAAGGTTTTGCAGCCAGCAAATTGACCAGCTTCAATATCGCGCCAGCGATCACCCACCATAAAGCTTTTTGATAAATTAATTTGATATTCTCTGGCAGCATCAATCAATGCCCCCGGCAAAGGCTTTCGGCACCGACAACCATCCGCATGGTCGTGATAGCAAGTCTTGATATCATCCAATGGTAATTGTGAAAGTAAGTAATTATTTATTTTCTCAACATCTGATTTTTGAGTTACTCCACGAGCCACATCAGGTTGATTGGTTACCACTATCAAAAGGTAATTTTCTTCATGCAATTTTTGAAGGGCTTGAGATACTCCCGGCAAAATTACTAACTCACTAATATTTGCTGGCGGATAAGGGGTGCCATTACGAACCACCGCCTGATTGATAACACCATCGCGATCTAAGAAAACTGCTCGTCTCACTGAAAGTATTTCTCGAGCTATTTACTCGTAGACTCCCACTTAGTTTGATTGGCCTTAAGCTTTGGATGAGAAACCAGTAAGTGCCAAACTACACCCTGAAATGCCTCTGAGTGAGGAGTGATATTGTCAGAATTGACTGTTGGGACAATAACGCAAGCGTCTGCAACTTGCGCTGTATATCCACCATCACGACCGACAACACCAATTACTTTTGACCCAACCTCTTTTGCCAACTTTAGTGCTTCTACTAAATTCGGACTAATATTTTTTTCTAAATTGCCGCCGCCAACTGAAAAAATAAATATCATATCTTTCGATGAAAGCTTGCTTGTTTTTAACCACTCAACAAAAATGGTTGCCCAACCCTCATCATTAGTGCGAGCAGTTAATTCAGAAACATTATCTATTGGAGCATAAGATTCAATGCCTACGATTTTGCGAAAATCATTTACCGCATGAGAACAATTTCCGGCGCTACCACCAACCCCCAAGAAAAAAATTCTTCCACCATCGGCCTTAACCTGGGCTAATAAATCAGCCATTTTCTCAATCGCATCTACATCTATCTTTTGAATGATTTCAATTGATTCATTTAGATGTTTTTGGGCGTAACTCATAAACCGTCCTTTATTTTTTTCGCATTAAGTAGTTTTGGGTATCGGCAATACCCTGATGTGAGCCTATCTCATAAAAACGCTCAAAGACTTCATAGCCTGCAAGCTGTTTTTGTAAGGACAATTCATTATAAACTCTCGAAAGATCTAAAGCCTGTCCAGAGGGATAATTATTCAGAGCTTTAGACTCAAGCACCCCCAGCCCATAATCAATATAGTGCATCTGAGTTGTAACCACTTCCTTGTTGTATTCAATAAGCTCTTCATTCTCGAACCACACGTTACTACGATCCCACAGATTTTGGTTTCTTAAAACCGTCATTAGCGCAAGCCGACCGCTACCAAGAAAAGCGGTTTGCACCCGTGCAAAATCAATTGGAAGATAAGAGTCGCCATACAAAACAAAGAATTGCTCTCCCAGCATCGGTAACGCCTGTTTTAAAGCTCCTCCGGTACCAAGTAATTTAGGCCCATCAGGTGAATATTGCACATGAATCCCCCAGCGTGATCCATCTCCCACAATCTCTTGGATCATCTCCCCCAAATAGCCAATACATAAAACGACAGAAGTAATGCCCTGAGTGCGAAGATATTCAAGCTGATGGTCTATAAAAGGCTTCCCTGCAACCTCAATTAGGGCTTTGGGAATAGTTTGGGTGATAGGACGCAGTCGCGTAGCCAAGCCCCCGGCTAGAATTGCAACAGGAAACATCAAGACGACATCATCACTTTAGCGCCTTCAAAGTCAAATTTAAATCGTACCTCTTCAAGGCCGGCGCCATTCATTGCCTGACGCAACTGACTTCGATTTTTTGCCATAAACATTAAAAAACCGCCCCCACCTGCTCCTACTAATTTTCCGCCAATAGCGCCATTATTCATAGCTAGCTGATACCAATCATCTATTTGGGGATTGCTCATACCTCCTGAGCGACGCTTTTTGTGCTCCCAATGTTCATGCATCAACTCTCCAAATAAAGCTATATTCCCATTTTCTAAAGCAGCTTTACTACGCAGGCCAAGATCTTTGACGTAATGTAAGTTAGCAATCATATCTGCATCATTTTGCTGAGACTTTACCTTTTGATCTCGCAAAATACCGCTTGCACTTCTAGAAAAACCTGTAAAAAAGAGTAGCAAGTTGTCTTCCAACTCAAACATCGTCTGCATACTAATTTTTAGCGGTTCGGCAGTAACTTTTCCATCTTTATGAAAAGTAAAACATGTTAATCCGCCTATGGCCGCAATATATTGATCTTGCTTGCCAATAGGCTCACCCAACCGATCAATTTCAATATGACAAGCCAACTCTGCCAATTCATCTTGATGAATATGGCGCTTGCGGTGGGTGTATAAGGCCTTAAGCAAGGCAGTGGTGAAGCTACCTGAAGATCCCAAACCTGTTCCAGCAGGTATATCAGCTAAGGTTGTTATCTCCACTTGAGGCGTACGAAAACCCATTAAATTCAATGCCTCTCGAATAATAGGATGTTGCACCTGCTCAACTTTTTCAACCTGCTCTAACTGCGAGTACTTGAGATAGATTCCCTCTGTAAAAGGACGCATTACTGTGACATAAACGTACTTATCAATAGCTGCTGCTATTAAAAAACCTTCATGCTCTTCATAATAAGAGGCTAGATCTGTGCCGCCACCGCCCAAGGTAATACGAAGAGGACTACGCGAGATGATCATAACCAGAATCCTTATAAATTTGATCGATAATCTTTAATGCCTGATATGCATCATGTAGACCGGCAGCGGGTTCTCGATTTTCATGAATATCCTGATAAAACTCTGCCATCTCTAGAGCCCATGAATCATCAGCCATTGGATATTCCCAGGAAATAGTTTCGGGAGGGCCCATTTGAGGCAGCATCTTATAGTAAGTTAACTTTTCCAATCCGTAGCTTCCGCCTAATCCCGACAAATCCAACTTACCATCTTTTCCATAAATCTCCATAGAGAATAGATTTTTCCACTCTGTACAGGAAGCGTGCAGAAAAGCAACCTGCTGCTTAGCCGTCTTCAGCAACATAAAACCGTTATCGTCAACTGGCATATCCCAATAATATGTGTGAGCAAAACCCTGAACCTCAGAAAAATCACCAATAAACCACCGTGATAGGTCAATCAAGTGAGGACCTTGATCAATAAGCTCACCACCACCAGATAATTGCGGGTTCGCTCGCCACTCCTTATCGTATCCCAATCTAGCACCATGTCCATATCGAGCGCGGATAAACATCAAATCCCCTAACACGCCAGAGTCAACAATCGATTTGGCCTTCTGCAAACTTCGGTGATAGCGATGATTGAAACCAACGCGGACTTTGATGTTGTTGGTTTTAGCTGCCGCGATTACTGGTTCTAGTTCACTGGCTGAACGAGCAGCAGGTTTTTCTACAAGCACATGTTTACCGGCAGCAATAGCAGCCAATGTAATTTCGGCAAGCGAATCATGTAAGGTAGCAATAATGACAATATCTATTTGAGGGAGCGCTAAGAGCTCACGCCAACTTGAAAAAGCTTGCGCCCTAAACGGTAGAGCCAATTGCTCTGCTCGGGGTAAATTGACGTCAGCGCACGCCACTAAATTTCCACCAGGGCCTAAATTAGACGCCCTCTTTTGACCAATCAAGCCACAACCAATAATGCCAACACCCAACACTTTGCATACCTTATCTTTGATTTCTATTTGATTCGCGCTCATACATCACCCCATTCCATTCCACGATCGCGACCAGAAATTCTCCTCAGAGTATACGTATCGCTTGCTGCCAGTTGCTCAATATGTTTTGGCCACTCTTGCCATTTATCCCATACTGCGCTTACTAACTTGCCAGTAATCCCCAGGCTGGCATCACTTGCCAAAAATAACACCAAATCTGCAACCTTATTCATCGAGGCACCGCCTTGAGCAAAAACGTTCTCCGCAATCTCAAACTCGCGAGGGCCGGCAACCGATTTTCCAGAGACAACAACTTCTTCCAGAAGACTGGTCTTCATCGCACCTGGGGCAACGCAATTAACCCGAATCTGTCGAGATTCCACCTCCTGTGCCAGTGTTTCAGAAAAACGCACTAAGGCGGCCTTGGCACTTGCATACGCTGTAAAGTTGGCTCTAGGGCCAGTAGCGCCGCCGCCAGATAAATTGATGATGGTGCCACTACCAGACTCACCAATGAAGTCAAGTAAACCATGGCATAAAGCCACAGGGGACATTAGGTTAACCTGTATTGCTTTATTCCAAAGAGTGAGATCGTTTTCTACCAGAGGGCCAATAGGCCCATGAATGGCTGCATTGTTAATTAATGCGTCCAGGCGTGGCAACTGATCTTTAATTTTTTCAACCAATAAGCTTACCTCTACTGGTTGAGCAAGGTCACATGGAAATATGGTGGCCTTTTGATTCGGTCTTTCGGGTAAGTTCTTGCAAACCCCCAATAAATCATCTTGGTTGCGAGCGACTAACGCAATATTCCAACCCGCACTCCAAAATGCGTTTGCCAGATGCGCCCCAAGCCCTCGCGAACTCCCTGTAATGACTGCCCAAGAATTACCCATTAGCGCGCCTTAAATACCCATTCATTTTCACGTAGATATTGCACAGTCTTAATCACGCCCTCATTAATAGTAAATCGAGGCTTCCAACCTAATGCTTGAATCTTCTGGGTATCTAGAAAAATAAATGGATTATCACCAATCCAACCACGATCACCGCCCGCATAATCCAATCTAGGCTTCACGCCTAATTCATCACAAATCCACCCAATCGAATCATTGACCTCACAATAGCCATCTACGCCCAAGTTAAAGATATTGACTTTTTCTGTAGCCCGATCCATTGCCAACAAAATTGCATCAATACAATCTTGAACATACAAATAAGATTTACGCTGTTTCCCATTGCCTAATACTGGCAGACAAGTCGGGTCAGCTTTGAGCTTTTGATAGAAATCAAAAACATGCCCATGTGTATAGCGCTCCCCTAAGATGGAGACAAAACGAAAGATCCAGGATTGGAAACCAAAACCCTCGCAATAGGCGGAAATTAGCCCTTCGCAGGCGGCCTTTGAGGCTCCGTACAACGATGTTTGAATTGGAAAAGGACCGTTTTCAGGAGTGGGCACAACCGGAGCCTCTCCGTAGACCGATCCAGTAGATGAAAAAGCAATTCTTTTGATGCCATTTGCACGCATAGCTTCAAGTACGTTGTATGTAGCGATGGTGTTTTGCTCAAGATCGCGACGGGGATAATCGGTACCAAAACGAACGTCAGCGTTGGCGGCCAAATGAAACACTGCCTCACCACCAGTAAATGCATCTTTCAATGCATCTAAGTCTAAAAGATCAGTTTTAAACAGTGTGAAATTTGGATTCAGTAAAGCGCCTTCAAGAAAACGGCGCTGACCCGTGGAAAAGTTATCCACCCCTATGACCGAATGACCATCTGATAGCAGGCGATCAACCAATGTACTACCAATAAATCCAGCACATCCTGTAACTATGAATTTCATGAGCAGACCTTAATAGTGCAAAAAATACAATCAAATACCAGTAAGCATTATGTTGAAATGCATTGGGTAAATACAACCGAGATTAATTGAGTTAATTATCTCAAACTCTATAAATTTGGTGAAAGATGTTAATTGATAACTTCGTCGACTAATCGCCCTTAATCCAAGCATCTGCAAAAATGTGTGCTAAGGGGTATTAGCGTTCTTACCTCTTCTTTACTTATAAAAATTCATCGATTTTTTAGTGCCATTTTTAGTCTAAAAATGATGAGTTTTCTTACGCCTTAAGGCGACAATAAACTAGTGAAAAATAGAAATTATTGAACAACAAGAACAGGCTTTGCGGCAACCTAATTAAGAATGAGTCCGTTTTGTAAAAACGGTATTTACCTGAAATTTTGCCTCAATTATCCTTTTCTAGCGCTTGATATTTTTGGGCGCTAACTTCACCGAAATATCAATTACTTCTTGCTTTTTGCGCCACTCAATTTGCCGACGCAGCTCATCTAAAGTTTTAAAGTACGAGCGATCTAAATCATCCGCCACCCTTTGCGAGCGATTGAGATTTAAATATTCCACCAATCTCTTATCCCGAATTTGCTGGCGCACTTTGAGTAAGCACTCTTGATTCTGAATCGCCCAAATCTCACCTTGCAATTGTTCCATCAATTTATCGGCCATATCTTCAATGGGCCGTGTTTCCGCTCCATGGTGGTAACGTGTACCAACCATTCCTGGGATAGTTAAATCTTTAACACCAAGCGAACTTAATAAATCTTGCAAGCGCTTAAATATTACTGGCGAGTCTTTTTTGAATGATTGCATTTCATCTAAATCGAAACGACATTTTTTAAGCACAGCTAGAGCCCAATATCCGCCCTGAGTTTGCTCTAAATTTAATGATGAAATGAGTTCTGGATTATTCACCCATTCCTGAGCTGCAATTGGATAATCATCAAAACCCACAGCACTGAACTCAGAATGCTTCGGGAAACGATTCAATAGATCATGAATGTAGCGTGACTCTAACTTTTCAAGGCGGAGTTTCTTCCAAATAATCACCGTTAATGAATGTACTGATGCTCTCTCGGAAATTCCAACCGGAACAAACTCATCAATAAAAAGTTGTTCTAGCTCGTGAAACTCTTGCTCGCTCTCGCCTGGTAATAAAGCTTGCACTGCATAAGCACCGGTCTTGATAGCGTTACGAGATGCTGTCAGCTTACCCTCGGCTGTTTTAGGCCCACCTGAGCGAGCCTTGCGCTGAGTTTTTGGTAAAGCTGGCATTTTATTTTTTTGACGAAACTAGACGAACGCCAGGTCGATCTTCAGGGGTGCCGATGAACTCCACACCTCCAGCTTCAAGCGCAGCTTTTAACGCCTGAAGCACTTTAATGCTAGCACTCTCCAAAAGCCCATCGCAGGCCTCCACCCTTCTGATTGTGGAAATAGCAACTCCAGCCTCCTCCGCTAGACGGGTCCCAGACCAATCCAACAGGGCTTTTCCTGCTCTTACTTGCGCTCCAGTTATCATATATGAAATTATTTGTACTATATAAAGTACTAATTAGTTTTTTTAAAGGATATTAAGGCCATGTGTAAGCATACCGCAAAAGAATTGCTAAACAGAACCATTATCAAAATCGAGGGTGCCTATGCGCCATCCACAATTAGAGCCTACAGAGCTAACTTTGAGAGATTTATTCAATTTTGCGAAAAGCACAGTATCGACGCACTCCCGGCAAACCCTCTAGATGTCGCCCTATATATAGCCCATCTAACAAAGAGTGGCCTGAAATCATCTGGCATCCGAAT
Organism: Polynucleobacter sp. GWA2_45_21; assembly: GCF_001830325.1. Taxonomy (GTDB): domain Bacteria; phylum Pseudomonadota; class Gammaproteobacteria; order Burkholderiales; family Burkholderiaceae; genus Polynucleobacter. The sequence continues at coordinate 44,191 of NZ_MHZG01000003.1, read as the reverse complement.
TGCAGTGGCTAGTATTTCTAGCATTCACAAACTTAATCACCTTAGTGACCCAACTAAACATCCCGACGTCAAAATTGAATTGAGACGTATGCACCGCACACTTGGAAGATCATCCAAACAAGCCTTCGGAATTACAGCTCCAATACTAGACAAATTACTTAGTGCAACAAGTAATAATTTAAGAGGAGTTCGAGACCAAGCTCTATTGTTGCTTGCTTATGACAGTATGTGCCGACGTAGCGAGCTTGTCTCATTAAGAATCATAGACATACACATAGATGAACTAGAAAATTATAAGCAAACGAAATTGCGACTACGTAAAAGCAAAACTGATCAAGAACTCCAAGGTAGGTGGATATTTTTAACAGAAAGATCTGCTGCGGCTCTTTCTCTATGGCTAAACCAAGCGAAGCTAAAAGATGACTTTCTGTTTAGGGGGATTAATAATGCAATTGACATCACCCAAGAATTAAAGAGCAGTCAGATAAACCGCATTTATAAACGTTTAGCAAAAGACGCGAAACTTCCTAAACATATAATTGATCATATCAGCGGACATTCTATGCGCGTTGGAGCGGCACAGGATCTCTTAAAATCAGGAGCCAGCATGACCATGATTATGAATAACGGGCGTTGGTCTAAGATAGATACGGTGATGCGATATTTAGAGCAGGCAAATTAAATTGATAGTGAATTTAATTTGGCGGGAATACCCCAAAACTCAAAGGGCTCGTATTCAGGCAAAGGAAAATGCCCTAAATTTAAATGAATATCAGAACCGCGCTCTTGGCACCTCCTTCGCACCAAGTCAAGCACAGAAATTGGCGACCCACTTGAACAATTGATAACACCATTAATCGTAGGATTTTCTAGGGCAGTGCATATTCTTTCAGAAATAGCCTCTATTGGCAAATAATCCCTAAGCTGAGTTCCTATCGACATATCAAAAGACTGTCTTTTTTCATCAATAGCCATATCCAGTTGAGACAAGAGACTTTTAGGATTTTGCCCCTCTCCATACATATAGAAGAGCCGCATCCATTGCAAGGTAAAACCATATTCCTTCTGGTAAAACTGCAAGGATTTTCGTAATGAATCCTTTGCAAAACCATATGGAGTAATAGGATTCGTACCCATATCTTCCGTAAGAGCGCCGGATTGCAAACCATACTCGAGGCATGTGCCAGCTACCACCAGATGAGATATACCTGATTCAATGGAGGCCTTAAGAAAAACTAGATCCGATTTAAGATTCTGAAAAATATGGAAGTTACCTTGGTAATTAGGTAGCCCAGGCCATGCAAGATGAATTAATGCATCACCGCCATCCAGCCCTTCAATCGCAGGACCATAATTAAGGTGCAAATCGGCCTGAATAAAGTCGACTACATCAAACCACTCAAATTCCTTGGCACGATTTAGATTCCGAGCAACTGCGATAACTTGATGCCCATTTTGCAGCAATTTTCTTACCAAGTGCTGACCAATGAAACCAGTAGCACCCGTAACTATAACCTTCAATTCAAAACCTTTAACTCGGGCACCGCCACAACAAACTTACCACCCCAAATCGCGATATTTTCTTGCTCTTCGACCTCTTTTGCAATATTCCAAGGAAAAATCACCACCCAATCTGGCTTACGATTAGCAAGCGCTGAAGGATGGAGAATTGGCAAATGACTGCCCGGCATATATTTATTTTGCTTAGATGGTGCAGCGTCACAAACAAAGTCAATTAAGTCATTCTTAATGCCAGCATAATTCATCAAAGTATTTCCTTTTGCTGCTGCGCCATAACCTGCTATTGATTTCCCCAATCGTTTTTGATCGATCAAAAATGAAAGGAAATCATTTTTCACTTTATTCGCCTTAGCTTGAAATTCTTGATACACGCCCAAAGACTTCAAGCCAAACTTTTCCTCATAGGCAAGCAAATCAATCACCGCGTTTGTAGTTGGCCTTACATCATTAGCGTGACATCCATAAATACGCAGACTACCGCCATGAGTTGATAATTCCTCAACATCAAATATTCTTAAGCTAACCGAAGAAAAAATTTCCACTACAGTACTTAATGAGAGGTAAGAAAAGTGCTCATGATAAACAGTATCAAATTGATTATTTTCGATTAAACGCATTAAATGCGGAAATTCGAGATTAATAACTCCACCCTCCTTTAAGGCAATTTTTAAACCTTCAGTAAAGTCATTAATATCCGGAACATGCGCATAAACATTGTTGCCACAAATTAAATCAGCCCTCTTGCTTGATGAGGCCAATTCTCTTGCAACATCAGCGCCAAAGAACTTTCGTAGTACAGGCACCCCAATTTTTTCAGCAGCATCGGCAGTGCTATCCGTAGGTTCAATTCCCAAACAAGGTACCCCAGATTTCACGAAATTTTTCAATAAATAACCATCATTTGATGCGATTTCAATTACAAAACTATTCCTAGATAACTTTAGATCATTACTAATTTTCTCCACATATCTCGCTGAATGATCAAGCCAACTTTTAGATGTTGACGAAAAGTAAGCATAATCTTTCGAAAATAATTCGCTCGCCCGTGAATAATCCTCAGTCTGCACAAGCCAACAACTATCGCAAACATATAGCTTTAGGGGAAATATTTTTTCAGGGGCATGCAAATCATCCTCACTAAGATAATCATTTGATGGAGGGGCAAATCCTAAATCTAAAAATACGTGCTGTAAGTTATTTTTGCAATGTCGGCATTTCATCATTAAATTCCTTTAAATTCATAATCCCTCAACATAGTATGGGCAGAATCTCGAATCGAAATGGCACTTATGTGTAGCGGCCAATTTATACCCAAAGATGGATCAACTGGATTGAGTGCGCCCTCTGCATCCGGAACGTGAGGGGATGAATGCAAGTATAATAACTCACATTTATCAGACAAAGTCTGAAATCCGTGAGCAAATCCTTCGGGTATAAAGAGTGCTCTATTATTTTTTGCAGAGAGTTCTACAGCACACCATTTTAGAAAATTAGGGGAATAGGATCGAATATCAACAACCACATCCCAAATACTACCCCGCAAGCAATTAACAAGCTTCATTTCTGAATGAGGGGGATACTGAAAGTGCAGCCCCCTTACTGTGCCAGATTTTTCTGTGAACGTTTGATTAATTTGAGAAACAGGTTTTCGCCAACCAAGTTCTGCTAGCTCAACTTCACAGAAAATTCGGCATAAAAATCCTCGTTCATCGCCAATAGGCTTTCTTTCAATTATTTTGGGCCCGGGTAGAGGTAAATCATGTATTGAAAAACGAATCAAAGAAAATCCTTACTCAGATTATTGGTCCAACGTAAATTTTGATCTAGCATCCCATGCTGCATATGCTTTCGTAAAGTGTTAAGTCGCATATACGGGGAGTCACGAAAATTTTTATTAGAAAATAACATCCGATCAAAACCAGATCTAAGTCGCTCAATAGAATCCTCAAGACTTACTACTGGCAAATATTCGGCAGCAAGCGATTGAAATAGAGAAAAATCAACCATATATGAGCGTAAATCAGGAGGGGCATCAGCATTGATGCTTACCTCAACCCCCGGAATAAGCTTTGAAACCGTCATTGCCAAATCTTTTACCTGGTAATTATTTTCATTTCGTCCAGCATTAACAGCTAAATATCGACCCCCTTGATGCTCAGAACGATGAATTGCCCAGTCTATTGCGCGAGACATATCCTCAACGTCAATCAGCGGCCTCCAAGGTGATCCATCACTCAAAACAGTGATTTTTTGGGAGGTTACAGCGCATGCAACAAAGTCATTGAGCACCAAATCCAATCTGAGACGATCCGACATTCCACAAGCCGTGGCAAAACGCAAACAAGTTACAACCATCTGCTTTAAATTGAGTTGTTTGATATCAGATTCTGTCCCAATTTTTGATTTTGCGTAAGCAGTTAGTGGATTTGTGGGATCAGATTCAGATCGAGGACCACCTGCAGATTGGCCATACATTGAGCAGCTGGATGCAAATACAAAATTCTTAACGCCGGCCTCAATTGCTAGCTTTACTAAACGCAAACTTGACTTGTGATTTATTTGATTTGTAATTGCTTCAAATTCATTTCCCATCGGATCATTCGAGACGGCCGCCAAGTGAACCACTGCATCCACGCCATTTAGGTGACTTATGCCAATATCTCGAATATCCCCCATAAACTGACACTCATAGAACAATTCCGGCAAATACTCTGTACCAGTTAAGCAGTGCCCAAAAAAACCCGTGTCATACCCCACCAAAGTAATTCTCGGATAATTTTTCTTTAAATATTTTGCCAATACTGGACCGATGTAGCCCATGTTTCCTGTAATCAAAATGCGCATTCTGACTTTCTCTGTTAGTTATAAAACGAGTCTTATACAGCCCAAGTTTTCCACGGCGCAGCATCCCTCAACCACAATTCTTCTAGGTGATTTTTATCCCGCAAAGTATCCATTGGCTGCCAAAAACCATCGTGATGAAATGCCATTAATTGATCATTTTTTGAAAGATTTAATAGTGGATCCACCTCCCACGTTGTTAAATCACCATCGATATAATCAATACACCGTGGAGAGAGCACAAAAAATCCGCCATTAATCAAACCTCCATCACCACGAGGTTTTTCAGCAAATCCTGTGACTTGATTGCCTTCGAGCTGTAAAGCCCCGTACCTTCCTGGAGGCGATACAGCTGTTACTGTGGCCAACCTTCCATGCTGACGATGAAAGTCAAGTAAAGCTGCAATATTTATGTCACTAACCCCATCACCGTAAGTAAAACAAAATTCTTTTTCATCCTTAATATATTCAGAGACTCGTTTTAAACGCCCTCCAGTTAATGTTTTCTCACCCGTATCAACCAGGGTCACTCTCCAAGGTTCAGCATGTCGCCGGTGAACCTCCATCTGGTTGCGACTGATATCAAATGTGACATCGGACATATGAATAAAATAATTAGAAAAATATTCTTTGATTACGTAACCCTTATAGCCGAGGCAAATAATAAAATCATTAATTCCATAATGAGAATACATTTTCATTATGTGCCAAAGAATAGGTTTTCCACCAATCTCAATCATAGGTTTTGGCCTTAAATGAGATTCCTCACTTATCCTAGTACCTAAGCCACCGGCTAAAATCACAGCTTTCATAACATTAAACACCAATAAATTAAGGCTTAAAATAATCCATCAAAAAGGATAACCCAATAATGCCCAATAATCTAGCCAATCAAAATACATACACAGCTGCAGCAGTACTTTTTGAAACAAATAGACCTCTTCAAATTCTGAGCAATCTTAGATTACCAGATCTTAAATCCGGCCAAGTTCTAGTTAAGCTATTTTATAGCGGCGTGTGTCATAGCCAAATTATGGAGACTCGGGGGCGACGAGGCGAGGATGCATGGTTGCCACATCTTTTAGGTCACGAAGGGTCAGGACAGGTAATTGCCATTGGAGATGACGTAACAAAAGTAAAATGTGGGCAGGATGTTATCCTAACTTGGATTAAATGTAATGGAATCGATGCTGGAGGAGCGCAATATACACATGGGCCATCCTGCGTAATTAATGCAGGCGCAGTAACCACATTTAATCAATACGCAGTTGTTTCTGAAAATAGACTAGTACCATCACCCGAAGGCCTGCCACTTGACATAGCAGCTCTTTATGGCTGCGCGATCCCAACAGGGGCCGGGATCATAATCAATGAGTTAAAGCCCGAAAATAAAAAAGATTTTGTTTTTGTAGGTATCGGGGGCATAGGATTAAGCGCTTTAATGACTTCGTGCATTTACTCACCTAACTTAATCATCGCCGTAGATATTTCTCAAGAGAAACTGAATTTAGCAAAAGCACTTGGCGCAACCCATACCGTAAATGCCTCCTTGGTTGATCCAAATGAGGCAATTAAAGGAATTGCACCCAATGGTGTTGACTATGGAATAGACGCCTCAGGAACTACAAAAGGGATTGAACTCGCATTCAATTCAATAAAGCGGAATGGAGGAATTTGCACTTTCGCATCCCATCCAAGGCATGGCGACATGATTACCCTTGATCCATACGAGCTTATTTGCGGCAAACAACTTCGCGGAAGCTGGGGTGGCAGCGTTGAGCCCGATAGAGATATTCCATTATTTTCTAAGTTATTTAAAGAAAATAACATCCCTATAGAAAAATTAATCTCTAGAAGATATTCATTAAATGAGATTAATCAAGCATTGGATGACTTAGAAAGCGGAGCAGCGACCCGCCCTTTAATCTATTTTTAGGAATACGTCAAAGAAATAAATGGTTATGTTTTTGAACAAACGCCTTGCCAATAGAGCCCCCGGCACCATACCCATAATTATTTTTTTTAAATAGGGTGGAATAAAGTCTTTTTAATCTCTCTTCTAATTCTGTCGATTCTACAAAATCAAAAATTCGTTCATGCATCTCCTTGACTAAGTCTAAAATTTCATCCGGTGTATTCGCAACAGGCATTACGCCTGCGTCCTCGTACTGAATGGGATCTCGATAGTCAGCCATCTGTTGTGAAAATATATATGGGTACTTCAAATAATTTCCAGATGAAATTTCTCTTAGCAACTTAGGGATACTAAGATCAAATGGTGAATACCCGAGTGTAGATACTGGGATCATATTCGCCAAGGCGCATGGTACCCCGAAAATACTAGAAAGAATCCAAATACCAGAAGAGTTGCCCACGAAATACTTAGCTCCAGCAGCCAAAACTACGTCGCCTCTGGGTGATCGCAGATAAGAGTGGGCATAATCAACCACCCCCTTGATTTCAGGGCCTTGAGACATAGATGGGTCACCCATTCGGACACACCATCCGCCACTCTCAATCACATACTGCATTGCTGGAACCATATCCTCAATAGCCGTATTGCGATGCGAATGAATAATTTCATCTATAGGAGAATATCCTGCCTCGCGATTATGAAAGCATACATACCAACCACCCTCAGGAATGCCAAGTTCCCTCAATAATTCTTCTAAATAATTTCTATCAGATTCCCTTAAAGACAATACGGGCTTCTGAACGCCCCACGCAGAATTAATTTGATAGTATCTAGCGGCTCCACTATTAGTCAAAATAAAGTCATCTATGCAGTAGACCATAAAGTATCTAAGACTAAGAATCCTCAAGAAGCCACATAAAGCAGGATTCACAAATATTTGGAAATGCTCTTGCCAATAGGACAGAAGATGGCAATTAGCCACTCTTTTTTTGGGGGCCAAAAAGAACCACCTCCTCTTAGGCAATAACCCCAGCAACTTCATTTTCTTAAAGCAATCAAATTCTGCTGCAAGATGTCCAATTCTGTCGGTGAAGACTGTTACACGCCTAAAACCAATTAAATGTCCAGAGATAGCTATAGGGGAGAGCAAAGCCCAAAAAATATTTATAAAAATTATTTTCAATCCCTTTAGAATGAACAGATAAAATCCATAGGATCGATATTTCATTAAGGCAATTTGAAAGTAAGAGTAGTAAACATTTCTCATTAATTAGAATCCACACCAGTTCCACGAAAACTGTTAATTTTATTTGCGAACATTTCCCATTTACTTTTATCAAGCTTCAACAGCTCTCATTATATAAAAATGAATAAAACCCCAGAATTAATATCCGATATTGACAGGGCAGTATTAGAAATACGGTCAAAAATAACCTCTGACGCGAAAATTTCCTTAGTGACTGGCAACTTTAACGTTATTCACCCAGGACACCTAAGGCTCTTAAATTTTGCAGCGGACTGCTCAGACTTTCTTGTGGTCGGGATACATGAAGATGGACATGATGGCGTGTTTATCCCCATAAATCTACGCCTAGAGGGAATGCGGGCCTTATCATCTGTCGTAAATCAAGTAATTCCTATTAATAATAATATTACAGAACTAGTCCAAAAACTAAAACCGAATTTTATAATTAAAGGCAAAGAGCACGAAAATAAATTTAATGAGGAATTCGAAGCTGCTAATACTTATGGCGGAAAATTACTTTTTTGCTCTGGAGAGATGCGGTTTTCATCACTTGATCTTTTGCGGAAAGAATTGCGAAAATCAAGTAACTCGAACATTGAAAAACCTTCGGACTTTCCTGAGAGGCACGGATTTACTCCATCAAACCTATCGAGATACGTTGAGAATTTTCAGGCATTGAAAGTAATTGTAATTGGGGACTTAATAATTGATGAATATATCTCTTGCGATACACTTGGACTCTCTCAAGAAGACCCTACTATCGTAGTCACCCCCCTCAAAAGGGATCTTTTTATTGGAGGCGCAGGAATTGTAGCTGCACACGCTCAGAGCTTGGGCGCGGAAGTTGAATTATTTAGCATTACCGGCGACGATGATGCCGCCAAGTTTGCCAACAAAGTATTGCAATCAATGAAAGTCTCTCCCAATTTATTTATTGACTCTAGCAGGCCAACGACTCTCAAGCAGCGATACAGAGTACAAAATAAAACTCTTCTTAGAGTAAGCCATCTCAAGCAGCACGATATAGCCACATCCTTATCTACTAAAATCTTTGACAAGATTAAGATAGCCATGAGAAATGCTGACTTACTTGTCTTCTCAGACTTCAATTATGGCTGCTTACCTCAGGGCCTTGTAAATTCAATAGTAAATGAAGGCCAATCTTTGGGCTTATTTATGGTTGCAGATAGCCAATCCTCATCGCAAATGGGGGATATTTCTAGATTTCAAAACATGCAACTCATCACGCCAACAGAGCATGAAGCTCGCCTAGCTCTTCATGGATCAAAGATTGGCCTTACAGTGCTAGCCGAAAAACTTCATGAAAAAACAAACGCAAGACATTTAGTTATAACTCTTGGTGCCGAGGGGCTGCTAATTCACTCCCCAGAAAGCGCAAGCAAGAATTTAAAAACAGACCTATTGCCAGCATTTAACTCTAGTCCTAAAGATGTTTCTGGGGCCGGAGACTCTTTCCTAATTTGCAGCTCTATGGCTCTATCGCTAGGGGCAAATATTTGGGAAAGCGCATATCTTGGGTCGATAGCCTCTGCATGCCAAGTATCGAGAGTTGGAAACACGCCCCTAAGAAATGATGAAATTCTTAATGAGTTAACCCAAAAATGAATGCACTCCTTTTAGCTGGCGGATTTGGGAGTCGCCTCAAGCCAATAACAAATACAATACCCAAATGCATGGTGCCAATCAATGGGCGACCACTGATAGATTACTGGCTCGAAATTCTTTTTGAATACCCCGAAAACCCAATTAACAGGGCCTTAATTAATACCCACTACTTACCAGAAATTGTTACTACATATATTCAAAACTGTAAATGGCGCTCGCTTATTTCAATCTCATATGAAGAGAGATTGCTTGGAACGGCAGGGACTATATCAAAAAATAGGGATTTTTTTGAAGGGAAATCATTTCTTGTGGCCCATGCAGATAATTTATCAAAATTTAATCTTGACTCATTTATTCACGCTCATGCTGCAAGGATGCCTAAAGTAGAAATTACGGCAATGTCTTTCATCACTGATGCGCCACATTCATGTGGAATCCTAGAGATTGATGAAAATAATCTTATTACATCTTATACAGAAAAGCCCGAACACCCATCAAGCAATCTTGCAAATGGCGCTGTCTACATATTCGAACCCTCAGTAATCGCATTTATCGACTCATTTCAAAAACATGAAGTCGACATTGGAAGGGATATATTGCCCCACTATGCCGGAAAGATGCAGGCTTACCACAATAGCATTTATCACAGAGATATCGGCACACCCGAAAGCTTAAGACTGGCAAGAAGAGACTTCAACTCTAATCTTTAAACTCCACCACCATCTTCCTGTCATATAACCACACTTCACCGCCTTGGGTTGCACCCCTCAAAGGCCGATTTTTTAATTCTTTGCCGTACCCTAAAAATATTCTCTTATCTTCTACATTGGTAAAATTAAAACCAAAACTCTTATAATCCTCGTCGGTAGGAATCCCAATGAAATATTTTTGTAAAATATTATGCACATAATCATCTAGCTCCATGTTCATGAATTGCTTGCAGGCATTGTATGAATAAAGCCATCCCCCAGTAAATTTCATAAGAAATTGACAGTAATAATGTAGCTGGCCCTCCGACATCTCCTGAAATGAGTTTTGGTTAATTGACAAATCAAAACTCATATTTCTTCTTAAGTTTTCAATCTTAAAGTTTGGGATTAGAATGAACTTGTACTCTTCAGAGATCTTAACCAAATCAATATCGACATCATCAACGGTTGGTATATAGATTTTATCTGCATCGTTATTTATACTTAAAAATGTGGCCGACCAAAACAATGTTTCTGGATAATCAATGCATATAAATGTTGTATTGTTATCCATAATTCTTGATAGTTGGTAGATAAGCTGACCATATCCCGGCCCAATTTCTAAAACATATTTTCTTTTTTTACCTTCATTTAGAAGGCCCAAAGAATGTAAATTGTGGATGCACGCCTGCTCTTTAACAATATCAGAGTTTACAAGCTTTCCTTTGTATCTAATGCCAATTTGCGAAACCACTTCGTTAGTCTCGGGCTCACTGCACCAAAATTTTTCAGGGAGCACAGAAATGTATTTTTCATACTTTTGAATTATTGGGATTTCAAGTGCCTCGGCATCCGTTAAAGCCAAATGGCCACTATAAAAATCTTTGTTCCACGGATTTCCAATAAAAAACCCCATGCCAATATGACATCTAATTTTTTCAAGCTCATTAGCAGGAAGATCTCTAATATAGCTGAGGAACTTGTTTATATTTTTCCAAAATTCGCTTGGTAAGAAAATGTTGCCTACATCACTCTCGTCCCTGAATTTAATTAAGGAAGTTATATTTTTTCTTATTTGCTCTATTTTTTTTATATTTTTTGACATTAATTTTTATCTAACCATTTTTTTAAAATTAGAGAGACAATCATTCTTAATCGATGAACGGTATTATGAATGAATGTCATAGTATTAAGTTTAAATTTTCTTTTAAATTCTTGAATTTTATATAAATACTTATTTCTAATATTGAAGATTAATGATGGACTCTTCCAAATAAAATATGCCAAAATAAATCTATAGCATTGGATATTCGAACGCATAAATTTATAAATATTTGGGGATAATGCCGATAAAATAACTGGATAGTTCAAAAAGTCAGTTTTTAAATCCTTGTTATTTTTTTCATTTAGCACCCTAAATAACTCTTTATAAACCTCATTCTGTCTGTTTAAGTTATTTATACCTTGTGCGGAATACGATGTTTTCAGAACCCTCAATGCTGCAAGAGGTTCTGGAATTACACAAAGCCCCCGCCTCAAAGCAATAGCCTGATTAGCAAACCAGTCCGCATGCCACTCCAATTTTTTGTTATAACCGCCCATCCGCATGATTTCATCCCTTCTTACAAGGGCGCCATTTGTAGAAAGCCATACTATTTCCTCCTTTAACCACTCTTTATAGCGCCATGGCGAAAAATATGCCGGCATTCTTCCATAGTTAAAAACCTCGGCAACTTCTTTCTGTGGATGAAATTTACCAAAATCTTCATAAAACAAAGCATATTCAGATTGCACGACACCCACCCCAGGGAAATTCTTAATCATTTCCTCTGACTTCCTCAAAAATTCAGGCGCCATTCGATCATCGGCTGCTACCCAATTTATATAATCTCCTCGAGCCAGGCCCAATGCCAATTCTATACTTTCCAATTGCCCTTTATTTATATTATTTTTAACTAAGGTAATAAATTTGTACCTTTTGCAGTATTCTTCCAAAATGGAAATACTTTCATCTGTTGAGCCATCATCTACTATGATTAATTCATTTGGGAGGCGGGACTGGGAGCAAATCGCGGAGAGCGATTCCCTCAAATACTTAGCATGATTATAGTTAGCCATTATCACGCTGATGGTTGGGCTTTTTATATGACCCTCAATAAGTGCACCGTCTTTGCCGGATAAATTTTGCTGCTCAATGCGTTTATTTTTTATATAAGCTTTCGCCAATTTATCAGCATGAAGCGGGATTAGGGCATTTGTACAGTATTGAGAAAAATTAAAAATATAAGGCCAGCTAAATATGGGATATCTCACAAAAGTATTTAACACTTCACGATCTAGAGGGGTGAAGAGTACGGGGTGACGTGAGAACACAAACGCAATATCCCAATAAGTGGGTTTGGCTAAAACTTTTAGCAAATTTTTAACCACCGCCTGTTGGGCTTTCTGATTACTATAAGCTAGAGCAGAGTGTGATAGAGCGCTGCGCGCTGAAATCACCCCCAACATTTCAGGAATAACGCATACACCATATCTAAGAGCAATTACTACATTCACAAACCAATCTGAGTACCATCTAAGCACCTCTTGAAATCCCCCACACTTAATGAGGCATTTTGTACGGTATAAAACAGCATTTGATGACATCCAGACATTTCCACCACCAAGCTGAGCTCTAAAAAGAGTGGGGGATAAATATCTTGGATACTTTCTTAAATCAAATGCTCCATTAGTTGAGGGATCTAAACTTAAATCATTAATAGTCCCAGTAGACGGATCATAGATTGCGTAACTAGAAAATGAAAGTCCAGCATTAGGGTATTCATCCAGAGTACCGATAGATCTTTCTAAAAAATTAGGCATCAAAAAATCATTCCCAGATATGACAGCCAAGTATTCAGTATCTACATAGTAAAAAGCCTTCTTTAGTGATGCGAAAATACCCAGATTCTCCAAATTGCGTAACGGATGAATAAAGGGGTATAGATCAGCATACTCTTCAATGATTTGTGGCGTCAAATCAGTGGAACCATCATCAACAAGAATTAGCTTATGAGGCAAAACTGATTGTGTTACAACCGCTTCAAGCGCCCTCCTCAAGGTTGAGCTTTCATTGAAGATGGGGATTATGATAGTAGCTGATCTCATTTAAGATAATAATTCGGAAGTGCAAAATAAGCCTGTAAATTCTATATCAGCCTAGAATCCAATACTAATTTATTCTGACGTGAATTTAGAAAACATTCTCGTGAAAAATTAGTTATATTTTTCGAAAATTTTATAAATAGTCTTAGTAGCAACCGAAACTGAAATGTTATCTTTTCTTATTTTTTCTAAAACTATATTGTTGAATTCTACATTAATGTTTTCATTTATAAAAAATCTTTTACTCGTGGCCCTCGGCATTTGGCTCATACAATTTGTAATAATTTTCTCAATTTTTTCACCAAACAGCGATATCAATTTCCGCGCTCGAACTCTAAATAAGTAAGATTTTTCATCGAATTCATTATTTAATGCGGAAAACGCTCTGCCAATAATCTCTTTATCATCACAAAGATTTATTTGAGCATTGATGGCAGTCTGCAAAACACCAACGCCCAATGATCCAAATATATATTTGGCATGTATTAAATCGACTATATTTTTTAGTTTTATTAAGTCATATTTAGTTTCAATACTTTCTTCAATTAATGAAACTAAGTTATTGCGATAATTTATATAGGCAGAAAAATAATCATTAATATCTGCCGACACCCACTCGACTGGATGCCATTGTCGAGGCACATCAACTGATGAAGTTCTACATCGACCTGCGTAAATAATTGGCAACCGCTTTACCTTACCCTTTATGACGCCATACGAACTTTGCATAAGCTCAAAGAATAAAGGGCTCTCGTTTTTGGAAGCCTCTATGAGTGCATCAATTTGAATATCGGTCCTAAACACTGAGTAGAAATTTGACTGGTATTCAGTGAAAAGAGTGTCAAGCCTTAGTAATAAATTTAACTCATCAATTGATTTATTATTATAAATAATATCATCAACTAGATATTTTCCATTACCGCCATCAAAACCAAAATAATATCCTTGGGCGCTGATATAGTCAGGGTTAACTTCTAAAAAATTAACGCACTTTAATAGCGCATCCAACACAACTATATCGTCATCGGCACAAAATACACAGTATCTAGTATGGACCCTTTTGAGCCCATCGACCAATTTCTCCTTAAATTTAATATCTTTGCTATACCTGACGTGTTCAAATGCATTGTTTATATTTTTAACATTAATTTCATAATTTTTATCATCACTTGAATCTAGTATAAGTACTGCAATAGAAAACTCTCCATGTAAATAGCGAATTAAATTCGCCAACATTTTTGGCCTGTTATAAGTAGGAACTACAATGGTCAACAAATCACTATTTTTATACAAAACTAAATCCTTTGATATATTACTTTCCATAAGTAACCCTAAATATAAGTATGAGACGCCCTTTAATTAATCAATTGAGCGCTTTCGATAAGTCCCCCACTTCATTATTGGGCGGATTGGTACATCATCCCAGCTACCCTTGAACTCTAAACGCATAACGCCTGTATCGAAGACCGAAAAATCAGAACAGCTATGTGTTTGAAAATAAAATTCGTTTTCTACTATCAATATTCCATTTACAGAATACATATTATCATTTAAAAAGTTAGGCGGAATTCTACATTCAGACCTATAAATACCAGGGGTTAGGGGCTGATCACTAATTTCGCCCTCATCTATACAAGCAGAAATATAGTTAGGCGTGGCCAGAAAAGGAACGCCCATATTGTCAAGCAAATGAATAGCGACATTTATTTTTGAGGTTTCGAAAACCTCATACTCAAGCTCAACCATAATATCTTTATCTATATCTACAGTTCTTTTAACAACACCATCTTGAAGAACTCTTATGCCTTTCATCTGTACTTTTTGCAATGGGATATCGGGAGATTTAGTCTCTTGAATAGCTTCAGAGCATGAGACTTGAGTTAATTCTTCATTATTATTTTCACCATAATCAATGCTTGATTCGATAACATTTGCATGTATTTGATCAATTGTGTGTTCGTTATATTCTCGATATACATCCGCTATTCTTCCATCGGCAACCAATTCACCATTCTCAAGGAAAATGGCACGACTACACATTGATTTAATTGATGATGCACTATGACTAACGATTACAACTGTTCTACCAGATTTAATCATCTGATTAAGCTTCTCATATGATTTTTTTTGAAAAGCAGCATCACCAACTGCAAAGACTTCATCAAGAAATAAAACATCGGGATTAAGATTGATTGCAACAGAAAATGCCAGCCTTACGAACATTCCACTTGAATAGTGCTTCACAGGCATCTTTAAAAATTTTTCAATGCCAGCGAACTCCACAATCTCTTCATATCGCTCGCGAACCTCTGCGCGAGTCATCCCAATAACGGCACCATTTAAATATATATTTTCATGACCACTAAGCTCAGGATGGAATCCAGTTCCTATCTCCAAGAGCGATCCGACTCGCCCCCAAATTTTTGCCTCTCCTTTTGTCGGCCTAATTACTCTAGATAAAATTTTTAGAAGAGTGCTTTTGCCTGCTCCATTTGCACCTATAAGCCCTACAACCTCTCCTTTTTTAATTTCAAATGAAATATCAGATAAAGCCCAGAAGTCTCCAACATCAACATTAAAATCATCACCCTCAATAAGTAAACTATTATTTCGCGAGGAAAATAAATTTCCCGCCAGATCTCTAAGGGATCCCGATACAGATAGCTTACCTAGCTTATAACTTTTCCATATCCCTTCAACTTTAATTGCAATATCACCCATGGTGTTTTATAAATTATCCGCAAAATCATCGGCGCACTTTTTAAAAAAAATTAAGCCTGAAAAGAAAATTACAAATATTGTTAGAAGTGAAGATAATTCATGGTTTAATGCCCCAAAATTCACGCCAAAAAGGGCCCAACGAAACCCATCGATCACCACTAGCATTGGATTAAAGCTCAATATATTCCTTAAGTTTTCTGGCCAGAAACTCGAAGAGTAAATAATTGGACTTAAAAAAAATAATATAGATAGAAAAAATGGAACCACAATCGCAAAGTCCCTATACCTCACATTCAATGCCGATGTCCATAACACAATTCCAGATGCGCCCATTAATAAAATCAGAATAAATATTGGCAGAGTTATTAAATTTATTGAAATAAACTCAGGCGTTACCAAGAAATAACTAATTAGCAGAAATAGAATTAATATTAGAAAATCACACGCACCAATAATTACCAAAGCTAAAGGGATAATAATTCTTGGAAAAAATACTCTAGATATTAGCCCTTGCTCAGACAAGATGCACCCAGTTCCCTCGCCTATAATACGCGAAAAAATTAACCAGGGTATGTATGCACTAAGTATAAATAGCGAATATGGCACTCCTGACGGTGAGAGACCCGGCATAGCCTTAAAAACCGTGGCAAGTATAACCATCATAACTAATGGCTGAAGAATCATCCAACCTAAACCTACTGATGTCTGTTTATATCTAACCGTCAACTGTCGTAGAACTAGCGCGCGTAATAATTCCTTATGGGCAAGCAAGTCCTTCATGTCTATTTTTTGCATGTGCTGACTTATATTAATAAAATCATCTTCTTTCAATTTAATACCTTTATATTTTTATTTCCATGTAAGCGATGATTTTTTGACTTTATATACCTACTACTTTAGACATTACTTATAGAATAAAACTTTAAAGCTGTTTCTCCACCACTCAAAACTCACCCCGCCGCATCAATGATAATTTTTTCTGCACTCAATGGCTCAACCTCAAGAATCAATTTTCCAGATTTAAATGAATTTATTTTGCGTCTCTCAGAGCCAATATCATCTATAAAACAATATTTCGGCTGAATTAATTTACTATTTGCGCCGATTTTTTTTGCTAGCTCTAAGGCGGCATCATAATAATTAATTCGCTTTGAACCTTCAAGAACGTACAACCCATATTTTTTTTCCACAACCACTTCAAGCAAAAAATTTGCACAAAATTTCAAGGTTATTGGTGAAAAATATTTATCCAAAAAGGGAGTAATAACTCTATTATTCTGCAGATCCAAAGCCCAATTAACAAATAAATCAAATTTTGAGGGGATAACTTTGCTCATTCTTACAACACAAGAGGCGTACAAATATTTATGTAAATAAATCTCTACTTCAGCTTTTTGAATACTGTATTGTTTGTGAAGCATGGATTTGTCGGAAACCAAATCGCTTGATAGATACACAACATGTATACCCGCTAAAATCAACTTGTCTATCAGTTTTTTTGTTGCCGTAACATTTATAATTCTCGAAATGTCTGGCTCTTTTTCGCAATTCTCAACGTTTGTCATTCCAGCACAGATAACAGCGGATGTTATTCCGCTGGGAGGCGCCCAGTGGTCCAAATTATCAAGTAAATTTAGGTGGATCTTATGCGGGCTTAAAGGTCTCCTACTGGTACCAATTACATCTATTCCACAATTAGATAACTCTTGATACAAAGCTGCACCAATTAAACTATCTGCACCTACAACTAAAATCTCACTCATCAATTTTTACCACGAGTCAATGAGACTGAAAGAGGCTCAACTATCATGTTACACAAAAATTCATCTCGCCTTAAAAAAGGTTCTCCATCTTCAATAGGGAATCCATATTTAACCTGGGGTGCAACGCGAAAATCATCAGGTATATGAACATCGCACAATACCGGCCCACTCAAATTAAACACATTAGTTAGCACTTCTGAAATTGATGATTGTGTTTCAATTTGAAACGAATTAATTCCGTAAGCTTCGGCAACTCTGGGAAAGTTTGGCATTGACAGTCCACCAGTTATTGAAGAGCCGACATACTCGGAATTAAGCCATTGATCCTGAGTCTGCTTGATCATGCTATAACCAAAATTATTTATTACAAATATTTTGATGTTTAATTTATGATGGGCAATAGTAGCGAGCTCTTGTATATTTAGTTGGATTGAGCCATCTCCGACAATGCAAATAATTTTCTTATCTGGATGAACAAAAGCGCAAGCTATTGCAGCGGGCAATGCATATCCCATGGGGGTATTATTGAAAGCATGAAAGAATCTTTGTCCGTCTTTAAATTTAAAGCTTTGCATTGCCCAAGCCAATGCACATCCAGTATCAGATACAATTTGATCGCCAGACTCCGCATGCTCCGAGAGTGATTTCATAAAATCGTATGGATTTACACTTAAATGCTCCTTGCTTTCAATACCTGGCGGATATTTATCTTTCCAAGATTTTATTGTCGCCCTCCATAAATCAATATTTGGAAGATCATTCTTATCCAAGATATTTAAAAATAGCTCTATGAATTTACGTATATCCAAGCAAAAAGCCTCTTCCACCCTTATGCCGATCTTTTCGAATTTATTTATTTCATGTGGATCTATATCAACCACAAATTTCAACGCATCTCTTGCAAATGTTTGAGGTGGACTACCAGTTGCATGAGTATCCAATCTGGATCCTAGGACTAATATAAAGTCAGCATTTTGAACGGTGTAATTGCCCGCTCTAGTGCCATGAGTTCCAAATGTGCCTACTACTCTTTCATCATTTGGATCAAATAAATCGACTGCAGCCCAAGTAGGGAGAATTGGAAAATTTAACTCCGAGAGAAATTCAGCTAGCACCTCTTCAGCATGACTGAGTCTTGCACCCCAACCCACTATCACTACCGGCCTTTTAGATCTTGTAATTTCCTTAATTAATTTAAACAAGCCAACTTTATGCGTGTTTATTATCGGAGGAGTGTTTGAATCTGGTATCTCGAAAGACTTCAAATTCATTGGGTCAATTTCAACTCTTTGCAAATTGTCAGGTATATCAATCAATACTGGACCTGGCCGATCCATTAAGGCGATATATCTGCACTTTTCCAGCTCATGCCTAATCAAATTAGCATCAGTTAACTTAACTACATACTTAGTTATTGGCCTACATATCTCAACAATATTCGTTTCTTGAAATCCAATTTGTCTAACGCCAGTGCCTTCATTTGACCTAAAAGTTGAGACCTGTCCGGTTATGTAAATTGTAGGCACGGAGTCAAAAAAAGAACAGCAGATTCCAGTTATTAAATTTGTAGCCCCTGGCCCACTTGTTGCAATTGCAGCACCTAGATTTTTTGAGACCCTAGAATATGCATCCGCACACATTGCCGCAGACTGTTCATGATGCGTAAAAACCATCTCAATGTCCGCTCTTTTTCTAATCGCATGAATTAAATGCAAAGAAGCTCCCCCGGTCATACCAAATACATGTTTGATGTTGTTTTGAGCTAAAAATAATGCTACGTAATCTGCAATGGTTATCACAAGTATCTCTTATGTTCTCGTTTTATGAATCGCCCTTTATGGGCCATTCGTTATGAGAACGTCTTAATTTATACATATGCTTATTTTCTTCGAGCACCTTTTCCAAATCCTTATTACCCCATTGATCATTAGGAATACTGAAATTTCTGCCCCCAACAACATCTTTTTTTTGGTGTTCTGCCCAGTCGAAAAAATTTAGTATTTTTTTCATCTCAGTAAATCTATTTTTTTTAAAAACTTCTGCTGTTCGCTGGTAAACGGGCCCTCCTTTTACTTCAGAGTTAAGAACTTCATTATGAATTTTCGTTTTTACCCACCCAGGACCAAAAATAAGCACCCGCAGATCAGGAATTTCTGCGTCCAAAATTTCAGCAAACTTTATTAATGCTATTTTGGATGTGGTGTAAGCTGAAGAACTAATTGGGGTCGACTGCACGCCGCCACCTGCGCTAAACATAATTAAAGCCCCCATGTCATTAGATGGCTCTTTTTTTCTAATCGACAGCAAGGAATGAACCATTCTTAAGGGATTCGTGAAATTTAAATCAATGCAGCTGCGCCAGATGTCTATGCTTACATTTTCAAAATTCGCAATTGGCGTCATAGTTCCCGGTAGAACTAATAATGTACTCCAGTCCTGGATGCAAGCTAACATCTCGCTCGTGACCGCATCAATTGACTTAATATCTAATAAATTGCATTGAAATAATTTAGCGCCTCTTTTTTCAAGCTCTTTAATAGATTGACTGTATGTTCTATAGGTTCCAGCAACATCAAATCCCTTATCGATCCAGTAATTAGCTGCTGCAGCTCCAATATCACTAGAAATTGATAAGATTAACTTTGTCATAAGAGGGTCCAATAAATATATAAGATCTACTAACTCACTCTTTTCAGCCAAGCACTAGGCCATGCAGTCAAGTTTTGAGAAAGATTGCTCTCATTAAATTTCCATGCGGGCTCTTCGATGATAAATTGTGGATTAGATTTTGAAAAATCTTCAGCTGCATTAGCTGGATTATCTTGAATCCACCCCGGTTTTCCTCTGGGAACATCTGCCACCTCTCGCATAATTCCATCTGTTGAAACTATGTAAGAATCAACCGAAACAAGTGGAGAATAAGCAATCAACTCCTTCATAACATGAGCGTAACTATGATCAGAATCTAGAATTACAAGTACCTTAGACCCTGGAGGAGTCTCCTTAGAAACACGCGATAGAGTCTCAGATGAAACAGAATCTCCTTCTATGAGCGTGATCATAGGCGACAATTCATGTGACTCAATAGCATCACGATTTGGCTTTCTAATTTCTACATCAACCCCAATAACCTTCTTGCCATAACCCATACATTTCATAAGGGATGCATAAAAGATAAGCGATCCACCATGAGCTACCCCAGTCTCTACGATTACATCGGGCCTTAAATTATAAATAACCTCCTGTAAGCGCAACATGTCCTCTGGATGTTGTATTACTGGGCGACCCATCCATGTAAATGTATAAGGATATTTTTGATTCCAACTAGTCTTCATCCATAACTTTGCAATTAGCCGATAAGCCTCTAAACTATAAAGATCTAATTTGACATCTCCATCTTTGCTAAATAGCTCCAGAGTTTTTGTCACATCATCAATTACTATTTTCATACTCTCAATTCCTTTAACTAAATATTTTTATTAGAACGGTCCAGTAAAGGCACTATAAGGAACATCTCGATGCTCACTATTTTTATTTAAATTTAATTTTGAATAATCAAACTTAAAGTCACATAACCTTTCTACTGACTTAATGATGCTCTCAAAATCTGGATAATAATTTTCAGCTAGTGCTGGACTTGTTGGACACGGATAATTTGGTAATCCAATACGAGAAGGGCTTTTCTTTAAATCGGAAAAGGCTAATTCTGAGATGGTAGCAATTATTTCCGCAGAAATTCCAAACTCAATTCCTCCGGTATCAGCAACCAATAATCTTCCCGTCTTTTTTACTGAACTCAGAACACAGTCCACATCCCAGGGCTTAATACTTCGCAAATCGACCACCTCAACTGAGACGCCCATTTGACTTAAATATTCACCAGCTTTAAGGGACTCCAAGGTCATATAGGATGAACTAACTATAGTTACATCAGAACCCTCTTTTACAACTCTAGCTTTACCAATCGGAACAAGGTATTGATCTTCAGGCACAGCATCAGGTATAGCATAAAGCCAGCGATGCTCCAAAATAATTACTGGATTATTGTCCGCAATTGCCGACATCATTAGACCTTTTGCATCATACGCCGTTGTAGGCATGAGCACCTTCAACCCCGGTATGTGCGCAAACCATGCTTGCAAACTTTGGCTGTGCTGGGGACCCTGACCCCATCCGCGGCCGATGATCATTCTAATTACCAGCGGAACATTAACTTGGCCGCCAAACATAAAATGCCACTTAGCGGCTTGATTGACCATCTGCTCAATCGCAACCAAGGTGAAATCGACGCGCTGATGGCTTAGAATAGGACGCATACCTGAAATCGCCATCCCAAGCGCAACTCCAGTCATCGCATTCTCCGATAGAGGCATGTCTTGAACTCGAGCCTCACCATACTTCTCTTGAAGCCCAAGAGTAGTACCAAAAATACCTTTAGGATCAGGCACGCCAAGTCCAACCAGAAAGACCGAAGGATCATCCATCATTGCTTGATCAGTGGCCTCCCTAATTGCTTCAAAATACTTTAAATATCTCATTCTCTGAAGGCCTACATTTATTGCGAATATACTTCTGCACTGAAATCAACCACCTGTGGCCAAGGAGAATTTTTTGCAAAATTAATTGCATCTTCAGCCTCTTTATAAGACTTATCCGTTAACTCACCTAACATCTCTTCTGTTAAAACGCCTTGAGATAATAAAAATTTTTGATACAGAGAAATGGGGTCTTTCTCCTTCCAGACTAAAAATTCAGATTCACTTCTATAACCAATATCATTATCGTAATTTGGCCCGCAATGCTCTAACCAGCGATATGTTGTTAACTCAAGCAGAGAAGGGCCCACGCCAGAACGAGCTCGATCAACAGCAGCTTTAGAAGCTTCATAAACTAACTCAACATTATTGCCATCGATTTTTTTAGCCGGCATAGCGTGCGATTTGGCGATATCCACTATGCGTGACTCAGATTTTTGCCTAACATCAAGCGGAGAATACACAGAATAGGCATTATTCTCCACAATAAATACTATTGGCAAATCCTTTAATGATGAATAATTTAGGCTCTCGTAAAATGCGCCTGTCTCTGTTGCGCCATCACCCAAAAATACCATGACCACTTTATTATCTTTCTTTAACTTGCTTGCCATAGCAACACCCGTCGCTATAGGTATGGTACTTCCGACAATTGGAACTGCCCCCAAAAAGCCAGCCTCTAGATCTATTAAATGCATAGATCCGCCTCGGCCGTTTGCACAACCTCCGGACTTTCCGTAGATTTCTGCCATCATGGCATTTAAGTTGCCGCCTTTTGCTAAGTAATGCCCATGTGATCGATGCCCTGAAAATGCATAATCAGTTTTATTTAAAGCTGCGCACGCACCAACTTCGGAGGCTTCCTGTCCGATAACAAGATGCACAGGACATCTCATTTGTTGCTCAGAATAGCAAGAAGCTATAGTCAGCTCTACAGCGCGAATTCTTAATATATTCGCAAAGAGCTTGAGTCGAAAATTGTTATCAATATCCATTAAAAACCTTGATTACGGTATGAACCAATAATAGTCGCCTGTGTAACCAGCTTCTTTAAAGAATTTTATCCACTCATCAACTGACATAATAGTTTTAGCTGTGAGGTTCCACGCGTACATTCTCTCTTTTTCTTCCTCGTTCCTATAAGCATCAACGGTTATGAACGCTCCCAACCTAGATACCCTCTCAATCTCCTGTAGAGCCTTGAGGCAGTCATCTCGATCTAAATTATGTATAGTATTAATTGAAATAACTACATCAAAAGAATTATTTTCAAAGGGTAAATTTGTTGCATTAGCAACCTCAACAAAAGGCTTCATATCAGCCATAGCGTTCTCAATGGCATAGCCTGAAACATCGACGCCTCGGACATTGATTCCAGGAATCAACTCAGATAGATCGTGCATCATAAAACCCTTGGCACAACCAACATCAAGCACAGAGCTATTAGAGGTCAGACTCCAATGTTGCTGAAAAGTGGGAATTACGGGCTGCCAAAATCTAGGGGAATAAGAAAAACCACCATACCCCGTAGATCTATCGCCATCAAAAAATTCCTCACCAAACTGCCTAGCTATGGATCGGTCTAACTCTGTTTTTTCTTGTCCACGGCTAGCAACATCTCGCTTTGCTTTTGGATAATTCGCCAAAAGATCAATTTCTTTTCCCATCTTCGCCTCAAATATTTAGTTACACTTTATGTATATAGTTCATTGGCTCATCACGCAGGATCTCTATATTCTTTCGAACCCATTTAATACATTCGTCAATACCTTGCTCCAAGGTAATCTTATCTGACCAACCTAATTCAGATCGAACCTTTGTGCTATCCAGATGGTAGGCTGAATCTTTTCCGAGTCTTTCGCCAACAATTTGAACATGATCCTCATAACGGGCTCCCAGCTTTTTACAAATTTTAGCGACCAGATCTTTAATAGAAATTACCTCATTAGTCGAAATATGATAAGTTTCTCCATTAATGCCATGTTGGGCAATTTTCCATGTAGCATCTGATACATCATGCATGTGAATAAATGAGCGAGTAGATTCACCGCCGCCATGCAACTGCAACCTCTTGCCAAGCAAGATAAACAGAATTGTTCTTGGAATAATTCTATACAACTGCTGTCCAGGACCATAAACATTTGCAGCCCGAGTAGTCACTACCGGAAAGTCATAAGCGGCTCGAAAGGTTCGTAGACTCATATCGGCCGCCGCTCGGGAAACGGCATATGGGGTGCTGGGATTAAATGGAAAATCTTCTTTTACGAATCCCTCACAACTGCCGTATACCTCAGGAGTGGAAATATGTACATAACGCTTTAAAAAATCCAATTTACGTAAAGCATCGTGAAGTTTTACTGTTGAAACAGCATTGGTCATAAACCAATCTTCTGGGCTATTCCAGCTTTCCCCTACCATGCTTTGGGCTGCGAAATTAATTACATACTCTGGTTTCTCTGCATGAACAAGATCAGCGATTTTATTCAAATCTTTGTTCAAATCTAATTTATGAAAATCAAAATTTTGATGATCGCGCCACTTATAAGGCAACATTGCATCGATAGGCTCTAACGATCGACTGGTGCCAATTACTCTCTGCCCTTGCTCCAATAGATAATCCACAAAGCTAGCGCCAGAAAATGAATTACTACCCACAACTAATACTGGTGGCATAACTACTATCCTTAAATATTAGAATGAGTTGATTGAGAATAAAGATATTGCATCAGCATGTGGCCAACAATAAGTTGCATATCTTCTGCTATTTGCATATCGTCAATAGGAAAATGAATAGAGATATCCGCAAGAGCTTTTGCTTTACCCCCACTAAAGCCCAATATGGCACAAGTCTTAATGCCCATCGATTTAGCTTGGTCTAGGACCTTCACAATATTAGGGGAGTTTCCACTGCCTGATAGACAGATAATTAGGTCTCCGGCTTGCCCTAGGACAGCAAGCTGTTCGGAAAAAATTACGTCATATCCAACATCATTTGCTAAACAAGTCATCACAGCAGGGTTAGAGGTCAAAGCTTGCACCTTCAAACCCTTTCCAGTTTCTTTGGCAATACCATACAAATAATCATTTGCCAGGTGAATAGCATTACCCGCACTTCCGCCGTTTCCACAAAGAAAAACTTGACGCCCTTCTTTCCAACGTCGCTCAACTTCTTGCGCTAATGGAGCAATATTTTCCCATGGATAAGAATTCAAAACCGCAGATAAGCGGTTTGCATAATCTTTAAATAAGGTGGGCATATTAAGCAATGAATTGAATTACAAAGCTAAGTTGGCTTTTTCCATCCACCTTAGATTATAAAAACGATCTTCATCTTTTAATTCGCCCTTTTGATAAGCATCAATAATTTCTCGAACCGCATGCTCAACGGATTTCTTAGGTCTAAAACCGGTGGCTAGCAACTTATCGGAATTCACGCGATATGAGCGTGGATCATTAGACTCGGTTACAACAATTTCTACTGGAATGTATTTGGTAACTGTCCTAGCAATGTCTAAGATTGAAATATTTTCAAAGCCTGCATTAAATACTCCCGTCACACGTGGATTATCCAACAGGAATACATACAAGTCAGCAATATCATCAATATGAATATTAGGGCGCGTTTGATCACCGCCAAAAACCGTTATTTTATTTTTTGATAATGCCTGCATTGTCAAAAGATTTACTGAAACATCAAGACGCATCCGTGGAGATAGGCCGCACACTGTGGCTGGTCGAACAATTTGAACCACCATATCCTCGGCATAGCTCAATAAGACGCGCTCGGAAACCATTTTAGTTTTGTTGTACTCAGAAATTGGTTTTAATTCTAAGTCTTCAGTTACCTGATCCTCTTCTTTAACCCCATAGACGCTTCCAGATGATGCGTAAATAAAATGCTTAATGCCTCTACGCTTAGCCTGATCAGCTAATTGCATGGTAGCAAGCGCACTTACCTCCCAAGTTAGCTTTGGATTCAAATCGCCACACGGATCATTAGCAATCGAAGAAAGATGAATGATTGCATCAACTCCATCAAACGGAATACTTTCAATATTACGCACATCCCCTTTAATGCAACTTAAATTTGCATGTGGTTGATGGTAACTTCCAAACCATTGGGTATCCAATGCAACAACCTGATGACCTTTGGCCAACAATTTTGGCACTAATACATGGCCTTTATATCCACAACTTCCAGTAACTAATATTTTCATGTTGATTATTTGATTATTTGATTATTTGATTATATCTTCCGAAATAATGCAGCAATCATCAGACTTACCGTTCCACGCCATGTTTGTCGATACAACCCAGCAACCTCTAACAGCCGAAATCGATCCTTTAAATCCGCCTGACGCATTTTGCGAAATAGATCTAAAGTTTCTTTACTTCCATGGGTCAAAAATGGTCTTGCGTGCATTAAAACATCAATATTCATGTCACTCCATTTGCGAAATTGACCACCAAAAACCATTCTCATCCGCTTTAATCGGGCGAAAAAGGAATTATTACCCCCTACTAGTGCGTTTTTATGCTGACGATACAGCACTTGCGGCACTGGGTCATAAAAAATAATGCCCCCTACAGCGGTCGACAATTGGTAAAGTAGCCAATCATGGGAAGGGTGATTTACCACCCCTACCGCTTCTAGAAGCTTCTTGGCAATAGGATTAAATACCATCGTGTTTCCACCTGCGATACTCTGAATCAAGGCGTTACGAAAAGTTGGCGGAAAGGAAAAAAGAGGCGATAAGCCAACTTTATTAAGCCCCTCATCCACGTAAGCCGTTCTCCCGCAATATACATAAGGCACATTTACATCTTGATTGGCAATGATACTTGCAAGCGCAACTTCTAATTTAGCTGGCAACCACACATCATCCTGATCGCAAAATGCGTAGTAGTCGGCCTTAATTTCTGGGTCGCACGCAAGAGAAAGAAAGTTCTGACAAAACCCTTTTTTTGGGCCACTGCGAATGGTTAATTTTCCAGAAGGCCACTTGGCCTGATATTGCTGCAATATTTCTAAGGTTTGGTCGGTAGAGCCATCATCACTGGCAAACACAACCCAATTTTGATGGGTCTGACTTTCTAAAGAATCGAGCTGCTCAGCCAAAAACCGTGCTCCGTTATAAGTGCATAGCAATATAGCCACTAAGGAAGCATCAGAAACAGGACTCAAAATAGGATTTTTCTCAATTAAATCAGTCATTTGTGACAATTTCTACCCAATTTTGACCAATTTATTGACAACAAAACCACTCCCAAGAGACCTAACCCTATTTATATATACCAATTATAACGATAGGGGGGTAATTTAGGGCTTATTCGGACAAATTCGCTCTAATTCCCTCTAATTTAGAGAACAGGGATGCTAATACCGTTTATCAAAAATGCCTATATATGAGGTTGATAGCCGCTAACGATAGCTTTTAGCTTTACTTGAATCGCATTTATGGAATTTAGCGTTAGGGAACTCGTTAATTCGGCCAATAATGGCTCTAAATCACTTAAGGAGAGAAAATCTTCATGAGCCTTCAATATCCTAGGATGACTAGTAGGCTGGGGATTATCCCCAATCAAAAGCTCTTCATATAGCTTTTCTCCAGGGCGAAGTCCCGTGATTTCAATCTCAATGTCACCTTCTGGATTTTCTATATCCCTCACCTCTAAACCCGAGAGCTCAACCATGTGTCGAGCAAGATCGGCAATTTTCACAGGTTCGCCCATATCTAATACATAGACATCTCCTCCGTTTGCCATTGCTCCAGCTTGAATTACCAATTGAGCTGCTTCTGGAATGGTCATGAAGTATCTGGTGACTTCAGGGTGAGTGAGGGTAATTGGTCCGCCATCAGCAATCTGCCTTCGAAAAAGCGGTACCACTGAGCCAGATGAGTCAAGCACATTTCCAAAACGGACCATAGAAAAGATCGTATTTTTCCCTAGGGTCTCATCTGCAGCTAACGCTTGAAGCACCATTT
This sequence comes from Polynucleobacter sp. GWA2_45_21, assembly GCF_001830325.1. Classification (GTDB taxonomy): domain Bacteria; phylum Pseudomonadota; class Gammaproteobacteria; order Burkholderiales; family Burkholderiaceae; genus Polynucleobacter. Next base: position 16,203 of record NZ_MHZG01000003.1, on the reverse strand, counting down.
CCGCAAGCCTTTTGCTGGCACCCATAATATTGGTGGGTCGAACTGCTTTATCGGTGCTAATGAGAATAAAACGTGGTACACCCAATTGCGCTGCAACCGTTGCAATGGCCAGAGTTCCAAATGCATTATTGAGTATTCCTTCTGCAAAATTCGCCTCAACCAAAGGCACATGCTTATAAGCTGCAGCATGAAAAATAATCGTAGGCTTATATTGCTCTACAACTTTGCGCATTAGCTGCTCATTGCGAACGGATGCCAAGATTGGAACGATGGTGACAGTAACTGCACCCTCAAACACTAATTCTTCTGCGCTTTTTTGGAGCTCTTGCTCAATTCTATAAAGGGCATACTCACTCTGATCAACAAGAACAAGCTTGCAAGGGTATTGTGCTAATATTTGTCGGCACAGCTCACTACCAATTGAGCCACCAGCCCCGGTCACCAAGACAACCTGCTGATATATATTTTCCTTCAGCAAATGAGGGTCTGGATTGACTGGATCGCGCCCCAATAAATCTTCAATATCCAACTCTCGAATGTCAGATGCTGTCACCTTACCCCTGGCCAGATCTGTGACACTAGGAAGTGTTCTAACCGACACTTTTGACTTGGCAATCGAAGTAAGAATTTCATTACGACGCTGGCGTTTAATGGATGGCAACGCCAATAGAACATCACTAATCGACAGCGACGAAACTAAATTTGGTAACTCTGATGGCTTATAGATAGTTAACCCGTTTAGAGATTGGCCCCACAAGACTGCATCATCATCTAAAAATCCCACAACGCGCATTTGATGACTATTGCGTAATGCAGCAGCAAGTTGACGTCCAGTTGAGCCAGCTCCATAAATTAACACCCTTGGGACCGCTCCTAATTTCAATTGTTGGCGATAAGAGCTACCAAGCCAGTAGCTAGCAAACGCTCGTGAAGCACCCACCAATAGCAATAACAAAATTGGCTGGATAATGCCAATTGTTCTCGGAATACCAGAAAATCCAAACGTGGTTATTAATGCAGCATAGATGAAGCCATACGCTGCACAAGCCTTAGCGACTGTCATTAAGGCAGGCCATCCTGAATAGCGAAAAATAGCGCGATATAAACCAAACGCAATAAATATGGGGAGTGCAAGCGCCAGTGATACATACACCGCCAAGGCTGGGTCTCCAGATAAAGCAACCCATTGCCCAAGGCGTAGGTAGTAAGCAAGCCACACCGCCAAAATACAAAAACTAATATCCAAAATCAAAACGATAAATCGCTTTGCAATTCTGGGCAGCCTTAAGACTGGCATTACTAACTGGGGCAAAAGCACAAGTATTCCTAATCAGTCATAGTTAATGAGAGACACCCTCACTACGAACTACCTTTAAAAAGGTAAGCCACAGTATGTAGAGATCAAAACCGAAGGACTGTCGCTCTAAGTATTCTGCATCGAACTGTATTTTCTGAGCAAGTGATATCTCATCGCGACCATTAACCTGAGCCCACCCAGTCAGACCCGGTCTTAATGAATCAATCCCAAGTGCAACCCTTTCTCGTATGAGATCATCCTGATTAAATAGTGCGGGCCTTGGACCAACAAAGCTCATATCCCCAATCAAAATACTCCATAACTGAGGAAGCTCATCAAGACTGCTACGTCGAAGAATAGAGCCGCCAGGAATCAAATAATTTTCTGCTTGAGCCGCCAATATATCGCTACCAACGACTGGTGTATTCATTTTCATAGACCGAAATTTGGGCATAGAAAATATCGCCCCATTCCTTCCAACCCTTGGAGACCAATACAGAGCAGGGCCCTTTGATAATTGAGGAATAATGATCCAAATCAATGCGATAGGCACTATAAAAACAAAAATACACAATAGGGCTAAAACAACATCAAAGACCCTTTTTATGAGACTTAGTGGCTGATGATTTCTTTCAATCAATTCTAAGATGCGACGATCTTTTTTTTCAACATCAAACTCTCGTTCTGCAATGCATCGACTTTGAGCACCCATAGCATGTATCGATGCAGGATCATGAATAAACTTTTTAAATGCTTTTGCAAGCACATGAGGATCAAAAGGTGGAATTAAATAACCATTCAGCCCATCAATTACAGTATCCCTACATCCAGGAACATCGGTCGTAATAACTGGGCGACCCATTGCCATCGCTTCTTGTGTACTTCTTGGAACTCCCTCTCGGTACGAAGGCAATACAAAAACGCTGGCTCTTGCCATCCAATCCTTAACATCTACATGACCAGGCCACTCAATGAAACCCTCATTAACCCAAGACTCTATTTGGCTTTGATTGAGACTACCAGGATTGCTATCTAATCCTCCAAGCACGACAAAACGAGCATCTAGTCCATCATTGCGGATTATTTTAATTGCATCAATAAATTCATAAATGCCCTTTTCTCTCAAAAGCCTACCCACAAAAAGAAAGGTGATGGGACACTCCACTAAGGGCTGAGGCGACCAATCTTGCAAATCAACACCAATACCTCCAAGATTAACAATCTTATCTGGACTTATTAACTGCTTATTTTCGAATAATTCAATATCATCTTTATTTAAGAAAATAACGACTGTAGATAAATAAAGTCCAAATTTATAGAATGCATTTAAAAACGGCTTTAAGGCTCGACGAAATAAGGATGAATGATCTTGAGAGTCAGTAAAAAAATACCCCAAGCCCTCAATCATACTTATTCGATAATGCACTCCTGCAATCCATGCAGCTATTGAACCGTATATAACTGGCTTTATAGCAAAAGCAAAGCTTACATTTGGCCTTAGTTTTCGCAAGATGAATACAAGCTTAATAACATCAACAATATCCCGAAAGGGATTAATCCCAGTTCTCGACAGCGAATAATGTATTGGCTCCGCACCTAAGCTCTTTATGGTTTCTATATCTGCATCTGCATAATTAGGGGCCAATGCATAAACTCGATAGCCTTCTTTGACCAGCAATTTAATCAAACTAGATCGAAAGTTCAGCAAAGAAAAAGCTTGATGCGAAATAATTGCAATGACTTTCATTTAGCTTGTCGACCCAAAAAATTGCTCACTGACAGTCTCATTATCTTAATAAATGTTATGAAAGAAGCAATCAGCCATTTTGAGCCATACCCCATCAAGAAATGCCGAAACTGAGAAGAGCCTTGAGAAGAGTATGACAATCTAGAGCCTCTAGCCTCCCCACCAGTAATACGATACCCGATGCACACGTCCTTAAGATTTGCAAATCTATTATTCGGGTTAGCGCTCAAACGCAACCAAAGATCATAATCCTCTGCTTGTAATCCGCCTAGGTATCCACCCGCCTCTATTAATGCCTGTTTACGAATCATTGCAGTTGGGTGACAGATTGGATTTTTATAAATGAGCGCATTTCTGATTTGCTCATCTCCTGTTAGCGGAAAAATTGTTTTCTGAACCAATCCATTTTCATCGATCAAGTCAAATGCAGAGCCAAGCACGGTGCTGTCTGGGTGATTTATAAAAAATTGGTATTGCTTTTCTAATCTAGTACTGTAAGCGATATCATCGGCGTCCATTCTTGCTATGAATTCACCTTTCGCAAAATGAACCCCTAAAGAAAGACTGAAAGTTAAATGACATATAGGTGTAGAAAAAATTTTCACCCTTGAATCAGACCCGTACCATTCGGCAACAGAGGCAACCACCTTGCTGGCACTCACCCCATTGGCAACCACAATCAACTCAAAATCAGTGAAGGTTTGATCTAAACAAGACTGCAAAGCTACTTTTAGCTTCAGATTTGAGTGGTGTGCACACACCAACCATGAAATCTTAGGAGATCCCGCAGCTTCAATCGCCACTTTGTAATTGACATGCGCAATGGTCATAAACCTATATACCCTGCCAATTTAAAGGGAATCGATCTCTTTCATTTATCACCCCACCTTTAAACCAATTCTTTGGATAAATGACTAATTGATTGCTTAATTGTCCATTTTGGCCGCCCAGCCAAGCTCCCCACCAACTGAATGAACTATTGGCAATAATGTGATGTTTGCAAGCGCTCATCAAGATAAGGTCTTGCCAAGCGTCAGTCGATCCATTGTGATCAACGTAATTCACCTTATTCTCAAGGCCAAGATTGCCTTTACACCAGTCTATATCATCAGAGAAAACGAAGTACGTAGCATCCGAGAACTGTTTAATCATCATATCAATTGCTTGATGATAGTAGTCTGTTGAAAGGGCTCCATGAAAATGAATAGCGGAGGGTAAGCTTACATAATCTCCCCTTCTCACATGTATAGCAACCGATGGGGAGCTTAAGTCAATTATCTTTTTAATCGCCAAACTCTTGGGTGACAAAGAATTTTTAGGTGTGAAGTCATTTCGTATAGTCTCTTTTATTGCTTCAAAATATCGATAACTTTGCCAGTAACCAATTAGATAGGAATTATCTGGAGCAGCCAAAAAATTCGCATCATATTGTTGCTCCTTCTCAACAAATGCAGTCCATGATGTTAGTAAACCAAATAACCAGCCAAAGTGTTTCGCCAATCGTGAAAAAGGGAAAGAATCTCTCGATGAGGTCACAATCGGGCAATTAAATACACTTAACTCATACTCTCTTGCAGTGATCGACTTACTTTTATTGTTAAGCGCAGAGCGATCAATCATAATTTCAGTAGCATGCCTTATTGCAAGCGATCTTGCAGCAGCATATTGAAATAGCTGATTTCCCAACCCTCCCTCTAGACGCACACCAATCATATGTAAGCTTTCAATCGCCTCTATTACCTTTTCTTGACAAAATCTATAAAAAACTTAGCAGTCTTTTTAAAGGTTGGCCTATAAAAAAATGCATCAAATATTATTTTTATAGGAGAGGATCCGAATGTGTGTTGCGCAGTATTTTTCCTTTCGTCTTTGTGCAAAATAAATAGGTATTGATATGCTCTTGCGCTAGGTGTAAAAGCTAATTTAAGTAACTGAAAAAATGATGCTTTTAAGATATTCCTTGAGAATTCAGCTCGATAAAAACTTCTGTTGAGAAAGGTGATGCTTTCACATGACAAAGGAATGGAGGCAAAAAGTGCTTTAGCGCTATCAATCGTAAAAAATCGCAAATGGGTTTTTTCTAGCAATCCTGAATCGACATAAGTGAATGCTCCGTTTAGCAAAGCGAGTCGCTGACCCCCAAATGCAATATTAGGCAACGAAACAAATAGCTTTGTAGATGTCGGTAAGTGATCACATATTTCAGTCAAAAATTCTACTGGGTCTACGGTATGCTCAACCACATCAGCCAATACAACATAATCGTAACGACTCTGATGTATTACATCCAAATACTCAGAAGAGAATCCAACAAAAATTGACCTATAGTGCGGTCTAGCCAAACTAGCAGCAAACTCATTTGGCTCAATGCCATCAATGTGCACTAATTTATTACTTTTTTTAATGACCTGCGCTAACAGTCCATTTCCAGCACCAATATCTAATACGCTAGCACCCTCCGGAATAAGGCGCGCAATATGGTTGAGGGGGCTAGCATCATCCTCAAGAATCCGCTCTATAGCATCACTACTTACAGCATAAGTATTCTCAGGTCTTTTAAACAATGCAGCGCCTATGAAAAAAAAGATTAAAACTTACAATAGCCAAATTTTACTCTTACGCCAATAAAGTCATGCTTTTAAATAAATGCTCTTAATTTTTGGACTAGTCTAGTCATTAAATTCGGCATTTTTAAAAAGAGACCCCACGAACTTAATCGAGTTTTCCAATTATGAGGCCGACAGGGCAAAACAGGTAAAGACGCTAAATCATCAAGATTTCCCAGCATCCTATCGGACGCTTGATAATTACAAGTCCATATAGTTTGTAAAGCCCTCTCCAGTATGTGAGCCTCACCGGGTAATGCTGTATAAGAAATTAAATAGCGTAAATTTTTATAGAATTGCTTGGGAAACTTCAAGATGTTTTCTCTCGGAACAATGTAATTGGCTCCAGGCGCAAATTCCACATACCTAGGAATAACTGGGCTAACAAAACAAAAATTTAGGAAATCATCGAGGCTATGGAAGAATTTCACAGGATGGGATCCGAGATACCAGCTATTGTTAATTTCTACATAAGATGTGTCGGATAAAAAACCACTTACAGGCCAAACTGGATTGTGCCTTGTAGTTTCAATTATTGGCGTAAAGAATTTATTGTTTGCAATCCTATCAAAATACTCTTCAGAAATATGGCGCGGAAATATATTTCCCTTTAAAAAAAAGGTACAGTCCGGCAAACAATCGTAGTGATCAACAATAAATGTGAAGTAATCATATAAGTTGTACCCTAAGTTAGGGCTGGATACAATTTTTTCTTGATGAACGCCAGATAATAAAGCGTAATTAACCTCACCGCGCTCATAGATAAGATAGTTGGATGTTTTGCCTTCAATCCAACTAAGATCATTTGCATAACTCGAAACAACAAGAAAATTGGATGCTATTTTTTTCATGTCTAAGCTCCAATAAAAACTAACGGAAGTATTTCAGAAATAAAATTAATTTACTCATTATGCTTAGATGATTGGCATATTTTTTCCCCAAATATCTAAATTCAGCAGCCTTCATTGCCCTGGTCACGATTGAGTTGGAAACTTGATGCGCTCCTGTTCTATTTACCACATTGACTTCATCCAAAGTAACCGGGCACCCATAGGCCAAATAGAGTTGGTAATAGTAATCACAGTCCATCAACCAAGTTAAGTTTTCATCAAAAATAGGATTTGAGTTGCTATTCTTAATTGTTAACACTGAGGGTGAACTTATTGTATTTATACCAAGTAAAATTCTTTCGCTAAATTTTGGGATAAATTTTCTATAGCAATTCAGGCCATCATAGGTATGTTCACTTGCCGTAACCATCCAAAAGTCTTTATCCAAATTAAATTTAGTAACAATATCTTCAAGCGATTTATTTGAATACAAGTAATCATCTTGAAATAAGATCTTTATGATTTTTCCGTTTGCATTTTTGATTGCGTTATTAAGATTTGCTGATATTCCAAATGAGTGATGATTTTTTATGTACTTAATTGCAAGATTATTTTTAAACTCTTCGCACAATAATTCAATCTGCCGATCCTTTGAGTTATCGGAAATAATGACATCAAAATTCTTAAAAGATTGGGTAGAAAGTACTTTTAAGCCATCCCTTAAATAGCCCCTTCCCTGCCCATTCATTTCATAAGTAGGTATGCAAACACTAATGTAGGGAATTTTTGTTGATGTATCCATTAATGATGGCAAGCCTGTCGATTTGAAATTAGACTCTTACTAGGATCCGAATGATAATGATTGTCAATTAAAGAGATGACTCCACTTATCTTTATTGGCAACTAAATATTCCGGTAAATCCCTTTCATCTCGCCAAAAAATGAGGCGTTTTCCAGCGTAGTGTTTATTTTTTCCAACTGTAGCCATCAAATTTGCAATAAATTTTTTATACTCGGGATGATTTTCTTCTGATAACTTTCTTTTTGCCCCCTCAACACCACCCATGTAAGTGAAGTGCCACCCTCCCTGATAAATTTTTTTCGCGGGAGTTTTTCTTTTATTTCGGAGGTCATTAAGACAACTATCCCTCAGTGTCTTATATTTGACTACAATCGTTCCTGTCCAGCCATCAATGCCTTCGTTACTCCTATTATTAAGATAGTAGTAATAGGAGAGCTGTACTGGTCTAACAATTGGGGACTCGGTAAAGGTGGTCAACTCCTTCAGTTGGGCTGGATTCCAGATCTCATCAAGATCGGATAGAAAAACTACATCATCATCACTTAAATTAACCAGGGCCTTTTTTGCGCTCTCTTTGAGACAAAATTCTCTGACCCAATGCTCTCCGCCATCCCCAATATTAGAATTTGTCGCGGCTAAGCTCAGTAATTCTTTGTCAGCTAAGTAGTCCTCAACTAAGTAATAGATGATTTTATGATTCCATTTAGAGAATCTTTCAAAGTTATTTTTATAGTGAGATTCTTTTGAAACGCCGCCAAAAGTTGTTGAGAATTCAACCAAGACAAAATAGTCGACAAATGGATCTAGTATGTTTAATCGAATTTCAAGTAAGTCAAGCTCATTGAAAAAATAAAAAACATCATAAACTTTTATAGTCTTTTTATATTCAAGCAACTCTAAATTTGTAACCCATTTTTTTCGTCCTTTATGCTCTTGATACAAATTGAATGGATGCATAAAAAGATTAAAAATATGCTGAATTAAACCCCTACTCTCTCTCACAAACTTTTTGAGCCAAACAGGAGATAAACCTCTCAATAAGGAATAGACGTCTTTATTGTTGTTTTTTTCAGGAGCAACGATTTCTTCGCGTCGACTCATATGATTCCTTTTATATTCTTGCAACTCTGTCAAACACTCCTCATAGCCAAAAAGCATTCCATTTCGGTCTAAGTAGTGCCACCCTGAAGTGATGTTATATCCCAGGCTCCAGTAGCCATCCGAATGATTATGACGAGCCCAATATTTTGGAGCAATACAAAATTTTAGATTTTCATTCAACCACGCAGGAAACCAGCCAAAACTAGAGTTTGACAAAATTAAATAATGTGCATTTTTAATAATTGAAAAATCTTTTCCAATACTAAAGTGAAATACAGCATAGTTTGGAAAAACTTTTTTTGCAGTCAAAACATCATCAGTGATAACAATAAAACGAAAGAATCTATTTATCTCTAGCATTTTTTTGATTGCGTTATTCCAATAACTTTTAATCAAAAAAAACTCTGGAACCCTAGAATATTCTCCCCCTCTAAAATTAATAATGCAGGTGTTCTCATCTGCATAGTCATAACAGTCATACTCACTCTTCACCTTCAACCAATGCTTAATTTCATTGCGTCTGTGTAAAAAATATTGCTCACCTTGTAGCAATCCATCAACTTTTGTACCATCAGCAATATTGATGAGATCGGGGTCATACCACCTTACGTCAGAGCCACTTTGTGGGTCCTTGCACTCTTTCTCTCGATAATAGTGCTTGATGCCATTTGGTAAAATGGTCGGTGGCCCACCCTCTGGCCCCTCTCCCGATGTCACCTCACATCCATAATCAATATTTTCAAAGAAATCGCGCCCCTTAAATCGTTCGGGATGCATCATCCCAAACTCAAATCCTTTATCTAGGGCAATAGTACGGGTGGTAATGTAACAAGCAAGCTGATTTCCCAGTCCCTGTCCTTTATAAAATTCCGTAACGATCATAAAAAATTTTGACTTTTATCTTAAAAGGAATATTAAAGAAGCTAGGATCTGCATCAAGCAAGTAGGGTGTGTTTTTGCAAAACTCCACCCTCAAGTCTATAGAGCTCATCACAGCAATTAAGCGCTGAATTTCGATGGGCAATAATTAAAATTGTTATCTCAGAATTTAAATTACTGATGCTTTCCATTACATCCCTCTCGGTTGCCAAATCAAGGGCGCTAGTCGCCTCATCCAAAATGATGACATCTGCTTTTTTATACAAAGCCCTTGCGATACCAATTCTTTGCCTTTGTCCGCCTGAAAGATTAACGCCTCGCTCGCCTACCATAGATTCATATTTTTTATCCATCAGATCGATTGAGGCAGAAATTTGAGCCTCTCTTGCGGCCCAAACCACCCTTTCATAATCAATCCGATCCTTGCTGATACCAAATGCAATATTTTCTGCGATAGTTGCATCTGTTAGATATATAGATTGCGGTACATGTGCAATTCGATGTTGCCATTGGGCAAGATTTTGCGATGTCACACTAACACTATCAACAATTATTTCTCCCTGACTCGGAATTAAGAGACCCATCAGAATGTCGACTAAGGTACTTTTTCCTGAGCCAGTCGTGCCGATTAGACCGACCCTAGCACCCTTTTTAATCTCCAGATTTACATCCTTGAGCACTAAAGGGGAATCATTGGAGTATCCAAATGATATTTTGTTTAGTCTAATCTCCGAGGAAAATGGAAGTTGTTCGCTTTCACCAAAATTATCTTTGTTGCAGATTGAGGGCTGATCAAGCAATTCCAGAGCATCAAGGAGAGAGGGCCTTTGCGTAACAAGATCTGACCACGCACTAAACATTTGCTGAAGAACTGGTAGCATGCGCTGGGCACTTAAGGCCAAAACACCCAAAATAGGAATAGCGCCCACTAATCCATTGGTACTGCTTGACAACTCAAATGCCATAAATGCAAAGAGAATGATTCCTAGAGATTCAATAGCAAATTTTGGACTGCCACTAATAAATTGATTCAGACCTTGAGATTTACGCCAAGGTATAACCATGTTTTTATAAATATCAACATAAAACTTTTGGCTCCCATCGAGCAAAATATCCCGAATACCCCCCAAACTTTCCTGCAAACTCTGAATACTAAATCTTGAGTATTTAGCAATTTTTGCGCCATTTTCCGATAGGCGCTTTCTTGTTAATTTAATAATTGGGTAGTAAATGGCGCCAAAACCTATAAAGGCCTGAGTGGTAATTAAGGGCTGAAAAGCGAATAATGTGCCAACAATAATTCCCAGCAGAATAGTAGAGCTAATGATTGTGATGGAGCATCTAACACACTCAATTAGCGAAATGGTTTTGTTGGTTACACCATCTACTATCTGACTACTGTTCCTAGAAATGTGTACCGCATAAGGTTGCATCAGCGTTTTTTGATAAATACTCACACTCAGATCACCGCCTACTGCATAGGTAAGCCTTGAACTTATGTAGAGCAAACTTAGTCGCAACATCCCAGAAACTGTAGTTGCCACACAAAAAAACACTGTAAATGGCAACAGCATCTGATCTGGCGACTGAATTTCCAACGCCGAAATAATGGGCTTAACCCAAGGATTGGCATACACTAAATCTGGCTCAGTCAGAACACTCAAGAATGGCAATAAGGAGCCAATTGAAGCCACCTCAGAAAGCGCGCAAACCACCATTAAAAGGGTCAAAAGCCCTAATTGAATCCTTCTTTTCTTGCTCAAGGAGTAGTAAAGCCGGATTAAAGGTTCTAGTGTCTTCAAAGTAATTATGCGCCTAGTTTATGCAAGTAACTATTTCTTTACCGGCCTATAAAGGCACATTTCTTGTAACGTTCTTGTAGCAACCCAAGCTAAATCTTGATTTGCTTTTTTTACATCCGCATAACAACTTGCAATGTCTCCAGGGCGCCTTGGGGCGAACTGAAAGTTAATCTTTTTCCCGCTGCCCTCCTCTGAGGCATGAATCATCTCAAGAACACTATGCCCCACCCCAGTACCCAGGTTAATGACATGCCATCCATACCGATTGCTTAAAAACAGTAATGCGGCAAGATGGCCCTCGGCCAAATCCATGACGTGAATGTAATCCCTCACCCCAGTTCCATCGATCGTAGGGTAATCTTTGCCGTACACATTAAGAACCGGCAAATCGCCTGCAATTACTTTAAGAATAAAAGGCATTAAATTATTGGGGATTCCTTGAGGATCCTCTCGAATAAGACCGGAATCATGGGCGCCCACTGGATTGAAATATCTCAAACAAATAATTTTCCACTCTGCATCAGAAATGGCTACATCCTTAAGCATTTCTTCAATGTGCAGCTTGCTTCTCCCATAAGGATTGGTGGCGCTAGTAGGATGATTTTCATCAATCGGTAAATACTGCGGATCGCCATAAACGGTAGCGCTGGAGCTAAAGACTAGCGCTTTAACACCAGTAGACTTCATTGCCTCTAAAAGACTAATCGTCCCTTGAGCATTATTTGCGTAATACTCAATAGGCATTTGAACAGACTCACCAACTGCTTTAAGACCAGCAAAGTGAATAACTGCATTAATTTGATGATCCTTCAATATCTTTATAACCAGAGGTGTATTTCTAATATCTCCATCAATGCAGATCAACTCTTTACCCAATATCTGCTGCAAACTAGTGAGAACACTTTTTTTACTATTGCAAAAATTATCTAAGACAACAACCTCATGACCAGCCTCGGAGAGAACCACGGCCGTATGACTGCCGATATAACCCGCGCCACCAGTAAGAAGAATATTCATGAATTTTGCGCCCTTAACATATCAGCATATGCAAGGGTGAGGCCCTCGGTTAAACCTACCTCTGGCCCCCAGCCCAACTTATTTATGCGCGAGGAATCCATTAATTTCCTTGGAGCACCGTCAGGCTTACTTGAATCGGTAATTATTTTTCCTCGGTAACCCACTGCCTTAGAAACTGCTTGAGCTAATTCGGCAATCGTAACATCAGAACCAAATCCCACATTAATATGGCTTTGCATCGGCTGGGTATGCTGATCATAAATAGCCTTATCTAAATCCATCACAAAAACTGAAGCTGCTGCCATGTCATCGACATAGAGAAACTCACGCCTTGGTGTTCCCGTTCCCCAAATCAATACTTCAGGAGCATTGGTCACTTTGGCTTCATGAAAGCGCCTAATTAATGCTGGAATAACGTGGCTATTTTCAGGGTGATAGTTATCGCCAGGGCCATACAAATTGGTGGGCATGACCGAGCGATAGTCAATGCCGTGCGAGGCCCCATACTGACGGTTGTAACTCTCGCATAACTTGATGCCTGCTATCTTAGCTATGGCATAGGGCTCGTTGGTAGGCTCCAGCAAACCAGTCAACAGCGCATCTTCAGCCATAGGCTGCGGAGCAAGCTTAGGATAGATACAACTAGAACCTAAAAATAGCAGCCTCTTAACGCCGTTTTCAAAAGCTTGATGGATCACATTAGCCTCCATCATCAGATTTTGATAGATGAATTCCGCTGGAAAAGTATTATTTGCAAAAATACCCCCCACCTTTGCAGCTGCCAAATACACTTGGGCTGGTTTTTCTTGCTCAAAGAAAGTTCTTACGGCAGCTTGATTGGTGAGATCTAATTCAGCATGTGTTTTAGTAACAATATTATTAAAGCCCTGAGATTGAAGATTTCGCACGATGGCCGAGCCCACCATACCGCGGTGGCCTGCCACATAAATCTTTTGCTGAGGATTATTGCTCACGTATTCGCTTTTCTAATTCGCTTAAATAGTAGCTAGTAATGATTAATTTTCTTTACCAACTGAAACGCTATGGCCATGCTTTAGCAATAATGCATGCTGCTTAGCCTGATCTAAGTCATTAGCCACCATCTCTACAATCATCTGATCAAGCGTAATTTCGGGCACCCAACCCAATTTTGCTTTGGCTTTTGCTGGGTCGCCCAAGAGAGTCTCAACTTCGGTGGGTCGATAGTAGCGCGGATCGATTTGCACAATCACATCACCCACTTTTAAAGCGGGAGCTTTATCACCCTCGATGGCAACAACAATTGCTTTTTCATTCTCGGCAACGCCCTCAAATTTAAGAGTGATACCTAATTGTTTTGCACTGCGGGTAATAAATTCACGAACGGTGAACTGCACACCTGTCGCAATTACAAAATCTTCTGGCGTATCTTGTTGAAGCATCAACCACTGCATACGGACATAATCTTTGGCATGACCCCAGTCACGCAAAGCGTCAATGTTACCCATGTACAAACACTTCTCTAAGCCTTGAGCGATATTGGCTAAACCACGGGTAACCTTACGAGTAACAAAAGTTTCGCCACGACGCTTAGATTCATGGTTAAACAAAATGCCATTGCAGGCATATATGCCATAGGCTTCACGGTAATTAACCGTAATCCAGTAAGCATACATCTTAGCTACCGCATAAGGACTTCTTGGGTAAAAAGGGGTAGTCTCTTTTTGCGGGATCTCTTGTACCAAGCCATAGAGCTCAGAAGTCGATGCTTGATAAAAACGGGTTTTCTTCTCCAGACCTAAAATACGAATGGCCTCAAGCATGCGCAGTGGGCCAATCGCATCCACATCAGCAGTGTACTCAGGCGACTCAAACGATACAGCCACATGGGATTGAGCGCCTAAGTTATAGATCTCATCAGGCTGACATTCTTGAATAATGCGCACTAAGTTACTGGTGTCAGTTAAATCACCATAATGCAAAATCAAATCTTGATTATCGATATGGGGATCTTGATAGATGTGGTCTATGCGATCCGTATTGAATGAAGAAGCGCGGCGCTTAATGCCATGAACAATGTAGCCCTTTTCCAGCAAAAACTCGGCTAGATAAGAGCCATCTTGCCCTGTAATGCCCGTAATGAGGGCGACTTTTTGTTTAGTGTTTGTTGTCGTTGTCATGTCTATATCTTGAATAATTATCTTGGGATATTAACTGCGTCCATAGGTGTCCTCAAAACGCACGATATCATCTTCCCCCAAATAGTTTCCTGATTGCACCTCAATAATCTCAAGGGGCTCTGTACCGCGATTAGCAAGGCGATGGGTCTGACCCTGGGGGATAAAGGTGCTTTGATTTTCTTTAAGCGTAATCACTTGATCACCGTTGGTAATTTCAGCCTCACCCTTAACCACAATCCAGTGCTCAGCGCGATGATGGTGCATTTGTAGAGAAAGACTTGCTCCTGGCTTTACCTGAATACGTTTCACCTTAAAGCGCTCACCCTCATCAACGCTGTCGTACCAGCCCCAAGGCCTTGCTACCTTGCGATGGAGATTCTTTTCTTCTCGTTTTTGCGATTCAAGTTGGGAGACGATATTTTTAACATCTTGACTGTTTTTTCTATCGGCTACTAATACGGCATCAGCCGTTTCGACAATAATGAGATTTTCAACACCAACTGCACTTACCAAGCGACTGCTTGCATACACTAATGAATCTTTAGTATTTGTCAGCAAGGTATCGCCACTGGTAACATTGCCATCGCGATCTTGCTTGCCAACCTGCCAAACGGCATCCCAGGCGCCCAAATCACTCCACCCTGCATCGAGCTCTACCATCTTGATCTTGTGTTGGCTTTTAGGACATTTCTCAATAACTGCATAGTCAATCGACTCACTTGGAATTGCCTTAAATGCCTCTTTATCTGGTCGAATAAATCCGATACCGCTCATAGCATCCGCAATATCTTCCGACTTAGTCTCCCAAGCTTTTTGGGATGCCTGGTAAATATCGGCACGAAACTCTTTTAAGGCAGCCAACCAAGTGCTGGCTCTCAGAACAAACATACCGCTATTCCATAAGTAACTTCCGTCCGCAAGATAGGAGCTAGCAGTCTCACGATCAGGCTTCTCAACAAAACGATCAACTACGTAGGCATTATGTTGATCTTTACTACCTGCTCGCTGAATATACCCATAGCCCGTTTCTGGTGCTGTCGGAGTAATACCCAAAATGGCGATATTACATTCGCCTGCTTGAACGCTAGCAATGCAATCTTGCAGTGCTTTGGTAAACGCAGTTGGATTTTGAATCGTTTGATCGGCTGGTGTAATCACCAAGATAGGATCTTGATTGCTTGATAGTTGCTTTGCGCAAAAAGCGGCCATGCTTAATGCAGGAGCAGTATTCCTACCCACAGGCTCCAACAACAAGGTTGCATCAAAATCCTTAGTAGCATTCTTTAGCTCTCGCAATTGATCTAGCACTAAAAATCGATGATCCTCATTGGTTACGACTAAAGTCTTGCCTAGTGTGATATCGGCATTACCTACGGAGTGAATGCGATTGACCGCCTGCTGAAAAAGACTTTGGGATGACTCATCACCCGATAGCACCAAGAATTGCTTTGGAAAGCCAGAACGAGATAATGGCCAAAGCCGAGTTCCGGAACCTCCACAAAGAATTACGGGAATCACTAGAGTCATGGGTATAGTTTGGGCTTTAAGCTTTATAACAGTAAGGCTTGATTTTAAAGGCTTTATTGATACCCTTTGGCAAAATCGTAGAATTTATTAAAATTATTGACGAGCACAATTACGCTCGGTCAAATCAAAATAAAAACTAGTCTTTAATAAAATAGGAGCTAATCATGAGTAACATCCCTAAAATCAATCTGCGCAACTCGCTCACTGAGTGCGGCCAATCCATTCGCAAAGAAAATGCGGGCAAATACCATAATTACGGCATTATGGATTGCAAAGCCTCGATTGCCGCAGGCAAAATCAAGTAAAACAACAAAAAGGGGGTATTAATACCCCCTTACCTTTTAACCCCCACAAAATATTCTTTTTTTGAACCCTAAGAGGGTGAACTGACCCACAAAAGTTGGACATCCAATCCAACTCAAAGGGGTCAGCTTCA